>CAVYOT010000016.1:0-75991 GCA_963770115.1 uncultured Actinomycetota bacterium
GTGAGGGCGAGCTGGTCCTTGCCGATGAGGCCGAGCGTCTCCGGGGTCTTGGGCAGGTGGATGGAAACGATGTCGGCCCGGCGCAGGAGATCCTCGAGGGACAGCAGCTCGATCCCCAGCTGGGCGGCGCGGGCGGGCGCGACGTACGGGTCGTAGGCGATCAGCGAGACGCCGAACGCCGCGAGCCGCTGGGCCACCAGCTGGCCGATCTTGCCCAGCCCGACGACGCCGACGGTCTTGCCGTTCAGCTCGACGCCGGTGAAGCTGCTGCGCTTCCACTGGCCTTGGCGCAGGCTCGCGTCGGCCGCGGGGATGTGCCGCGCCGCGGCCAGCAGCAGGGCGACGGCGTGCTCGGCGGCACTGATGATGTTGGACGTGGGCGCGTTGACGACCATGACGCCGCGCTGGGTGGCGGCGGCCACGTCGATGTTGTCCAGGCCGACGCCCGCACGGGCGACGACCTTGAGCCGGGCGGACGCGGCCAGCACCTCGGCGTCCACCTTGGTGGCCGAACGCACGAGCAGCGCATCGGCCTCGGCGACGGCCGCGAGCAGCGCGGGGCGATCGGTGCCGTCGACGTGGCGGATCTCCACGTCGCCGCCGAGGAGCGCGACCGCGGACGGCGCGAGCTTCTCGGCGAGCAGGACGACAGGGCGGGTGGCAGCGGTGCTCACGAAGGCTCCCAGTTCGAGTTCAGGTACGCATCCGATCGTAGAGCCGCCCCCCGACAGCGACTCGGGCGCGTGGTGGGCCGCGGGCGACGTGGAGGTGCTCTGCCATCGGGCCGACGCGCCGATCGTGCGCGACCAGCGGTGCCGGGCCGAACCCGCGCTCACCGCCGCCGAACGGCCGCTCTTCGAGCAGGTGAGCGCGGAGCACCTCGGACGACGGTGTGCGGCCGGGCCGCAGGCCCTGCCCGACCCGCTGGGCTGACTCCGCCCACGCACGGGGGCCCGGCCGTGTGGCCGGGCCCTGCGACCGTGGCGCTCAGGTGGCCTTCGTGCCCACCCAGCTCATCAGGCCGCGCAGCTTCTCGCCGACCTCCTCGATCGGGTGCGCCGGCGCCCTGCTTCTGCAGCGCGGGTGAAGTTCGGGCGGCCGGCGTCGTCCTCGGCGACCCACTCGCGGGCGAACGCGCCGTCCTGGATCTCGCCGAGGATCTTGCGCATCTCGTCCTTGACCGCGGGCGTGATGATCCGCGGGCCGCGGGTGAGGTCGCCGTACTCGGCGGTGTCGGAGATCGAGTAGCGCATCCGTGGCGATGCCGCCCTCGTACATCAGGTCGACGATCAGCTTGAGCTCGTGCAGGCACTCGAAGTAGGCGATCTCGGGCGCGTAGCCGGCCTCGGTCAGCATCTCGAAACCGGTCTGCACCAGCGCCGACGGCGCCGCCGCAGAGCACGGCCTGCTCGCCGAAGAGGTCGGTCTCGGTCTCCTCGGTGAACGTGGTCTCGATGACGCCGGCGCGCGTGCCGCCGATCGCCGTCGCGTAGGACAGCGCCAGCGCCAACGCCCCGCCGGTCGCGTCCTGCTCGACCGCGACCAGGCACGGCACGCCCTTGCCGTCCACGAACTGGCGGCGCACCAGGTGGCCCGGGACCCTTCGGCGCGACCATCGCGACGTCGACGTCGGCCGGCGGCTTGATCAGGTCGTAGCGGATGTTGAAGCCGTGCCCGAAGAAGATCGCGTCGCCGGCGTTCAGGTTCGGCGCGATGTCCTCGGCGTAGATCTAGCGCTGCGCGGTGTCCGGCGCCAGGATCATGATGACGTCGGCCTCGGCCGACACCTCGGCCGGCGTGACGACGCGCAGGCCCTCGCTCGGCGGCCTTGGCCCGGCTCTTCGAGCCCTCCGGCAGGCCGACGCGCACGTCGACGCCGGAGTCGCGCAGCGACAGCGCGTGCGCGTGGCCCTGGCTGCCGTAGCCGATCACGGCGACCTTGCGGCCCTGGATGATCGACAGATCGGCGTCGTCGTCGTAGAAGATGTCTGCGGTCACAGGGTTTCTCCAGTCGGTTTGATGTTCGCTCCGCAAGCTCCGCTCAGCGGGCGCGGGGCGGTGATCGAGCGGGACCCACGGCCGATCGCGACGGTGCCCGGACTGCACCATCTCCTGGATTCCGTACGGCTCGAGATCCCGCAGCAGCGCGTCGAGCTTGTCCGCGGTACCGGTCGCCTCGATCGTGAGCGCGTCGGCCGCGACGTCGACGACCTTCGGCCCGGAACAGCTCGACCGTCTCCAGCACCTGGCTGCGGACGCGCCGGTCGGCGCGCACCTTGACCAGCAGCAGCTCGCGCTGGACCGACAGCGTCCGACTCCAGCTCGACGATCTTGAGTCACGTTGACCAGCTTGTTGAGCTGCTTGGTGACCTGCTCGAGCGGGACGTCGTCGACGTTGACGACGATGGTCATCCGGGAGATGTCCGGCGTGCTCGGTCTCGCCCGACGGCGAGCGAGTCGATGTTGAAGCCGCGCCGGGAGAACAGCCGCGCCACCCGGGCGAGCACGCCGGGCTTGTTCTCCACCAGGACGGAGAGGGTGTGGCTCATCATCGTCTCTCCCAGGCACTCGACGGTGACGGCGTCGATCTCCGCAAGCCCCGCCGCGAGCTCGTCGTCGTCGAACAGCGGGCGGACGTCGCGCGCGACCATGATCTCGTCGTTGCTCGGTGCCGGCGGCGACCATCGGCCACACCATGCGCGTCCTTGCCGACCACGAAGTCGATCACGACCGGGTGCGTCGTTGATCTCCATCGCCGGCTCGATCGTCCTGTCGACGTCGTCCGCCGTCTCGCAGCGCAGCCCGATGCAGCCCAGCGCCTCGGCGAGCTTCACGAAGTCCGGGATGCGGTGCTTGTGGGTACCGAGGTCGGTGTTGGAGTAGCGCTCGTTGTAGAACAGCGTCTGCCACTGCCGGACCATGCCGAGGTTGCCGTTGTTGATGATGGCGACCTTGATCGGGATGCCCTCGATCGCGCAGGTGGCCAGCTCCTGGTTGGTCATCTGGAAGCAGCCGTCGCCGTCGATCGCCCAGACCGATCGCGTCCGGCCGCGCCATCTTGGCGCCCATCGCGGCCGGCACCGCGTAGCCCATCGTGCCCAGACCGCCGGAGTTGAGCCAGGTGCGCGGCTTCTCGTAGCGGATGAACTGCGACGCCCACATCTGGTGCTGCCCGACGCCGGCCGTGTAGATCGCGTCCGGGCCGGCGATCTGCGCCGATCCGCTCGATCACGTACTGCGGGGCGACAGCGTGCCGTCCGGCGGCTCGTCGTAGCCGAGCGGGTAGCGTGTCGCGCAGGTCGTCCAGCTGCGCCCACCAGTCGGCCAGGTCGGCGCGCCGGTGCGCCGGCCCGCTCGGCGCGCTGACCGCGCCGATCAGCTCGATGACGACCTCCGGCGTCGCCCACGATCGGCACGTCGGCGCGGCGGTTCTTGCCGATCTCGGCCGGGTCGATGTCGGCGTGCACGATCTGTGGCGTGCGGGGCGAAGCGAGTCGAGCTGGCCGGTGACCCGGTCGTCGAACCGGGCGCCCGAGCGCGACGAGCAGGTCGGACTTCTGCAGCGCGTACACGGCCGGACGGTGCCGTGCATGCCGGGCATGCCGACGTGCTGCGGGTGCGAGTCGGGGAACGCGCCGCGGGCCATCAGCGTGGTGACCACCGGGACGCCGGTCAGCTCGGCGAGCTGCAGCAGCTCCGGCGGACGCCTGCGCCTTGAGCACGCCGCCGCCGACGTACAGCACGGGCGCTTCGCGGCGGTGATCAGCCGGGCGGCCTCGCGGATCTGCTTGCCGTGCGGCGGGTCGTCGGCCGGTAGCCGGGCAGCTCGAGCGTCGGCGGCCAGCGGAACGTGGTCTGCTCCTGCAGCACGTCCTTGGGGATGTCCACCAGCACCGGGCCGGGTCGGCCGCGTGGACGCCAGGTGGAACGCCTCGGCGATCGATCCGCGGCATCTCCTCGGGCGTCATGCACCAGGTAGTTGTGCTTCGTGATCGGCAGCGTGATGCCGGCGATGTCGGCTTCCTGGAACGCGTCCGTGCCGATCAGCGCGCGGGACCACCTGCCCGGTGATCGCGACGATCGGCGACCGAGTCCATGTGGGCGTCCGCGATCGGGGTGACCAGGTTGGTCGCACCCGGACCGGAGGTCGCCATGCAGACGCCGACCTTGCCGGTGGCCTGGGCGTAGCCCGGTCGCGGCGTGCCCCGCGCCCTGCTCGTGGCGGACCAGGATGTGCCGGACTCGTGGAGTCGAACAGCGGGTCGTAGGCCGGCAGGATCGCGCCGCCCGGAATGCCGAAGATGACCTCACGCCGAGCGCCTCCAGCGACCGGACGAGCGACTGCGCGCCGGTCATCGGGACGGCGTTGATGCGCGGCTCGGGCACGGCTCCACCCACGGCGTCGACGCGCGGGGTCTCCGTGCGCTGTGCCGTGGCAGGCCTTCCGGGCGGTGGCGCCGGTTTCGGCCCCGATCGGGGGGTTGCGGTGGTCATCTGGGCTTCGCCTCGCTGCTCGTGATGGTGACTGCTCGTGATGGGTTCCGAACATGAAAAAACCCCCGACCGCCGGGATGGCGGAACGAGGGTGGCGCGTCGACGACCGAGTGCTCGCTCAGGCGTTGACGCGCCTGGGAAGTACGAGGACCAGGTCCGTGGACATGCTCGCGACGCTAGCGGCCCGCCGGCCCGGGCGTCAAATCCGTGGGACGGGTGTCCGGATCGTGGGAGTCGGCCGGACGCATGAGCCTTCCGGGCGGCACAGGCGAAGTGGTGCCCGCACGGGCGCCGCGACGCCGGTGCGGGCACCCGAACGCCGGTGTCGTGGCGTGCCCGCTGCGGCGACGGTGCGACGATGACGGGGTGAGCGAGCAGCCTCGCGCGGTGTTCCGCGTTCCTTCGCTGGCGATCCTGGGGGCCGTGCTGCTCGCCGTCTGCGCCACACCGGTGGCGTTCGGCGCGCCGTTCTTCTGGCTGATCTACCTCGTGCCGGTCGCGGTGGTCGTCTGGGTGCTGCGGGTGCGGACGGTCGCCGACGCCGAGGCGCTGACCATCGGCGCCTCGTCGGAACCCGGCGCGTACCGTGGTCGGAGATCAGCTCACTGCGCCTGCGCGACAAGGGTGGGGTGCGGGCGGTGCTGACTGACGGTGCCGAGTTACCGCTCCCCTCCGTCCGCATCCGTGACCTTGCCTCAGCTCGCCGCCGCGTCCGGCGGGCACCTCACCCTCGGAGACGCCTGATGCCCGCACTTCGTTCCCGCGTCACCACCCACGGCCGCAACGCCGCCGGCGCGCGCGCGCTCTGGCGCGCCACCGGCATGACCGACGCCGACTTCGGCAAGCCGATCGTCGCCATCGCCAACTCCTACACCCAGTTCGTGCCCGGTCACGTGCACCTCAAGAACCTGGGCGAGATCGTCGCCGACGCGGTCGCGCGAGGCCGGCGGCGTGCCGCGCGAGTTCCACACGATCGCCGTCGACGACGGCATCGCGATGGGCCACGGCGGCATGCTCTACTCGCTGCCCAGCCGCGAGCTGATCGCCGACGCCGTCGAGTACATGGTCAACGCGCACTGCGGCCGACGCGCTGGTCTGCATCTCCAACTGCGACAAGATCACGCCGGGCATGCTCAACGCGGCGCATGCGGCTGAACATCCCGACGGTGTTCGTGTCCGGCGGGCCGATGGAGGCCGGCAAGGCCGTCGTCGTCGACGGGGTCGCGCACGCGCCGACCGACCTCATCACGGCGATCTCCGCGTCGGCGTCCGACGCAGGTCGACGACGAGGGGCTCGACGCTGGTCGAGCGCTCGGCGTGCCCGACGTGCGGCTCGTGCTCGGGCATGTTCACCGCCAACTCGATGAACTGCCTCACCGAGGCGCTCGGCCTCGCGCTGCCCGGCAACGGCTCGACGCTCGCCACCCACGCGGCGCGCCGCGCGCTCTTCTCGCGGGCCGGGCGGACCGTCGTGGACCTGGCCCGGCGCTGGTACGAGCGACGACGACGCGTCGGCGCTCCCGCGCTCGATCGCCAGCCGGGAGGCGTTCGAGAACGCGATGGCGCTCGACGTCGCGATGGGCGGCTCCACCAACACCGTGCTGCACATCCTCGCCGCGGCGCAGGAGGGCGAGATCGACTTCGACCTCGCCGACATCGACGCGATCTCCCGGCGGGTGCCGTGCCTGTCCAAGGTCGCGCCCGAACTCCGACTACCACATGGAGGACGTGCACCGCGCCGGCGGCATCCCGGCCATCCTCGGCGAGCTGCGCCGCGCCGGGCTGCTGAACGCGGACGTGCACACCGTCCACTCGCCGTCCCTGGACGCAGTGGCTGGACACTGGGACGTCCGGCGTCCGCGCCGTCGGCAGAGGCGGTGGAGCTCTTCCACGCCGCGCCGGGCGGGGTGCGCACGACCGCGCCGTTCTCGACGACGAACCGGTGGTCGCTCGCTCGACACCGACGCGGCGAGGCGGCTGCATCCGGGACGTCGCGCACGCGTACACGATGGACGGCGGGCTCGCCGTGCTGCGCGGCAACATCGCGCCCGACGGCGCGGTGATCAAGACGGCCGGGCATCGACGAGGAGCTGTGGCATTTCGAGGGCCCGGCGCGGGTCGTCGAGAGCCAGGAGGAGGCCGTCTCGGCGATCCTCGGCAAGCAGGTCGCAGCCCGGCGACGTGCTGGTGGTGCGCTACGAAGGGCCGTCCGGCGGGCCGGGGATGCAGGAGATGCTGCACCCGACGTCGTTCCTCAAGGGTGCCGGGCCTGGGCCAGGTGTGCGCGCTGATCACCGACGGCCGGTTCTCCGGCGGCTCCAGTCGGCATCTCGGTCGGGCACATCTCCCCCGAGGCCGCCGCGGGCGGGGTGATCGGGCTGATCGAGGACGGCGACCGCGTCGTCATCGACGTGCACGAGCGCACGCTCGCCCTCGCCGTTCCCGACGAGGTGCTGGCCGAGCGGCGCGCCAAGATGGAGGCGAGCGAGCGCCCCTGGCAGCCCCGCGACCGCGACCGCAAGGTGAGCAAGGCCCTGCGCGCCTACGCCGCCCTGGCAACGAGCGCGCACACCGGCGCGGTGCGCCGGGTGCCGTAGGAGTCGCCGCGCGCGGTCGCCGGGTGGTCCGCGAGGGCGCGGCCGGCGAGGCAAGCTCACGCCTGAGCGCTCGCACAAGTCCGGTACTGCAGGGAACTCCGGCGGACCTCCCTGGCCTCGGCGGGCTGCTCCTGCCTCCTGCTGCGCGCAAAGGTCTGGGCCGGGTGCGAGCTCGGGCCGGGGACGGCCGTCGGGGGGCGAGCCCGACCCGGGGCTGCGTGGTTGGCCTGGGCCGCTTACGTCTGGGGGCTGCGGGCAGGGGCGTGTGCGCGGAGGCGGGACAGGGCGGCGTCTGCTGTCGCGATCATCTCGCCGACCCGGACGGCGCCGAGGTGGTCGGCGGCGAAGCCCAGGTACTGGACGTGGACCTGCACGTCGGCCCAGTCGCGCTCGGGCGGCAGCGGCCGGGGGTGGTGATCAGGTGGCGTTGCGCCTTGGGCAGAGAGGGTCGCGAGGTCGAGAGCGGCGGGGGCGACGCGGGCGTTGCCCCAGTCGATCAGCACCGCATCGTCGACCCTGCCGAGCACGTTGCCGCGGTGGGCGTCGCCATGGACGAGGGTGCGCGGCATCCGGGTGAGCGCGTCGGCGATCGCGGGCTCGGTCCTCCAGGCGACCAACGCCCGCTCGGCGTCGGCGAACTCCCGCTCCCCCGTGCGCGCGAGCCCGCCCCGGACGGCGACGAGCGTGCGGTCGCACAGCGCCGCCCACCACGACGCGTCGACGACGGGCACGCCGCGCGGCCGTCGACCCCGCCAGTGCGCGTGCACCGTGGCCAGGGTCCGCCAGACGGCGTCGGGCACCGGGTCGTCGGGCCCGAGCGGCGGCCCGTCGACGAACGGCAGCACCAGCCAGCCCGGTCCTATCGCCAACGGGCGCGGCGCCACGTCGACGACGGCGATCGCCCGCATGGCCGCCACCTCGACCGGCCCGGCGGCCTTGAGCACGACGGCGAGCGGCCGACCGCCAACCTCAAGCTCGACCCGCTCGACCGACGCGGCGACGTACCCGCCGGTCAGCGGCGCGCGCCCGACCACCCACACGGGCGCACCCAGGCGCCGCTCCACGGTGGGCAGCCACGCCGCGTCCGGCACCGCACCTCCATCATCGCCGGCGTCGGCGGATCTCGGCGATCTTCGTGGGCTGAACGCCTGCGCGGGCGTCAGCCCACCGCCGGGCGCCGGAGCAGGATGTACACGAGCACGGCGACGGCGACGGCGATCACCAGCGCCAGCACCCCCCACGAGGCGGGCCGCCGGTGCCACGCGCGGCCGTTGTCCAGCGCGATCCGCCCCGGACCCGTGAACACCAGACACGCCGAGCTGAGCCCGAGCACCAGCGTGTACTCGACGGCGTCGCTCCCCGACGGCCCGGTCACGAAGAACCCGTTGGTCAGCTTGAGCAGCACGGCGTTGATCATGATCGAGAGCACCGCGGCCGCCGCCAGTGGCGTCAGCAGCCCGAGCACGATGAACGCGCCCGCGACCAGCTCCGTGATCCCGGCGACCCAGGACAGCGTGTTCGCCTGCTGGTAGCCGAAGGCGGTGAGGTGGTTGGCGAACGCGGCGATGCCCGGCCCACCCCACAGCCCGAACACCTTCTGCGCCCCGTGGGCGAAGACGACGCCGCCGACGCCGAGGCGGAGAAGCAGCAGCCCGATGTCGGTGCCGCCGTTCCACGTGAGCGGACGCCGGGTCGGACGGGTCGAGTCGGGCTGCGCGGGCGCGCCGTAACTGCCGAACCCCGGGTACGACGTCGTGGGCTGTTCGGTCATGCGCGGCACAGTATCCCGCGACCGGTGGTCAGTACCCGTCCTGGACCAGATTCGGGGGCGTGTTTCCCGCGGCGAACTCCGCGATCTGCTCGGCGGCGATCCGGAACGCCCGCCCGATGGCCAACGGCACGCTGCCGCCGACGTGCGGGGTGAGCAGGAGCCCTGGCGCGCGCCACAGGGGGTGGCCCGCGGGAAGCGGCTCCGGGTCGGTCACGTCGAGCGCCGCGCGCAGCCGCCCCGACATCAGCTCGGCGACGATCGCGTCCGTGTCCGCCACCGGCCCGCGCGCGGCGTTGACCAGCACTGCCCCGTCGGGCATGGCGGCGAGGAACGCGGCGTCGACGAGGCCGCGGGTCGCGTCCGTCAGCGGGACGATCACCACGCACGCGTCGTAGTGCGGGAGCAGGTCGTGCACTTCGTCGATCGCGTGGACGCCGTCGCGGGCCCGGCGGCCGACCAGCGTGGTCGACACGCCGAACGGCGCGAGCCGCGCCACCGTCTGCTCCGCGACGTCGCCCGCCCCGACGATCAGCACGCGCTTCTCCGCCAGCTCCTCGGTCTGGTGGTAGTCCCAGCGGCCCTCGCTCTGCGCCGCGCCGAAGCGCGGCAGGTGGCGGTAGACCGCCAGGAGGATCGCGACGATCCACTCGGCGGTGGCGCCGCCGTGCGCGCCCCGGCAGTCCGACAGCGCGACGCCGTCGGGCAGCTTCCCGATCCACGCCTCGGCCCCCGCCGTGAGCAGCTGCACCAGACGGAGCTTCGGCAGCGTCGCGAGCGCGTCCACGAGCTCGCCCGTCGCGAGGAACGGGAGGACGAGCACCTCCGCGGTCTGCGCGTCGGGCGGCAACGCGGCGCCGGGGTCGTACTGGACCGCCCGCACGCCCGGCACGTCGGCCAGCGCAGCGATCCCCGCCTCGTGCGGGACGAGAACATCCATGGCGGCCGACGGTACTCACCGGCCGCTCACCCCATCCCACCTAGCCTGCTCGCGTGACAGGACGGCTGCGGGGCGCGCTCGCGCTGGTGGCCGTTCTGCTCCTGTCGGGCTGCGCGTCGTTCCCCGACGGGGGTCCGCACGACTGGCGCGACAAGGTCGAGGGCGTCGGCGAGCTCGGCGGTCCCCCCGCGGTGGCGAACCCCCCGACGGGCGAGCCGACCCCGTCGGCCGAGGCCGACCCGAGCGGCGCGCCGCGGGCGCCGTCCGGTTGCGTCGACCCGGATCCCCAGGTCGTCGTCACCTGTCTGAACCCGGTCGGCGCGGTCGCCGTGTTGCCCGACGGGCTGTCGGCGCTCGTCGGCGAGCGCACCACCGGGAGGGTGCTCAAGGTGCGCCAGGGCGTGGCGCCGACGCTCGTCACGACGATCCCGGTGGACCCGAGCGCGGGCGGCCTCACGGGGCTCGTGCTCTCCCCCGCCTACGCCGAGGATCAGCTCGTCTATGCCTACGTCACCACCCCGACCGACAACCGGGTGGTGAAGCTCGCCCCCGGCGAGCCGCCGAAGCCGGTGTTCGTCGGGATCCCGCGCGGGTACGTGCACAACGCGGGCGCGCTCGGGGTGGACCTCGACGGCTCGTTGCTGGTGGCCACCGGCGACACGGGCGTCGACACCTCGCTGCCCGGCTCGCTCGCGGGGAAGGTGCTGCGCATCGACACGCTCGGGCGGCCCGCCAAGGGCAACCCGGACCCGACGTCGCCGGTGCTGAGCACGGGCGTGAGCGACCCCGGTGGCCTGTGCGTCGACGAAGTCAGCACCTTGACCTGGTTGTCGGACCGCACCTTCGCGGGCGACGTGCTGCACCTGGTGACCCCCGGCCCGCTGCCCACGGCCGCGTGGCGGTGGCCGGACAACCCCGGGGTGGCCGGATGCGCGGCGCACGACGGAACGGTGACCGTCGCCGAGACCGACGGCACGGCCGCCTACGTCCTGCGCGCGGACAAGAACGGGCTGTTCAGCGGCCAGCCGCAGACCGTGCTGAAGGGCGTCTACGGCAGGCTGGGCGCGGTCACGCTCGGGCCGGACGGATTCCTCTGGCTCGGCACGGAGAACAAGGCGGGCGGCAATCCCGTCTCCAGCGACGACCGGGTGATCCGGATCCAGATGAACGGCGGCGGCGGAGCCGGGCGCTCCTAGGAGGAGCGCTCCAACACGAGCTCGCGCACCCGCTTGGCGTCGGCCTTGCCGCCGGTCGCCTTCATCACCGCGCCCACGATCGCGCCCGCGGCCGCCACCTTGCCGCCGCGGATCTTGTCGGCGACGTCGGGCTGGGCCGCGAGCGCGGCGTCGACGGCGGCGACGAGCTCACCCTCGTCCGAGACGACGGCGAGCCCACGGGACCGCACCACCTCGTCGGGCGTGCCCTCGCCTTCGAGCACCCCGTCGACGACCTGGCGCGCCAGGCTGTTCGTCAGCTCTCCCGACGCCACCAGCGCGACCACCCGCGCCAGCGCCCCCGGGGTGATCGGAAGGGCATCGAGCGGCACGTCGCCTGCGTTCGCCTTCTGCGTCAGGTAGGACACCCACCACGACCGCGCCTCACCGGCGGGCGCACCCGCCGCGACGGTGGCCTCGATGAGGTCCAGCGCCCCGGCGTTGACGAGATCGCGCAGCTCCTCGTCGGTGAGCGACCACTCCGCCTGCAGCCGCGCCCGCCGCGCCCACGGCAGCTCAGGCAGGGTGCCGCGCAGCTCCTCGATCCACTCCGGCGACGGGGCCATCGGGACGAGATCGGGCTCCGGGAAGTAGCGGTAGTCCTCGGAGGTCTCCTTGCGCCGCCCCGGGCGGGTGGTGCCCGACTGCTCCTCGAAGTGCCGGGTCTCCTGCACGACCGGCTCGCCCGCATCCAGCACCGCGGCCTGCCGCGCCATCTCGAACCGCACGGCGCGCTCGACCGACCGCAGCGAGTTGACGTTCTTGGTCTCGCTGCGCGTGCCGAGCACGCCCGAGCCCTTCGGTGACAGCGAGAGGTTGACGTCGCAGCGCATCGAACCCTGGTCCATGCGCACGTCGGACACGCCGAGCGCCTTGATCAGGTCGCGGAGCGCGGTGACATACGCGCGGGCCACCTCCGGCGCGCGCGCCCCGGTGTCCGGGATCATCTTCGTGACGATCTCGATCAGCGGGACCCCCGCGCGGTTGTAGTCGAGCAGCGAGTACTCGGCGCCGTGGATCCGCCCGGTCGAGCCGCCGACGTGCAGCGACTTGCCGGTGTCCTCCTCCATGTGCGCCCGCTCGATGCCCACCCGGACGACCGTGCCGTCGTCGAGCGTGACGTCCAGGTAGCCGTCGTAGGCGATCGGCTCGTCGTACTGGGACGTCTGGAAGTTCTTGGGCATGTCCGGGTAGAAGTAGTTCTTGCGCGCGAACCGGCACCACGGCGCGATCTCGCAGTGCAGCGCCAGCCCGATCCGGATCGCCGACTCCACCGCGGCCCGGTTGACGACCGGCAGCGAACCCGGCAGCCCCAGACAGGTGGGGCAGACCTGCGTGTTGGGCTCGGCGCCGAACCTCGTGGGGCAGCCGCAGAACATCTTCGTGTGCGTATTGAGCTCGACGTGCACCTCGAGCCCGAGCATCGGGTCGAAGCGCTCGACGACCTCGTCGAAGGCGACGAGCGTAGGGGCCGTCATGATTCCGCCTCCGCGGGAAGAAGTACGTCGGCGGTCCGTGATTCCGCCTCCGCGGGAAGAAGTACGTCGGCGCTCATGGCAGCAGGACCTCCGGTGCGGTCGGGGTGGGCCGCGACGCCTCGTACGCCGCGGCCGCCCGGTACATCACGGCCTCGCCCAGCGCGGGCGCCATGATCTGGAGCCCGACGGGCAGGCCGTCGTCGGCGAGCCCGGACGGCACCGACAGCGCCGCGGTGCCCGCGAGGTTGGTCGGGATCGTGGCGAGGTCGTTGAGGTACATCGCCAGCGGGTCATCCACCTTCTCCCCGATCGGGAAGGCCGTGGTCGGGGTCGCGGGCGAGACGAGCACGTCGGCCTGTGCGAAGGCGGCGGCGAAGTCGCGCGCGATGAGCGTGCGCACCTTCTGCGCCTGCCCGTAGTAGGCGTCGTAGTAGCCCGACGACAGCGCGTAGGTGCCCAGGATGATCCGGCGCTTCACCTCCGCGCCGAACCCGGCCTCGCGAGTGGCGGCCATGACCTCCTCCGCCGACCCGCTTCCTGGGTCGGCGGGGGTCACGCGCAGGCCGTAGCGCATCGCGTCGAACCGCGCCAGGTTGGACGACACCTCGCTGGGCAGGATCAGGTAGTAGGCGGCGAGGCCGTACTCGAAGTGCGGGCAGCTCACCTCGACCAGCTCGGCGCCCAGCTTCTCCAGCTGCGTCACCGCCTGCTCGAACGACGCCCGCACGCCCGGCTGGTAGCCCTCGCCGCCCAGCTCGCGGACGACGCCGACGCGCAGCCCGGAGAGGTCGCCGCGCGCGCCCTCGCGGGCGGCCGCGACGACAGCGGGCACCGGCGCGTCGATCGACGTGGAGTCGAGCGGGTCGTGGCCCGCGATCACCTCGTGCAGCAACGCGGCGTCGAGCACGGTGCGCGCGCACGGGCCGCCCTGGTCCAGCGACGACGCGCAGGCGATCAGCCCATACCGCGACACGCCGCCATAGGTGGGCTTCACCCCGACCGTGCCGGTGAACGCCGCGGGCTGGCGGATCGACCCGCCGGTGTCGGTGCCGATCGCGAGCGGGGCCTCGTACGCGGCGACCGCCGCCGCCGAGCCGCCGCCCGAGCCGCCGGGGACGCGGGTCAGGTCCCACGGGTTGTGCGTCGGGCCGAACGCGGAGTGCTCGGTGGAGGAGCCCATGGCGAACTCGTCCATGTTGGTCTTGCCCAGGATCGTGATCCCGGCCGCCCGCAGGCGGGTCGCGAGCGTGGCGTCGTAGGGCGGGCGCCAGCCCTCGAGGATCTTCGAGCCCGCCGTTGTGGGCATGTCGATCGTGGTGAACACGTCCTTGAGCGCCAGCGGCACGCCCGCAAGCGGGGACGCGGGCGCGGTGCCCGCAGCGAGGCTCTCGTCGACGAGCGTGGCCGAGGCGAGCGCGGCCTCCTCGGCGACGTGCAGGAACGCGTGCACCTGCCCGTCGACCGCGGCGATCCGCGCCAGGTGCGCCTCCGCGACCTCGACGGCCGACACCTCACGCGCGTGGATCTTCGCCGCCAGCTCGGCCGCGGTGAGACGGGTGAGCTCGGTCATCGCTCCTCCCCGCTCGAACCCGCAAGCGGTTCATCGGTCAGGATCTGCGGCACCCGGAAGCGGCCCTGCTCGGCCGCGGGCGCGCAGGCCAGCACCTGCTCCTGGGTGAGGCTCGGGCGGAGCTCGTCGGGGCGGAACACGTTCTCCAACGGCACGGCGTGCGATGTCGGCGGGATGTCGTCCGCGGCGACCTCGCCGACGCGGGCGACCGCGCCGAGGATCACGTCGAGCTGGCCCGCGAAGACATCCAGCTCCGCGTCCGTGACGGCGAGCCGGGCCAGCCGGGCGAGGTGCGCGACCTCGTCCCGGGTGATCCCACCCGTATCTGCAGCCAAGATGTCCTCCACCGGTGATTGTGGGGCGTCACGGCGCGGCACCGGGCGCGGACGTCGACCCAAGCCCCGAGTCTAGGCGCGAGGGGCGATCGACCTCGCACGCGGTGGGCCGGAAACCGGACGATCGACGAACGGCCGGACCGCACGCTCGCTCCAACGGCGTTTGCCCTGACACAATCGCCGATCGGGGGGTGCCGGGGGTGCCGCCTTCAGGGGGAGTCGGCGAGAGGGCGTGTCTGGCGTGTCGTACCTGCTCCGCATCGTGCTGCCGGACAAGCCGGGCAGCCTCGGAGCCGTTGCGACGGCCCTGGGCAACGCGGGCGCGGACATCCTCGGGGTGTCCGTGGTCGAGCGTGCGGCGGGACACGCGATCGACGACATTGCGGTCGAGCTGCCGGGCGGGCGTCCCCCGGACGTGCTGATCACGTCGGCGGAGTCGGTGCCGGGCGTCGAGGTGGAGTCGATGCGCCCGCACTCGGGGCGCCTGGAGACCCACCACGAGCTCGAGCTGATCGACGAGATCGCAGGCGACCCCGAGAACGGGCGGCAGCTGCTCGCCGAGGGCGTCCCGCGGATCTTCCGGGCCGGGTGGGCGCTGATCGCGCGGCGTGAGGGCACGCGGTCCTACCGTCTCGCGCAGAGCACCGCGGCGCCCGAGACGAGCGCCGGCGATCTGCCGTGGCTCCCGTTGTCGAAGGCGATCGTGCTCGACCCGGTGGTGCACTGGGTGCCCGAACCGTGGAGCGACCTGGACACCGAGCTCGCCGCCGCCCCGTTCGGGCCCGTCAGCGACGCGCAGGGCCTGGTCGTCGGGCGGCCCGGCGGGCCGGCGTTCCGTCCGTCGGAGCTCGCGCGGCTGAGCCATCTGGCCGGGATCGTCACCACCCTCCTCGGCGGCTAGGCCGTGTCCCGTGGATCACGGGCGATGGGCTTCGCGATCCAGATGATTCCTGGCAAGGCGGAGGGCGGCTCTCGTACCGGGCGTACTCGAGACGCCCGACAACGCAGCCAGGGGCCATCTGGGCGCGGAGACCGCGGCCGCTGATCCACGGGACACGGCCTAGTGCCCCGGGCCTGCGCACCTCGGGCAGCAGGCCGGATGGCGCCTCCTCGCAGGGGCCGTGTGCGCCTCGCGGGGCCCGTGGAACCTGCGAAGTGCCTGCCAGCTCCGCGAGGCCTCGACGTGCGCTCGGCTGGACGGGTGGCGGACTCGAGGAACCCGTCGGGACGGCACGGAGGCAGGTCGGCCGAGTCCGGCAGCACGCGGCCGCCGGACCGTCAGCGGCTGCGGCGGGAGCGCATCTTCTGCTGCAGGCCCCACGCGCGCTTGCCGGAGCCGATCTCCAGTGCCTTGGAGACGAGGTTGTCGTTGCCGGTGGCCAACCACCCGTCGGGGAGCACGAGGACGTCCTCGAAGCCGATGCGCGTGTCGATGTTGAGGCCCGTCGCGTACTCCAGGACGGGCCAGGCGCCGCCCTCCTCGCCGTGCAGCAGCACCGGCACACCGAGGTCCGAGCCCAGGGCGCGCATGATCCGCACGCCTTCGGCGACCGCCGTGCTCGGGTCGGACACCGTCGACTCGGCCAGCACGCGCGTAGTACCCCGGGGCAACGGGCTGCGGCGGAGGGTGACGGCGTCGCCGCTGGTCCACACCCCCAGCTCGACGCCGATGCCCACCGACTCGGCGGCGGCGCACACCCGCTCCCAGCCCTTCTCGTGGACGTTGACCGAACACACGTCGGGCTTGCCGATGCCCAGGTGGCCCCAGGCGAGCACGGCATCGACCCGACGCTCGGGATCGGGCTGGATCCAGCGCCCGGTGGGCACCCCGATCTCCATGCTGGGGACCTCGGCCCGGATGGCCGCGACCGCGTCGCCGACGTAGGCCGGATCGAGCGTCTCCATGCCGTCCGGATCGCGAGGGTGGATGTGCACCGACGAGACGCCCTGCTCGGCGACCGCCCTGGCGTCGCGGGCCAGATGGCGCGGCACGATGGGCAGCGCGGGGTGCGCGTCCTCGGGGCGCGACCCGTTCAGCACCGCCTGCAACACCGCGACACCCCCACTTCGACGACGATATCCCGCGAACGAACCGGGCATCGCCCCTCCGTTCGGAGGGCTTTCCGGGATCGCACGGTGATCGTAGGGGCTGCGGCCGTACGGCTGCGCTCAGGTTCAGCCTGTTGCCCGTTCACATGTGGCCCAGGACACTCCGGAGCTCTCCCGCCCGGATGCAGCCTTCGCGATCACCCCTTCTGAGCCACGGCACGGGCCGCGTCCGGCCCCTGCTCGAGCAGTACCCGGAAGCCCCCCTCGTCGAGCACCGGAACGCCGATCTCCATCGCCTTGTCGAACTTGGAGCCCGGCGCCTCGCCCGCGACGACGAAGGCGGTCTTCTTGGACACCGACCCAGCCGCCCGGCCGCCCCGGGCGGTGATGGCCTCCCTGGCCTCGTCACGGGAGAAGCCGTCCATCGAGCCGGTGATCACGATCGACAGCCCCTCCAGTGTGCGGGGGACCGACGTGTCGATCTCGTCGACCATGCGCACGCCCGCCGCGCGCCACTTGGCGACGACCTCGCGGTGCCAGTCGACCGAGAACCAGTCGCGCAGGGCGGCGGCGATCGTCGGCCCCACGCCCTCGACGCCCGCGATCGGCGCGAGCGCGGCGGCCAGCTCCCTGGCCTGGGCGCGGACCGCGGCACGCGCGGCCTTCTCCGCCGCGGCCGCGCCCTCCTCGGCCGACGGCCCGGTGCCCTCCCCCGCCGAAGCCTCCGCGGTGGCCGCAGGTGCCACGCCATCGACAGGTGCCACAGCATCGGCGCCGGCCAGGGCGTCGGCGGCGGCAACCGGGTCGGCGGCGGCAACAGCGTCGGCGGCGGCCCGGCGGGCCTCGTTTCCCTGTACGGCTCCGTCGGCGGCGGGCAGGGTGTCAGCAACCCCGACGTCAGGGGCGTCAGGGGCCTCGTCCCCGGGGTCCTCCGCGCTGCCGTCGGAGGTGATCGCGAGGCCCGCCGCCTCGGTGGCCTGCGCCGCCGTCTCGGCCGCGGCCTCGATGGCGTCCATCGAGGAGAACTCCCGCGCGAGCGCCTGCGCGGCCGTCGGACCCACGTGCCGGACCGAGAGCCCGACCAGCACCCGCCACAGCGGGCGATCCTTCGCCACCTGCAGGTTGACCAGCAGCTTCCGCCCGTTGGCCGACAGCTCCCCCGCCTTCGTGCGGAACAGGTCGGTCTGCAGCAAGTCCTCCTCCGTGAGGCCGAAGACATCGCCCTCGTCCTGCACGACACCCGCCTTGAGCAGGGCGACCGCCGCCTCGTAGCCGAGGCCCTCGATGTCGAACGCGCCGCGGCCCGCGACGTGGAACAGCCGCTCACGCAGCTGCGCCGGGCAGGAGCGCGCGTTCGGACAGCGCAGATCGACATCGCCCGCCTTCTGCCGCGCGAGCGCGGTGCCGCACTCCGGGCAATGGGTGGGCATGACGAACTCGCGCTCGGTGCCATCCCGCAGGTCGACCACCGGGCCGAGCACCTCGGGGATGACGTCGCCCGCCTTGCGGATGACGACCCGATCGCCGATCAGCACTCCCTTGCGCCGCACCTCGTCGGCGTTGTGCAGCGTGGCCAGCGACACCGTGGACTGCGCGACGACCACCGGCTCCATGAACGCGAACGGGGTGACCCGGCCCGTGCGCCCGACGTTGACCCGGATGTCGAGGAGCTTCGTGGTGACCTCCTCCGGCGGGTACTTGAACGCGATGGCCCACCGCGGCGCGCGCGACGTGCTGCCCAGCCGCCGTTGCAGGGCCACCTCGTCGACCTTGACCACGATGCCGTCGATCTCGTGCTCGATGTCGTGGCGGTGCTCGCCCCAGTACTCGGTGTGGGCGATCACGTCTTCGATGCCCGTGAGCACCACCGAGCGCTCCGACACCGGGAGGCCCCACGCGCGCAGCGCGTCGTAACCCTGGGACTGGCGCTCCAGCGTGAAGCCCGCGCGCTTGCCGAACCCGTGGCAGATCAGCCGCAGCTTGCGCGACGCCGTGATGCGCGGATCCTTCTGCCGCAGCGAGCCCGCGGCGGTGTTGCGCGGGTTGGCGTACACGGGCTTGCCCGCCTCGACCATCAGGGCGTTGAGCGCCTGGAAGTCCTCCAACCGGAAGTAGACCTCGCCCCGCACCTCGATCACCGTGGGCACCGGGAACTCGACGGTGCCGGTGAGCTCCTCCGGTACCTCCTCCAGCGTGCGCAGGTTCAGCGTGATGTCCTCGCCGGTGCGCCCGTCACCCCGGGTGAGCCCGCGGGTGAGCTTGCCGTTCTCGTACAGCAGGTTGACGGCCAACCCGTCGATCTTCAGCTCGCACAGGTAGTGGAGGTGCTCCGCCCCGACGTCGCGCGTGACCCGCTCGGCCCACGCCCGCAGCTCCTCGGCGCTGAACGCGTTGTCGAGGCTGAGCATGCGCTCGAGGTGGTCGTGGGCGGCGAAATCGCTGGAGAAGGTGGCGCCGACCTGCTGGGTCGGCGAATCCGGCGTGACGAGCTCGGGATGCGCCTCCTCGAGAGCCAGCAGCTCGCGCCACAGCTCGTCGAACTGCCCGTCGGAGATCACGGGCGCGTCGAGCACGTAGTAGCGGAACCGGTGGTTCTTGACCTCCTTGGACAGCTGCGCGTGCCGCTCGCGAACGGATTCTGGGCTCACGGGGCCGAGGCTACCGAGCCGTACCGACAGTTCCCGCCCAACGCCCCGCACCGCAGCGCCGCCATTTCGTCAACCTACAGTTGACGATCCTCGCGGGTCAACCTAGAGTTGACGCATGACCTCCGCCGTGCGCCTCGACGACCTCATCACCCTCGTGAGAACCCGCAACCCCGAGGGCGACGCGCTCGAACGGCTCGGCGACGCCGTCGCGATCGGCGAACACCTCGGGGAGGTGGCGGACCACCTCATCGGGCACTTCGTGGACCAGGCGCGGCGGACCGGCGCGTCCTGGACCGACATCGGACGCCACATGGGCGTGACGAAGCAGGCCGTGCAGAAGCGCTTCGTGCCGCGCGCCGAGGGCGCCGATGCGCGCGACTTCGCCCGGTTCACCGACAAGGCGCGGCGCGTGGTCGTCGAGGCCCAGGCGGCGGCGCGGCGGGGCCGTCAGGAGCAGATCGTGCCCGAGCACCTCGTGCTGGCGCTGCTGGTCGAGCCGACGGCCCTCGCGGCGACGACGCTCACCGCGCTCGGCGTCGACCTCGACGTCCTGCGCGCGCGCACCGAGGCCCGCCTGGTGACGTCGGACGCCGAGCCCGGCGAGCACATTCCGTTCAGCGGGCCGTCGCGGAAGGTGCTCGAGCTCGTCTTCCGCGAGGCGCTGCGGCTGGGCCACAACTACGTGGGGACCGAGCACCTGCTGCTGGGGCTGCTGGCCGAGGAGGGCAGCTCGGGCGCGCAGCTGCTCGGCGAGCTGGGGGTGACGCATGCGGCGGCGGAGGCGCACATCCTCGGGGCCCTCGCGGCGCTCCTCGCCGCGCGGGCGGCCGAGCGGGACGCCGCGGCCAGGGGTGACACGGCCCGGGGCGCCGTGGACACGGGGGACGCAGGCGGCGCAGCCTCGGGGTGAGCGCCGGGGGTTTCGATCGGCGGGAACGTCCCCCGGCGCAGGTCACTCGCGCTGTTCGGGCGGGTCGAGGAACGCCTCTCCGAGCTCACGGCATAGCGTGAGCGCGCGGCGGGCCCACGCGGGGTCGGCGCCCGCGAGGCCGCACGTCGGCGTCGGGACGGCGAGGTGGGCGAGCCGCAGGCGGTCGAAGCCCAGCCGGTCGGCCAGGTCGAACGCGGTGCGGGCCAGGGTGAGGCTGGTCGGACGCCCGCCGGGATAACGCGTGGGCACCACGCCCAGCAGCAGCGGGGTGCCCCGGTCCCAGATCTCGCCGAGCGCGTCCAGAGCGGCGGCCGACGCGGTGCGCCCCGCCACCGACGGCCGGGTCGCGTCCACCCCGACGGCGACCGCGCCCACGTCCCCCAGGACGCCCAGCGGCGGCAGGTCCGCGCAGCAGTGCAGTGTGACGGGCGCGCCGACGCCCGCGATCAGCTCGCGCAGCACGTCCTTGGCCGCGTTCTCCGACACGGCGCGCACCGTGCCGTAGCCGGAGGGGGTGGGCACCTGGCCTGCCAGCACGGCGGAGATCGACGGCTCGTCGAGCTGTAGTAGAACCGACGCCCCGGTGCGGGCCGCGACCTCCGCGACGTGCGCGCGCAGGCCCTCGGTCAGGCTGGCGGCGACCTCGCGGACCGCGCCGCGGTCGGTGAGCACGGTGTGGCCGGAGTGCAGCTCGACCGACGCCACGAACGTCCACGGGCCGGTCGCCTGCACCTTCACCCAGGGCGGCCGGGCGGCGTCGACGGCCTCGTCGAACGCGTCGAGGTCGGCGCGCAGGAGGTCGACGGCGCGGCGCTGGTCGCGGCCCGGCCTGGCCGTGACGCGGTAGCCCGACGCGACGACCTCGACGGCGATGTCGACGAGCAGGGCCGCCGTCCGGCCGAGCATGTCGGCCCCGACCCCCCTGGCAGGCAGCTCGGGCAGGGCGGGCAGCACCGGCAGCTCGCCCACCACCGTGGTCGCGGCCTCGAGCGGGTCGGTGCCGGGCATGGAGCCGACGGAGGTGGCCGCGCCGTCGGGCCAGCGGGCGGGCGCCGCGGTGGGCCCGGGGTCGCGCTCGGGCGTGGACTCGAGCACGGGCCCCGCCTGCGTCTCGCCGGGGCGCGCATCCGCCAACCCGGCGGCGGCGAGCGCGGCCGCGAGCGGGTCGTCGGTGCTCACGGCGCACCCGCCGGAGAAGGAGTCGTGGCGGGGCTCATGCCCGGCTGTCTACCACCCCGGGGGCGCGGCGGCCCGCTCGGCCACGGCCCGGGGGAGCAGCGCAGGCGCAACAGCACAGCAGCGGCACAGCAGCGGCACAGCAGCGGCAGTGCAGCGGCACAGCGGCAGTGCAGCGGCGACGGGGCGACGACGGGCGACGACGGCGACGGATGCCTGCGGCCGCGTCCGACGCGCGGGCCCGACCTCGCAGACCGCACTGACACCTCGCGGGGTCCCGGCGCCCTGCGCAGCGCACCGTGCCCCCTTGCGAAGCCGGGACCGGGGGTGGGCTGGGCCGAGGGGCGGTCAGCGGGTGGCTGTGATCGTGGCGCTGCCGAGCACGCGGTCCCCCACGTAGAACGCGATCGCCTGGCCGGGCGCCACGCCGCGCAGCGGCTCGGCCAGCTCCGCCCGCACACCCGCGCCGTCGGGGAGCACCCTGGCGGGGGCGAGGCCGCCGTGGGCGCGCACCTGCACCACCGCGTCGAAAGGGCCGGACGCGCGCCCAGCCGTCCACACCGGGCGCTCGGCTTCGATCACGCCGACCTCCAGCGCGGCGGCCGGGCCGACGCGGACCGTGCCGCTCGCGGGCTCGATGCCCAGCACGTACCGGGGGCGCCCGTCCGCGGCGGGCGCGGCGACGCCGAGGCCCTTGCGCTGCCCGACCGTGAAGCCGTGCACGCCGTCGTGGCGGCCGAGCTCGGTGCCGGTGACGGCGTCGACGACGACACCGGGTCGCGGCCCGATCCGCGCGGCGAGGAAGGCGCGGGTGTCGCCGGAGGGGATGAAGCAGATGTCGTGGCTGTCGGGCTTGGCGGCCACCCGCAGGCCGCGCGCGGCGGCCTCGGCGCGGACGTCGGCCTTGACCGTGTCGCCGAGCGGGAACATCGCGTGCCGCAATTGCTCGGCCGTGAGCACGGACAGGACGTAGGACTGGTCCTTCTCGGCGTCGACGGCCCTGCGCAGCTCGCCGTCGGAGAGCCGAGCGTAGTGGCCCGTGCAGACGGCGTCGAACCCCAGCGCGAGCGCCCGGTCGAGCAGGGCCGCGAACTTGATCTTCTCGTTGCAGCGCAGGCAGGGATTCGGCGTCTGCCCGGCCGCGTAGGCGGCCACGAAGTCGTCCACGACGTCGGCGGCGAACCGAGCGGCGAAGTCCCACACGTAGAACGGGATGCCGAGGACGTCGGCGGCGCGCCGGGCGTCGCCCGCGTCCTCCCTGGAACAGCAGCCGCGGGACCCGGCCCGCAGCGCGGCGGGCGCCTGCGCCAGCGCAAGGTGCACGCCGACGACGTCGTGCCCGGCGTCGACCGCGCGGGCGGCGGCGACCGCCGAGTCGACGCCGCCGGACATGGCGGCGAGCACCTTCACCGTGCCTGTCCCGCCCGCCGCGCCCGATCGACGACCTGGCCGATCACGGCGGTGACCCGCTCGACGTCGGCCACGGTCGAGGTGTGGCCGAGGGAGAACCGCAGCGACCCCCGCGCGGTGGCCTCGTCCGCCCCCATCGCGAGCAGCACATGGCTGGGCTGGGCGACGCCCGCCGTGCAGGCCGAGCCGGTGGAGCACTCGATGCCCTGGGCGTCGAGGAGCATGAGCAGGGAGTCGCCCTCGCAGCCGGGGAAGCTCAGGTGGGCGTTGCCCGGCAGCCGGGACGGGCCGCCGTCGATCGCGCTGGTGCCCGGGTCGCCGTTCAGCACGGCGTCCGGCACGCTGGCGAGGATCTTGCCGACGAGGTCGTCGCGCATCCCGGCGATCGCCGCCGCACGCTGCGGCGCCTGCGCGACGGCGAGCTCGACGGCCGTGGCCAGCCCCACGACCGCGGGTGTGTCGAGGGTGCCGGACCGCACGTCGCGCTCCTGGCCACCGCCGTGCAGCAGCGGCGTGACCGGCACCTCGCGGCCCAGAAGCAGCGCGCCCGCGCCGTAGGGGCCGCCGAGCTTGTGCCCGGTGAGCGTGAGCGCGTCGACGCCGGACGCGGCGAAGTCCACCGGCAGGATCCCGACGGCCTGCACCGCGTCGGTGTGCAGCGGCACGCCATGCTCATGAGCGACAGCGGCCAGCTCGCGGACGGGGTTGACCGTGCCCACCTCGTTGTTGGCCCACATGACCGACACCAGCGCGACCGAGCCGGGGTCGGCGGCCAGCGCGGACCGCAGCGTCTCCGTGCGCACACGGCCGACCCGGTCCACCGGGAGCAGCTCCACCTGTGCGTCCTCGTGCTCGGCCAGCCACCGCGCCGAGTCGAGCACGGCGTGGTGCTCGATCGCGGAGACGAGCACGCGGCGACGGCGCGCGTCGGCGCCGCGGCGCGCCCAGTACAGGCCCTTGACCGCGAGGTTGTCGCTCTCCGTGCCGCCGGTGGTGAGCACGACCTCGGACGGGCGGGCCCCCACGGCCGCGGCGATCCGTTCCCGGCCTTCCTCGACCTCACGCCGTGCGCGACGGCCCGCGGTGTGCAGCGAGGATGCGTTTCCGGTGCGGGACAGCGCCTCGCACATCGCCGCGACGGCCGCGTCCAGCATCGGCGTGGTGGCGGCGTGGTCGAGGTAGGTCACAGCAGCCCAGGGTAGTCGCCGCCGCGGCAACCGCCCGGTCAGGAGGCGTCGACGTACTCCGCGGAGACGATGACGTTACGCAGGTAGCGTCGGGCCTGATGGTCGAACTCACCACCGCAGGTGATCAGCCGCAGCTCCGGGCCCGGGCTCGGGCCGTACACCTGCTGGGTGGGGAAGGCGTCCTTGGGGACGATGACGACGTCGGTCACCCGGAAGCGGACGGTCACCCCGTCGGACCGGCCGACGGAGACGAGGTCGCCTTTGCGCAGCTGGTCGAGGCGGAAGAAGATGCCGGGTCCCTCGTAGGAGTCGACGTGCCCGGCGATGACCGTGGGCCCGATCTCTCCGGGGACGGCGCTGCCGGTGTACCAACCCGCCACCGCGGTGGAGTCGGGCGGGACGAGCGCGCCGGACGCGTCGAGGCCGAGGTCGACCAGCGCGGACCGGCGGATCTTGAGTCGGGGCACGTCCAGGGTGGTCGCCACCGCCAGGGCGGCCGCGGGCTGCGGCGCGGGCGGGACGGGGTCGAACAGGACGGGGCCCGGCGTGGGCCCGGCGCCCGTGTGGGCGACGGGCAGCGGGGTGCGCACGGCCACGGTGGCCGAACCGACCAGCGCGCCGACCACCGCCACCGCCAGCGCGACCTGCGCGGCGACCCGGCCCGCACGGGACCGGGTCGCCTGCGGCTCCAGTTGGTCAGCGCGAACGAGCACGCCGGTACCCGGCGACCCTGGACAACCCCGCCAGCCCCGCCATCGCGGCCACGGCGCCCAGCGCTGTCGCCGCGGCGCCGAAGGCGAGCAGCGCGGCCGTGTCGGCGGGTGCGGTGCCGCCGAACCCGGTCTCGACGCCACCCGCAGGCGCGACCGTCGATCCGGCGCTGTCGCGGATGAGCTGGGCGCTGAAGGCGCCCTTCTCGTCCAGGAGCACGACCGAGTACGTGGAGTTCTCGTCCACGGTCACCGGCAGGTACACCGGAGGCTTGCCGGGCGCGGTGACCTGCAGGGTCCAGGTACCCGCGTTGACGTCGGTGTACGGGGTGGTGGTGGCGAACTTGACGCCCGTCGCCCATGGCTGCTTGCCCGCCTGGCCGATGTCCACTGCTGGCACGCTGACCGCGCCGTTGATGCAGCGGACGGCCGCCTTGCCCGCGGGCGGGGGGGTGAGCTGGTCGTTGAGGACGGTGAGCCCCAGCGAGGCCGAAAGACCGGTCCCGGCGACGGTGTAGGCCTGGCCCGCCTTCGCGTCGACGGTCGTCGAGATCACCGGCGGGGTGTCCTTCGACGCGCCCGCCAGCCGCATGCTCACGACGTAGGAGCCGGGGGGCAGCGGGCGGTAGGCGGACACGGCTCCATAGCCGACGCCGGGCACGACGACCGACTGCGCCGGGTTGGCGACACTGCTGACGTAGACGTCCACCTTCGGGGTGTCCGGCGACAGGTGAGCGAGCCGCAGGTAGGCCTGGTCGGCCGCCATGGCGGGCGCGGCGACCGCGAAGACCAGGCCGAGCGCCGCACCTACCGCGGCGACGATGATGAGTACGCGACGTTGTATGGTCATGGCAGCCTCCTGCCAAGATCGTCGGGAACGCCCTGGGGGGCGTTACCGCCTGCGGATATCCGTTCCGGTTCCGTTATAGGGGCAGCAGGCCGGTCGGTGAGGGCACCGGGTAGTTGAGGACCAGGTTCGGTCCGCTGACCGCGATGGCCGTGGGGGCGAACGGGGACTGCTGCGCGGTGAGCCAGGTGCGCAGCAGCTGGGACGACGCGGGCGCCACCCCGTCGAACGTCGACAGCACCAGCACGCGCCGCAGCGCGCCGGGGGCGTCGAGCGCCACGGCCGGGAAGTCGGCGACGCCGACACGATGGGCGCTGGTCAGCGCGGCCAGGGTGAGCATGAGCCGCGGGTCGACGGAGCCGTCGCGCAGCAACGCGGCCGCGATCGGGTCGAGCCTGAGCGAGCTGTTGGTGATGAGCTGCGCCCCGAACCGGGTCCGCGCCTTCCCCTCGACGACCGTGGCGGGCGTGAGCGCGCCGCAGACGACGGCCGGTGCGCCGCCGCTGCCGCTCGGGGTGCGCGCGAGCACCGCGCCCGCGGGACAGGGCATCACCGCCGTGCCGCCGGGGCGGTCGCTGATCAGCCGCAGCTCCCCCGCCACCGGCGGATCGGACGGCGCGCGCAGGCGGGCCGTGGGGAAGCCCACGGCCTGCAGCTCCGCGCGGTCGAGCGCATCCGCGACGACCAGGGTGCTGGGGCCGCTCTGGGTGGTCACCCAGGCCGCCAGGGATCCCCCGGCGGGCGCGGGCGACCCGGCCGCCACCGCGGGCGGCACGGCGAGCACCGCGCACAGCACGGCGACCGCCACGAGACGCAGCGAGCGGCGCGGGACACGGTCGCGCACCTGGTCGGCCACGGCGGCGAGCGCCACGGCGACGACCGGGGTGACCAGCAGCGCCGCGGCGGCGCGGGACGGTCCGGGCGCGAGGCCGACGGCCACCAGCGGCACCGCGGCGGCGAGCACGGGCAGCAGGAGCCGATCGGCCAGGCCTGCGACCAGGCCGAGCACCACGACCACGGCGACCCAGGCCAGGGCGACACCGAGCGGGATGTCGGGGCCGGTCGTCGCGGCCAGCGGGGCGCCGGGCAGCGCCGCCGCGAGCGCGACGCCCGATGCCGCGAGCGCCGCCACGATCCCCGCCGGCATCCGCAGCCGCGCGGGCAGCCCGGCCGCGCCCGCGAAGACCAGGGCCGCGGCCAGTGCGAGCAACGGGGCCGCGGCGAGCGGCACGGTGGCCACCGCGGCGAGCGCCGCCAGACCCGCCGCGCGGATGCGGTTGCGCACGGCGAGGGCAGCGGCGAGCGAGAGCCACACCACGGCCGCCGCCGCGGTCGTCACGCCGGAGTACAGGGCGAGCATCGGCAGGGCGACACCGAGGGTGCCCACCGCGACGGCCGTCGCGGAGAGCGAGCTGCCGAAGCCCCGCAGCACGGGCCACAGCAGGAGCGTGGCCAGCGCACCGAGCGTGAGGCACGCCCAGCGGGCGGTCGTGACGGGGTCGGCGGCGGGCAGCACCAGCTCGACGGCCGCGATCTGGATGGCGGCGAGGTGGTCCCACGGCGCGAGCGACACCGGCGCCACCGTGGAGTCGCGGATCGCGAGCACGGCGACCGCGAAGCGTGCCTCGCTCGCGGTGGCGATCCACAGGGAGGTGAACGTGGCGGCGATGGCGTGCGCCACGACGGTGAGGAGGGCGACCGCGAGGAAGGCGCCCAGCCCCACCGGGGGGCGGCGTTCCTTTTGCTCGGGGAGCTTCGGCACGACGTAGTCGGGCGGGTCCGGAGCAGCGCCGGGCGCGGGCTGGTCCGACGAGCGCTGGGGGGTGAAGAGCGGCGCGGCGCCCCGCCCGGACGTGCGCGACGGCGTGGGCGCACCGGACGGCGCGGGCGGCTCTCCCGAACGCGGGAGGGCTGAGCCGCGGACGCAGCGAAGAGCCCCGACGCTCACGCTTCGGGGCCTCCTGGGCACTGCGGCCATCGGCGGCGGCTCCTGGCAACGTGCTCAGCGCGTCACCGCCCGGTCGGCGGCGCGGCGCCGAGCCGCCCCCGTGATCGTCATGTCCCCCTCCGTCGGTCCTGCCTCTCTGCAGGCGCCATTGTCGCGCGTCGGACGGCTTTCGGGGCGCCCGAGGTGCTAATCCGTGCCCGAACCGCCGTGCCCGGCGTCGTCGGCGCGGTCGCCCTGGTTGCCCTGGCCGCCGTTGTCGCCGCCTGCCGACGCCGTTCGCACGATCTCCACGATCCGCGCGAGCTCCTGGCGGGTGGACTCGCGCAGCGCCTTGAGCCGTGCGACGTCCTTCTCGACCGCCTCGACGGCGCGCGTGGCCTCCAGCTCGGCCGCGGCCCGCTTCTCCTCGATCTCGTGACGGACCTGGTCACGCAGCCGGTCGGCCTCGCGCTGCGCGGCACGCGTGAGCATCTCGATCTCGCCGCGGGCGGCCTCGACCTGCGACTTGAGCGCGCCCTCACGCTCGTCGAGGGCGGCCGTGCGGCGCGCGATCTCCTGGTCGGCCTGCGCCGACCGGGCGATCAGCGCCTGCTCCGCCTCGTGCCTGCGCTGCTCGGCGTCGGCCCTGGCGCGCTCGACGAGGGCGCTGGACTCGGCGGCCGCGCCGGAGCGGATGTCGGCCGCCTCGTTCTCGGCCAGCCGCAGCAGCCGCTCCGCGCGCACGCCGAAGCCCTCCGAGGGTGCGGCGATCTGCTGGCTGCTCGCGCTCTCGGCCCGGCGCTCGGCCGACGCGGCGCGCTCTTCGGCGACGCCGCGGGCCTTCTCGATCTCCGCGGTCGAGGTGCGCAGTGTCGCGACGACGGCGAGCAGGTCGTCGATGTACTCATCGACCTCGATCCGGTCGTAGCCGCGGATGACCGTGACGAACCGACGCCGATCGACGTCGTCCTCGAACGCGGCGGCCTGCGGGCTCGGCTTCGACGCACCCTTGCCGCCCGGGCCCGGGGAGGGCGCGGGCCCCGACGCACGGGGCCGGGCCGTGGTGGTGGTCCGGTTGGTGGGTTCCATCACTGCTGCTCCGTCCTGTTGCGGGCACCGGTGCCCGCGGACTCGGTACCGGAGGGAAGCTCGTTGACCAGCACCTCGGCCAGCCGGGCCAGCTCGGCGTGGACGTTGCTGCGCAGCGCCGACAGGCGCATGACGTCGTGCTCGGCCTCGTCGCGGACCTTCTTGGCGGCGGCCTCGGCGCGGATCCGGATCTCCTCGGCCTTGGCCTCGGACTCCTGGCGCAGCCGGTCGGCCGCGCGGGTGGCGGCGGCGTGCAGCTGCTCGGTCTCGGCGCGCGTGGCCTCGAGCTGGTCGGAGATCTGCTGCTCACGCTCCTGCAGCTCGACGGCCCGGCGGGCGGCGGCCTGGTCCAGCTGCGCGGCGCGGGCGATCAGCTGCTGCTCGACCTCGTGCCGATGCTTCTCGGCCTCGGCACGGGTCTGCTCCAGCAGTCCGACGGACTCCTGACGGGTGCGGGCGCGCACCTCGGCGGCCTCCTGCTCGGCGAGGCGCAGGAGCTTCTCGGCCCGGAAGCCGAACCCCTCCTCGGCCGGAGGGGCCTCGCGGCCTGCCGTGGAACGCAGCCGCCGGTTCTCCTCCTCGGTGGCCTCGGCGTGCTCGGTGGCCAGGCGCCGCTGCCGCTCCGCCTCCGCCAGCTGCGCACGCAGCGTCGCCGTCTCGTTGCGCTGCCGGGCGACGTACTCGTCGACCTGGCGACGCTCGTATCCGCGCAGGGCGGAGTCGAACGGCGAGGCCGTAGCCCGCTGGTCGGGCACACTGCCCCCCGGACCTGCCGGGGGTCGGGTGCTGGTGACGGGCTCGGAGAGGGACATGCCGGGGAGCTCCTTCCGGTGGGGTGCCGGCCGGGACGGTCGCGGACGAGGGGCCCGGTGGCGCGGGAACGCGACGGAGGGACGTCGACGGCCGATCCGGCGCACCCGAGCACAACTGGAGCGGACTCTACGAGGCGCCTCCGACATCGATTTCCGCGGTTGTCCTTTCCCGGATCCGAGGCCACAACCACAGCGATCGAGCGGACCAATTTGCTGGTCCATATGGAGCAATTTCGGCAACAGTTGCGTGGCGACCGGCTGCCCGAAGCAGTGTTTCGCCGACAATCCCCTGGCGGTCGGTAATTCGCTGAACCGGACCAGTCCCGGACTATTCTTGCGCGCAGCGCAATCGCGCGCCAACACAGCGTGTTCAAATCCTCAACGCAGCGCATTTATGCGATTACCACCGGTTCACATTGCTCCGGATGCGTCACGCTCTTACACAATCACGCCCGCCCGCAGCGCCAGCAGCACGAGGTGCGCGCGGTCCCGGGCACCCAGCCTGCGGGTCATCCGCGAGAGGTGGCTCTTGACGGTCAGCGCCGACAGGCCCAACCGCTCGGCGATCTCGGGGTTGGACAGGCCTTCGGCCGCCAGGGCCAGCACCTGCACTTCGCGCGCTGAGAGCCTGCGCTCCCGTCCGGTGACGTCGCTGACGGGCATCGACCGAAGACCGGGCTCGGCCTGCACCGCGACCGGTCCCGGCACCTCCGCGCCCCGGCACGGCGCGGCCACCAGGAAGCCCCGTGCCCCGGTCGCCAACGTGCGGGCGACGGCGGTGGCCCGCGTGTCGCCGCCGACGACCACGACGTGGTCCCACCCCGCCTCACGCAGGGCCGCGACGGCCTGGGACGTGTCGTCCCCGGACGCGTCGGCGCTGGTACGGGAGACGCCGCCGAGCATCACGAGACCGTCGGGCCCCGTGGCCGGGGGGACGTCAAGCGGGGCTGCCCGGGAGGCCGCGTGCCGCACCTCGAAACCAGCCTCGACCAGCGCGCTCTCCAGCTCCCGGCGCCGCTCGGGCGACTCCATCGCGAGCAGCGCCACCTCACGGCGCCGACCGGCGTCCGACTGCGCCCGCAGTGCCTCGTGGGCGGCGGCCCCCACGTCTCGCATACGACCGTCCTCGGGGCGGCTCGGAGGGTTCGGCGCGGCGAGCGGCCTGCCCGCCTGCCGTTCATCAGACACCGTGAAGATCAGACAGGTCCGGATCGGAATGGCGTGTCCGGGTCCATCTGGCCCTCGAGCCGGGCCAGCTCGCCCCGCAGCGTCACGCTGTCGGGATGGTTGGCGCCCAGCAGCGCGGTGCAGTCCTGCAACGCCCTGGCCAGCAGCGGCTGCGCCGACGCGGGGCGGTCCAGCTGCAGCAGGCAGCGGCCGAGGTTGGCCCGCAGCACGACGGTGGAGAGGTTGGGCGCCCCCGGCACCTCCTCGGCGTCGACGAGTGCCGCGGAGAGGACGTTCGCCGCCGCACCCGCGCTGCCTGCGGCGATACGGGCCAACGCCAGGCCGCACCGCGAGGTCAGCGTGTCCGGGTGCGCGGGCCCCAGCACCCGGATGCGCTGTTCGACCACCCGGGTGTGCAGACCGACCGCCGCGGGCACCTGACCCGCGAGCCGATAGGTCACGGCCAGCGCGTCGCGGGCGGTCAGCGTGTCGACGTGCTCCCCGCCGAGCACCCGCTCGCGGGCGGCGAGGACGTACTCCAGCAGCGGCACGGCCTCCGCGAACCGGCCTATCCACGCCCGCGTGACACCGAGGTTGCCCGCCGCGACGAGCGTGTCGGGGTCGTCGGGGCCCAGGCGTTCCATGCAGTGCTTGACGATGTCGCGCAGCAGGTCGGCCGCCTCCGGGAAGCGCTCGGCGTCGCAGTAGGCGACGGCGAGCGCGTTGCGCGTGGCCAGCCCCTCGCGCGCGCCGCCCTCGACGCCGCCCGTACCGACGTCCTCCAGCACGGCGCTCTCCAGGGCGAACAGCGAGCCTGCGAGCGGGTCGCCGTCGTCCTCCGCCGCACGCCCCGAGGCCTGCCAGGGCGTCGAGCCCCGCGTCACGTTGGCGTCCACTCAGCGCCGCACCGTCAGCGACGTGGCAGCCGCGGAGTGCCCGATGCCCTCGAGCAGTTCCCGGAGGGCGACGGGCATCCGCGCCTTGATGCGCTCGACGAGGTCGCCGCTGTCGAGCTCCGACCGGGCGTCGAGCACGGCCTCGATGCCCAGCGCCCACACCATCGCGATCGTGAACGCGCCCGCCAGGTCGAGGTCGCGCGGCGTCGTGAGCATGCGCTCGAAGCGGGCCTTCGGCGCTGCGGCGCGCGGGAGGTCGACCGCCGGATAGCGCTCCATGCGCCGCCTGCCGAACCCGCCGCTCTCCCTGCGGACGATGCCCTCGTCGACCAGTTCGGTGACGACCATCTCGTGCAGTGGCTCACCGAGGTTCTCGGTCCAGGTCCGCACGGTGTGGTGACGAGGCTGGGCGAGCACGCACTCCATGACGTACGCCGCGGCCGGGCGGGCGTCGCCCAGCGGGTCGGCGTCCAACGGATGAACCCTGCCCTCCGCGAGGCCCATCCGGCCCGCGATCACCAACTCCGCGAGCTGGGCGCCGACCAGCCCACCGCGGAGCAGATCTGCGCTACACCGCGGGCGGCCGCTGAACTCATCGTGCACGAGCAGCAAGAATGCACCTGCCATCGATTCTCGGCTCATCGGCGATCGCCCCTGTCGTGATCGTCTGTTGGGGAGCCTAGATCGTACGATGCGCCGCAGATGGCCGCCCCATTCCCCATGGGTGGGCAATTCGGGCGATCCTGGGCCGGGCATTGGCGTACGAATACCTCCCAACGGGTGAATTAGGTGTGACCTGTCTTCTGGGCCACGACCCCTCGCTAGGTTCGGGAATGTTCCCAAGGCCACGGAGAACGGGCCGGGCGTCGTGTTCGCCGGCCTGGCCGAGCACTGGGGCGACACGTCTCCACGATCGCCGACCTCCTGTTCCTCACCAGCGTCTTCGCGGCGCTCCTGCGCTCCCGGCCGGACGTCTACGCGCGACGATCGGCACGACCGGCTGCGGCTTGGACGACGAGGAGGAGGAGGAGGAGGCGGTCGTGCTCGACCTCCCCGCCACGCCGCGCCAGAGGTAGCCGCCCACCACGCGGCATCAGCGAATGACCGCACCGCACTGGGTGCTGGTGCGGCCATTCGCGTGTTCCGATCCGAGTGGTGTCGCTCAGGAGGGACGCGGCGGCCACGTGCCGGGCGTCAGCAGGCCCAAGGCGTACCCGCGGGCCACCACACCCGCCGTGGTCGCGGGCACCGTCGTGCCGCCGGGGCCGTCGGCGCGCAGCTTCTGGCGCAGCCTGGCCAGCCGGTAGTCGACGCCGCGGCGGGTCAGCCCGAGCCGGGCGGCCACCTGCTGGAGGGTGAGGCCGGACGCGAGCCCCGTGAGCACGGCGATCTCGGCGGCGGTCGGCTGGTCCCGCCGGGGGGTCGCGGCGGCCGCGGACGCCGTGGGGGCGGCATCGGGCACGGTGACCGCCACGGCCCCGGTGACCTCGCCGTCCGCACCCACCACCGCGGTGACGACGACACGGCCGGGCACCGTCGTGCCGTCCGGGCGCCGCAGCGTGGCGGTGATCTCGTAGCGAGCAAGCGTGCCCTGCACCAACTCCTGCCAGAGCGGCGCGTGCCGCAGGGCGTCGACGCGCGTCATCGCCACGGTGGCCTGCCTGCCGACGATGCCGGGCACACAGCGACGGAACGTCGGATTGGCGTCCACGACCCGGCCCTCGCGGTCCAGCTCGAGCACGCCGACAGCGGCCGTGTCGAAGACGGCCCGGTACCGCTGGGCGACCTCGTCGCGCCCCGACGGTGCCGGGCCGATGGCCTCCTCGTGCGTCGCGGAGGTCAGCGAGAGCGTCCGTTGGACGAGGCGGGCTCCTTCTCCACGACCGAGTCGGAGAGGCCGCGCTTGGTCGCGGCGGAACGGCTGTCGGCGGCCAGCTCGTTGGTGAGGACCTCTGCCAGGCGCGCCAGCTCGGAACGCACGTCCGACTGGAGCGCGGTGAGCCGGGCGATCTCCTGGGCGGCGCTGTCGCGCTGGCGCTGCGCGGCGGCCTCGGCACGGGCCCTGGTCTCCTCCGCGGCGGCCTCGGACTCATGACGCAGCCGCTCGGCGGCGCGCGTCGCGGCGGCGTGCATCTGGTCGGCCTGCTCGCGCGCGGCCGCGAGCTGGTCGGCCACCTGCTGCTCGCGCTCCTGGATCTCGGCGGAGCGCTGGGAGGCCTGCTGCTCGAGCAGGGAGGCCCGCGAGATGAGCGTCTGCTCGACCTCGTGGCGGTGCTGCTCGGCCTCCTTGCGGGCGTGCTCGATGATCGACGCCGACTCGCGGCTGGCGTTGCTGCGGATCTCCACCGCCTCCTGCTCCGCCATCCGCAGCAGCTTCTCGGCGCGGAAGCCGAAGCTCTCCTGCGGGTCGGCGGGCTCGTGCGGCGAGCGCGCGCGCACCTCCCGCAGCTCGGCGGCGGAGGAGTCGGCGCGCTCGGTGGCGGCCTGGCGCTGCCTGCGCTCTTCGGCCAGCTGCGCCTTCAGCCGGGAGATCTCCTTCGCCCGCGCGGCGACGAAGTCATCGACCTGGCGCCGCTCGTACCCGCGCAGCGCGGTGTCAAACGGCTGGTCGGCGCCGCCCTCGGGCGTCGACAGCGGAGGGTTCGCGGTGGCGGGACCGGCCACGTTTCACGTCCTTCTGATCGTTTTCTCTGCTGGATCGCCCGTGGGCGGGTTCGTGGGCGGACGGGGAAGACGGGAAACGGGTCAGGCCCGGCCGTCGGCCGCGGCGAGCCGCGCGGCGCGCGCGGCGGGGCTGGGGCGGTCCCCGTTGGACGGCCGCGTGCCGCGCTGACCCGGCAGCGCCGCATCGACCAGGTCCTCCTGGCCGCCCTCGACGTCGTCGGAGTCGACGGCCCCGTCCCGCTCGACGTGGGCGGGCGCGATCGCCGGGGTGCCGGAAAGGCCGTTGGGCGCCTGGGCGCGGGCGTGCTCGCCGCTGGGGCCCGCCATCTGCGGGAGCGTCCAGTCCAGGAGCGCGCGCACGGCCGTGAGCTGCTCGGAGACCTGGTGCTGCAGGGCGCGCAGCTCCTCCAGCTCGCGCTGGGCGGCGGCGACCTCGTGCCGGGCCTCGGCGCGGACGCGCTGCGCCTCGGCGCCCGCGTCGGCGAGCTGGGCCCTGGCCTGCTGGGCGGCGGACTCGAGGATGCGGCCCGCGTCCTCGCGCCGCGCGGCCTCCTGGGCGGCCAGCTCGGCGAGCATGGCGGAGCGGCGCTCCTCCATCTCGGCGGCGAACTCCTTGTCGGCGACGGCCCGACGGTCCGCGAGCTCGGCGTCCAGCCGGGCGCGCTGTCCATCGGACTCGTTGCGCAGCTGCTCCAGCCGGGTGCGGCTCTCCTCGAGCTGGCTGCGCAGCGCATCCTGCGCCGTGCGCCGCTCGGTCTCGAACTCGTGGCGCTCCTTCTCCGAACGCTCCCGCAGCTCGTCGGCCTCGGCCTGGGCGAGCGCGAGGACGTGCGCGGCGCTGCTCGTGGCGCGCTGCCGCATGTCGTTGACCTCGTCCTGGGCGATGCGCACCATCTGCTGCAGGCGCTCGCTCATCCCGTCAACCGTGTGCGGGATCGTGGACAGCTCCGCGACCTGGGCGCGCAGCTTGTCCGCCTCGGCCCGGCGCTGGGCGCCCTCGGCCCGCGCGGCCTGGACGTCCCCGATGCTGGCCTCGAGCCGCCGGGAGAGCACCTCCACCTCGGCGACCGCGGACTCTCGCGCCGCGACGGCCGTACGCAGCTGCGTGGTGATCATGTCGATCTGTTCATCGACCTGAGCGCGGTCATAGCCGCGGCGGACCACGGTGAAGTCGGTCTCGTCGGCAACGGTCATCGGGGGAGTGACCTTTCAAACTATGGCGTCGGGGCGGGCGACGCCTGCCCGGGCCTCGTGCTGGGGAGAGAGGCCGCGCCGGCCAGAGAGTAGTGGCGGGCCGCGACGGGACCTCCGCCGGGTCCCCTGATCGGGTCAAGCACCGACAGGCCGACGTGACTGAGCGTAGTTGGCGCAGCAGGACTACGCCGACGCCCGCCCTGGTCGTTACGCCAGCACCGCGTCCACGACCACGTTGTCCTCGTAGCTGCGGACGCTGCGGTCGAACGTCCCACCACACGTCACGAGCCGCAGTTCCGGACCGGACGTCGGGCCGTAGACGGCGTCGGTCGGGAAGGCGTCCTTGGGGTAGAGGGCGACCGCGATGACGGCGAACCGCACGCTGCGGCCGTCCGACCGAGTGACGTCGACGAGGTCCCCCGGGCGCAGCGTGCGGAGGCGGAAGAACACACCGGGCCCGCGGCGGGAGTCGACGTGGCCGCCGATCACGGCCGGGCCCTGGTCGCCGGGGACCACGCCGGCGGTGTACCAGCCCGCGCGCGACGGGTCGTCGGGCGCGGACAGCTCGCGGGTCACCGGGTCCGCGACCAGGTCCTCGAGCGGGCTCGTGACGCCGAGCGCCGGGATCGACACCGTGACCGGCCGCACCGGCTCGGCGAGAGCGGCGCGGCTCGGCACGTCCACAGGCGGCCGCAGCAGCACGGGGGTCCGGCCCGCCACCGCGGGCGTGAGCAGGACCGTGCTCACCGCCACCGCCGACGCCGCCCCCGCGACCAGCGCCCGCCGCGCGAGCACGACCGTGGTGTCCTCGGCCGCGATCGCGGTCAGCAGCGCGGTCGTCGCGGCGACGACGAGCGTGGCGTCGGCGTCCGGACCGGGGATCCACTGGCACGCGGCCACCCCGAGCACGGCCGCGCACACCGGGCGCAGCCAGGACAGCCGCCGCCACAGGATCCCGACGACGAGCAGCGCCCACAGCGTCAGGGCGGCCGGGACGAGCGTGGGCAGGGCGGCGGGCTCGTCCGGCGCGAAGAGGGCCGCCCCGACCGCCCCCGCCGCCGTCAGTGCCGCCACCCCGACCACCACCCGGAGCCTGCGGCCGAGCCGCCGCCCGAGGCCGCCGGTCAGCGCCATGCACCCGGACAGCAGGAGCAGCCCGACGGCCGCCACCGGGATGACGCCGACGGCCAGGACGAGCAGGGCGACCGCGAGGCCGTTGCGCACCGCGCCGCCGCCCACCGCGAGGGTGGCCGCGGCGACGAGCAGGACCAGGCCTGCGCCGTCCACGCCGGGGCCGGACTGCAGGTCGATGACGAGCAGCGCGGCGGCGTAGAGCGCCAGCACGGCGGCGCCGGACGCCGGGGAGAGCCGCAGCCGGGCGGCGAGCACCCAGAGCAGCACCCCTGCGACGACCGCGGAGCCGAGCGCCACCGCTGCGGCCGCGTCGGCTCCGATGAGGCCGTAGAGAGCGTCGATCAGCACGCGCGGCCCGAGGGCCTCCTACCCCGCCTGCCCAACACGACGGAGGCGAGGCCCGCGGCCACGGCCACGGCGCCCAGCAGGAGTTCCGACAGCGGGCCGTGCGGGTCGGCGGCGCCGCCGTAGCCCGCCGCGATGGCGCCGGGCGGTACCGCGACCGCGCCCGCGGCGTCGACGTGCGGCTGCGCCGTGATCTTCGGCCCGTCGCTGACGAGCACGACCGAGATCACCTGGTTCGCCCCGACCGGCACGGCGAGGTCCGTGCCCGCCGCGCCGGGCGGCCCCGCGGAGAGCGGCAGAGTGCCCGCGTCGACCGTGCGGTACCCGCTGACCTGCGACAGCGGCAGCCCGGTCGAGAAGGGCGAACCGCCGGGGCCGCGGACGTCCAGCACCGGGGCAGGCGGCGCCGCGTTGATCACCCGGACCCGGGCGCGGCCTGCGGGCGGGGCGGTCAGGTCGTCGGTGAACACGGCGAGCGCCCGCTGGTCGGCGGACCCGGTCGAGGCGAGCGTGTACGAGGCACCCGCCTCCGCCTTGAGCGCCGAACTGACGATGGGCGTGGTCGCGTTGGCTGCCCGGACGGTGACGACGTAGTCGCCGGGCTCGACCCGCTGGTAGGCCGACAGCGCGCCGTAGGGCTCCACGGGCAGCATGATGACCTGCGACGGGTCCGCGACCGAGGAGATCGAGATCATCAGGCCCGTCATGTCCGGCGAGAGCTGGGCCAGGCGCACGTAGGTTCCAGAGTCGGCACCCGCGCCGGTGGCGGACATGGGCAGCGCGAGCAGCGCGACGGCGAGTAGGAGCACCGTGAGCGCGATGCGCCGGGGCGCGCGCCGGGGCGCGGGGCGGGTCTGGGAGGGCCGCGCGATCGGCTGTGGGTGCCTGCGCATCCGGGACCTCCTGGGCTCGCGTTCGACGACCGGGGGTGGGGAGTACGCACCGCGTCCGGATTGCGCCGACCGTGGGACCCCCGTTCGTGGCGGAGGCTAGCGCCGCCGGCGCGGGACCGCCCTTAGGGTGGGCGTGTCGCGGCGAGTCCGTGCAGATGCACGTGCGATTGGCACCGGACGGCCCTTGCGAAGGCGGCCGAAGCGGGTTAACTCTCAGTGATCGGGGTTTGGGGCAGGTCGGGGATAGGGGAGCACATATGCGCGAGCGGCCCGCCGCCACCGCACCGGTCGAGGCGACGGCCAGGTCGACAGGCAGGCAGGCGACCCAGTCGACGTGGTCGTCCGTGACCTGCCACGAGGACGGCCACAGCCATGCGGTGGCCGACGGCGTGCTGGCCGAGGGCGGCATCGGCTCCGGCCGCTTCCCCGCCCGCTGCGGTCGGCTCATCGCGCCGGTCGCACTCTCGGCCCCCGAAGGCCCGCCCTGCCCATTGTGCGGGTGAGCTCATCCCCCTGAACGGCGTACCGGCCCACCAGAACTCTCCACAGGTGGTGACATCCGCCCCGTCATCTCGATCATTATCACTCGGATGGCAGAGCCAGGCCACTCGTCCAGAGCATGACAAGGGGTTGGGACACGCCCATAGTCGGCCGGTGCACGACAACGGCACGTTCACTCCGGCTTCGGCCGTTTCCGCTCCCCCCGCCGTCTCGACCGACCCTCTCGATCTGACCCCGCCCCCGTTCGGCACCGTGCGCAGGGGCTACGACCCGTCCGCCGTCGACGCCCACATCGCGCGGCTCGAGGAGGCGCTCGCGACGCTGCGGACCGCGTTGGACGACAGCGAGCGTCGCCGCGCCATGGCCGAGCAGCACGCCCTCGCCGTCGAGGAGGAGATCCGTGTCGTGCGCTCGGGCCTCGTCCCGAACTCCGATACCGGCTTCGGCGCGCGGGCCGAACGCATGCTGCGGCTCGCCGAGAGCGAGGCCGAGCAGATCCGCGCCGCGGCCAACCGCGCGGCGGCCGAGGTGACCGAGCGGGCGCTCACCGAAGCCGAGCGCCATCGCCACGACGTCCGGCAGCGGCTCATCGCCGAGTCCGCGCGAGCCGCGGAGCAGGCCGCCCGCCGCGGCTCCGAGCTGCAGGAACGCGAGGACGCGCTCAACCAACGGCTCGCCGGTGCACACGCTGCGGCCGAGTCGATCCGGTCGGCGGCCGAACGAGCGGCCGAGGCCCACCGCGCCGCCGCGCAGGCCGACGTCGACGAACTGCGCGACCGGGCGGCCAGGGACCTCGCGAGGGCCCGCGAGCTGGCGGAGCGCGACCTGGCCAGGCTGCGCGACCTGCAGGGTGCCGCGCGGCTCGAGGTCGCCCGGCTGGCCGCGGTGATCCGGGCCGAGCTCGCGGGCCCCGCCGCCCGCCCCTCCCCCGGGCCGAACCGGCGTGCCGCCCACGCCGCGGGCGGGACGCCGCCTGCCGGGCCGCCGCGGCCCCACGCGGAGGTCGCCGCCGTCGCGACCGCGTAGTCCCCCGCACCGATCCGTGCCGCGCTGGACAGCGCAGGCAGGCCGTCGCTCCCCGACCGCACGTGGGCGTCCAGACGATGCCCCTGGTGGAAAGTTCACGATCATGGCTGTGCACGGGCCGCCGGGCCCCGGTGGCCCGGCGGACGCTCCCCCTCCGCCGCGCCCAGGCCGCGCCCCGATGCGGGCTGTCCCGGCCGCGGAGCGCTTCGTCGCCGAACTGATGGCCGACATGAGCGTCGAGGAGAAGGTCGGCCAGCTCACCGGGGCCGTGATAGGCGCGAAGGGCGTGGGCCTGGCCGACGGCGCGGCACCCGGCGTCCTCGCCGTGGGACCCCGGCCGCTCGCGGTGATGGGACAGGACCTCGCCGAGGCGCAGGCCCGGATCCGGGCGACCGCGCGGCGGCCGGTCCCGGCGCTGGCGGTGGCCCTGCACGACCCGAACGACCTGCCCCCCTTCCCCATGGCGCTCGCCAGGGCGGCCACGTGGGACGTCGACCTCATCGCCGGGATGGCGGCGGCCACGGCGGGCGCGCTGGCGGCGGCGGGCGTCCACGCCACGGCGACCCCGTCCGTCGCGCCCGCGCTGGAGCGCGCCGCGTGGGCCGATGTCGCGAACAGCCTCGGGAGCGACCCCGTCCTCGGGGCGGAGCTCGTGCGCGCCCACGTGCAGGGTCTGCAGGGCGCGGCGATGCGGTTCGGCGGCGGGACGGTGGCCGCCGTGGTGCCCGACGTCGGCGGGACGGCGGGCCAGGCGGTGCGGGACGTCGACCAGGCGTGGTCGGAGCGCTCGCTGCGCACGACCGTGCTGCCTGCGGGCGAGGCGGCGGTCCGCGCGGGCGCGGCGATCGTCATGCCCGCCGCGGTCGCCAACGACGGCATCCCCGTGCACGCCGACTCCCGGCTGCTGCAGGGGCTTCTGCGGGCCGAATGGGGCTTCGCCGGGATCGTCATGGCCACGGCGGGCGAGGTCCTCGCCCTCGCCGAGCGCCATCGCGTCGCCGAGACCGCCGACGCCGCGCTCGCGCTCGCGATCGAGTCCGGGGTGCAGGTGGTCCTCGCGCCCGCGGGCGACGACGAGATCCCCCGACGGCTGCTGCGGCTGCTCGTGGAGGGACGCATCGCCCGCTGGCTGGTGGACGCCGCCGTCGCGAGCGTGCTGCAGCTCAAGCTCACTCTGGGCCTGTTCGACGACCCGGCCTTGGTTCGCGCGCCGCTGCCCCGGCCTGCGCGGCAGGCGCTCGGGGCCCGCGCGATGGCCGGTTCGACGGTGCTGCTCACCGACCCGCGCGGCGTGCTCCCGATCGGCGGCCCCGGTGAGATCCTCGTAACCGCGGCCGGGCCCCCGGTCGACCAGGGCGGGATGCGCGCGCTGGTGGGCGAGCTGGCCCGGCGTCATCCGGACGGGGCACGCGCGGTCGACCCGGCCGACGCCGAACGGCGGCCGGGCGGGGCCGTGGTCGTGGTGGTCGACGAGCCGGAGGGGGCGGAGGTCGCGATCGGCAGGCTGGTCGCCACGGGCCAGCCGTGCGTCGCCCTGGTGGGCGGTGGCGACCCGAGAGCGCTCGCACCGATCGTCGCGACGACCGCCGCGCTGCTGGTGTGCTGGCAGCCGGTGCACGGCCACGCCGACACGCTCGCGGACATCCTCGTCGGCCGGGCCGAACCCGGCGGGCGTCTGCCCGTCCCGATCGCGGGTGACGGCGGGCAGGTGGTGTTCCCGCTGGGCCACGGCACCGGCTACATCGGCGTCGAGTACTCCCACCTGCGGATCTCCCCCGACCGCGGCGCGGGGCCGCCGCAGATCGTCGTCCAGTGCCGGGTGAGCAACACCGCGGATCGGCCGGGCAAGGAGGTCGTGCAGGTGTACCTGCGCGACGAGGTCGCCTCGATCGTGCGGCCCAGCCTGAGCCTCGCCGCGTTCACGACCGTCGAGCTCGAGCCCGGACGGACGGTGACGGTGACCCTGCGGGTGCCCGCGACCCGGCTCGCCGTGTGGAACCGGTCGATGCGCCAGGTCGTCGAGCCGGGGACGTTCACGGTGTTCGTCGGCCGTTCGGCGGGCGATCTACGGCTGCGCGGCACCGTCGTCGTGGACACCGGGGCCGACATCACGCCGGGGGCCGCCGAACCGAGCTGAGGCCGCGCCGCGCGAGGGCCCAACCACCGGTGAGTCCCGCGATCCGACACGGTGAGTCCCGCGATCCAACACGGTGAGTCCCGCGATCCGACACGGTGAGTCCCGCGATCCGACACGGTGAGTTCGCCGATCCGGCACACCGGCGCGTGCACGAATCCGCCACTCGCCGTGACCGTCTGCGGGACTCACCCTGGAGGGGGCGGGACTCGCCGCGCGCTGGGGTCAGCTCTTGCGCTGGGCGATGGCGTCCTTGAGCTGGGGGGCGACCGTGAACAGGTCACCCACCACGCCGAAGTCGGCGATCTCGAAGATCGGTGCCTCGGGGTCCTTGTTCACCGCGACGATCGTCTTCGACGTCTGCATGCCCGCCCGGTGCTGGATCGCCCCGGAGATGCCCAACGCGATGTACAGCTGCGGGGAGACCGTCTTGCCGGTCTGCCCCACCTGGAACTGGTGCGGGTAGTACCCGGAGTCCACCGCCGCCCGCGACGCGCCGACGGCAGCGCCGAGCACGTCGGCCAACCCCTCGACCACCGCGAAGTCCTCCGCCGACCCCACGCCGCGGCCACCGGAGACCACGACCGACGCCTCGGTCAGCTCAGGGCGGTCGCCGCCGGTGATCGGCTCGCGGCTGGTGACCGTGGCCCCCCGCCCGGACGCGGCGGGCACCTCGACGGTCTCCTCCACGCCCGCGCCCGCGGCGTCCTCGATCTCCACCGAGCCCGGCCGCACTGTGATCACCGGGTGTGCGGTGCCTGCCTTCGCCTGAGCCAGGTACGCCCCGCCGAACACCGAGTGCGTCACGCCGACCCCGTCGTCCCCGGCGGTGACGTCGACGACGTCGTTGAGCCAGCCGCTGCCGGTCCGCACGGCCAACCGGCCCGCGATCTCCTTGCCGTCCGCCGACACCCCGATCAGCACCGCCGCGGGGCTCTTCCCCTCGACCAGCGCGGCGAGCACGTCGACCTGCGGGGAGAGGAAGTCGCTCCGGTCGGTCTCCGCGACGTAGATCTTCTCCGCCCCGTGCGCCTTCAGCCCGTCGGCGAGCTTGCCCGCCACCCCGGGGCCGCCCACGACCACCGCGGACGGCTCGCCCAGCCGCCGCGCCGCCGTCAGCAGCTCGTAGGTCGCCTTCTTGACCTCACCCTCGACGTGATCGACGAGGACCAACACCTCAGCCATGTTCTTCTCTCGTCTCAGATGAGCTTCTGCGCGACCAGGTAAGCGGCGATCTTCGCGCCGCCGTCGCCCTCGTCGGTGACCTTCTCGCCCGCGCTCTTGGGCGGCTTCGGCGACGCGGACGATCACGGTCGTGAGCGCGTGCTCCAGCCCGACCTGCGACGCGTCCACCCCGACGTCGGCCAGCGTGAGCGCGGCGACGGGCTTCTTCTTCGCCGCCATGATCCCCTTGAACGACGGGTACCGCGGCTCGTTGATCTTCTCGCTCACCGAGACGACGACTGGCAGGTCCGCGGTCAGCACGGTTACGCCGTCGTCGGTCTCCCGCCGCCCGGTCACCGAGCCGCCCTCGATCGTCAGCTCGCGCACGTGGGTGAGCGCGGGCCAGCCCAGGATGTCGGCCACCATCGCGGCCATCGCCCCACCCCGCCCGTCGGAGGCCTCGTTGCCCGCCACGACCAGATCGACGCCCTCGACGGTGCCGATCGCCTTGGCGAGCACCTTCGCGGTTGTCACCGCGTCCGACCCGGCCAGCGCCGCGTCCGACAGATGGACGGCCTTGTCCGCGCCCATCGACAGCGCCTTGCGGATCGCGTCGGCCGCCCGGTCCGGACCCATGGTCAGCACGGTCACCTCGGAGCCGTCGATGCGCTCCTTGAGCTGCAACGCCTCCTCGACCGCCCGCTCGTTGATCTCGTCCAGCACCGCGTCGGTGGCCTCCCGGTCCAAGACGCCGTCCGCATCCCGAAGCTTGCGTTCGGAGTAGGTGTCGGGCACCTGCTTGATCAGCACGACGATGTTCATCGGACCTCTTCGACCTCCTGCCGCTGTCGCGTAACGCGTCGCTCACGCCGACTCTGCCACCGCCGTCGCCACCAGGCTCGACGGGCTGCACTGCGCGCAATTGTTACCAGGCAGTAGGAACCCGGCAACGCGCTCGCGTGGTGAAACTCCTCACCCGGATCGGTCCGGTGGGCGGGGGCACTAGGGTCGCTTCCGTGACGACGTGGGGAAAGCGCCGACGCACGGTCCTGGGCGCGGGGCTCGCCGCGGTCCTCTCCCTGGCCACGGCATGCGGCGCGTCGGCGACCGGCGAGGAGGTCACGTCGCTGGCCCCGCCGCCGCCTTCGGCAGGGCACCCGCCGGGCACGGTGACCCTGCCGATGGGCACCGACATGGGCGCGGCCGTCAAGAAGGTGCAGGACGCGATCACGGCCGGGGGCGGCACGGTCCTCGCGACCGTCGACAACGCGGCCGACGTCCGCGCCACCGGCGCCACGATCCCCGGCAACACCGTGGTGATCGGCGGTTCCCCCGCGACCGGGCTCCCGATGCTGCGGACCAACCAGCAGGCGGCGGCCGCGCTGCCGGAGCGCTACCTGCTGCGGCAGGACGCCGGCAACGCCGTCTCGCTCGTCTACAACGGACCGGACTACGTGGCCGTGGTGTCCGGCGTCGTCGACATGGCCGCGACCACCCCGTTCGCCCAGGCGACCGACAAGGTCGCCGACGCGGCCGCCGCGGCGCCGGGGGTCCACCAGTCCGCGCCGCTGATCGGCGTCACGCCCACGGGCTTCCTGCGCGTCGCCGCGGGCAACGCGTCGGTGCCGGTCACGGTCACGCGACTGCGCAACGCGGTCGCGGCGGCCCGGGAGACGGTGGTGACCGCACAGGACCTCGCGCTCGGGTCGGCCGACGCCGGGCCCGCCCTGCGCGCGACGTCGTCGTTGCTCGTCAGCGCGCCCACCATCACCTCGCCGCTCATGGCCGCCGCGCCGACGTTCGGGCTCGAGTTGCCGCTGCGGTTCGTGGTGTGGCTGGACGACAAGAACATCACCCAGATCGGGTACGTCGACGTCGGCGTGCTCGCGGCGCGGCACGGCCTCAAGGCCGACGACCCCAACGTCGTGCGGCTCGCCGCGGAGTGCGACCGACTCGCCAAGATCGCGGCAGGGGCGTGACGGGATGGTGGTGACGGGTTACGACGACCGCCACGGCTGCGGCTACGTGGTGAGCACTGGCGCGGACATGCCGCGGGCGCTGCCCGGCGCGCTGGCCGTCAGCCATGACGGCGTGACCGTGCTCGCCACCCCCGAGCTCGCGGCCACCCTGCGCGACGCGCTGCGGCACCGCCCCGCGACGCTGCTGAGCTGGTCGGGCCCCGAGGTTCCGCTGACGCTGGACGACCGCACGCTGCTCGCCTGGCTACGGCACACGATCGGCGGGGTGTTGACGGTGAACGGCGACCCCGGCCCCGACCCCCGCGTCCGCCGTCCGCGTCCCTGACCCACCATGTCGTTGCCGATCACCGGCGAGCGGACCGTTCCGGACGTCGCCGAGGAGAATTACTGGTTCCGGCGTCACCTCGTCGTCTACGAGGCGCTCCTTTACGAGGCGCTCCTTCCGCGGTGTACGGGGGTCGTGCTCGAGGCGGGGTGCGGCGAGGGGTATGGGGCCGACCTGCTCGCGCGGGTGGCCGAGCGGGTAGTCGCTCTCGACTACGACACGCAGGCGATCGCGCACGTCGCGCGCCGGTACCCGCGGGTGGCGGCGGCGCGCGCCAACCTCGTCGCGCTGCCGGTCCGCGGGAGCGGGGTGGATGCCGTGGTGTCGCTGCAGGTCGTCGAGCACCTGTGGGAGCAGGAGCGGTTTCTGGGCGAGTGCCTGCGCGTCCTGCGGCCTGGGGGCGCGCTGCTGCTGTCGACGCCCAACCGGCTCACGTTCTCGCCCGGCCAGGACACGCCGCTCAACCCGTTCCACACGCGGGAGCTCTCGGCCGCTGAGCTGGCCGGGTTGGTCGCCGACGCGGGCTTCGTCGACGTGACCATGCTCGGCCTGCACCACGGCCCGCGGCTGCGCGCCCTGGACGCGGCGCAGGGCGGATCGCTGGTCGCCGCGCAGACGACAGTGGCGCTGGCGGGTTCAGCGTGGCCCCACGGCCTGCTGCGCGACGTCGCGTCGGTGACGACCGCGGACTTCGCCCTCGACGCCGACGACGTCGACGCCTGCCTTGACCTCGTCGCCCTCGCCCGCCGCCCCTCCCCAGGGTGAGTCCCGCGATCGAGCACGCCGAGTTCGCCGATTCACCACGCTCCCCCGGTGCACGAATCCCGCACTCGCCGTGGTGAGACGCAGGACTCACCGCGCACCGCCGGGGTGAGTCCCGCGATCCGCCACGGCGAGTTCGGCGATCCATCACCCGTCCCGTGCACGGATCCCGCACTCGCCGTGGCGAGACGCGGGACTCACCGGGGGCGGGGGGTAGCGTGCCGCCGTGACCGACGCCCCCGTCGGGACGTTCTGTCTCGTCCTGCACTCCCATCTGCCCTGGCTCGCGCACCACGGGCGGTGGCCGGTAGGGGAGGAATGGCTCTACCAGTCGTGGGCGCACGCCTACCTGCCCGTCGTCGACGTCGTGCGCCGTCTGGCCGCAGAGGGCCGCCGCGACCTGCTCACCTTGGGCGTCACCCCGGTCCTCGCCGCCCAGCTCGACGACCCGCACTGCCTGCGCGGGGCCCACGCGTGGCTCGGCGGCTGGCTGCTGCGCGCCCACGGCGCAGCGCCCCGGCTCCCCGACCTCGCCGCGCATGAGCACCGCCTCGCCACCCGCGCGCTGGACACATTCGAGACGCACTGGCGCCACGGCGCGTCGCCGGTCCTGCGGTCGCTCGCAGGCGTGGGCGCGCTCGAGCTGCTCGGCGGGCCCGCCACCCACCCGTTCGGGCCGCTGCTGTTGCCGCAGATCCGCGCGTTCGCGCTGGAGACCGGCCTCGCCGATGCCGCGCTGCGCCTCGGCACCCGCCCCGCGGGCATCTGGGCGCCCGAATGCGGCTACGCCCCCGGCATGGAGGACGGGTACGCCGCGGCGGGCGTACGGAGGTTCCTCGTCGACGGCCCCGCGCTGCATGGGGACACGGCGTTCGCGCACCCCGTCGGCGCGTCGGACGTCGTCGCGTTCGGGCGCGACCTGGACGTCACCTACCGCGTGTGGTCGCCGCGCTCGGGCTACCCCGGCGGCCGCGACTACCGCGACTTCCACACCTACGACCACCCCTCCGGCCTCAAGCCCGCCCGCGTCACGGGCCGCTCGGTCGCGCCGCACGACAAGCGGCCCTACGACCCCGACCGCGCGGCCGCCGCGGTCGCGCGGGACGCCGCGGACTTCGTGTCGGTCGTCCGCGAGAGGCTGGTGGCGCTGCGGGAGCGGCACGGTCGCGCGGCGCTGACGGTGGCGGCGTTCGACACCGAGCTCTTCGGCCACTGGTGGCACGAGGGCCCCGCCTGGTTGGAGGCGGTGCTGCGGGCGCTGCCCGACGCCGACGTGCGGGTGACGACACTGGCAGGCGCGGTCGAGGCCGGGCTCGTCGGGCCGCCGGTGGAGCTGCCCGCGTCCTCGTGGGGGTCGGGGAAGGACTGGCGGGTGTGGGCGGGCGAGCAGGTGGCCGAGCTCGTCACGCGGAACGACGACGTGCAGAAGACCCTCGTCGGGGCGCTGGGCCCGGGGCCGGTGCGCGACCCGGTGGCGGACGCGCTCGCCCAGGAGGCGCTGCTGGCGTTGTCGAGCGATTGGGCGTTCATGGTCAGCAAGGACTCCGCGGCCGACTACGCCCGCGGCCGCGCCCGCACGCACGCCGATCACGTCGACGAGCTGGCCCGGCTGCGGGCGCAGGGGCGGACCGATGTCGCGCTGCGGCGAGTGGCGGCCTGGCCCGTTACCCCGTTCGGCCACATCGACGCCCGCAGCCTGTGGGGTACACGGCAAAATGGTTGCCGTTAACAACTAATTATGGTCACCTGAATCGGTGAACTCCCGACCCGCGCTCGTCGTCGGGGTCCTCGCGGCGTGCGGCCTGGCCGTCTCGCTCATGCAGACCCTTGTCGTCCCCCTGCTGCCCCGCTACCCGGATCTGCTGCACGCGTCGACGTCGACGGTGACGTGGTTGGTCACCGCCACGCTCGTCGCCGGGGCCGTCTGCGCGCCGGTGCTGGGTCGCCTGGGGGACATGTACGGGCGGCGGCGGATGCTCGTCGTCGCGCTGGGCCTGGTGACGCTCGGGTCGGCGCTCGGGGCCCTCGCGCCCGACGTGGGCACGCTGATCGTCGCCCGGGCGCTGCAGGGCGCGTCGCTGGGCGTCGTGCCGCTGGGCATCAGCATCATGCGCGACGTGCTGCCGGAGGGGCAGGTGGGCAGCGGCGTCGCGCTGATGAGCTCGTCGCTGGGCATCGGCGGCGCCGTGGGCCTTCCCCTGACCGGGCTGGTGGCCGAGCACGCGAGCTGGCGGTGGCTGTTCGCCGGGGCGTCGGTGCTGGGCGCGATCCTGGTCGTGGCCGTGCTGCGCTGGGTGCACGAGTCGCCGGAGCGGGCGGGCGGCCGCTTCGATCTGCCCGGGGCTCTCGGGCTCACCGTGGCGCTGGTCTGCCTCCTGTTGGCGATCTCGAAGGGCGTCGAGTGGGGCGGCCAGGTCGTGCTCGGGCTGCTCACCGTCGCCGCTGCGGTCTTCCTCGTCTGGGGACGCTTCGAGCTGCGCACCCGCTCGCCCCTGGTGGACCTGCGCGTGTCGGCAAAGCCCTCCGTGCTGTGGACGAACGTGGCCTCGGTGCTCATCGGCTTCGCCATGTTCGCGGGCTTCCTGGTGACGACGCAGGTACTGCAGGCGCCGGTCGCGTCCGGCTACGGGTTCGGGCTCTCGCTCGTGCTCGCGGGCGTCGTGCTGCTGCCGATCGGCGGGGCGATGGGTGTGTTCTCGCCGGTCTCGGCACAGCTGTCGCAGCGGTTCGGACCTCGGACGACGTTGGTCCTCGGGACCTCGGTCCTCGTCGTCGGCAACGCCGCGATGGCGCTGCTGCCCGGGGAGGTGGTGCTCGTCATGCTCGCGACGACGATCGCGGCGATCGGGGCGGCGCTCGCCTACTCCGCACTCCCTTTGCTGATCATGGACTCCGTGCCGTCGACCGAGACGGCGGCCGCCAACAGCCTCAATACCCTGATGCGGATGCTGGGCACGTCGTCCTGCAGCGCGGTGGCGGCGGCCGTGGCGACCGGGCTGGTCGTGGTGGTCGACGGGCGGACGATCCCCGCTGCCGGGGCGTACACCGTGGTGTTCCTGGCGGCGGCGTGCGCCGCCCTCGTGGCCACGGTCATCGCGGCGGCCACGCCGCGGGCCGCCGCGATGACCGTCCCCGCCGCGGAGGTCTGCGCCACGGGCTGAGGCCGGTCAGGGTCGGCGGAAGACCATGCAGGAACTCGTCGCGTGCGCGTAGAGGCGGTCCGCCGCGTCGGTCAGCCGCGCCTCGGCCAGCGCGGTGCTGCGTCCGAGGTGGATCACGCGGCCCTCGCACCGCAGCGGCCCCGTGCCGACGCCGATGCCGCGGAGGAACTTCACCGTGAGGTCGAGGCTGGTGTAGCGCGCCCCCGCAGGCAGCGTCGAGTGCACCGCACAGCCGCACGCTGAGTCGAGCAGGGTCGCGTAGACGCCGCCGTGCACCGAGCCGATCGGGTTGAAATGAAACTCGGCGGGCTCGAGCCCGAACACGACGCGCCCTTCCTCGACCTCGTCGAGCGTCATGCCGAGGGTCGTGGCGATCGGCGCGGGCGGCACCTCACCCGCGGCGAGCCGACGCAGGAACGTCAGCCCGTCGACGTCGCGGGCGGCGGACGCGGTCAGCGTCGGGTCCGGCCAGGCGTGGGTGCGTTCGCGGGTCGCGGGCTCGGTTGCGGTCACGGAAGATCCTCCGGGTTGTCGGGTGGTCACGCCGCGGGGTCGTCGGCAGGTCGGAGCCCCACCCGCTCGGCCGACGAGGTGGGGCGGGCGGGAACCGGGCCGATCACCGTGGCCTGACGTGCGGCCGGGCGTCGGGTCGCGGGCGCCGCGGCGGCCGCACGGACACGGCCGACCGTCCACCCGACGACGGCCGTGGCGCCCGCGGCCACCGCCATGAGCGCCCAGGCCGTGTGGAAGTCCGCACCCGCCGCGAGCCCGGACAGCAGCGCCGCGAGCCCGAAGACGGCTCCGATCTGACGCGCGCACGTCCCGATCGCGCTGCCGGTGGCGTACCGGCTCGGCGGCAGGGCCGCCACGGCGGCGACCCCGAGCCCCGAGTAGACGGCGCCGACGCCGGTGCCGGTGAGCAACGTCGCAGGCAGGAAGTGCGCCAGGTAGGCCGGGTCGCGCCCGATCCCGGCCGCGAAGAGCGCGCAGCCCGTCGCGAACACCAGCGCGCCGGGGACGATCACCGCGCGCGCCCCGAACCGGTCGGTCAGCCGCCCGCCCACGGCCGACGCGACGGCCGCCATCAGGGGCCCCGGCGTCACCGCGAGCCCGGCGAGCAGCACGCCGTAGTGCCAGACGCCGGTCAGGTACAGCACGTTGGCCAGCAGGAGCGCGTAGAACGCCCCGGAGAACACGAGATAGCCCATGACGGACGCCCGGAACGCGCGCACCCGGAACAGCGCGGGCTCGACCAGCGGGTTCGCCACCCGGTGGCTGCGCCACGCGAAGACGGCGAGCAGCACCAGCCCGCCCCCGAGCCGGGCGAGGGTGCCCGGCGCGGTCCAGGACGTCTCGCCGCCCACGATTCCCCACGCCACGAGCGCCACGCCGCCGCCGAGCAGCGGGATGCCGAGCGGATCGGGCAGCCGGGAAGAGCGGTCGCGGGACTCCGTCATGACGAGTGCGCCCGCCACGATCGTCAGCGCGACGACCGGCAGGTTGACCAGGAACACCGACCGCCAGCCGAGTGTGTCGACCAGCAGGCCGCCGAGCGCGGGCCCGGTCGCGGCGGCGATCCCGCCCATCGCCCCCCACGTCCCGACCGCGAAGCCGCGGCGCTCCGGCGGGAACGCGGGCAGCAGCAGCGCCAGGGACGACGGTGCGAGCAGCGCCGCCGCGACGGCCTGCAGGGCGCGGGCGGCCACGAGCATGCCGACGGTCGGGGCCGCGGCGCACGCGGCCGAGGCGACTCCGAAGAGCGCGAGGCCCGCCAGGAACGCGCGACGACGTCCGCGCAGGTCGGCGAGCCGACCGGCCGGGACGAGCAGCGCCGCGAAGGTCACGTTGTAGGCCGTGAAGATCCACGACAGGTCGGCGGGCGCGGCGGCGGGGAACGCGGCGGTGATGGCCGGGAAGGCGATGTTGACGATCGTGACGTCGAGGAAGGCCAGAAAGGCCGCGAGCGACGACACCGCCAACACGAGACCGGCACGCTGGGTTCTCACAAGAAACGCAGCCTAGTTGGCTGCGTATCGAGAAGCAACTCAGGATAGACTCCGACTTGTGGAATGGAAGGACCTCGACAGCAGGCGGTGCTCGGTGGCGCGCACCGCGGCTGTCGTCGGGGACGCGTGGACGGTGCTGGTGCTGCGGGACCTGTTCAACGGCGTCCGCCGGTTCGACGACCTCGCCGCGCACCTGGGCATCGCCCGCAACGTCCTGACGCGACGGCTCGCCACGCTCGTCGAGGAGGGCGTGGTGGAGCGCGTCCCCTACCGCGAGCCGGGGTCGCGGGAGCGGCACGAGTACCGGCTCACCGCCGCGGGTCGTGACCTGCGGCCGGTGATCCTCGCGATGCTGACCTGGGGGACACCCACCGCGCCGGGCCGGACGGCCCTCCGGTCCGCCTCGAACACCCCGCCTGCGGTGCGGCTGTGCACGTCGAGCTGCGCTGCGACGAGGGCCACGTGATCGAGCCGGGCACGCGCTTGCGCTCCGTCCCGAGCCCGGCGGCGGTCGCCGCGTCCCCCTGAACCGCGCGGCTCTCAGCCACCACGCAGACGGCGGTGTGCGCTTCGCAGGCTCCCCGGGCCCCCGCCAAGCGCAGCGCCTCTGCGAGGCGGGGAGGCGACCCCGGGGACGCGCACACGGCCCCCTGCGAGGCGCGCGCCAACCAGTGGGCACACCGCCGCGCACGGTGGAGGAGCCTGCGGGGCAGCCCCGGCGCAGCGGCAGTCCGGGTGGGCATGTGGTGCCGACCCGGATAGAAACGCGCCCCAAGCGGCGGGGTGGGCGCACGCCGTCTTCCCCGGCGTGGGATCTTGCCCTGCGCCACCGTCCCCCGCACGCCGGTTGTGCCCGACCGGGGTGTCGGCTTGGGTGGGGCCCGGGACAAGACCGACGAAGGAGCGCAGGCGTGACGGCACAGGCTTTCCGGCGGGTCGCCATCGTCAACCGGGGTGAGCCCGCGATGCGGCTGATCCACGCGGTGCGGGAGTGGAACGCCCAAGGCTTCGCCCCGCTGCGCACGATCGCGATCCACACCGCCGTCGACCGGCACGCCATGTTCGTCCGTGAGGCCGACGAGGCCGTCCTGATCGGCCCGGACGACCCCGAGTACCTCGGCCCGTCGCCCTACCTGGACTACGACCAGCTGCGGCGGGCCCTGACGCTCGCCCGCGCCGACGCCGTCTGGCCCGGCTGGGGCTTCGTGTCCGAGAAGGCCGACTTCGCCCGCCTGTGCCGCGACATGGGCATCGTGTTCGTCGGCCCGTCCCCCGAGGTCATGGAGCGGCTCGGCGACAAGATCGCCTCCAAGCTGCTGGCCGAGGAGGTCGGCGTCCCGATGGCGGCGTGGTCGAACGGCCCGGTCGCCGACATCGCGGCCGCCCGCGAGCACGCGGACCGCATCGGCTACCCGCTCATGGTCAAGGCGACCGCGGGCGGCGGCGGCCGCGGCATCCGCAAGGTCGAGCGCCCGGAGGATCTCGACGAGGCCTTCGAGCGCGCCACGTCCGAGGCCGCCAAGACCGCGGGCGACGCCACCGTCTTCCTGGAGCGCGCGATCTCGGGAGGGCGCCACGTCGAGGTGCAGGTCGTCGCGGACGCCACCGGAGACGTCTGGACGCTCGGTGTGCGCGACTGCTCGATACAGCGGCGCAACCAGAAGGTGATCGAGGAGTCCGCATCCACCGCGCTGGACGACGAGCAGGAGCAGCTCCTGCGCACCTCGGCCGCCGCGCTGGTGAAGGCCGCGGGCTACGTCAACGCGGGCACGGTCGAGTTCCTCTACGAGCCTGCCGAGCGGCTGCTGTCGTTCCTCGAGGTCAACACCCGGCTGCAGGTGGAACACCCGGTCACCGAGGTGACCACCGGCGCCGACATCGTCAAGCTGCAGCTGCACGTCGCGGGCGGCGGCAAGCTGTCGGAGATCGCGCCGGAGACGCCGCAGGCGCGCGGCCACGCCTTCGAGGCCCGCCTCACCGCGGAGGACCCCGAGCAGGGCTTCGCCCCCGCGCCCGGCCGCATCGAGCACCTGGCGCTGCCCTCGGGACCGGGCGTGCGGGTCGACACCGGCGTCGCCGCGGGCGACGTCATCCCGCCCCAGTTCGACTCCATGATCGCCAAGGTCATCGCGTGGGGCCGCGACCGCGGCGAGGCCCGCGCCCGGCTCTCCCGCGCGCTGCGCCAGACCGCGGCCGTGATCGACGGCGGCACCACCAACAAGGCATTCCTGCTCGACCTCCTCGACCGGCCCGAGGTGCTGTCCGGCGACCTCGACACCACCTGGCTCGACACGATGATGGCCGACGGCTACACCCCGCCACGGCGCACCGACGTCGCGCTGCTCGCCACGGCCGTCGAGGCGCAGGACGCGCACGTCGCCCGCCAGCGCGAGCGACTTTTCGCCTCCGCGGAACGCGGCCGCCCGGAGGTCGGGCACGAGGCCTGGCACCAGGTGGACGTGCGGGTGGGCGGCGAGTCCTACCGGCTGCGGGTGGCGCAGTCCCGCCGCACCCGCTACCACGTCGAGCTGGACGGCAAGGCCGTCGACGTCGAGGCCGAGCGCACCGGGCGCTACGAGCGCAAGCTCACCATCGGCGACACGACGTTCGCGGTGCTGTCGGCGCCGCAGGGCAGCGACTACCTCATCGAGATCGACGGCACCGTCCACCGCATCTCCGGCGGCGAGGCGGGCATGGTCCGCGCACCCGCGCCCGCGATGGTCGTGTCGATCCCGGTGTCGCCTGGCGACGAGGTGTCGGCCGGTGACGTCGTCGCAGTCGTCGAGAGCATGAAGCTGGAGACGGCGCTGCGCGCGCCCGTCGCCGGACGGGTGCGGGAGATCCTTGTCGCGCCGAACACGCAGGTCGAGGGCGGGACGAAGCTGGTGCGCCTGGAACCCGACGCCGAGGACGACACGGTGAGCGGCACCGAGCGCGCGTCCCTGGCCGGGCTTGCCACACCGCCGGTCGCGGGGTCCGACGCCACCGCGGTGGCCGCCGACGCGCTCACGTCGCTGCGTTACCTCGTGCTCGGCTACGACATCGACGAGGCCGACGCCCGTCCGCTGCTGGCCGCGCTGAACGCCGCGCGGTCGAGCCTGTCGCCCGACGACCCGACCGTCCTGGCCGGAGAGCTCGCGACGTTCCAGATCTTCGCCGACCTGTGCGCGCTGTCGCGCAACCGCCGCGGCCCCGAGGACGAGAGCCAGCAGGTCGACCCGGCGGGCGAGGAGGCGCGCAACCCGCAGGAGTACCTCTACGCCTACCTGCGCTCCCGCGACGCCGACACCGAGGGCCTGCCGGAGTCGTTCCGCGCCAAGCTGCGCCACGCGCTGGCGCACTACGGGGTGCTGGACCTGGAGCAGTCCCCCACGACCGACCAGGCTGCGCTGTCCTCCGCGCTGTACCGCATGTTCCTCGCGCATCGGCGGGCGTCCGCGCACGTCCCGGTCATCCTGGACCTGTTGGGGTGGCGGCTGCGCCATCCCGACTCGCTGCCCGAGGACGCCCGCGAGGAGTACCAGCGGGTGCTCGACAACCTGGTCAGCGCGACCCAGCTGCGCTATCCCGTGGTCGGCGGGCTGGCCAGGCGCGTGCGTTACACGTGCTTCGACGCGCCCGTGATCGCCGCCGAGCGGGCGCGCGGCCAGGAGGCCGTCCGCGACGCGCTGGACCACCTCTCCGACGACCCGGTGCAGCGCGCCGCGCAGATCGACGGGATCGTCGCCGCGGCCGACCCGATCCTCGGGGTGTTCGGGCCGACGCATCACGCCGTGATGCTGGAGGTGATGACCCGCCGCTACTACCGGGTGCGGCACCTGACGGACGTGCGCGTCGCGGACCGGGGTGGGCGGCCGGTGCTCACGGCGTCGTACATCCACGAGGGTCGGGCGCGGGTCGTGCTCGCGACCACCGTGCACACCGAGCAGGACGCGCCCGCGGGCACCGACCCGATCTCCGTGCAGGGCGACCTGCGGCGGATGATCGGCCAGCTGCGCACCGACGCGAGCTTGCGAGCGGAGCATCAGCCCGACGCGAGCTTGCGAGCGGAGCATCAGCCCGACGCGAGCTTGCGAGCGGAGCATCAGCCCGACGCCACCGTGCTGCTGGACCTCTACGTCATCGCGGGCGCGGCACCCGACTCGGACCCGGAGCGCTCGTCGGAGAAGATCCGCGCGATGCTCGGCGCATCCCCGACCGACTGGAACGCGTCGCCGTGGCCGTGCGCAGGCCCGCCGGGGACGAGCGGTCGGCGTGGTTCACGTTCCTGCCCTCCCCGCAGGACCGCCGCCCTGTCGAGGACCGCACGCTGCGTGGCCTGCACCCCATGGTGGCCGAGCGGCTCGGGCTGTGGCGGCTGCGGAACTTCGAGCTCACCCGCCTGCCCGCCACCGTCGACGTGCACCTGTTCCGCGCAGTGGGGCGGAACGTGCCCGACGACAAGCGGCTCATCGTGCTCTCCGACGTCCGCGACCTCACGATCCTGCGCGACGAGGCGGGCCGCATCCGGGCGCTCCCGCAACTGGAGCAGGTGCTCGACGCCTGCATGGACGCGCTGCGCACCGCCCGCGCGGCCGACCGCAACGACGCGCGGCTGGACTGGAACCGCGTGCTGCTCTACCTGTGGCCGGTCGCGCACGTCGGCCTCGACGAGTTGGACGAGGTGGTCCGCATCCTCGCCCCCCGGTCGGAGGCGCTGGGCCTGGAGCAGGTGCTCGTCCAGTTCCGGCACGCCGCGTCGCCGGAGGACGAGCCCGCGGAGTACCTGCTGCGGATGTCGCGGCCGCCCGGCGCCGGGCTCACGGTGCGGGTCACCGAGCCGCCGACCCAGCCGATGCGCGAGCTGGACGCCTACACGCAGAAGGTGATCCGGGCCCGTCGACGGGGCGCCGTGTACCCGTTCGAGCTGGTCCCGATGCTGTCGCGCAACCCCGACCGGGGCGGCGCCGATGGCACGTTCACCGAGTACGACCTGGACGCGGACGGTGTGGCGGCGCCCGTCGACCGCGCGCGGGGGCGCAACACGGCGAGCATCGTCCTCGGCACGGTCACGACGGCGACCGGGCGCTACCCGGAGGGCATGACCCGGGTCGTGCTGCTGGGCGACCCGACCCGGGCCCTCGGCGCCCTGGCCGAGCCCGAGTGCGCGCGGGTGTGCGCGGCGATCGCGCTCGCCCGCAAGCTGGAGGCGCCGATCGAGTGGTTCGCCGTCTCGGCGGGCGCGAAGATCGCCATGGACTCGGGCACCGAGAACATGGACTGGATCTCCCGGGTGCTGCGGGCGATCATCGAGTTCACCCAGGACGGCGGCGAGATCAACGTCATCGTCACGGGCATCAACGTCGGCGCCCAGCCGTACTGGAACGCCGAGGCCACCATGCTCATGCATACCAAGGGCATCCTCGTCATGACGCCGGACTCGACGATGGTGCTCACCGGCAAGCAGAGCCTCGACTACTCCGGCGGCGTCTCGGCCGAGGACAACTTCGGCATCGGCGGCTATGACCGGATCATGGGGCCGAACGGGCAGGCGCAGTACTGGGCGCCGGACATCAGCGCAGCGATCGACATCCTGCTCGCCCACTACGCGCACACGTACCGCGCGCCGGGCGAGCGGTTCCCGCGGCGCGCGCCGTCGCTCGACCCCGTCGACCGCGACATCTCGCCTTCGCCGCACAGCGGCCCGGGCACCGATTTCACGACCGTGGGCCAGGTCTTCACCGAGAACCCCGGCCGGAAGAAGCCGTTCGACATCCGCTCGGTGATGCGGGCGGTGGCCGATCTCGACCACCCGACGCTGGAGCGCTGGGTCGACATGATCGACGCGGAGGGCGTCGTCGTGTTCGACGCGCACCTGGGCGGGCAGCCGGTGATGATGCTGGGCGTCGAGTCGCGCCCGCTGCCCCGTCGCGGCCGGGTGCCGGTCGACGGGCCGACGACGTTCACCGCGGGCACGCTGTTCCCACGCTCGTCGAAGAAGGCGGCGCGGGCGATCAACGCGGCGAGCGGCAACCGGCCGCTGGTGGTGTTGGCGAACCTGTCGGGCTTCGACGGGTCGCCCGAGTCGCTGCGGCAGCTGCAGCTGGAGTACGGCGCGGAGATCGGCCGGTCGGTGGTGAACTTCGCGGGACCGATCGTGTTCTGCGTGGTCTCCCGCTACCACGGCGGCGCGTTCGTGGTGTTCTCCAAGACGCTCAACGAGGGCATGGAGATCGCCGCGGTCGAGGGCTCGTACGCGTCGGTGCTCGGCGGAGCGCCCGCCGCGGCCGTCGTGTTCGCGGGAGAAGTGAACAAGCGCACCGCGGCCGACCCGCGGATCGCCGGGCTGGAGACGCGGATCGCGGACGCCCGTTCCGCGGGTCAGGAGGCCGAGGCGGCGCGGCTCACCGCGGAGCTGGCCGCGCTGCGCCCGGAGGTGCGCTCGCAGATGCTGGGCCAGGTGGCCGACGAGTTCGACACGGCGCACAGCATCCAGCGCGCGCAGCGGGTCGGCTCGGTCGACGAGATCGTCGCGCCCACGCGGCTGCGCCCGTACCTGGTGGACGCGGTCCGCCGGGGGATGGCGCGGTAGGCCCGCGCCGTTCAGTGGCGGGTGCAGATGCCCTTCGCGGCGAGCACCCGCTCGACGGCCGTGTCGTTCGCCCGCTGGTCCAGCCCGCCGGAGGCGAGGGCGCGCTCCAACGCGTCCAGCACGGGCGTGACGGGGTCGCCGCTCGTCCAGAGCGCCACGTCCGCCCCGGCCGCCAGCGCGCGCTGGACGGCGTCGGGCAGCGCGAGCTCGGCCGTCACCGCCTTCATCGCGCCGAGGTCGTCGGTGATCACGAGGCCGTCGAAGTGGTAGTCGTCGCGGAGCAGCTTGTAGGTGGCGGGGGTGAGGGAGCTGGGCAGGTCGGCGGTGAGGTCGGGCACGTCGAGGTGCCCGACCATCACCCCGGTGTGCGCGGGGTCGGCCAGCGGGCCGCCGGGACCCAGTAGCTCGGCGTACGGGATGAGGTCGTCGCCCCGCAGTTGGCCGAGCGGTGGCGTGGTGACGCGGCCCAGGTGCGAGTCGCCGTCGGCGTGGCCGTGCCCGGGGAAGTGCTTCAGCACGGTGAACACGCCCGCGTCCTGCTCGCCGCGCGCGTAGGCCGCGGCGTAGGCGGCCACGGCGTCGGCGTCGCCTGCGAAGGACCGGTCGCCGATGACGGCCGTGTCGGGCTGGTTGCTGACGTCAACGTCGGGAGCCATGTTCATGGTGATCCCGCGGGCGACGAGCGCCCGGCCGCGGTCGCGGGCGATCTGCTGCACCGCGGGGGTGTCGCGCGTCGCGGCCAGGGTGCGGGCGCTGGGCAGGTTGCCGTCGAGGGCGTCGACCCGCTGCACGCGCCCGCCCTCGTCGTCGACCGCCACGGCGAGCGGCAGCCGGGACGCCGCCTGCACGCCGCGCAAGGCCTGGCCCGTGAGCAGCGCCGTCGCGGTGCCGCCCACGAAGATCCCGCCGACCTGGGTCTCGCGCACGAGCCGCGCGGTGGCGGCCGGGTCGTTGCCTTCGACACCGACCATCAGCCGCTGCGCGAGCCGCTGGCGCGGGGTGAGGCCACCGACGACGGCCGTGCAGTCGGGCAGGCGGTCGTCGCCGAGCGCGAGCCCGGTGAGCTCCCCCGGCGAAGCGACGAGGGCGGCCTGCGCGGGCGGCGCGCTGACGGGGCGACCCGGGGTGGCGAGCGCGGCCGCCAGGACGATCCCCACCACCAGCCCGGCCAGGAGCGGGGCCGCCGGTCGCCGACCGATCGCCCGCCGCGTTGCGGCCCCGACCCGGGACAAGGCCCGCAGGCCCCCGCGCGGCCTCTGGCCGCCTTCGGTCCGTGCGGCCGCGGCCGGGCGCCGACCCTGACGACCCCGCGTGCCGACCCTGGGACGCCTGCGGGAACCGCGGGCCGGTGCGCCGGGCTCCTCGTCGGTGTGCCCGGCCCGGCGCGATCCGGCCATGGCGGCCGCCCCGAACGCGCCAGACGGCGCACCGGGTGGAAAGGCGGCCCGGCCGTTGCGGAAGGGCGGCGCGGTGGTGTTCATGACCGGCCCGGCTAGCCCGGACGTGGCGTGCTCGGCCGGATCTGTCCGGTGGGCCCCGACGAGCGAGGGCAGCCCCATCGCCGCCAGCGGTCCCGCGGTAGCGACCACGACGGTGACGCGACCGCCGGGCCCGGCCGGGTCGCTCGCCGTCGGCGCGTCAGGCGGCTCGGCGGCCTGCGGAGCCGGGACGTCGGCCCGGGCACCGCGGTGAGGACGGGCAGCGGGTGGCAATGCCGACGTTGGCTCGACGCCCGCAGGATGCGCGACGTCGGCCCGGCAGGTGGGGTAAGAGCGGGCGGCGGGCGGCATCCCCGGCGGCGCCGACGGCGGCGCGACCGGGCTCCAGCCCCCGCTCGCGCGACGGGGATGGGCCTCGGGGGGCGGGAGCGGCGCTGCGGGATGTTCGTCGCTCGCGCGGGCGGCCGGGGACGCAGTCCGGTGCGCGTCGACCGGGCCGTACTGCGTCACGAGCGGCCGCTGGCGCGTCCCGAGCACGCGGGTGGGGCGGCGTACCACAACCGAGCGGGACCGGCGGCCAAGGGGGGAGCGAGGCATCGCAACCCATCATCGCCGCCGCGTCCCCTACCCGGTGCTCGTCGGCGAACCGCTACCCACGAACGGCAGGCGGCGTGCGCCGGATGCCCGTCCGCACCCGCGAGGGCCGCGGCCGAAGGATGCGCCGGGCGCGCACCGCTCAGCGGTGATCGGCGCGAGCAGCCCGGCGTACCGAGTCCGCGACCACGGGCGGGGAGGCGGCCGTCCCCGCGGACGGGCGCGACGGCCGCGCCGCTCGCCGGGCCGCGGCGCCGCGGCGGATCCCGTGCCGGTGATGGTGCAGGACGGTCCGGACGAGAGTCACGCTTTCGGGGTTCGATCACCGGAAACGTGACTCTCGCAGAGATCGTTCGGTGTGGAAGAGAACACCGCCGTCGGGATCGACATGGCGGGCCAGGTGAACGCGGAGGGGACGGCGTGAACGGTCGTGGGCGGCATCGGGGCCATCCCGACTACGCGGAGGGCGCCACGCGATCCCGCGACGGACCGTCAATCGTGGCCAGCCGCCACAGCGGCAGGTCGACCCTGGTGGAGCGGTTGGCGAGGCCGGTGACGACCGCATCCCACGACGTGGAGATCGTGGTGACCGCGCGCGGCTCCGTCGACCTGCGCGGGTTGGCCGGTGCCGAGCGCTGCGGAGCGCTCCGGTCCTTGTGGGGAGTGTGAACGGGCGCGAACTCCCACAGTCGCATGATCGTGAACCGCGCCAGACCGCCCAACACGCTGGCCGCGGCGACGGCGCCCGACTCCATCAGGTGCGTCGGGCGCGCCACCACCGCGTCGAGCAACATCAGCACCGCCGCGCCGTAGAACGCGTAGAACGCCACCGTGCACACGTTCTGCAGCAGCGTGCGCAGGGCGTGACGCTCGGCGTGGAAGGTGAAGCGGCGGTTGGCCTCGGTGGTGCCGAGGGTGGTGAGCACGATCGCGACCAGGTTCGCGGGCACCGCGTCCAGCCACAGCCGCGCGAGGAGGAAGAGCAGGACGTTGAGCACCGTCCCCGCCCCGCCGACGAGCGCGTACCGGACGAGCTGGGCGGCCGCCGGGTGCAGGCGCAGATGCGCACGCCACGATGCCGGGAGCTCGATCGCCCGGACCGTCAGCGCGGCCGTCGCGCCCGCCATACCCTCACACCCTCTCGAACCGCGCCCGTTGCTGTCCTGGGTCAGTTATGGCCCCCCTACCCCGGACGACGCTGTCCATGTTCTGTGCAATGCTTATGAATGTTCGCCCCATGCCCGGCCGCAGGTCGAAACGATGTGACGCCCCACACACCACCCTCGGCCGAAACGATGGGCCCCGGGCGGCGTTGACCCTACGATCCAGCGGATGGACGTCGTGGAGTTCCGGCCGACGCCGGACCAGTTCGCCTGGACCTTCGGCGGGGCCCCGCCGACCCACCGGATCACGCCGGGCACCGTGCTCAAGCTGTGGACCGAGGACGCGTTCTCCGGACGTCTGCGGCACACCACCGATCGGCCGTCGCAGGTCCTGGACATGACCCAGGTCAACCCACAGACCGGCCCCTTCTCCGTAGAGGGGGCCGAGCCGGGCGACACGCTCGCGATCCACATCGCCGACCTGACCCCCGCCAGGGACTGGGCGGCGTCCACCACGATCCCGTTCTTCGGCGCGCTCACCGGCACCGACCGCACCGCGCTGCTGCAGGAGCCGCTGCCCGAGCGCACCTGGATCTACCAGCTGGACCGCGCGAAGGGCACGGTGCTCTTCGAGGCCGCCGCGTTCACCATGGAGCTGCCGGTCGCGCCGATGCTGGGCACCGTCGGTGTCGCACCGGCGGGCCGGGAGGTGCGCACGAGCCTCGTGCCCGACACGTTCGGCGGCAACATGGACACCCCCGAGATGCGCGCGGGCACCACCTGCTACCTGGGCGTCAACGTGCCCGGCGCGCTGTTCTCGGTCGGCGACGGGCACTACCGGCAGGGCGAGGGCGAGAGCTGCGGCACGGCCGTCGAGGGCGCTATGGACGTGACCCTCGTCGTCGACCTGATCAAGGGCGGGGCGCCGGCGTGGCCGCGGTTGGAGCACGACGGGGACTACGCCGTCGTCGGGTCGTCGCGGCCCCTTGAGGACGCGTGGCGGGCCAGCCAGGTCGGCATGATCACCTGGCTCGGGGAGCTGTACGGGCTCGACCGGCTCGACGCCTACCAGCTGCTCACCCAGATCAGCCGCTCGCCGCTGGCCAACGTCGTCGACTCCAACTACTCGGCCGTCACCCTCGTCGAGAAGGCCCTCCTGCCCCCCGCCCAGGCCTACCGCGGGATGCATGCCCACCTCCGCTCGGTCGCGAAAGGACTGCTCTGATGGATCTACAGCTCGACGGCAAGGTCGCGCTCGTCACCGGCGGCACGAAGGGCATCGGACGGGCGTGCGTCGAGGCGCTGGCCGCCGAGGGCGCGAAGGTGGCGTTCTGCGCGCGGACGGCGGTCGACGTCGAAGCGTGCGCCAAGGAGCTGACGGCCGCCGGGCATACGGCCATCGGCACCGCGCTGGACGTCGCCGACGGACCGGCGCTTGCGGGCTGGGTGGCGGCGTCGGCGGAACAGCTCAGCGGGATCGACGTGGTCGTGGCCAACGTGTCGGCCCTCGCGATCGGCGCGACCGAGGAGAACTGGCAGGCGGGCTTCGAGGTCGACCTCATGCACACGGTCCGGGTGTGCGAGGCGGCCCTCCCGTACCTCACGGCGTCCAAGGGGTCGATCGTCGCGATCTCGTCGGTGTCCGGACGGGAGATCGACTTCGCGAAGGACGCCTACGGCACGATGAAGGCCGCGGTGATCCACTACGTCCAGGGTCTGGCGTTCCAGCTCGCGAGCGCGGGCGTACGCGCGAATGTGGTCTCGCCGGGCAACACCTACTTCCCCGGCGGGGTGTGGGCCGGGATCGAGACCGGCAACCCGGAGCTGTACGGCACGGCGCTGGGGCTCAACCCGACCGGGCGGATGGCCAGGCCCGAGGAGGTCGCCTACGCCGTCACGATGCTGGCCAGCCCGAGGGCGTCGTTCATCACCGGGACGAACGTGGTGGTCGACGGGGCGCTGACCCGCGGCGTCCAACTGTGACCCACCCCCGGTGAGTCCCGCACCCGCCCACGGTGAGTCCCGCACCCGCCCACGGTGAGTCCCGCGTTCGAGCACGGTGAATGCGGTGTCCGTGCACGGCGGCAGCGCCCGCCGCGCGGCGTCAGGTGAAGGCGAGCACGGACGCGGTGAAGCCGTGCAGGTGGTTGCGGCCGCCGACCGGTCCGATCTCGCCCGCCGCGAAGAACCCCGCCACGCCGGACGCGCCGAGCGCGGCCTTGACCGTGCGGACGTCGTGGTCGGCGCTGGGGAACATCGTCGTGCCCCGCCCGTTGCAGGAGAACAGCAGCGCGCCCCGCGCCGGGTGGGCCGTGCCGTCGAGCAGCTCGGTGAGGTCCTCCCCCGCCCCCGCGGCGTCACGCACCTGGAACCCCACGGTCTGCCCGACCTCGACGACCTCGCCTACGGCGACCCCGCCGGTCTCCGGGTCGGCGCCGACGACGCCGCGGATGAGGAAGTCCCCGCGGCCGTGCTCGTCGGCGTACTCGTCGATCGCGACACCCAGGTGCAGCCCCCGCGCCGCGAGCTCCTGCTCGGCGGGAGGCAGCGCCGAGACGATCTCCACCAGCCGGGTGTACGCGGGCGACCCGGCCAGCTCCAGGAGCATGTTCCGCTCGGCCCGCGTGACGATCATCGTGGGCCCGATCGGCCTGCAGCCCTGGCTGACGACGGCGCGCACGGCGATCTCCCCGCCCAGCATCACCCCGACGCCCCCGCGCTCGAGGACGTCGCCGTCGCAGAACAGCCGGTTGGCCCCGGCCCCACCCGCCGCCCCGGCCAGGCCGCCCACCAGCGGAAACCCGGGCGCGGCCTGATTGCCGCGCTCGAGGAAGGGACCGATCGGGAACGTGTAGGGGTCGACCAGCATGGCCGCGACGCGGTCGTCGGAGATCGGCTGGGGCAGCCCGCCGACGTGCAGGCTGTCGCCGACCCGGCTGACGTCGAGCCGGTAGGGCGTGATGCGCGCGCCGGGCAGCACCGCCGCCCACGCCGAGATGGCCGGGCCGTGCTCCCGCCCATGCCCGTCCCCGATCACACCGCTCGCCGTCGCCCCGATCGTCGTCTTCGCGCCGCCGAGCTCCATCGCGCGGCGCCCGGCGGCCTCCGCCTGCTCGGGGTCATGCCCGGCGCCGGGCGCGACGAAGACGCACAACAGGTCGGGCTGTACCCCCTCCAACGGGGTCAGTGCCTGCCCGATGGCGACCTCGGCCGCACCCACCAGATCGGGCCCGGCCGCCATCCCGTCGCCGAACCGCCGACCGTCGGTCGTCCTCGCGCCAGCCACGCTTCCTCCGCCCACCGGGGTCTCCGGTCCATCGTCCCAGGGCCCGACGGCCCGGGCCACCGACCTTTCCGGGCTCCCGCACACGCCCAGCGGAGCCCGCACACACGGTGGACGGTAGGCGCGGGCGCCGCGCGGTGTGTGCGGCGTCGGGCCGGTGTCCTCAGGACGGGCGGGCCTGGGTCGCCCGCCAGATCAGGTGCATGCCCGCATCGGTCGATCGCTCGCGGACGTCGGCCCGGCCCCCGGGGAGCTGGCGGTCGCGCGCCAGCACGAGCCCGTCGCCGGTGGTCACGCAGACGCACACGTAGCCGACGGGCTTGGCCTCGGTCCCCCCGTCCGGCCCTGCGACGCCGGTGATGCCGACCCCCACGTCCGCGCCGAACCGCGCCCTGGCCCCGTCGGCGAGCTCCCGCGCGACCTCCGGCGACACCGCCCCGTGCGTCGCGATCATGTCGGCGGGCACGCCGAGCAGGGCCGTCTTCGCCTCGTTGGAGTAGGCCACCACCCCGCCCGCCACGTAGGCGCTCGACCCCGGCCGGTCGACCAGCCGCGACGCGAGCATGCCGCCGGTGCACGACTCCCCCGTCGCGACCGTCCAGCCCCGTGCGAGGAGGCCGGTCGCGACCAGCTCGTCGGTCGTCGTCCCGTCCGCGCTGACCAGCTGCCGGGCGTGCCGCGCCGCGAGCTCGGCGTGCAGCTTGGCCGCGACGTCGTCGTGCCCTGGCTGCGGCCGGATGTCGACCTCCAGCTCGGACCGGCGCAGACAGGTCGTCACCTCGACGCCGGACTGGTCGAGCTCCCGCAGCGTCGCGGCGATCTCCGACTCCGGCAGCCCGTAGAAGCGCAGCTCGAGCGATGCGGCGGCGGGGGTCGCGGCCAGCAGCGCGGCCACCGGCGCCGTCGTGAGCGCGTCGGGCCACATCCCGGTCAGCTCCCGCGGCGGGCCGGGCAGGACGACGACCAGCGGACCACCGGGCCGCTCGACGACCAGCCCGGGCGCCGTGCCCACCGGGGCCAGCACCGCCGCCCCCCGCGGCACCATCGCCTGCTTGCGGTTCGCCGCCTCCAGCGCGGGCCCGGCGAAGCCGTTGCGCGCCGCCCAGCCCGCGAGGATCCCGGCGATGTGTGCGCGCGTGGTCTCGTCCAGCTCCAGCGGCACCCCCGCGAACCCCGCGACGACCTCGGCGGTGAGGTCGTCGGCGGTCGGGCCCAGCCCTCCGGACGTGACGACGAGCACGGCGCCCGCGGCGGTCGCGGACCGCAGCGCGGCGGCGAGGTCCTCCGCCCGGTCGCCGACGATAGTGACCTGCGCCACCTCGAACCCCAGCCTGCCCAGCTCCTGCGCGAGGAACGGGCCGTTGCGGTCGGCGATCGCGCCGGTGAGCAGCTCGCTGCCGGTGACGACGACGGCCGCGCGGGGCCGTTCCGAGGCGCACATGACCGGAACTCTAAGCGCGGCCGCGCGCCGATACCCCTGGCACGCGACGGCGGCGGCCGGGCTACGCCGGATCCAGGTCCATCTCCGCCGCCGTGGCGTCGAGCGCCGCGGTGCACGACTCGTCGCCGATGCGCACCGCGTCGGCGATCCGGCCGTCCTCGACGCACAGCGCGCCGACCCCCGCCGACCGGGCCGGGCCGATCGCACAGAGGTGTCCTGGGCCGCGGTCGGCGCGGGCGGCGTCGACGATCAGCCGCAGGTCCGCGCCGTAGCGCCGCGATCCCTGCGCGACCGTGCCCAACCCCGGCACGAGCCGGTCGAGCGTCCGCGCCCACAGCGACAGGCCCGCGTCGGCGTCGGGGTGCAGGTCCTCGCCGCCGCGGCACAACATCACCAGCACGTGCGTGGCCCCACCGCGCAGCGCGCGCTCGATAGCCAGCGGCTCGCCGACCGAGCCGTCCACCCAGCGCCGCCCGTCCCAGGTCACGGGCGGCCCGGCGAGCAGCGGGATCGATGCGCTGGCCTGCAGCGCCACCCGCCAGTCCGCGACCGACGCCATGCCGGTGAGCGTGCGTGCCGTCAGGTCCGCCGTGTCCGTGGCGATGATGCGCAGCGGTGCGGGCGTGTTCCCCAGCAGCTCCCAGGCCATGGGCTTGCGGTGGCGCAGCACCTCGTCGAGCAGGAGCTGCAGCGCGACCACCGGGCGGCCCGAACCCAGCCGCCGCATGTCGATGAACGCGCGGGTGCACAGGTCCTCCGGGTAGCACGCCGCACAGCTCGCGGCGTCGCCGGTGAGGAACGCCGCCGCGCTGATCGCCCCTGACGAGGAGCCGTAGACCTCGTCGAACCCGGTCCGCAGGCCCGCCCGCTCCAGCGCGTGCAGCATGCCCGCGGTGTAGGAGCCGCGCATGCCGCCCCCGCCGATGACGAGAGCGACCCGATGCTCGTCCAGCCGGGCACCCGGCCGGGAACCGGCGGCCCGCCGCTCCAGCAGCACGCGCAACACGGACCGGTCACCGTGCACGAACGGAAGGGACGCCGACGTCACACCTTGAAGGATACGTAGGCTGTCGGCGTGCCGATCACGGTCGTTCTCGCCGAGGACAACGCGCTCCTGCGGCACGGGCTCGCCCGGTTGATCGATTCCGCGCCCGACCTGCAGCTCGTCGGCGCGGCAGCGGACCTTCCCGCGTGCCTCGCGCTGATCGACGAGCACGGGCCGGACGTGGTCGTCACCGACATCCGGATGCCGCCCGCACACGACGACGAGGGCCTGAAGATCGCCGCCCGGCTGCGGACCGCCCGTCCGGACACCGGGGTCGTGCTGCTGAGCCAGTTCGCCGAGGCCACCTACGCGCTCGCGCTGCTCGCCGAGGGCAGCGCGCGGCGGGGCTACCTGCTCAAGGAGCGGGTGGCCGACGGGGACGAGCTCGCCGACGCGATCCGCCGCGTCGCCGCCGGCGGGTCCGTGATCGACCCGACCGTCGTCGAGGGTCTGGTGGCGGCCAACCGCGCCCGTCCCTCCAAGCTGGACGCGCTGACCCCGCGTGAGCTGGAGGTGCTCGGCGAGATGGCGCAGGGCAGGTCCAACGCCTCCGTCGCCGCCAGGCTGGTGCTGTCGGAGCGCGCGATCGAGAAGCACACCAACTCGATCTTCGCGAAGCTCGGCCTCTCCGAGGAGCGCGACCTCAACCGCCGGGTCAGCGCCGTGCTCGTCTATCTGCAGAACCAATAGTCAGGGCCGGTCGGGGATCGCCCGACCGGCCCTGGAATCCGGAGAAGGTGCTCAGCTGCGGGGTTGACCGCAGGTCGAGCAGAACTTCGCTTCCGCGGCCATCTGCGTGCCGCACCGGGTGCAGTCCTCCCGCTGGGCGGTCAGGACCGCGGCGGGAGCGGCGCCGTTCACCGTGGTCAGGTCGACGGTCGGGTCCGCCGACGCGGCGCCCGGCCAGGCCGGGGCCTGCTGCGCGGGCTGCGGCAGCCGCTGCGCCGGGATGGCGCCGTAGGGCGGGAAGGGCATCGGCTGCGGCGGGAGCGGGAAACCGACGCCCGCGTCCGGCTCGCTGCGGCGGCCGCGACGGCGCACCAGCACCACCAGCAGCACCCCGAGCCCGACGGCGAGCGCACCGCCACCGCCCACGATCGACCAGAACGCGACCGGCGAGAGGTCGAGCGGCAGCCCGGACGACGGCGCGGGAGCGGGCGCGACCGGGACGTCACCGAACTTGTCCCGGGCCTTCGCCGCCATCGTGCGGAACTGCGTGGCCTGCGCGTGCTGCGGATCCACCTGCAGGAGCTTGTCGAACCCGGCGATCGCGGCCGTGTAGTGCCCGGCGTAGTAGTCGTCGAGAGCGGCGCGGAAGGCCTTGTCCTCCGGGCCCAGCTCGTTGTGCACGCCGTTGCGGGACAGCAGCTCCGACAACCCCGACGCGGGCGCGATGAAGTTGAACGCCTGCGACTCGCCCGCGGGCATGAAGCTGTTGAGGCCCAGCACGTGGCCTTCGAGGTCGACGGTCGGGCCGCCGCTCATGCCCGGCGTCAGCGCCGCACTGGTCTCGTAGACCGGCACCGAGCCGACGGTCTTCTTCGAGCTGACCTGCCCGTCCTTGTTGGACGGCTCCAGGCTCGGGTCGGTGACGGCGTCGGCGCTCGCCGGGTAGCCGATGGAGAGCAGCGGGGTGCCGATCTGGACGTCGGCGTCGGTGGCAAGCTCGACCGAGGGAAGGTCGGTGGTCTCGACCTTGAGCAGCGCCACGTCGCCCTGGTCGAACGGGCGCGAGTCGACGACCCGCGCGGGCAGCGCCTGGCCCTTCCCGCCCCCCTGGACGGAGCCGGTGACCACCGAGATCTGGGTGTCGATCGGCGAGCCCTTGGCCTGGCCCTCGACGGTCCAGTTCGCGGTGCCGAAGTTGATCGCGTCCTCGAGCGTCACGCCGGGGACGGCCGCGACGACCTCCTTGGCGACGGCGGCGATGAACTCCGCCCGGATGCCGTTCGGGCTGGTCGTGTCGACGCAGTGGCCCGCGGTGGCGACGTAGCCGTCGGGGTTGACGCCGAAGCCGGTGCACGTCACCGACAGCTCGTACGGGTGCCCGTCGTTGAAGTACGTGCCGGTCTCGTCGGCGACGTATCCGGTGAACTTCTCGGTGAGGTACACGATCGCGGGACGGACCTCGGCGGCCGTCCGCTCGGTCGGCGTCGCCTGCTGGGGCGACGGGGCGGGTGCTGGAGTCGGCGCCGGGGTCTGCGCGAACGCGGACCCGGTGCCCACCAGCGTGAGGGCGAGCGCCGCGGTGCCGACGGCAAGGGCACGGACAGCACGTCGTGCGGGGGGTCGCGGGATCCGATCGTCAACGGTGCCCGAGGATCGGCCGGGCAGTGGAGCGGACATGGCGGGTGTCCTTCTGGGATCGGGCCGGTCCGTCCGGCCAACGGGGAGAACCCTGCTCCCGGAACACCGTGGATCCGAGGTCAGCACCTGGTGGATCGGGGGTGGGGGTAGCCACACCCGCACCGGGTGGGCTGCCTCCTCGGGTCCGCCGTGCGCGGCAGGCAGACTGGATGCATGCAGAAGCCGCCGGTGCGCGTCCTGGTCGTCGACGACCAGCGCCCCTTCCGCGCGGCCGCGGCGGCCGTGCTGCGCCGGATGCCGGACTTCACGCTCGTCGGCGAGGCCGAGACCGGCGAGGACGGCGTGCGCGCCGCCGCGGAGTTGCACCCCGATCTCGTGCTCATGGACGTCTGTCTGCCCGGGATCGACGGCGTCGCCGCGGCGGGCCGCATCCACGCCGAGACGCCGGGCAGCGTCGTCGTGCTCTGCTCCTCCTACACCCGCGAGGACCTGCCGGTGCGGCTGGACGAGGAGCCGGGCGTGGCGGGCTACCTGCACAAGGCGGAGCTACACGGCCCGGCCCTGCGCGACCTCTGGGCGCGGCTGAGCGCCGCCTAACCCGCGGCGAGCCGCACCGCCGCCGACCCCCGGGTGGCGCGCAGCCCGGGCACCAACGCCAGCAGCAGGGCGAGCACGAGCGCGGCGGGCACGGCGACGGCCAGCAGCCCGTAGGGCATGGCGAGGTCCCCCGCCACCCCGATCGACGTCGCCACCTGCCACCAGAGGAGCCGGGCGGCCCCGAGCCCGATCGGCACGCCCAACACCACCGCGGGCGCGACGATCGCGACGCCCAGCACGGCCAGCGCGCCGCGGACCTGCGCGGGCGTCGCCCCGACGGCGGCCAGCACGGCCATCTCCCGGGTGTGATGGCGGGCGGCGTTGATGAGGATGTGCGCCATCGCCGCCGCCGCGACGACGGCGAGCGCCCCGGCGAGGATCTCCGGTAGCCGGGCGAGGTCGGCGAGGTTGCGCACCTCGGGCGGCGTCTGCCGGCGCAGCACCTCGAGGTCACGGCCCAGCTGCCTGCTGAGCGTCTGCGCCTGCCCCGGCGCGGCGACGATCTCGGCCCGCAACAGCGGCGAGGTCCGCGCGAGCCCGCCCAGCGCGGCGTCGGTCACGACGCTGCTCGTCCCGAGATGGCCGCCGTCGTCCACGGCGACGGCCGTGCCGGTGACCGTGAGCGGCATCGGCCTGCCGTTGCGGTTGACCACCGTGACGACGTCGCCGACGTTCAGGCCGAGCCGCGCGGCGATCCGCGGGCTGAGCGCGATCTCGGCAGGGCCTTGGGGAGCCGCCCGGTGGCGAGCCCGGCGGGCACCACCCCCTTGCGCGGCGTGCTCGCCTGCACCGGCAGCGCGCCGCCGTCGGCGAGTGTCGCGGTGACCGAGCGGGTGACGGCGAGCGCGGCCACCGGGGGTCGGCGACGAGCTTCGCGACGTCGGCCTCCCGCGGGTCCTCCACCGTGAGGTCGGCGGCCTGGCCGGTGCGCACCGGGTCGGTCAGCAGCGCCGCGATGCCCGAGCCGAACGCGAGCGCCACGACGATCTCCGCCACGGCCACCGCCGCCGCGACCGACACGACGACCGCGCGCCCGTGCCCCCGCACGGCCAGTCGCAGACCGACGAGCACCTCGGGCCCGAGGCCGGTCCATGCGGGTCCGCGGGGGCGGGTCGGTACGGGGACGCGCCGCGGGCGCGGTCCGGCGAGGGCGGCGGCCACGGCGACGAAGGCGAGGAACACGACCGCCGTCGCGAGCGCTCCCCCGACGGCCACCAGCCACGGCGCGCGGAACCCGGGCTCCGGCTCGAACCGCGCCTGGCTGCCCAGCGGCTCGAGCAGCCCGGCCGTGAACGTCGACGCCGCCGCGAGCAGCGCCGCGAACAGCGCCGCGGGCAGCGCCGCGACCATCCGGGCCGCCACCCGCTCACCCGTCGTCAGCCCCAGCGCCCGCTCGACGACCTGCGACCCGCTGCGCGCGGCCTGATGGCGCAGCACCCCCTGCCCGACCACCAGCAGCCCACCGGTCATGAGCGCGGCGGCGAAGATCGACAGCCCGACGACGAGGGTCCGCTCCGCCGCGCCCACCGCGGGATCGCCCTCCACCCGCGGGAGCTGCACCTGTGGCGGCAGGTAGGCGGCCGCGACCGACGGGGGCGCCTCCGCCGCAGCGGCGGCGAAGGCCCTCGTGAACGCCTCAGCCGAGCCGCGGTCGCCGTCGAGCCGGACGAACGCGGGCCTGCTCGCGGCGGAGGCGGCGTGGCGCTGCACGAACGCCGGGCTCGCCAGCATCTCGGGCAGCGGTCCGCCCCAGCCGGGCATCCTGGCGATCCCGACCACCCACAGGCGCAGGATCGGCCCCTCCGGGTCGCCGACCCCCTCGCCGAACCGGGCGATCTGGTCCAGCGTGAGGATGCGGACGGTCACGGGGGTGCCCACGCGGAGATCGCTCGCCTCGGCCAGCGGTTCGCTGATCATGATCTCGTCGGCGGCGTCGGCCGCGGGCGCGCGGCCCGCAACCACCACGGGACGCGCCAGGTCGGGCGGCTGGTCCTGGCCTGCGCCCAGCGACACGAACCGCACCGAGGCGCCCTCGAGGCGCGCGACCCAGCCGTAGGTCACCCACGCGGTGCGCACCCCGGGCAGGTAGGGCACCTCGGCCGCCAACGCCCGCTGGTCGGCCGGGACCTGGAGGCGGACGTCGTCGAGGCCGACGGCGTCGGCGAGGCGGGGATAGGCGGTGGCGGTGCGTTCGGCCAGCGCCACCGTTCCCATCACCAGGCCCGCGAACAGGCCGAACAGCACACCGAGGAGCAGCAGCGCGCGCATGCCGGTGCGGCGTTCGGCGCCCGCCACGGCCCGGACGGCCCCCCACGCAACGGTGCGGCGCCGTTCCGACACCCCGCGCTGCCGCGCCGCCGCGTCTCCGGCGGGAGGCATGCCGGTCATTCCGCCCCCGACGCCGTCGGGACGGCCGGGCGGGACGGCGTCGCCGGGACGGCGGGCGCGGCCGGGGCGGTCGTCGAGGTGCCCGCGCCGACCATCGGGGCCCGGCCGTCCACCTCGGTGCCGCCGCCGGGCGTCGAGCGGATCACCAGCACTCCGCCGACGGCGCCGAGCCGGTCGGCCATGTTCGTCAGGCCCGCGCCCCTGGCGGCGGCCGCCGGGTCGAAGCCGGGTCCGTCGTCGGCCACGGTGAACCGCAGCTGCCGCGCGGCCGCGGTCAGCCGGATCGTGACGCGCGCGTCCGGGGCGTGCTTGGCGACGTTCTGCAGCGCCTCCAGGCAGCAGAAGTACACGGCGGCCTCGACGGCCTCGACGGCGCGGTCCGGCATGTCGGCGACGACGGTGACGGCGACCGGGCCGCGTGCTGCGACCGCACGCAGCGCCGCGGCCAGCCCCGCGTCGCGCAGCAGCGGGGGGTAGATGCCGTGCGCGAGGTCGCGCAGCGCGGCCACCGCGTCGCGGGCGCCGCGGTCGAGCTCGTCGAGCAGCTCCAGGTCCGGCGAGTCGGCGGGGATGCCATCGCGCAGGAGCCGCAGCCCCACCGCGAGCGCGACGAGGTGCTGCTGGGCGCCGTCGTGCAGGTCGCGCTCGATCCGCCGCCGCTCCGCCGTCGCCGCCGCCACGAGCCGGGCCCGCGACGCCTGCAACTCCGCGTTGCTGCGCCGCAGGTCGACGAGGGTGGCCTGGAGCGCCTCGTCGAGGGCCCTGCTGCGCAGCTCGACCGCCAGCCTGCTCGCGACCGCCGCGAGCGCGCGCTCGTCGGCCGTGGTGAACGCGGCGGCGTCGGCCGCGCGCTCGATCACCACGAGGGCGAGCACCCGGACGCCGTCGACGGCAGGCGCGAAGCGCATCTGCGGCGGGTCGGGGTCGTGCGACAGCAGGCGCGGCAACCACACCCGCAGCCAGCCGGGCCCCGCCACCCCGACCCTGGCGAGCAGCCCGCGTTCCGCCGCGCTGAGCGGGATGGGGGCAGGGGCGCCGTCGAGGGGTGCGGGCACGATCGTGGCGCATTCCAGGTCGCCCTCGCCGAGCCTGCCCTCGGGGCCGGTCCAGATCCGCACCCCGGACAGCCGCCAGTCGCGCCGCATCGACTCGGCCAGCGGCCGCAGCAGCTCGGCGACGGGTTCGGTGCGGCGGGCGCGGTCGCCGACGTCGGCGAGAAGCTCGTCGGGCGAGCGACGCACCCCGGCGAGCGTCGCGCGCGCCGACCGCGCGATCCGCCTGCCCAGCGGGCCCGCCAGCGTCGCGACGAGCAGCATGCCCAGCAGCGCCGGGTCGACCAGGTCGCGCTGGGCACCGACCGGGAGCCTGCCGAAGGCCAGCAGCATCAGCAGCAGCCCGAGATCGACGGCGACCGCGAGGCCCGCGAAGTCCGAGGCCGCGACGAGGATCGCGGTGCCCGCGCGCCGCGCCCGCGCGCTCGCCGTCGCCACCGCGCCCAGCAGGACCGGCGCCAGCGACAGCGCCACCGCGACGGGGAACGGCGGCCCGCCGCCCAGCAGCCCGACGCAGACACCGACCGAGGCGATCCCGAGCCCGACGATCAGGCCCGATGCGAGCAGCGACCGCGCTGCGCGAGGGCCGCCAGGCAGGCTCACGCGGGCCTCGCCACGGCCGGGTCCGCGACCGAACCGGTGTCGACTGGGCCTGCGTCGACCGGGGCTGCATCGATCGGGCCTGCATCGATCGGGCCTCCATCGATCGGGCCTGCGTCGACCGGGGGCGTCTCGATCCGGCCGTCGCGCATCCGCACGACACGGCTCGCCGCCGTCGCCACCTCGGCGCTGTGGGTGACCATCAGGATCGTCTGACCGCGGTTGTTGAGCTGGCGGAACAGGTCGAGCACCTCGGCCGCGCCCACGGAGTCCAGCGCGCCGGTCGGCTCGTCGGCCAACAGCAGGGTGGGCCGGTTGGCCAGGGCGCGGGCGATCGCGACGCGCTGGCGCTGGCCGCCCGACAGGCGGGCGGGCAGCTCGACGGCGCGCTCCAGCATGCCGAGCCGGTCGAGCAGCTCGCGGGCCCGTTCGAGGGCGGCCTGCTGCCGCGCGCCCCCGATGAGCGCGGCCAGCGCCACGTTCTCCAGTGCGGTCAGGTGCTCGATGAGGTGGAAGAACTGGAACACCATCCCCACGTGCCGCCGCCGCAGCCGGGCGAGCGCGGCCGCGCCCAGCCCTTCGAGGCGCACGCCCGCCAGCTCGATGCTGCCCTCGTCGGCGCGTTCGAGCCCCGCGAGCACGTGCAGCAGCGTGGACTTCCCGCAGCCGGACGGCCCCATCAACGCGACGAGCTCGCCGTGCTCGACGACGAGGTCGACGCCGCGCAGCGCGCGGACCGGGGCGGTGCGCACGTCGAAGGTCCGGCGCAACCCTCTGGCGATGAGCTCGGCGCCCACCCATCACCCCCAACTGGAACGAACATGAGGTGCAGTCGCCCCACGCAGGGTAGGCGTTAACGCCGTCAGCACCCATGTTGTGCGCCTGTCCGGGGTATCCGTAGGGTTCGCCCAGCGGTTTGAGGCAACAGTCCGCGCCAGGAGCCCACGAATCCCGAGGAGCGGGTGCCCATGAACACCGAACCGCCCGTCGACGCGGGCGTCGGCACCGACGGGTCCGAGATCATCCGCTTCGAGGTCGACGACCACGGCGCGGACGTCCGGGTGCTGCACGTCATCGGCGAGCTCGACACGCTGACCTCCCCCCTGCTGGCCCGGCAGCTCGCCGAGCAGCAGTCGGCCGTGGCCAAGCTCGTCGTGGATCTCTCCGACGTCTCGTTCCTCGGCTCTGCGGGGCTGGCGGCGCTCGTCGAGGCCAAGGACGCGGCCGACAACAGCCAGGGGCGGCTGCTCGTCGTCCCCGGCTCCCGCATCGCCAAGCGCGCGCTGGAGGCCACCGGCCTGCTGCGGCTCTTCACCGTCGCGGACGACGTGCCGGAAGCCCTCGCGGCCGCCGGATAGCCCGCCGCGGCGACCCCGAAACGGGCACGTCGCGGCATGTCCGCTCCCGATCTGTCGGGGTGGATGACAGGGTAGGGCCATGGACGCCACCGACCTGACCGCGCTCACCGCGGCCGAGATCGTGGCGCGCGTGCACGACGGGCGGACCAGTGCCGTCGCCGTCGCGGAGGCGCACCTCGCCCGGATCGCCGCGCGCGACGGGCAGATCGGCGCCTTCCAGGAGCACCATCCCGAGCGGGTGCTGGCCGAGGCGGGCGCGGTCGACCGCCGCCACGACCGGTTCGCGCTCCCGCTCGCGGGCGTGCCCGTGGCCGTCAAGGACTGTGTCGACGTCGCGGGCTACCCCACCCGCCACGGCAGCGCCGCCACCTCCACCGAGCAGGCCAAGCGGGACGACGAGCTGGTCAAGCGGCTGCGCGCCGCCGGGGCGGTCGTGCTCGGCAAGACCCGGATGCCCGAGCTCGCGATCTGGGGGTTCACCCACTCCGCGCTCGGCACGACGCACAACCCGCTCGACCGCGCGCTCGACCCCGGCGGCTCCAGCGGCGGCAGCGCCGCGGCCGTGGCGGCCGGGATGGCGGCGCTCGCGCTGGGCACCGACGGCGGCGGCTCGATCCGCATCCCGGCGGCCTACTGCGGGCTCGTCGGGGTCAAGCCCGGCCGCGACGTGGTTCCGCTGCCGGGCGGGGCCGACGAGCACTGGTGCGGCCTGTCGGTCGCGGGGCCGCTCGCGCGCACCGCCGAGGACGCCGCGCTGATGTTGGGCGTGCTCGCCGGGCGGACGTTCGGCGTCGACGAGCCAGGCCCGGTGCACGTCGCACTGTCGCTGCGGGCCCCGCTGCCGCTCACCCGCCTGCACCCCGACCACCGTGCCGCCGCGGTGGGTGCCGCGGCCCGGCTGCGCGCCGCCCCGGGAGGGGCCGCCGTCACGCTCGCCGATCCCCCGTACCCGCGCACGTTGGGCCTGCAGTGGATGCGCCGGTGGCACGCCGGGGTCGCCCGCGACGTCGCCGACCTCGGGCTCGACCGCTCCGCCGTCGAACGGCGCACGGCCGCAGTGGCCCGGCGCGGCCACCGGGTGCTGCGGTTCGCCCCGCCGCGGGCCGCCGCGGTGACGGCATGGCGCGACCGGGTGCTGGAGTGGTTCGACGAGGGTGGCTTCGACCTCGTGGTCGGGCCCGCCACCGCTCTCCCCCCGGTCGCGGCGGGTGGGTTCGCGGGCCGCGGCTACCTGACGACGCTCGCGCGCACCGCGGGGCGCGTGCCGTTCACGCAGGCATGGAACCTGGCAGGTCTGCCCGCGGTGGTGGCGCCGGTCCGGATCGGCGGACGCCCGGTGGGGGTGCAGCTTGTCGGCCGTCCCGGCGCCGAGTCGGCCCTGCTGTCCGCCGCGACGCGGTTGGAGCAGCGCATCGTGCCGATGGCGGGCGCCGCTCCACGCCGCATCTACGTCTAGCCCAGCCCGCCCCCGGAGCCCGGCGCAGTCCTCCGGAGGCACCGGAGAACGACGGCGCGGCCTCCCGGCGAGCGGACAGCGGCCACCCCGGAGTGGCAGACCGGGCGCTGTCGCCTTACCGTGAGCCGCAATGTCCGAGACGCGCCCGAACCCTGGTCCCGCAGCCCCGCGAGGAGACGCCGATGACCAGATCACGCTCGCGGTGCGCCGCATCGGCCCGCATA
>CAVYOT010000017.1:0-15382 GCA_963770115.1 uncultured Actinomycetota bacterium
GCCACGCTGGACCTGCTCTCCGAAGGCCGCGCCGAGATCATGGCGGGACGCGGGTCGTTCACCGAGTCGTTCCCGCTGTTCGGCTACGACCTGGCCGACTACGACACGCTCTTCGCCGAGAAGCTCGACCTCCTGCTGGCGATCCGCGATCGGGAACGGGTCACCTGGTCGGGTGCGCACCGCGCCGCGCTCGCCGACCAGCCGGTGTACCCACGGCCGGTGCAGGATCCGCTGCCGGTGTGGGTGGCGGTCGGCGGCAACCCGCAGTCGGTCGTGCGCGCAGGGCTCCTCGGCCTCCCGCTCGCGCTGGCGATCATCGGCGGCATGCCGGAGCGGTTCGCGCCGCTCGCCGAGCTGCACCGCCGCGCGTTGGCCGAAGCAGGGCACGACGGGCAGGCCACGAGCGAGCTTGCGAGCGAGTCATCCGGCGCAGCGTCCGCGCGAAGCGCTGACCGAGCGCAGCGAGGAAATGCGATGAGCCTCAACGTGCACGGCTTCGTGGCGGACACCCGCGAACGCGCTGCGGACGTCTACTACCCCGCGCACTCTGGCGTGATGAACCGCATCGGCCGCGAGCGCGGCTGGGGCCCGACGAACCGCGCCGCGTTCGACGCCCAGACGGCGCTGCGCGGCGCCTACGCCGTCGGCGACCCCGCGGCGGTCGCCGAGAAGATCCTCTTCTGGCACGAGGTGTTCGGGCAGGACCGCACCCTCGTCCAGATGGCGATCGGCGACGTGCCGCACCGGGAGGTGCTGCGCGCGATCGAGCTCCTCGGCACCGAGGTGGCGCCGCTCGTGCGCGCGGAGCTCGCCCGGCGGGCACCCGCGGCGGTGCTGAGGCCGGGTCAGCGCAGGCGCGCCCCGTGCCGCTGGGCCGCCACCGCGACGGCGGCGTCGCGTGCGGTGTTGGCCTCCTCGCTGGTGAGCGTCCGGTCGGGGGCCCGGAAACGGAGCGTGTAGGCCAGCGAGCGCTTGCCCGGCGCCCAGCTGCTCCCCGGTGTAGACGTCGAAGAGCCGCACCTCCTCCAGGAGGTCGCCGCCGCCGTCGAGCAGGGCGTCGGCCAGCCGCGCCGCGGGCACCGCCGCCTCGGCGACCAGCGCCACGTCGACGGCCACCGGCGGGTAGGGCGACACGCGCGGGGCCGGGCCGGTCGTCGACGAGCGGCAGCGAGGTCGAGGTCCAGCTCCATGGCGCAGGTGCGCGGGGGCAGCCCGAGCGCGTCGACGACCTTCGGGTGCAGCTCGCCCGCGAAGCCGACCGGGAAGTCGCCGACCCGCAGCATGGCGCACCGGCCCGGATGCCACGGCGGGTTGTCGCCCGCGGTGACCCGCAGCTCGACGCCTGCGGCCTGCCCCACGAGCCGGGCGGCCTCGACGGCGTCGGCCCAGGCCGCCGGACGACCGCCCCCCCACCATCCGCGGGGTTCCCGGTCACCGGCCAGTACCACGCCGACGTGCAGCGGCTGGGCGGGCAGCGCGGCGGCGATCTGCGCGATCTCGGCGTCGGACGGACGTCCGGCGACGCCCGGCTCGGGCATCGGGAGCTGCTCGCGGTGCGGCAGCACGACCTGGCCGACCGTGAACAGCGCGAGATCGCCCGCGCCCCGTGAGCGGTTGCGCACGAGCGTGTCGATGAGGCCCGGCAGCAGTGTGGTGGCGAGCTCGCCGCGGTCGGCGTCGAGCGGGTTGCGCACGGTCACGGTGTGGCGGCGTGGGTCGTCGGCGGCGAGCCCGAACGCGTCCCACGTGTGCGGCCCGACGAACGGGAACGGCAGTACCTCGACGTAGCCCGCCTCGGCCAGCGCCACCGACACCTTGCGGCGCCTGCGCTGGGCGGGTGTGAGCCCCCGTCCGGCGGGCGCGGTGGGCAGCCGGGACGGGATCGCCTCGTAGCCCTCCAGGCGCAGCACCTCCTCGACGAGGTCCGCGGGCTCGACGAGATCGGGCCGCCACGAGGGCGGCGTCGCGACGACCTGGCCGCGGCCGTCCTCCCCCGCGACGAGCTCGACCGTGCAGCCGACCTGCGTGAGGCGCCGCACCGTGGCCCCGGGCGCGTAGGCCACGCCCGCAACGCGGTCCGGCAGGTCCAACGCCATCCGCACCGGCGCGACGCCGGGGGCGCCGCCCGCGTCGGTGCGACCCGCGGCGATCGTCCCGCCCCCGTGCTCGACGAGCAGCATGGCGACCCGCTCGGCCGCCACCGGCGGCAGCTGCGGGTCGACCCCGCGCTCGAACCGCGCGACGCCTCGCTGGGCAGCTTGTGCCGCCGGGCGCGTGCGGGCGACCGTCAGCGGGATCGAAGTGCGCCGCCTCGATGCAGGACGTCGTCGGCTCGGCGCCGGCGCGATCTCGGTCGACGCGCCGCCCATCACGCCGGCGAGCCCGATCGGCCCGGAGTCGTCGGTGATCAGCAGGTCGTCGGGGTCGAGCCGACGGTCGACGTCGTCGAGCGTGGTGAGCTTCTCGCCCGGCCCGCACGCCGCACCACGATCGGCCCGGACAGCCGCGCCGGGTCGTAGGCGTGCATCGGCTGGCCCAGCTCGAGCATCACGTAGTTGGTGACGTCGACGATCAGCGAGATCGGCCGCATGCCCGGCCGCGAGCAGCCGGCGCTGCATCCACCACGGCGACGCCGCCTTCGGGTCGACGCCGCGCACCGCGCCGGGCCACGAACCGGCCGGCAGCCGGCTCGGATCGTCGACGCGTCACCGGCCATGCCTCGCCGCTCGACGACCGGCACGGGCACGCGGGATGGCCGGGTCGGCGTACGCCGACGTCGGTGGCGAGTGCGCGAGCTCCCGGGCGAGCCCGCGCACCGAGAAGCGTAGCCGCGGTCCGGGGTGACGTTGAGCTCGACCACCACGTCGTCCAGGCCGAGCAACGGCGAGCGCGTCGTCGCCCGGCTCGGCGGTGCCGCGGCGGCAGCACGAGGATGCCCGCGTGGTCGTCGCCGAGGCCCAGCTCGCGGGCCGAGCAGATCATGCCGTCGGAGACGTGGCCGTACGTCTTGCGCGCGGCGATCGCGAACCGCCGGGCAGCACCGCGCCCGGGCAGCGCGACGACGACGAGGTCGCCGACGGCGAAGTTGCGGGCGCCGCAGACGATCGCCGCGCGGCGTCGTGCTCGCCGACATCGACCTGGCACCACCGGATCGGCTTCTTGAACCCGGTGAGCTCCTCGATCGTCGAGCACCCGGCCGACGACGCAGCGGGCCCGTGACCGTCGGCGCGGCGATGGATCTCCTCGACCTCGAGACCCGACCCGGACGAGCGCCTCGGCAGTCGCCTCCGCCGAGGGCCGCCGGTCGGTCGACGTACTCGGGCAGCCAGGACAGTGCAACACACGCATCGAGACGCTCCCATGCCGAACTGCGCGGCTGAACCGCACGTCGCCCTCGACCATGTCGCGCATGTCCGGGACGCCGTTGCGGAACATGCAGCGTGCGCTCGATGCCCATGCCGAACGCGAAGCCGGAGTAGACGTCCGGGTCGATGCCGCAGGCGCGCAGCACGTTCGGGTTGACCATGCCGCAGCCGCCCCACTCGATCCAGCCCGCGCCGCCCTTCTTCTCCGGGAACCACAGGTCCAGCTCGGCGCGACGGCTCGGTGAACGGGAAGTACGACGGGCGCAGCCGGGTCTTCGCGACTCGGCGCCGAACATCGCGCGGGCGAAGTGGTCGAGGGTGCCCTTGAGGTGCGCCATCGTGATGCCCTTGTCCACGGCCAGGCCCTCGACCTGGTGGAACACCGGCGTGTGGGTCGCGTCGAGCTCGTCGGTGCGGAACATGCGGCCCGGGCAGACGACGTAGATCGGCAGCTCGCGCTCCAGCATCGTCCGCGACCTGCACCGGCGAGGTGTGCGTGCGCAGGACGAGCTTCTCCGCGCCGTCGGGGTCCGTCTCGCCCACGTAGAACGTGTCCTGCATGGTGCGCGCCGGGTGGTCCCGCTCGAAGTTCAGCGCGTCGAAGTTGAACCACTCCGACTCGAGCTCGGGGCCCTCGGCGACCTCCCAGCCCATGCCCGACGAAGACGTCGGCGATGCGCTCGGCGAGCAGCGTGAGCGGGTGCCGGGCGCCGCGTGGGCGGCGGTCCCAGGGCAGCGTGACGTCGACCGTCTCCTCGACGAGCACGCGCTGCGTCGCGCTCCCGCGACCAGCGCCGCGTGCCGCGTCGTCGAACGCCGCCTGGACCTGGAGCCGGGCCGCGTTGACCCGTCTGCCCGCGTCCGCGCGCTCCGGGCCGGGCAGCGCACCGATCTCGCGGCGGGCGAGCGGCACCGGGGCGCGGTCGCCGAGGTGGGCGGGCTTGACCGCGGCGAGCGCGGCCAGATCGGCTGCCGCGGCGAACGCCGTGCGGGCCGCGGCGACGGCGTCGTCAAGCGCGTCGAGAGGACTGCTCACGTCGGTGCTCCCAGTCATGATGGCCCGATCCTATGGGCGTGCCGCGACGCCTCTCCACCGACATCCCGCAGGCGGGCGCGCGGCGCGGTCCCCTACCTGCCGTCGCCCTCGGCGCGCGCCGCGACGCTCGCGTAGAGGCAGACCGCCGCGGCCGTCGCCAGGTTGAGGCTCTCGGCACGGCCGTGGATCGGCACGCGGACGCGATGGTCGGCCCGCTCCGCGACGGCGCCCGGGAGCCCGTGCGCCTCGCCGCCGAACATCCACGCCACGGGCCCGGCGAGCACCGCGGCAGCGGCGGGGTCGTGCAGGTCGAGCTCGCCGCGGCCGTCGGCGACCAGCAGCGTCAGACCGGCGGCGCGGCAGCGCGTCGAGCGCCGCGCCGGTGTCGCGTTCGCGGGCGATCGGCAGGTGGAACAGGCAGCCGGCGGAGGCGCGGACGCCCTTGCCGTTGTACGGGTCGACCGTGTCGCCCGCGAGGACCACGGCGTCGGCGCCGGCCGCGTCGGCGACCCGGATGACGGTGCCGGCGTTGCCCGGGTCGGCGATCGCCACGCACACGCGACGAGTCGAGGGCGGTGCCCTCGAGCGCACGGTCGAGCGGCACGTCGAGCAGGTCGCAGACCGCGACGATGCCCTGCGGGGTCACCGTGTCGGCCAGCGACGCAGCGGCCCGCGTCGGTGATCCGGACGACCGCGGTCCCGGCACCGCGATTCCGGGGTCAGCAGCTCGGGGTGGCGCTGCGCGGCGGCATCGCGGTGACGAAGCAGCTCGCGCACCGCGGGCGTAGCGCAGGCCTCGCGGACGGCCTGCGGGCCCTCGACGAGGAACCGCCCCGCCCGGTCGCGACCCGCGCGGCGCAGCAGCTTGCGGGCTGCGACGACGCGCGGGGCGCGCTCGGTGCAGGGCGGTTCTCCCCTTGAGGGCGCGTCGGGTGGCGCGGAGGGTGGCGCGGAGCCGGGGCGCACGCGGGTGCCGTCAGGCCGCCGAGTCCTTCGCGGGCTGGGCCGGGACGTGCGCCTTGGCGACCTCGACCAGCGCGGCGAAGGCGGCCTCGTCGTTGACGGCCAGGTCGGCGAGGATCTTGCGGTCGACCTCGACGCCGGCGGCCTTGAGGCCCTGGATGAAGCGGTTGTACGTCATGCCGTTGGCGCGCGCCGCCGCGTTGATGCGGGTGATCCACAGCTGGCGGAAGTCGCCCTTGCGGGCGCGCCGGTCGCGGTAGGCGTAGTTCAGCGAGTGGAGCATCTGCTCCTTGGCCTTGCGGTACAGCCGCGAACGCTGACCGCGGTAGCCGCTGGCCAGCTCGAGGGTGGTGCGCCGCTTCTTGTGGGCGTTGACCGCCCGCTTGACGCGTGCCATGGGGATCAGTCCTTAAACGTCGTCGGGGGCAGGGTCGGGGTGGCTCAGCGGCCGAGGAGCTTCTTCACGCGCTTGACGTCGGCCTTGCTCACCGGCACGACCCGGGCAGAGATCGCGCGTCTCCTTGCTCGACTTGACCTCGAGCCGGTGGCGCAGACCCGCCTGCTGGCGCATGAGCTTGCCGCTGCCGGTGACCTTGATCCGCTTGGCGATCCCGCAGTGCGTCTTCTTCTTCGGCATGGCAATTCCTTCATCGGCGGCACCCCCGCGGGAGCGCGGGTGCCGGGCGGGCGTTACGGCGTGCCGGTCAGGCGGGCGGGGCGGGCTCCGGGGTCGCGCAGCGGGCGCCTGGCGCTTGGCCTGGGGCTTCTTGTGCGGTGCGATCACCATCATCATGTTGCGACCGTCCTGCTTGGGCGTCGCCTCGACCACACCCACGTCGCTCACGTCCTCGGCGAGCCGCTGGAGCAGCCGGAAACCCAGCTCGGGACGGGACTGCTCGCGACCACGGAACATGATCGTGACCTTGACCTTGTCGCCGCCTTCGAGGAAGCGCCGGACGTGCCCGCTTCTTGGTCTCGTAGTCGTGCGTGTCGATCTTCGGTCGGAGCTTCTTCTCCTTGATGACGGTGAGTTGCTGGTTGCGGCGGGACTCCCGGGCCTTCTGCGCGCTCTCGTACTTGAACTTGCCGTAGTCCATGAGCTTGCAGACCGGCGGGCGAGCCTGGGCCGCGACCTCGACCAGGTCGAGATCGGCCTCCTGCGCGAGCCGCAGGGCGTCCTCGATACGCACGATGCCGACCTGCTCCCCGTTCGGCCCGACCAGGCGGACCTCAGGAACGCGGATGCGGTCGTTGATGCGTGTCTCAGTGGTGATGGGGTCTCCTCGTGTCGACGTCGTGTGGCGCGACGGAGCGGAGACCCACGTCGATCACAGCCCACGAGCCCTGGGCTCGTCGGCTGGACCGGACCCGGCCACCTGCGGTGACTCGGGTGGGAGCGGGGCTCCACTTGAGCGCCCTGACGCGCGACTCAACGCGCGACGGGGTGGTCGCATTCCGCAGGGTACACGACCCACCGTCCGCGGCCGAGGGCACGGGGGTCGCGCCGGGACCGGGAGGGGTGGTGGTCCCGGCGCGACGTTTCATGGCCTGCCCAACGCCCGATACGTCCAGCCCGCCCCACGCCAGAGGGCCGGGTCGAGCGCGTTGCGGCCGTCCACGATCCGCCGGGCGACGACGACCCGGCCCAGCGCCTCGGGTTCCAACGCGGCGAACTCGGCCCATTCCGTCAGGTGCAGCACCAGGTGCGCCCGGTCCGCGGCCTCGAACGCCGAGTCGGCGTAGTCCAGCGTCGGGTACATCTTGCGGGCGTTGTCGTTCGCCTTCGGGTCGTAGACGGTCACCTGCGCGCCCTGCAGCTGGATCGAGGCGGCGACGTTGAGGGCGGGCGAGTCGCGGATGTCGTCGGAGTCGGGCTTGAACGCCGCGCCGAACACGGCCACGCGCTTGCCGAGGAACGAACCGTCACACTGCTCGCGGGCCAGGTCGATCATCCGCGCGCGACGGCGCATGTTGATCGCGTCGACCTCGCGCAGGAAGCTCAGGGCCTGGTCGGCGCCGAGCTCGCCGGCCCGTGCCATGAACGCGCGGATGTCCTTGGGCAGGCAGCCGCCGCCGAAGCCGAGGCCCGCGGACAGGAAACGGCCGCCGATGCGCGGGTCGAGCGCGAGCGCCTCGGCCGAGCTGGGTGACGTCGGCGCCGGCGGTCTCGCAGACCTCGGCCATCGCGTTGATGAACGAGATCTTCGTGGCGAGGAAGGCGTTCGCCGCGACCTTGACCAGCTCGGCGGTCTGGTAGTCGGTGACGACCAGCGGCACGCCCGCGTCCAGCAGCGGGGCGTACACCGCACGCAGGACCTGTCTCGGCGCGGGCCGACGCGGTCGCCGATGACCAGCCGGTCCGGGTGCAGCGTGTCCTCGATGGCGAAGCCCTCGCGCAGGAACTCCGGGTTCCAGGCCAGTTCGACCGCGGCGCCCGCCGGGGCGAGCTCGGCGAGGCGTTCCGCGAGGCGGGCCGCGGTGCCCACCGGCACCGTCGACTTCCCGACGACCACGCACGCCCGGCGCAGGTGCGGGGCGAGCGCCTCGACGGCGGCGTCGACGTAGCGCAGGTCCGCGGCGAACTCGCCCCGCTTCTGCGGGGTGCCGACGCAGAGGAAGTGCACGTCGCCGAACTCCGCGACCTCCTCGACCGACGTCGTGAAGCGCAGCCTGCCCGCCTGGATCTGCTTGCCGATCAGCTCCGCGAGGCCCGGTTCGTAGAAGGGCACGCGTGCGGCCTGCAGCGCGGCGATCTTCTCGGGATCGACGTCGAGGCCGAGCACCTCGAAGCCGAGCTCGGCCATGCACGCCGCGTGGGTGGCGCCCAGGTAGCCGGTGCCGATCACCGTCAGGCGTGGCCTGCGAGCGGTGTCGGGAGTGGGAGTCGGAACGGTCATGGCGTGCCTCACGGTGTGCTGGGTGGTCACGAGCAGGTGATGTTCGTGAGGCCCTTGTCCGCGGCCTCGGCGGTGTTCGAGCAGGCGACGCTGTTCCCGTCGGCCGCCTTCGTGATGTTGATCGCGTATCCGGGCCCGTTCACGAGGGCCCGGTTGTCGGCGAAGGCGTTGCGGGCACCCCAGCCGTCGAGGATGCGGTGGGTCTGGAATCCGTCCTCTGGCGCGTCGGTGCCGGTGTTGCCGACGATCTGCCACTCGTTGCCCTTGACGTTCACCCAGGCGTCGGCGGCGGTCATGCCCGCTCCGGAGAACGTGTTGCCGCGCAGGATCCCGCCGGTCGTGCCCTCTTTGACGTCGACCGACTCGGCGGTCGTGCCCGCGATGTCGTTGCCCTCGAGGAGGTTGCGGTCGCTGCGGTCGGGCTGGCAGTCGCTGTAGGTGCACCAGTTGCTCTGGGCGCTGCCGACGTAGAGGCCCTCGCCGAACTTCTTCGTGCGCAGACCGGTGTTGCGCACGACGACGCCGCGGACGACGTCGTCGGAGCTGCCGCGACGCAGGTGCACGCCCTCCTCGCCGATGTCGGTGACGAGGAGCCCGTCCAGCACCGCGTGGGACGAGGCGTCGACCATCACGCCCTTCTGGCCGCCCCGCACGGTGAAGCCCGCGACACGCACGTAGTCGGCGTGGTCGAGGTGCAGGGTGTAGCCGTCGTCCCCGCCCTTGTCGCCGCCGCCGCTGCCGTCGAGGACGGCGTCCCGCGGGCCGCACACGGTGATCGGGGCATCGGGGGTGCCCGACGTCGTCAAGCCGAAGTGGCCCGGGTACCGACCGGCCGCCAGGCGGACCGTCGAGCCGGGCTTCGCGGCCGCGAGGGCGGCCTGCAGCGCGTCGGCCGTGGTGACCTCGGGTCCCGTCCCGTCACAGCCCGTCGACGCGGCCGATGCCGGAGCGACGCCGGGCGCGCTGTGCGGCGTGGCGGCCACCGTCTGGTCGCACGCGGCGGTGGCGGCCCCGAGGAGGAGTAGGGCGCCCGCGAGCAGTCGCTTCATCGCCGACCAGCTCCTTTCGGTCGAAGCAGCCAGACGGTCAGGTTCGCCGAGGTGCCGTCGGGCGCGCCGATGGCGGAGCGCGGGATCAGCAGCGTCTCGCCGTGGCCGTCGACCGACGTCGCGGGCGGCTCCGGAACCCCGGCCCCCTCGACGTAGGGGCGGGTGGCACGGCGGCGGCGCACCACGATCAGGGCGAGCGGGGCGAGCAGCACGAGCACCCACACCGGCAACAACGGGTGATCGCGGACGAGGTCGGTGAGGTACTCGCCGAGGGGGACCACCACGTGCCACCCGGTCTCGTCGTTGGGGCCCACGGTGACGACGGCGGTGGGCGCGACACGGGCGATGTCCACGGCGCTGGCGCCCGCGCCGACGAGGGTGTTTCCCGCGAGCGACGTGCCGTCCACGTCGCCGACCACGGAGACTCCGTGGCTGGTCGCGCCGGTGACGGCGTTGTCCCGCATGTCGACGCGCGCGTCGCGGACCTGGAGCCCGATCGTGGCCCGGTCGATGCGGTTGCCCCGCACCAGGACGCCGGAGGGTCCATCGCGCACCGCGATCGCCGCGGAGAGGGCGCCGGAGACGGTGTTGCCGGTGATCTGCGCGCCCGGCGAGCGGCCGCTGACGACGATGCCCTCCTGCTGGCCTGCGACCTGGTTGCCGGTGACGACGAGCTGGTCGGTGTCGATGGCCCGCACGCCGTCGTCGCGGTTGTCGCGGGACGTGGAGTTCTCCAGGCGGAAGTCCCGGTGGGAGACATTGCTCGCTCCAGCGGGACCGGCGTCCTCGGCGAGCGGGCCACCGTCGAACCGGACGCCGTCGCCCGCGTTGCCCACGGCCGTCACCTGGCGGAGCGCGATCGCCTGGGAGCCGCGATCGGCGGCGAACCCGTCCGTGCCGTTCGCCTCCGCGATCGAGCGTTCGACGACGACGTTCGCCGTGCCGCGATGCAGCAGCACCCCGGAGAGCTCGCTGTGCCGGAAGGCCGCGGCCGTCACGACGAGCTTGTCGACGTCGGTGGCGAAGAGGCCGTAGTGGTCACCGGTGACCTCGGTGTCGCTGATCGCGCCGGTCGCCGGGTGGTCGGCGAGCCCGGTGAGCGCGATGCCCCCGGTGCGGCCGCTCCAGAAGCCGAGGGCGTCGACGTGGGCGAAGCGCAGGGTGAGCGCGGTCCCGATGCCGCGCACGTAGGCGCGGCCGTCCGCGAGCGCGACGTCGGGGCCCTTCGCCGCCGGATCCCAGCTCGTGACGGTCAGCGGGGCCGCCGCGCTGCCCGCCAGGGTGATCGCGCCCTCCCACCCGACGATCGACGTGAAGCCCGCGGGCGTGCTGGCCAGCCGCAGGGTCGTGCCGGGCGCCTCGACGTCGAGGTTCGCGCCGGGGAGGGCGACGACGGAACGGACGAGGTCCACCGTGGTGGGGTTCGCCAGGGTGGCCGCGCCGATGGCGAGCAGACTCTGCAATGTGTAGGGCGCTCGCCGCGGCACCAGCACCGCTGTGGCGGGCCCGCGCTGCTCGCCGGGGCGCGGCCTGCCGAAGACCGCGGACTCGATCCGTGCGTCCTCGTCCACGACGAGCGCCGACTGCTTGTCGTCCGTCGACGCGGGCGCGGACGGCGGTGCCGTGGGCCCCGCCGGAGCCGGTGCGGGGGCCGTCAGCCGATCGGCGAACCAGAGGCCCGCCGCGGCGAGCAGGGCGAACGTCACGCACAGCAGCATCGCCGTCCCCGGCCGTGTGCCGTGGCCCGTCGACCTCTTCTTCCCCCGCGGCATCGCCCTACCCCCGCACCAGGCTCGCGGCGTTCTGGCCGTCGCCGCCGATCTGCTCGGAGCGCCGGGTCAGCCAGCCCTGCTTGTTCATGGTCACGAACGCGTAGGCCTTGATCGGCAGGGCCACGAACGTGATCACCAGGGTCACCAGCGGGAGCAGCAGGATGTCCGAGGGCCGCGTCCGCAGGTGTGCCATGTTGCGCAGGGCCCTGCTGAGGAAGAACCAGGTGAACGCGAAGGCGGCCGCCACCGTCGCGTCGTCCCCCGTGGCCGCGACGACCAGGTAGAACGCCGTGGCCGCCATCGTCACCGGGGTCAGCAGGATCTGGAACACGGTGAGCTGCGAGATGATCGGAACCCGCCAGAGCCAGCCCTTCCACATCGCGGTCAGGTAGCACCGGTAGGAGTTGCGGCTCCACCGCACACGCTGCTTGCAGAACGCCCGAAACGTCGTCGGGAACATCGACAGGGCGTGGGCCGTGGACTGGTAGACCGTCCGGTACCCGCTCGCCAGCACCAGCCACGTCAGCCTGCCGTCGTCGCCCGCGATGCAGCGGCGGCCGAGGAAGAACTCGTCCTCCAGGTACGGCAGCACCTTCAGCACCACCTCACGTCGGTAGGCGGCGGTGCGGCCGGAGATGCACACGACGGCGCCCGCGCGGCCGGTGGCGGGCACGTAGTCGAGGTAGCGGTTGTTGATGATCCATTCGGCGACGCGGCGCCAGACGCTGGTGTCGGCCTGGAACACGCTCTGCCGGGTGCTCACCCCGCCGACCTCGGGATCGGCAAAGGGCATCTGGACGGCGGCGAGCAGGCCGTCGGTCCAGCGGGTGTCCGAGTCGGTCAGCACCAGGATCTCGCCGCGGGCCGCCCGGATGCCGACGCCGAGCGCCGAGCGCTTGCCCGCGTGCTCGAACATGATCACCCGGAGCCGGGGGTCGTTGCGGGCCAGCAGCCTGCGCTGCGCCTCGGTGTCGGCCAGGTCCAGCACGACGATCACCTGGTCGGGGTCCTGGCCGAGCCAGGTGTCCAGCGCGTCCTCGAGGACGTCGGGATCCTCCCGGTAGGAGGGGACGACCACCGACGTGGTCGTCCGGAAGTCGTTGACCAGGGGCCGGTACAGCGCGGACAGCAGCTTCCGCACGCCCCACACCCCCCAGGAGAGCGCGCCGACGATCCCGACCGGCAGGAGCAGACGCCAGTGGTCCACCGTGTACCGCACGACCTGGTCGGCGACCACACGTCCCTGATCGGTGGTGGTGACGAGCCATGCGGCGACGCACGCCGCCGCGACAAGCGAACCCAGGGCACAGGCCCAGAGCAGTGGTCGGCGCGGCGGCGACGCGGGCCGGGGGATGACCGTCGGCCTGCGCGGCGGCGATGCCGCGGCCTCCGGGACGAGGCGGTGGGCGGCCGGTCCGGGCGGGATCGAGCGGTGCGGGGGAGCCGGGGCCGTCCGACGCGGACGACCCGCGTCCGCGGGCACGGGGAGGGCTCGACCCGTGCGGCTGCTCGGCGCTCCCTCGCGCGGGAGGACGGGAGGGCGGGGATCGGGCGCCGGGGTGGGCGGCACCATGCGGACTCCTCGGTGGCGTGCTCGTTCTTCGCGGTCGACGCCGATGCTCCCGGGACCGGCGCGCCGACGGCAGTCGCCGCGGGGCGAGGACTACGTCATCTGCAGGCACGAAATCATGACTGTCTAGCTACATCGGGAGAGGGGTGCGCATACGTGCCAGTACGACGGCGCTCGCGCCACGAGGCTGCCTTCGGACGCGAGGTGCGCGAACCGCCTCCCGGGCGCTGCACGCGTCGCGCCCGTGACCGCGCCACGCCCGTGGGCTGCAGGCGATCTGGCGAGGCCGCCGACGCGGCGCCGCCGCCGGGCGGCGCTAGCTGGCCGCCTTCCGGCGGCGTCGCACGGGCGCCGCCTCGGGCACGACGAGGCCGCGCAGGAACTCCCCCGTGTAGCTGTCGGGGTGGGCGGCGACCTGCTCGGGGGTGCCCGTCGCGACGATGGTGCCGCCGCCCGAGCCGCCCTCCGGGCCCATGTCGATGATCCAGTCCGAGGTCTTGATGACGTCGAGGTTGTGCTCGATGACGATCACCGTGTTGCCCTTGTCGACCAGCCCGTTGATCACCAGCAGCAGCTTCCGGATGTCCTCGAAGTGCAGGCCCGTGGTGGGCTCGTCGAGGATGTAGACCGTGCGGCCGTTCGACCGCTTCTGCAGCTCCGAGGCCAGCTTGACGCGCTGGGCCTCGCCGCCCGACAGCGTGGGGGCGGGCTGGCCGAGGCGGACATAGCCGAGCCCGACGTCGACCATTGTGCGCAGGTAGCGGGCGATCGAGGAGATCGGCGCGAAGAACTCCGCCGCCTCCTCGATGGGCATGTCGAGGACCTCGGCCACCGTCTTGCCCTTGTAGTGCACCTCCAGGGTTTCCCGGTTGTAGCGGGCGCCCTTGCAGACCTCGCACGGCACGTAGACGTCCGGCAGGAAGTTCATCTCGATCTTGATGGTGCCGTCGCCGGAGCACGCCTCGCAACGGCCGCCCTTGACGTTGAACGAGAAGCGGCCCGGCTGGTAGCCCCTGACCTTCGCCTCGGTGGTGGCCGCGAACAGCTTGCGGACCTGGTCCCACACACCCGTGTACGTGGCCGGGTTCGACCGCGGGGTGCGCCCGATCGGGGACTGGTCGACCCGCACCAGTTTGTCCAGCTCCTGCAGCCCGGTGATCCGGGTGTGGCGGCCGGGCACCTGGCGCGCGCCGTTGAGCTTGTTGGCCAGCACCGTGGCGAGGATGTCGTTGATCAGCGTGGACTTGCCCGAGCCGGAGACACCCGTGACCGAGACGAGGCAGCCGAGCGGGATCTCGACGTCGATGCCGCGCAGGTTGTGCTCGCGGGCGCCGACGATCGTCAGCTGCCGCTTCCGGTCGATCGGCCTGCGGATGTCCGGCACCGGGATCGAGCGCCGCCCCGACAGGTAGGCGCCGGTCAGCGACGTCTCGTGCGCCTCGAGCCCGGCGACCGTTCCGCTGTGCACGATCTCGCCGCCGTGCTCTCCCGCGCCGGGACCGATGTCGACCGTCCAGTCGGACGCCCTGATCGTGTCCTCGTCGTGCTCGACCACGATCAGCGTGTTGCCCAGGTCCCGCAGGCGGACGAGGGTCTGGATGAGCCTGCGGTTGTCGCGCTGGTGCAGACCGATCGACGGCTCGTCGAGCACGTAGAGCACCCCGACCAGACCGGACCCGATCTGGGTGGCCAGCCGGATGCGCTGGGCCTCACCCCCGGACAGCGATCCGGCCGCCCGCGAGAGCGACAGGTAGTGCAGCCCGACGTCCAGGAGGAACCCCAGCCGGGCCTGCACTTCCTTGAGGATCCGTCCCGCGATCATCGACTGCCGGGCGTCGAGCTCCATGCCCGCGAGGAACTCCGAGCATTCGGCCACGGACATCGCCGACACCTCGGCGATCGACCGCTCACCTTGCTCCCGGTGGGTGAGGGTGACGGCGAGGACCTCGGGCTTGAGCCGGGCGCCCTTGCAGACCGGGCACGGCACGTCGCGCATGTAGCCCTCGTAGCGCTCGCGCTGCGCATCGGACTCGGTCTGGTCCATCCGGCGTTCGAGGAACGGGATGACGCCCTCGTAGTTGGCATAGTAGGAGCGTTCGCGGCCGTAGCGGTTGCGGTAGCGGACGTGGACCTGGTCGTCGCTGCCGTGGAGCACGGCCTTCTGCGCCTCGGACGGCAGCCGCCGCCAGGGCGACGACATGCGGAAGCCCATCGCGTTCGCGAGGCCCTCCAGCAGGCGCCCGAAGTACTCCGCCGAGTGCCCGTTGGCCCACGGGGCGATCGCGCCCTCGGCCAGGCTCAGCTCGACGTCCGGCACGACCAGCTCGGGATCGACCTCCTTCTTGATGCCCAGGCCCGCACACTCCGGGCACGCGCCGTAGGGCGAGTTGAAGGAGAACGTGCGCGGCTCGAGATCGTCGAGCGAGAGCGGATGGCCGTTGGGGCAGGCCATCCGCTCGGAGAAGCGGCGCTCGCGGTGCTGGTGCTCGTCGGGCAGGTCCACGAAGTCGAGCACGACGAGACCGTCGGCGAGCCGCAGTGCCGTCTCCACCGAATCGGTGAGCCGCTGCTTCGCGCTGGTCTTCACCGTCAACCGGTCGACCACCACGTCGATGTCGTGCTTCTCCTGCTTCTTGAGCTTCGGCGGATCGGTGAGCTGGTGGACCGTGCCGTCGACGAGCACGCGGGAGTAGCCCTGCCCCTGCAGGTTCGCGAACAGGTCGACGAACT
>CAVYOT010000018.1:0-227759 GCA_963770115.1 uncultured Actinomycetota bacterium
CTGTCACTCCAGAAGAGCCGCACCCATCGTCGAACGTACCGTTGCGGGGATTCATCTTGCGCATATGTGCGAACCTCGGGGTCTGTTCCCCCAATTCGTCCTTCTCGAACGTAAAGTCGTTGAAATTTCCGCCCTGTCCCGGGGCAGCAAGCGGCTTCCCGTCCAACGCGCGTCCGATCGCGGCCGCCGCCGCGTCGTCCGGGGTGGACAATGGGGAGAGCTCGTCCATCTTTGCCTGCCAGCCGTCGACGTCCTGCCGCAGCCGGAGGAACACCTGGAACGAACCGTCACGCATCCACTCGGGCAGCCTGGATCGCCGGACGTCCGGGTAGGAGCCGCCCTCCCCGCTGTACCCCCAGGACGAACTCGCCTGCGGCGATGATCGGCGTGCCGGGCTGACGCTTCTATGTGTGTCAAGGGGTTCTCGGAGCTTTCGTCGAGGTGGGCGCCTCAGCTGATCTCGGCTGCGGGTGTCATCGCGGTGGTCAGGGTGCGGTAGAGCTGGCGGGCGATGTACCGCTTGAGGCAGCGGCGGATCTCCCTGGGGGTCTTGCCCTGGGCGGTGCGCCGGGCGACGTAGGCCTGGGTGGTCGGGCAGCTGCGCATGCGGGTCGCGGCGATGGTGTGCAGCGCCCGGTTCAGGGCGCGGTCTCCGCCGCGGTTGAGCCGGTGCCGCACGGTGCGGCCGCTGCTGGCCGGTAGCGGGCTGGCGCCGGCCAGGGCGGCGAACGCGGCGTCGTTGCGGCACCGTCCGGGGTGCGAGAACGACACGATGGCCTGGGCGGCGCTGACCGGGCCGATGCCACGACGCTCGATCAACCCGGGGACGAGGTCGTTGACGATGGTCTGCAGCTGGGCGCGGTTGGCCTTGAGCGCGCGGGCGGCCTCGCGCAGGGCGAGCGCGAGGCGGCGGATCTCGGCGTGCCGCACCGCCTGCTCGCGGCTGGCCTCACGGGGTGGTCGGCGCCGGGCCAGCCCGGCCAGGCGGGCGTCGGTGAGCGCGCCGCGGGCGTACTGGCGGTCGGTGTCGTCGCCGCCCAGCAGCAGCGCGCGCAGCCGGTTGGTCTGCGCGGTGCTGGCGGTGGTGAGCTCCTGACGCGCGCTGAGCAGGATCCGCAGCGCCTCGCGGTCCCCGTCGGCGCGCGGGGTGGGCAGCCGGTCGGCGTCCAGGCGCAGCGCGGCCAGCACGGCCAGGTGCGCGTCGATCGGGTCGGACTTGCCGCGCCCGCGCCGGGTCTTGCGGTTGGGCTGTTCGCACTCGAGCACGACCAGCCCGGCCGCGGCGGCGGCGCGGGCCAGCCCGACGCCGTAGCTGCGGGTGCCCTCGATCGACACCGCCAGCCGCGGCCCGGGGGCGTGGTCGACGATCCAGGCCAGCAGCTCGGCGTAGCCGGTGGTGTCGTTGCTGATCGTGGTCACGGCGATCGGGGCGCCGTTGGGGAGGGCGATCTCGACCTGGTGGGTGTCGCGGTGGGTGTCGACACCGACCACGGCGTCGACGAGTTCTGCCAGCATGGGCACCGGCCTGGTTCCTTCCGAAGGGAGCGGGTCGAACGGTCGGCACCGGCCTGGATGGGAGTCACCGAGCGGCACATCTGTGACGGGTCACGCCCACGGGCGGACATGCTTCTGATCAAGCCAACTGGTGGGCCAGGCCGGTGCCGGCAACCACGGCGGACAGGTCAAACCAAGGGCACGCCGAAGCGGCCAGATCTTTCGCGAGTCACGCCGGGTCACCGGCACCGAGCCTGGTGGTTCTCCACCCGGGAGCACCGCAACGACACTCACAGATCTTTCGCCTCGAGGCGTTTGTCTTGGACCTGGACCTGCACCGGGTGAAGCCGCGGATTCCGGGCTGCGAGATGCCGTCCCGGAAGCCGAACGGTTCGATCCCGTAATTGTCCCTGACCCGACGTTGACAGTCCTGCCACGACAGCATCTTGAGCCCGCAGGTCACCGCCAGGTCGCGTTTTTCGTTCGCTGCGTCGTTGAGCTCGTCCGGGTCGTCGGCCGCCACGGTAAGCAGTGCGTCGACCGGATATTGACGGGGGCCGCCGACGACCCAACGCCTCGGGTCGCCGCGGTCTACGTCACCCACGACGGCGGGGGACGTCGTTCGCGCTCCGTCGAACTGGCGGTCGACGAGCGGGCCCTCCCAGAAAGCGTCGAAGGCCACCAGGCCATTCGCGAGGTCGGAATTCAGGACCACCAAGCCGGAGGAGGTGAAGCTCACCCCGACCCACACGTGCGTAGGAAGTTTCTCGCCTCGGTCTTGCGCCTGCTGGCGAGCGACGCCGTGCTCGACCACCTGCGTCGTGGACGCAACTTCGTCGACGAGCTGCCCGAGCCAGCTTCGGGCCCCTGCTCGATTGTTCATGAAGCTGATGAAGAGGAACCGCTGGTACTGCTTGTTGAAGGACGCGAGGATATTGCCCTGAATATCTTCCGATGCGCGCAACCCCAAGACTGTCCGGCCAGCACCGCTACTTCGTTCGGGTTCTCCGTCATGTCAGCTCACCTTCCCCGGGAGCCTCGCGCACTCGCGACGCCCGACACTAGTCGCCCCCGAACCGGTGTCAACCGGTTGGCGACGTTCTATTTCCGGTGCGCCCGCCGCGCTCGCCACGCCGACGCGACCCATTCCGGGTCGGCGGCCAGGTTCAACAACCTCGCTATCGGCCTGATGAGCGCGCGCACCGCACCGAAGCCTGACCACGCCGAAGAAGCCACGAGGCTGTATCAACAAGCACGCCACATCAACAAGCACGCCACGTCCATGGAGACGTATACGCCGCCGACGTGGCACCGACCTACGCCTCGTCGCCGCTCCGGCGGAAGAGATCGACAACGGCGCCGACGACCCAACTTCCGGGACGACGGGATGACCGGCATGGCCCACTACTTGACCCGCAATGAACCACTCCTGGGGATAAGTTGGCGGATGAACCACCGGACACCTACCAGCGCCGCCACGGCAAGTGAAGAAGCACGCGATGAAGTTCGAGGATGCTGGTGACGACCACAGCTGGCGGGCGAACAGCCCGATGGCGGTGGGATGCGCGACCGCGCGGCCGACCTGGGGTCGGCGTGGGGCATGTACGTACCTGAGTACGTGATCGAGTTGTTGCGGCGCCACCCCGATGAGTCCCTATCGGTGGCGCCGAGCCCACCGAGGCCGTGATGTTCTTCGCCGACGTCGCGGGCTTCACGCCGATGAGCGAGGCGTTGTCCCGCTCCGGCCACTACGGGTCCGAGGAGCATGACCAGCGGTCGGTCGCAGCGCTGGAGCGCTACATGGCCGCTGCTTTCGTCTGATCGCGCGGTACCGCGGCCATTTCCGCCAGGTCGCCATCGGCGACCGCGGCAACGTGCTCGTCGCTTCTTCGGTGCGTCGGTGCGTCGGTGAGCCACGAGGACGACGAGGAGCACGCGGTTCGGTGTGCCCTGGAGCTGCTCCAGCTGCCCGGCGGACCGTTTCAGTCAGGCGTCAGCACCGGTGCGATGGACTGCGGCGAAGCGGGTGCGGACAGACGACGACTGGTCCACCATCCACCGCGTCCCCGCCGCTAGCTCCACTCACGCTGACCAGCCAAAACACCTTGATGACCGGCATTGCTCCCAGGGCTGTGGCGCCGCGGGCCGGAGATGATCTCCAGCACGAGGCGCCGCGCTCGCGGGTCGCCGGTCCGGGCGGGTAGCCGAGCTTGTGCAGCGCACCCCGGACCTTCGGCTCGCTGGCCGGGTCGAGCATCAGGTGCCGCTCGTCGAGCCGGGTGCATAGTCCGCGCGGGTGCGATCGCGGGCGAGCAGCGTTGCCAAGCTGGCGTCGGCGGATTCGACCACACGGCACATGTGCATGGTGCGCTTCCACCTCGGAAGTGCATGGCCGGACTTGCCCGTGGGGTTGTGTGGGGCCACCCTTGGCGCGGTGAGTGAGGAGTCGATCGAACTCGATCTCGACGACACTGGAGTGGCGAGAACCTTGCCTCGGCCTGTGCACCAACAGGACGAGGTGCAACAGGTTCCCTACCGTCCGGTGCGGTTCTGCGACGACGACCTGCCGAGCGCTCTCGAGCGGTCCGCGACATGGCTGCGCCGCGCTCAGGAATGGTTGGGTGAGCCCCTCGACGTGATCGCCGTGCATTTGGACTACGACGACCGCGACGGCCGCCCCTATTACGAGGTCAAGCTGCTCTGCAACGAGGAGGACCTGGCAGGCGCTCCGATCGCAGTCCGTGCGCAGAAGGCACAGACCGCAGGCTGAGCCCTGCGCGTCCGGGGGGCGGCCGCTGGTGGGCGGCCTTTCGAGTCCGAACGCTTCGATCTCGTCGAAGCTCGGGGGCTACGCCGGGTCGCTGCGGCGGCCTTGGGTCGGGGCCACCATGGCGATCTTGGGGTCGGGTCAGGGGTGAGGACCGCGAGCGCCTGACGTGACCCACAACCCCCGGACAGCGCCCTTCCGATCGCCGTCGGCGGCCCCGGGCGGACGAACTTCGCGACCGGGCCTTGCCCGACCCGGCATGGAGCGGTTCGGTGTCGGTGCACAAGCGAGTGTCGCCGCAGCGGCGGCCAGCAGGACGGTGCCCGGAGGTTCCAAACGGTGGGAATGATCAATGCTGTGGGCCTGGTGCTGCATCCCGGGCGCGACTGCACCACCGCGGCGAAGACGATCACCGTATGGGCGCGGGCCCGGGAGGTTAACGTTCTTGGCCTGGAGGATGAGATCGTCCGCATCGGCGCTCCCGCTGCCGCGGTCGAGCAGCGGGACCTAGCCCGGCGCTCTGACGTCCTCGTCAGCCTCGGTGGTGACGGGACGATGCTGCGCTCTATGCGCCTTGCGCGCGGCCACCACGCCCCGGTGCTGGGGGTGAACCTCGGGCGGCTGGGATTCCTGGCCGAGGTCGATGTCCCGGAACTGGCCGCCGCGCTCACCGCCATCGACGAGCGCCGCTTCACTGTCGAGGCGCGGTCCGGGGTACGCGCGACGTTCGCAGGCGAGGACACCACGGCCTTCAACGACGTCGCGCTGGTACGGATCCCCGGACGGGGCAGCACCGCAGCGGTGGAGGTACAAGTCGAGGGCCACTCCTTTGTGCGCTACGCCGCTGACGCCGTCGTCGTCGCCACGCCGACCGGCTCGACCGCCTACAGCTTCTCGGCAGGCGGCCCGATCGTTTCGCCCAGCGCGGAGGGTCTGCTCGTGGTCCCGGTGGCCCCGCACTCGGCGTTCAACCGGGCGCTGTTCCTCTCCGGTGGGGAGAAGCTTGTGCTCAAGGTCCTGCCCAGCAGCGGCGAGCTCGCCGTGGAGGCGGATGGCCGGGTGGTCGGGCACGTCCTCGCAGGCGACGTCGTGGACCTCACCCTGCTGCCCGCGGCCGCGCGCGTGGTCCGGCTGGGGCACACCACCTTCTACCAGCGGGCCCAGCGCCGGCTACGGCTCACGGGGTCGGCCGAGGTCGATTGACCTGGTGTTCCCGCCTGGATCAGCACAGTTCATCAAGCTGGCAAGAAGTCGGCCGCTTATGCACCAGAAGCGAGTTCTGAAGAACAGCTTATTTCGCGACAACCAACTAGAATTGATCGATCAGTGCGCTAAGCGTTGGAGACGTCACGACGTGAAAGGCCCCTTTGGTCAAAGGAGTATAGTCGCAGTTCTTGGCCAATTGCGAGTGCTCCGCGCGCATGGAGACGAGAGGCATAAGCGGGTTGAGGTATCGGCGGCCTTGAGAAGGGCAAAGGCTGCTGAGCTTGACACTGCAGCGGCGATTCAGACTCTTCGTGGCGGCGAAAAGGGATCTGGCAGTTGCGGTGGCTGCGGTTGCGATCATGATGGCGCTCCCGTTACGAATGAGGAAATGATCTTCGGCAATGATGGTGGCCGCATTTGGCCACTTTGGGCCTAAGGCTGGAGCGCTCTGGTGGTCCATTCGGGCTCCAGATACCCAACGGGTTCATGCCACGCCGCCTTTGCGCGGTTCGGGGTGATCTGGCAGTGGCGGGACGGCAGGGCAGACATAATCGACATGTCCTGCTCCTGGTCAAGGACCGCATATCAGAGTGCTCAACGAGCACACCGGCCAACTCCTGGGCGAGCTGATCCTCGACCCCACCCGCGACTCCCAACCCTGCAACCCACCCGCCAAGCAAGAAGGCAGAACCCGTAGGTTCGGCCTATGCCGATGTCTTGAGACATCGCAATGGTGCGCCGGCAGGATTCGAACCTGCGCTCCCGCCTCCGGAGGCCGGTTGACCTCCTGATCGTCGACGCCTTCTGACGTCCTCTTTGGGCTTTCCGTTCGCGTCTTATGTCTCTGGTGACCGCTGTGCCGTGCTTCGTTCCACGAGACATCTCGACGGCGAGTGTCGTCATAGGACGAGCTCTGTGCGCGGAGCTTCCACGCCGCGCACGAGCGGCTCAATCCCGCGGTGCCCTGCGACCCCGGACGTTCGTCCCGGCTTCGCCGGTGGGCTTGCAGGTGGCCACCCCGGTGGTAGACGCCAGGCCGAGTTGGGCACCCCGGGAAACGCGGGGGTTTCCGGATGAGCCAGCGCGCCTCGGAGGCATCGACCAGGCTTGCCGCCCAGGTTGGAGGACCCGCGGGAGTTGGCGCCGGCGAGCCTGTCGGCGCTTTCGTGCACGAGCAGCGCGACGTGACCGATGTCGCTGGGCTCTGCGTCGGCGGGCCCATTCCGACGGCACGGGCGGTCCCGCCGGTTGACCGTGCTGGTCGCGCAGGGCACGCACTGTTTGGGGGAGCCGGAGCTGGCGCGCAACCTGCGTTACGCGGCGGGCGCCTTGGGAGCGCGATCCGGGTCCCGCTGTCGTCAGCAGCGCCCGGTGGGACCCGCGCATGGCCGGTCCGACCAGCGTGGAGGATCTTCAAGCTGTCCGCTGCCGGTTCGCCACCGCTGGGTGCGAGCGTCTGAACCGCGCCGTGGTCGAGCACGACGCCACCCTCGTCGTCGACGGCGGCAGCAACACCGACTTCGGCGACCCCGTCGGTGGGAGGGGGCGCCGCGTGGGCACAGGCCCTACTGTATAGGCGCGGCTATCTCCAGCGGCGCGGAAGGCGCCCTGCACGGCCGGGCAGAATGCCCGGGCACGTCGTCTACACGTACTGTTCGGAAGGCATGACGGTCGCTCCCGGACGTGCTGTACCGGATCCTGGTCTGGCGGCCATCGAGGTCGGTACGACCGCGGTCAAGGCGGTGGCGCACGACGTCGCGACGGTCGGCGCCGGACGCGGGGGGAGCCGCGGGGTATCCGTCACCGGCTGCTGCGGGCCAGCATGTGTGGAGGGTCGAGGCGCCGGCAGAGACGGCGCTGGAGGCTAGTCCGAGGGATCGGTGAGGGACATGGCGCGGCATGGCGCGACCTTCCAGGGTGCGATCTTCGACGTGGACGGGGTTCTGGTCGACTCCCCCCACGAGATGGCCTGGCGTGCGGCCCTGAAGGAGCTGCTGGAGGGCGAGTGGAGCGACATCCGTGACCGCACCACGTGGACGCCGGAGCGGTTCACCCCGGCGGTGTACCAGCAGGTGGTGGCGGGAATGCCGCGGATGGCCGGGGCCCGGGCCGCGCTGACGTACTTCGGGGTGCCCGACGTCGACCAGCGGGCGGAGCTGTACGCGGCGGCCAAGCAGGAGCACATCCTCGCGCTCATCGAGCAGGGCCGGTTCACGGCGTTCCCCGATGCGCTCCGGTTCATCCTGGCTGTGAAGGCTGCGGGGCTGCGGGTCGCGGCGGCGTCGTCGTCGAAGAATGCCCGGCTGTTCCTCGAACGGATCCGCCTGGACACCTTCGCCGCCGGGCAGCGGCTCGACTACGACTTCGTCCACGAGGGGATGACGTTGGAGGAGTTGTTCGACGCCGACCTCTCCGGCCGGGACTTCCCCCGCGGCAAGCCCGACCCGATGATCTTCCTAGCCGCGGCCCACGGGCTCGGCCTGGCCCCGGAGGCGTGCTTCGTGATCGAGGACGCCTCGAGCGGCGTGCAGGCGGCCAAGGCAGGCGAGATGGCCGCGATCGGGGTGGCCCGCCTCGGTGACCAGGACCTGTTGGCCCGCGCGGGCGCCGACCTGGTGGTGACGACCCTGGACGACGTGTCCCTGGGGGCGTTGGCGCAGGGCCGGCTGGAGGAGTGGCGTGCCGCCGAGGAGATCCGGCGCAGGCACGCCGAGCAACCGCCGAGCGTCTGGACGCTGGTCTACGACGGCTTCGACCCCGCCCAGCAGGGGCTGCGCGAGTCGCTGTGCTCGCTGGGCAACGGCTACTTCGTCACCCGCGGCGCGCTGCCCGAGGCCGTGGCCGACGACGTCCACTACCCGGGCACCTACTTCGCAGGCCTTTACAACCGGCTGGTGAGCCAGGTCGGCGGACGCGAGGTGGAGAACGAGGACCTGGTCAACGTCCCCAACTGGCTGCCGCTCCGGTTCCGGATCGCAGGCGGGGAGTGGTTCGACGTCGCCACCGCCAGAGTCGAGCAGCACCGCCTCGAGCTCGACATGCGCACCGGAACGCTCACCCGCGATCTGACCTGGTGGGATCCCGACGGGCGGCGGACGAGAATGGTGCAGCGCCGGTTCGTCAGCCGCAAGGACGAGCACCTCGCCGCGTTGTCGACCGAGTTCACGGCCGAGAACTGGTCGGGCAACCTCGAGGTCCGCGCGGGCCTGGACGGCCGGGTGGTCAACGCGGGGGTCAAGCGGTATCGGGACCTGAACGGCCGGCATCTGAGGGTGCTCGATCAGGCCGAGGTCGACGACGAGACGATCGACCTGAAGGTCGAGACGACCCAGTCGCAGGTGCGGATCGCGGTGGCGGCCCGCACCCGGGTGCTGCGCGAGGGCGCGATCGTGCAGGCCGACCGCACGCTGGTCGAGGAGCCCGGCTTCCTCGCCCACCGGCTGATCGTCCCGCTCGAGCAGGGACGCCCGACGACGATCGAGAAGATCGTCGCACTCTACAGCTCCCGGGACCGGGCGATCGCGGAGAGCCGCCACGAGGCCCGGCTGGCGGTTGCCGACGCAGGCGACTTCGGGGAGCTGCTGGCCCGGCACGCGGCCACCTGGAACACCGCGTGGCACCGGTTCGGCATCGAGATGGACAGCGCGAACCAGTGGACCGCGACGGTCCTGCACCTGCACATCTTCCACCTGCTGCAGACCGTCCCGCTGCACACGACCCATCTGGACGTCGGTGTGCCTGCCCGCGGCTGGAACGGGGAGGCCTACCGGGGCCACGTCTTCTGGGACGAGCTGTTCATCTTCCCGTTCCTGAACTTCCAGCGGCCGTTCGTCGCCGCGCGCGTTGCTGCAGTACCGGCACGCGCGCCTCGGTACGGCGCGGGCGGCGGCCCGGGCCGCAGGCTACGCCGGCGCGATGTTCCCCTGGCAGAGCGGCTCGGACGGGCGGGAGGAGACCCAGAAGCTGCACCTCAACCCGAAGTCCGGGCGCTGGCTGCCCGACAACTCGCACCTGCAGCGGCACGTCAACATCGCGATCGCCTACAACGTCTGGCAGCACTACCTGATAACCGGCGACATGGCATTCCTGCGCTTCACCGGCGCCGAGCTGCTGATCGAGATCGCCCGGTTCTGGTCCAGCATGGCCCAGTACAACCCTGCACGGGACCGCTACGAGATCCACGGCGTGATGGGCCCCGACGAGTACCACGAGGGCTACCCGGACGCCACCGAGAAGCAGGGCTTGCGCAACAACACCTACACCAACGTCATGGCGGTGTGGGTGCTGCAGCGGGCCCTGCAGACCCTCGACGAGCTGCCCCCGCACTTCCGCGAGGAGGTGGTGGACGAGCTGGCGATCCGCGACGAGGAGCTGGACCGCTGGCGCGACATCACCCGCAAGATGATCGTCGTGTTCCACGCCGACGGCGTGCTGACCCAGTTCGAGGGCTACGAGCTGCTGCCTGAGTTCGACTGGGCGGGCTACCGGGAGCGCTACGGCAACATCCAGCGGCTCGACCGGGTGCTCGAGGCCGAGGGCGACAGCACCGACCGGTACAAGGTCTCCAAGCAGGCCGACGTGCTGATGCTGCTGTTCCTGCTGCCGCAGGGGGAGCTGCGCGAGCTGCTGTCCAGGCTGGGCTACGAGGTCAGCAGGGAGCAGATGCCAGCGCACCGTCGACTACTACCTGGCGCGCACCTCGCACGGCTCGACGTTGAGCTCCGTGGTCAGCGCCTGGATTCTGGCGCGCTACCACCCGGGGGAGGCGTGGCAGTTCCTGCAGCGGGCGTTGAACAGCGACGTCGCGGACGTGCAGGGTGGCACGACCGCTGAGGGCATCCACCTGGGGTCGATGGCAGGCACGGTCGACCTCGTGCTGCGCTGCCTGACCGGCCTGCGGGTCCGGGGGGAGGTACTCCGGTTCGGCCCGGCGCTGCCCCCGCAGATCAAGCACCTCCAGTTCAGCATGCACTACCGGGGGCATCGCCTCGACGTCGCCTTCACCGAGGACCACATGACGGTGGACTCGCGGCCGGGCCGCGCCCAGCCGATCACGGTCCTGGTCCACGACCAGACCATGAAGCTGAGCCCCGGAGGGCGGCACGAGTTCTCGCTGGTGCGGTCGTGAACGCCGAAGAGGCCGGGGCGGCCCTGGCCGCGCGGGCGGGCGAAGTGGCACTGTGCCTGGACTTCGACGGCACCCTCGCACCGATCGTCGACGACCCGGATGCGGCGCGGCCGCTGCCCGGCATGGTCGAGCTGCTCGCTCCGTTGGCCGCCCGGTTCGCGGCAGTCGCCCTGGTTTCGGGGCGCCCGGCGGCCTTCCTCGCCGAGCACGCCGCGGCGCCCGGGGTGCGCTACCTGGGGATGTACGGCCTGGAGGAGATTCGCGACGGGCAGGTGTGGGTCGATCCGCGGCTGGCGGCGGGCGGCCCCGCGGTGGCCGCGGCCCGCGACGATCTGCGCGTCGACCCGACCGTCCGCGACAGCGGCGCCCATCTGGAGGACAAGGGCTACGCGGTGGCCGTCCACACGCGGCGGATCGCGGACCCCGCAAGCTGGGCTGGGCCGGTCGAGGCGGCGGCCGGACGGATCGCGCAGCGGCACGGGCTGGAGATCGTCCCCGGCAAGATGGTCTGGGAGCTGCGTCCTGCCGTACACAGCGACAAGGGCGACGCGGTCTCCCGGGTCGTCGCCGACTCCGGGGCCCGCTCGGTGGTTGTCGCAGGCGACGACCTCGGTGACCTTGCCGCCTTCACCGCTGCGTCCCGGTTAGGCGGGGGCGGGCTCCGGGTGGCCGTGCGCTCGGCGGAGGCTCCGCCGGACTTGCTCGCGGAGGCCGACCTGGTGGTCGAGGGCCCCGCCGGGTTACGCGCACTCCTTGAGCAGCTGCTCAGATGACCGTCGACGGGTGCGTCAAGGTCTCCCGCGACCGTCGGACGGCCCCTCCGACCGGGACCTCCGTCCCGGCGTCGGTTCTCGGGTACCCTCCGCTCCGCTGAGGGCGGTGGGTGTGCCCTGCAACTGGGACGAGTGGCGGCGGACGAGAGCTGTTCACAGGCGTCTCACGCCGGGAGCAGGACCGTCCGCAGCGGTCACCGGGGCGTGGGCGGCCGAGCTCAAGACCGCGCTGCGTCGAATCGCGCAGTCCACCGAGCCGACCGTCGGCACTCCGATCAGGAAATCGGCCGCGGAGGCGCTGCGAACACTGGACGAGATCGACCGACACGGTCGCACATCGAGGCACCGCGCCCCTTCACGCCTCCGATTCAGGTGGTGGGTCGGATGTGGAGCTCGAGGCGGTCGTCGAGGTCGATGTCGATGAGGGCGCGGCCGGTCGGATCGGCGGTCACGAGGGCGTTGCGGGCTCCGCGGGTGTCGTAGGTGTGGTCTGGTCGGAGTCGTTCGACCGCGATCGTGGTACGGGTCTTGCCGTTGCCGGGGCGGAGTATGAGGTCGAGGTCGTGGCCGTCGCTGACGGCGCGGGCGACGAGGACGTCCGGGTAGGCGGCGTCGGCGAGGATCGGGCCGGTTCGCCAGTGCTGGGGGATGCCGTCGCCGACCAGGCCGCGGAAGGCGTCCTCGCCGCCGAACCGGGCCAGGGCCAGCCAGAGGTTGCCCCACACCGAGATGCCTCGGTAGCGGCGGGCGCCGTGCTGTTCGACGAGCCGGTCGGCGAGTGCGGCTTCCAGTGCTCGGGCGGTGTCCTCGTCTCCGTACTCACGGGCGTTGGCCGCGAGCGCGGCGCGGGTGAACCCGTCGGTGTTGATCCCGTAGTTGCCCGGGTCGATCCGGTCCCACGCACGGTGTGTGATCTCGTCGCGGCGCCCGGGGGGGCCGAGATGGAACGTGCTGACCAGCCACCATGTCCGCCTGCCGATGTCGGGGAGACCGGGGTTGAGGAACAACGCGGTGATCGCGTCGCCCATGTTGCCCACCATCGGGTGCCGGAATCCGAAGTACTCCGACCGGGCGGTGGTCAGCCTGCCGTCCGGTTCGCAGAAGTCGCCGTTGTCGTAGCTGCGGCGTATGGCCGCGACGATCGGTCCGGCATGATCGGTGCCGCACAGTCGGTCGTAGGCCAGCAGCGAGTTGGCTCCGAAGGTGTTGCACATCGGGTAGATCCAGTTCGGCTCGCACGGGAACTGGGCGAGGCGGGCGCGGGTGAAGTTGTCGACCAGCGCGTCGGTGATCGTCCCGAAGTCGTGGTCGAACGTGCGATGGGCGTTCCAGCGCAGCTGCAGGCAGCCGGGCTCGTGGTAGCGCCGGTCGCCGGTCATGGTTTCGTACAGCCCCAGCATCAGTCCGAGATAGCCGGAGTACATGACGTTGTCGTCGACGATCGGGTCGGGGTTCCAGCGCAGGTTCCCCCACGCGTTCTCCGCCGCCCAGTAGCTCCATACCGGCCGGTGCAGCATCTTCCCGATGACGTTGCGTTGGGCCTCGGCGGCGTAGCCCGTGAACGCCGGGGCGCAGGTGTACTGGTACATCGCGGCGGTGTAGGCGACGAAGTTGAGCTGGTAGCGGACCGCGCCCTCGCGAAACTGCTCGGGCCGCACGAAGAAGAACCCCTCCCAGCTCTCCGATGGCTGGAGGGCCAGGTCCAGCACGTAGCGCAGGGTCTTCAGGTCCTCGGTGCCCGCCTCCCTGGGCGAGGGGGTGGCCGCCGTGGCAGGACGCAGCGGCTGCTGCTGCGCGAGGCGCTGGTTGTAGGCCTGGCCACGACGGCGCTGGACACGGAAACGTATCTGCTGATAGCCGAGGCAGGCGGCGAGGAAAGCGAGCAGCATCAACGGCACCGCCCATCGCGACCACCCCCACACCCCTGTGCCGTCCCCGACTCCTGCCGCGGCCAACCCGGCCGCGGCCAGCCAGACCGCAGGCGGGAGCACGACGATGCCGCACAACCACCACACGCCCAGCGCCACCGGGAGGGCCAAGAACGCGACCACGGCCAGAACGGGCTGACCGGCGTAGAGGAAGCCCCCGCCCGGAAGCAACAGCCCGAGACCGAGGGCGTGCGCACCGCCCGACGAACCGAGCGCGTCGAGAACCAACCCCGCCGTCCAGAACGCGACCAGCACCAGCACACTGCGCCGCAGGAGGAACCGGCTGACCGGCCCGTGCACGCGCCCGAAGTCGGGGATCGGCGGTATCGGCACGAGACCTGTTCCTGTTCCTGAACCGGTCGTCACAGGCGCCGCTTCCTCAGCAGCCACTCGAACGCCTCTCGCCCAGCTGCGGTGCCACCACGGATGTCCCGAACCCGGAGCCCCCACTCCGGGCCAGCAGCCCGGCAGCGGCAAGCACGATGCCGCTTCCGTGGAAGACCAGGTCCCACCCCGGCCGGCCGCGACCGACTTCGAGAACTGCGAAGACGTGCATGTCGGCCAGGCTCAACACCGACCACGTCACGCCGACCACACAGAACCCGCAGACCAGCGCATCCCGGCCACTGGGCCACCCGCCGGTTGACCGGCCCGCGCCGACCGCGGCAACAACGACGACCACGCCCAACACAGCGTTGCGAACCGCCCACGCCGCCCCGGGCCCGTGCAACACCTCGGCCACCCCGACCCCCACCATCCCGCCGATCGCCGCGGCGTAACCAGAGGTGCCCAGGGCGATGAACAGCCAGCCCGCGCGAAGCAACGGCCTGCCGCGAGCCGCACTCGCGGACGGCGTCCTGTCCGATGTCCGTCGGTCCGTGCCCGCTAGGCCGCGGCCGGACGGCCCGGGTCCCGGCGCGGGCCTTCGCGCCGGGGGCGCGAACCCGGGCTCTGACCCGCGGTCTGATCCGCGCAGAAACGACCACCCGGCACGGAACACCCCGATGACGAGCACCAGCACCGCGCAACAGAGCATCAGCGGCCCCACCTTCGCCTCCGCTGGCGCCCTCGACGACGGACCAGCGCCGACCACGATGATCGGTCCACCTGCCCCACGCAACGACCCACGTCATCAGCCCACCTGATTGCCACAAGACGTGAGCTTGACCCCGACACCGGACACGTGGTCCTGGGGTGGCCGTAGCCACCGGAAGGACGCCGCTGTGCCTGCTCCTCGCCCGCCTGGGCGAGCAGCCGGTCGCCGTGCTGCCCAAAGCAGTTGTCGATCAGCGAGTCGTGTCTGCAATGGGATGATCCAGGCCCCGTGGTCAGCAGTTCGTTCCACGAGGTAGGTCCCGCCGGTCCGCTTCCCCGCTGGGCGATCCAACTCGGGCGCTCGGGAATGTCCTCGGCACCGGGCAGCAGGTCGGTCTGGGCCCGGTCGAGTCCTGCTTTGCGTTGTGGGCTCCAGTGTCGGATGAAGGTCCATTGCGTGAGCTCGCCGACGGTGACAAAGGTGATCGCAAGTGGCCGACCGCTCAGCGGGGAAACGAGCGGATCGGGAAGCCGCTCCTTCAGCAGGGCCGAGGCGAGGTGTCCAGGACGACCTGGGTCACGCCATACCGGCGCGTCGCGAGGCGTAAAGGTCAGCCAGGACGGCGTCGTATTCCTCGTCGGACTCCCACATGTCGGCTGCGCCAGTTCGGCGAGCGACCCTACCGGCGTGACGCCCTGCAGGTCGAGGTCACAGGGCTCGTAGGGCATACGTCGCGATCGCCATCAACTGCTCTCGGGGCAGTCTCATCGTCGCGGTGACTGTCCCACTGGCTGCCCGCGCATCGCGGCCGCCCAGCGAACGAAGATCATCGGCCACGTTCTCCAGAGACACGGTGTCGACCGCCTCGAGAATCGCCCGCACAACCTGGTCCGAGCGGTACTGGCTCTGCGCCCACAGCCTCAACGCGGCAAGGAGCTGCGCGGCTTCATTGACCAAGAAGCTGCCGGTCTCGGTCGCCGCCAGCTCACCCGCATGCGCCTCGACCTCGCGGAGGGACCGGGCGAAGAGCTGGTCGAGCCGGTCCACTCCATCCAGTGTCCCCTTCCAGGGGCTTCATCACCACAATCCCCGAGCTCCAACCCAGAGCCATCTCGCCGTCGACCTACGTCACGTCACGTACGGTTCTGAGCGGGAGGGGGAAGCTCCCTCCCGCTGCTCGCCGGTGCCGCACCGCGTCATCCAAGGACGTCGAGCCGCTCGTGCTGCGGCACGAGGTCGCCGTTCTCCGCCGAACCAACCCGACACCGCGCCTGGACTGGGCCGACCAGTAGATCGCTAGTCCGCGGCAGACGTCCCGCATGCAACCGTCCGGCGACGAGGAGCGTCGCGCCTTCGAGCACGGTCTGGACTCCCAGAAGGATCCCGAGCAGGGCAAGGGTGGCGGTGGTCAGGTTGAACAGGACGAAAGGCCCAGCAGGACGAATGCCGAGTACGACGTCCCAAACCGTCCTGCGTCGTTCGAAACCCCGGGTCGTCGTCGGATCGCCCTTCCTTTCGACCCACTGGTGAACCGCACCGTCCGCGTGATCGAGGGCAGTCGGTAGGGGACAAGGCCTCGACGGCGCTAGTGCCGTTCGCCCGGCGTGGTCCAACGCGGTCGCCGGGTAGTCGGTGAGGGGCGAGACGCGAGCGGCGTCGCCCTGCTCGTCCATGCATACGTGCGAATCGCCAGGCCAAGGGGCGACCTGGCCCCCAGTAATCCCGGGCGCCTGTGGGTTCCAGAACTCGGCAAACGCCGCTGACCAGAGCCGGTCCCACGGATCATGGAACGGTGCGCTGGATTGGTTGGGATGCTGGGTCGGGCGGGTGCCGAGGCGTGCCGGACGCTCCGGCAGGGGCAGCCGCCAGGCGGCGAGAGTGCGCGGTGCCGGTCAGGGAGCTGGTGTCGATGACCCTGGGCGGGCGGCTGCATTGCCGATCGCGTTGTTGATGTCTCTGCTGAGGTTCTCGGGGTCCACGACCTCGACCACGACGCGGTGGTAGGGCTCGCCGCGCAGGTAGATGGCCAGCACCGATCCGGCGCGGTGGACCAGCCACAGCTGGCGGTCTTGCCCTATCCCGTAGCAGCCCGCCCGCAGCACCCCGGGCCGGCTCAACCCTGGCAGTCCCCGCGCAGGACCGGCCGCGACCGCGGCCGATCGCGACAAGACCCGCGCCCCCAACACACGCCAGGTCGGCAGCACGATCCCGGACGAGAATGCGCACCAACGGTCGACCCCCGTGAACCGGATGGCCACGGCCTGGTCTGTCAGCTCAACGAGCACGCCCAAGATCGTCACCCCGCGATGCCTGATGAGTGCGCCCATTTGTGCGATCGACCGGGCACGCCGCTACCTCCACCTGCCAGCAGGCTCGGCGATCCCGCCGGCGAGGGCCCAGCGTTGAGCTGGCGTAGGCAACCGGCGGTCGCCGGGATCGGGTCAGCGCCAAGAGGCGGCCGCCCGCCAGCCCGCCCTTGCCTCTCGCCATCTGGGACCAACTTACTGCTGTGCTCATCGAGTTCGGCGAGACCGCGGTTGACCCCACCACCCCAACTGCAGCCACTCAACCTGCCTTGGCGCCAAGATTGGGTTTGGATTCCGCGCCGCGGCAGTGGCAAGGCGGTGTGGGCCGACATCCCACCGTGTGGCGCGCCCGCCCGGCTCAAATATGGGGTGCGCCCGGCGATCCCGAAGGCGGTCACGCCGCAGTGTCGAATTCCCAGCCGAAGCGGTCGATATCGGGCGTGGACGTGGCCAGCATTCGCCGTCCGACGAGTCCCCGAACGCGCCGACGCTCGAGCAACTCGAGAGCGAGGGTGTAGCCAATTGGTTGAAGCTCCGGATCGAATTCCGGGACGATCAGCGTGTGATTCACCTCTACCTCACAGGAATGAAGGCCTGCTCCAAACGACGACGTCAATGCAGGCAGGCACGGCGAGAATGGTTGCAGTAGGTAAGACCGGGGAGCGGACAACCTGGTGGGCGATGGTAGGGGCGACAGTTCCAGGCACCAATGCCACCGGCGCAGACGTGACCGGATCGTAACCCGAATTCGCTCGGGAGAAATTTATCAACAAGGCTGTGGATACTTCGTCGCAGATTGTGGACAACCGGGCGACGAGCGAGCAACGCAGTGTTGTAATTGAGGATAGTGGGAGAAGAGTTACTCGTGGGGCGCATCAAGGATCGCGGCGACGCACCATCAGGTCGCGCCACCAAACACCCCATGCCACTGGTGGCGCGGCCGGTTGTCGCTCCCCGCGAGTTGTCGATCACTACTGCTGGTGATCACAGCCTCCCAGAACGGCCGTGATGGCCTTGTCCGGCCGACCGGGACGTTCACTGCGGCAGGCGATGCAGATACACAGCCCCGCGCCACCGCCGGTGCGCGGCGCCGATCAAGTAGCGGACACCGCCCGGGAGCTCCACCGCCCGCGGGTTGCCGGGCACCCGGCGCATCCCGAACAGTTCCAGGGCCGGGACGGCAACCCGGTCAGGGGCGGTCACCACCGGGCCTTCGGGGCTCCAGGTCAGGACGATCTCCCCCGTCGTCTCCGCGGGGGTTTCAGGGGTTATGCACACCGGTCGTTGCGTCCTGTCGGTCATCGTGAATGGGAAGGCTCGCGGGCGTCATGGTGGGTGATGGCCCCGCCACCCATCCGGGTGACACGCTGTGGTAGCGGATCCGTGACCTCCGGCCAGGGGCTCTACGCATGCGCGGCGCGGCTGGAGCGCGTTCCCAAGCCCGGCAGACGGTCGAACGGGCCCTCGTGTCTCGCAGTTTGCGGCGGTGCGGTCAGGTCCGTAGATCGTGGCGAGCGTCGGGGATGGCCAGGTCCGTGATCATGGAGGGGAAAGCATCGACGGTGTCTGCACCACCCTCATGAGAGTGATCCGTCGATGCTTCCCGGCGCCACCGTACCGTGCTCGCTGGCCGGTCTACTGACTGTGTACCGACCCTGCTTTACGGGCCCGTCCTTTCGGACGTTCATCAGCATGGTTGTTGGTCTGATCGCTCAACTCGCCGTCGAACGGCGTGCGGAATGCTGATCGGAGCCGGCCTGGAGCAGTTGTGGCATCACAATCGTGCCCACCGTTTCTTCGCCGTCGCCCGGTGGTCGAGCGACACGGTCGGATCGACGTTGGCCGATCTGATCGTGACCCACCTCTTGTCGGTCGGATTGCTGGTGACGGTCGCGGTCGACGTCACGCTGTTCAAGCATTGCGGGAAGAAGGTATTCGGGGTGGCGTGGCATCACGACGGGGCGGCAGGTCCGCAACCCATCGGTTTCGGCAACTGCTGGGTCGTGGCCGGCATCGTGGTTCAGTTGCCGTTTCTGTCTCGGCCGGTGTGCCTGCCGGTGCCGGCGCGGCTGTGGCGACCGCGGCACACCGGGAAGATCGCGCACGCCCGCGAGCTGGCCGAGTTGATCGCCGCCCGTTACCCCGACCGGACGGTGCACGTGGTCGGGGACGTCTACGTGGGGGAACGCCTGCGCGACGTGGACGCCCGGATCACCTGGACCAGCCGGGGTGAAGGTGACCTCGGTGCTGCACGAGCTCCCGCCGCCCCGCACCGGGCGCTCGGGGCGGCCGCGCACCAGAGGCCCTCGGTTGGGCACCCGACCGACCTGGCGGTCGCCGCCACCGCCGGGGCGCGGTGGCGCGGCCCGGCCCAGGGCCCGGTGTTCACCGGGGATGCGCGCCACCTGGTCTGCTACCCGCCGAGCTGCATGGCCACGCGCGTTGGTTGTGACCTCGGCGCCGTATGCGCCCTCCACCGACGGCAGGGTCACCACCGACACCACCGGGGTGCACAAGCGCCACCACGTCTACGGCGATCTGTTCGACCGCGGCAACCTGGCCAACATCGGCCACCACAGGCTGTTGGCCGGGTTCACCCGCATCCTTACTGGCGCCGTCCCCTACCTGCGCCCGGGTGGGCGGGTGATGATCACGGTGCGGCCGTGGCGGGAACATGCCGAGCTGATCGATCTACCCGCCCAGATCGAGGCTTGCGGCCGGGCCGCGGCGGTGGTGCCGGTCGAGCGGTGCGTCGCGTTGCTCGGCGGGTGACTGAGGCGGGCGGGTTCGTGGCGCGTGGGTCGTTTTTCCAGCGCGATTTCATCCGCCGTCAACGCGCCCAGGGCCTGCCCCTGCACGTGATCGGTCATGACGATGTGGTCATCCTGGGCAGGCCGCAGTTAAGGTCGCCGTCATCGGGTTACCAGAACGGTGCCCGGGCGGGGTCGTCCAGGATGTCCAGCAGGGGCTGCGGGGTCACCGCCGCGGGGGCGTCGACCGGATGCCAGCGGGTGTTGCGGTCGGGCCACCACAGCCGCCACCGCCGCCCGTCGTGACGCAGCTGCGCGATTGGCCGCCGGGTCCAGTCCCCGACCCCGTCCCATGGCGGGCGTGTCTCGATGATCGTGACCGACCGGCCGCGGATGGTGTGCTCCACCCGGACCTGGTCTCGCGCGTGTGCCGGGACGCGGTCGGCGCAGTAACGGGTGATGCGGTGCAGATCGGTGTCGGGCAGGCCCACCCCGGTGATGCTGCCACGCCCGCCACCACCGCAGGCCGTCACCACCGGCTGCCGGTGCCGCGCCGCCGCCCAACACCCACATGCACCGCCTGGACCGGAGCGCGGTGGGAGAACTGACCGGGCTGCACCGCACCAACGTTCACCTGCACCCGACGACACCGGCCATCTGCTCATCGATCCTCGGGTGGGGCCCTGCATGAGGTGGACGGAGCTCGCCACCAGGCGGGTGGCGCTTCTACGTCCTGGTCATGATCGAACACGGCCGGTGGCTCAAAGCCGTTGCCGACAGCCCCGCCCAGCTTGCCTCGCAGGCGATGCCGGCGGGATCGCGTGGTGGCCCTCGACCGCCGGGCCGATCGTGGACAGCTCGACGGGCAACCACGTGGTTCCGCTGTCCGTTGCGACCTGCTGGAACGCAACGGTGACGGCCAGGAATGCTGCGATGCCGACCCTTCACCCGGGTCGCGCGAAGCCCGCCACACGGCAGGCCATCCCCCCAGCCGCACCACACGCTGCCGCCCCCGGCTCGAACCCGGCACCCCACCGACGGCGACGCCCGCCCAGCGTCCGCCTCATCGACCAAGGCGGTTGACCCCGGGCAAGATCCGGCACCAAGGAGACGATCATGACGGTCACCGGCCGCGCGACGGCGGCCCTTGCCCGCGCCCGCCCGACCGAGACCCGCGCAGGTCGCGGTGCGGCGCGTGCGGGTGCGCATCGGCCGCCAGGTCGCCGTGATGTTCGATCTCGACCCCGCATGCGTGCAGGTTCGTGCCGACCCGGTCTGCCAGTACGGCGGAGTTTCCGGGCACCTGGTCGTGGTGGATGACCCCGACGATCCGCACACCGTGCTGCGGCTCGTGCCCGAAAACGGCGACGAGATCCTTTTCCTGCTACTGGGGCCCTGCCCACACTGCGGGGGCGAGGTCCCCTCGCTCCGATCGCTGGCCTCGCCGACCTCGGTCTGCACGTGGAGCGCCGGCGGGGCGTTGGCAGACCCAGAGCATGACCGGCCCAATCCGGTACCGGCCGAGGTCGATCTCGACCCCGGTCACCGTGACGATTGCGGAGCCACCCCCCCGCGCGGCTCATCCACACCGGCTGATCAGACCTGAAGGGGATCACGTTCACCGAACTTGTGGAATGCCGTCACGAGGCCGTGTCCTGCAGCCATGATCTGCTCGTCGGTGGCCGGGAGCGCTCGGTTACAGCCCGTCGCCGTGCCACCGGCTCCGTTGCGCCTGCGCCTCAACCGATCGTCGTGCCGCGCGGATAGTTGCTGGAGCGAGGTTGGTGCGGCCCGTGTGCCCCACTACGGTGACGTTCCCCCGAGACGATGGTCAAGGCGTTGCCCGTCATGGACCCGGGTCCTGATCGCTGTCGACCCGCACCCGACGTCCTGGACCGGCGGCCGCTGAAGGCCGCACCGCAGCCGTTGGGCACCTGTCGGAAGCCGGTCGATCGGCCCGGACGCGATGCAGTCGCGGCCGACCTTCGCCTCGGCGGGTGCCGGTGTCGACCAGCGGAACGCCCGGCAGGGGCTGACCCGCGGCTCTCTGCTTGGACGGGAGTGTTCGCGCAGCACGTCGCCGGATCGTCCGCAGAGCTGGGCAGCCAGAGGTCGGTGGGCGGCCGATCGTGGACCCCTCCCGCGGATCGCCAACCGCTGCCAGCTGCTGCTCGGATGTACGTTGTTCAACTGATGTGGCGGCTCCGGCGTACCGCGCATGCTTCAGCGCAGCACGTTTCCGGACATGGGATCCGAGATCGCACAACCTTACGGAGCAGCCATGACGAGCACCGACACGCAACCCACCAGCCCCGCCGCCGCTGGCGCATCGACGGTGACCCAGATCTACGCCGCGTTCGGCCGCGGCGACGTGCCCGCCATCCTCGACCGGCTCGCCGAAGACGTGGCGTGGGACGTGTGGCCCCGCAACTACGCACAGCAGGCCGGGGTCGCCCATCTCGTCGCCCGGCGCGGCCCAGCCGAGGTCGCCGACTTCTTCAACGACATCAGCGGCTGGACGGTCCGTGCATTCGAGCTACAGGACGTCATCGGATCCGGGCGGCAGGTCATCGCGCAGGTACACGCCGAGTTCGACCTCCCCGGCGGCGGCAGGCTGCATGACGAGGAACTGCACCTGTGGACCTTCGACGAGCAGGGCCGGGTGTCTGCGTTCCGACACTACGTGGACACCGCGAAACACATCGCCGCACAGGCAGGCCAGGACACCACACCAGCCTGCTGAACCGCGACATCCGACGACAGGATGCGTCCGGGTGAGCGGCTCCCTCGCTCGTCGCCCTCGACGACCTGTAGTGGGCCGATCCGGGCACGCTCGCGGCTCTGCGTCTGTTGCCGCAGCAGACGAGCGGGCTGCCGATCGCCTGGATCGGCGCCTACCGGGTGGCGAGGCGTCGGCGCCGCAGGTCGGGCCGGCCGAAGGTGTTGTCGCCAAGGGCGCGACCAGGCTCACGCTTCAGCCGCTGGACAGCTCCTCGTCGATCCGGCCCGCGCATGACGTCGCCGCATCGCTGACGGCCGAGGAGCTGCGCGGTCGACCTGGTGGGCGTCGTCGCGGCCGTTAGGACAACGATGAGGTCGAAGGGCGTGGGTGCGCAACAACTGCGCGCGCGTCGGGCTGACGTTCACGGGTTCCGGCACAGCCGCAAGACGTGGCTGATCGCCGATGGTATCCCCGACGTCGCCCAGGCCCGACGCCTCGGGCGCCGGATCCTCGACAAGATCCAACACGTCTACAGCCACGTCGCACCGGACTCGAACCCGCCTGCTCAAGGGGCCATGACCCGTCACGGCGCGGAAGCAGACACCTGCAGCGTCGACGGGCTCAGGGGCGCGGCCGGCGGCCCGGGCGCCAACCCACGCCGATCGTGCCCTGCGCTGCCGCCTCCCCGCTGCTGCCGCCGCCGCGGCCCCGCAGGACGTAGGCGATGCCCACCGCGATAGCCGCACCCGCCACCGGCCCCACCAGATACGCCCACCACGACGTCCAGTCGCCCAGCACCAGGGCGGGCCCGAGCGAGCGGGCCGGGTTCATCGACGCACCGCTGACCGGTGCCCCCCACAACCCGGCCAGCGCGATGTAGCCGCCGACGCCGATGGCGGCCAGCGGCCCGATCTGCTGGGCACCCGACGCGGTGCCCAGGATCACGCTCACCAGGCCGGTGGTCAGGACGAGTTCCCACAGCATCGCGGTGGTCGTCGAAATGCCCGCACCGGGCAGGGTCAGGCCCGCGCTGCCTTGCTTGCCCAGCAGCGCCCACAGCAGCAACGTCGCGAGGATGGCACCGATCAACTGGGCCACGATGTAGGCGGGCACGCGCCGCCACGGGAAGTCGCCCCGCAGCGCGAACGCAACGCTGACTGCCGGGTTCAGATGCGCCCCGGACACCGTTCCCATGAACAAGATGATGGCCGCCACCATCAGCGCGGGCGCCACCACAGCTGCGCCGGACGGGACCGCATCGCCGCCGAAGCGGGCGTTGACCATGCCGCCACCGACGGCGACGAGGACCAGGAAGAAGGTGCCCAGCACCTCGGAGAACAGCCGCCGCCCCTCGTAGCTGTTGTCCCAGAAATCGAACTCGCCCGTCACCGAATTCGGCTGCCCCATGGATCGCAGAGCGACGTCGGCATGCCGGACGGCATCCTTCCGATCGGGCTCCGATGGCGTGGCTCGCTCATCCGGTTGGCCGGTCATCTCGCACCCCTTGCTGGCGTTACGGAACGTGGATACCTGCAGGCGTCAGGGCTCTCGCACGCCGGTGCCGCCTCACACAACACGGAGAATCGTCCCAGCGCACCGCCTTGTCATCCCCCAAGATGGGGGAGGTCCCCGTCCAGAATTGGCCCCCCCGGCAAGTGATCATCGTCAGTGTGCAGTCATTGAGCGGTTGACCCGCCGCGCACGGCGTCACCGGGAAGCGCAAGATCATCATTGAGTGCTCAACATCGCCGCCGCCTTCACCGTCATCCACCGCCTCCTCAACCAAGCCCAGAGGCGCCACCGTGGTGCTCATCGCGAGCGCCTCGTGTCGAGGCAACGGGCTTCCGCGATGTCGGCCGCGCCGGGTACCGGCGGCGGTGCCCCGGCCTTCCGGGCCGCCACGACGGCCACCAGGGCGCCGGGCAGCGGCACAGCGCGCTCCGCGGCCGCCAGTCCCGGCAGGTCGGGCAACCGGTCCGCTGCCGTGACAGGTCTCCCCGGACTCGAACAACGTCGGCAACCCTTGCCACCGGCGCTGTGGCGCGGCTCCTCCATACCGTCGTCTCGCCATCGGCGGCGTTCAGCAACGTGACCGGGTGGATGGTGCCGGCGCTCACAATCGGGCCCGGGCAGCGGCCGAGCGGAGTGCGTGATGCGCGCGTCGACGGCCGTTGGCGAGGTCTACGGTGTCGAACCTTCGGACTGCGGTAGCCCGGTCGGCGACCGGGACCCCCGGCTCGACTCCGGCCGCTCGCCCTACCCCGGCATCTGGAGCGGAGCGATGCCGTGCCAGGTAGGAGGCCACGAGCAGGCTCAACCTCGGTCTTTCATCGGGGTTGACCGTATGAGGGCTTGATCGGAGTGGGAGACGAGGAGAGGTGCACCTGACCAGCCAGAATGCGATTGTTGAAGATTGTAGCCAGGAAGGGGCAGGCGCACCCGTCCGCGCAAGATACGTCATGGGCCCACGGGCTGGAGTTGGTCGGCGACGATGGCCGCCTGGTCGGGTCCGTCGGGGCGTTACCGCTGCGGCTGCTGGCCGAACGCAGCGGGCTGCGGGCCGGCGGGTCGGCGGCGATTGGGTTGGTTCAGCGGGCAAGTGGTGGTGGGTGGCGGTCACCGCGGGCGCCGGTGCCGTCGTCGGGCCTTTGCGCCGCGTGACGCGCCTGCCCGAGGCATCCCCGCCCTTATCGCCGATCTGAAGGATGGGCACGTCGACCCGCGGTTGGTGCCGGGGATCGCGGTCGTCTCGGCGGAGTCGCTGATCGGCGGCGCCAAGCCTGGGCCCGGAGATGCCCTGGGCTCCATGGGCGGCGGAGCCGGCGGCTGGGTCTCCCAACGACCCAAGCTCGGGCAAGAAGACTCGCAGCTGTGCACCTTGTCCGGCTTCGGCGGTCCAAAGGCTTAGCGATGGGACTGGCCTGGATCACCGGGTGCAAGGTTCCGCCAGGTCCCTTGATCGGGGTCGTACTCTTCCCGTTCAAAGACGTACATGTCGTCACCCAGGAGGATGAGCGAGTACGGGCTGGGACCCGAGCCGAGGACATGGCCATGGTTGTGGATGTCGCCGGGCGGGGTCAGTGTCGCGACGTCACCGCGGGTCATGGCGCGCTCATCGGCAAGGCGCACATCCGCCCGTCCGCCTTCATGGCGAACTGCATCCCACCGCTGATGGGTCTCCACTCCGCGGACGGGAGCGATCGCGACCCAGCAATGGTGGGAGTGGGTGTAGGCCATCACCCCCTCGGGCCGGTGGAACAACACCAGACGGGGACCTCGTTCGGGCTTGACCAGCCACTTCCCCCCGGGCGACGCAGAGGGGATCTCCGCGATCAGCGGACCGAGGTACTCCTCGTCGGCGGCAAGTTCCACCAAGAGCCGCCCCACCTGGTCCATATCGAGGACGTCTCCGTGCCGCAGCTCGTCCAGCCGGGTCAGAAAATGACGGAGCGGGCCGGGGAGATCGTCACTGTTCACCGTCCGGCCCCTAACCCATGGTCCGCTCCACTACTCGGTCTATGCCTGGTCCATCGGTTGGCGCATCTGCCACGGCAGCAGTCCCTTCCTTGGTGCCTGCCCGAGCGCTGCACGGGTCCGCTGTCCCTACTCAACGGCCCGGCACGGGGCAGGGCATCATCCACTACGGGTGACCACATCGGCCGCCGCCCAGCGGACCACCGGCGTGTCCGCTTCCGCTCAATCCGGGCCAGACGTGCACAGCCGCCGCCCAGGGCCGCCGCGGCCGGGCAGCGGCGGACAAGGCAGTCGAGCTGCTCGACGCGCTCCGTACCGTCGAATGGGCGATGGGCGCCGGCACCTGCCGCAGGGCCCCGGATTGCGGATATCCCGGACGGCGGCGGCCAGCGTCGCAGCTGCCCCGTGCTCAGGCCCTCGGGTGCGTACGGAGTGTGACACGATGAAAAGTGCGACATCACCGCAGCCCCTCAGAGAGCACACGGAACACCGCCATGGATGAGTGGGCGTCTTAGCGTCGAATACTTTGCCCGACGCCTTGCATAAGATCCGAGATAGGGCTCCTGAGCTGCGCAAATGCCAAGTCGGCAGCAGGCGGTGGATCGTGAGTAGCTAGCTGGGATCGGACCGACGTCACCGTGGCATGCAGCGTGGAATGAGTTCGTTCCACGATTCATTCCACGAACCGGACAAACCGCGCCGCGCGGCTGATTGCTGAACGTGATAACCGCAGGTCAAGCGTGGTGCCCCCGGCAGGATTCGAACCTGCGCTCCCGCCTCCGGAGTCCGGTCAACCACGAGATCGACAGCGATCTGTGCTGCTCTACCAGGGCCTTCGCATCGTCCGTCGTGTCCCTGATGGCCTCCCATGGCCTGTGGTTCGTTCCACGCGACATTCCACGACGAAGATCGTCACCGCAGCAGTTCAAGGCCTTCGTGCTCGGTGTAGTCGACGTAGTCCTTGATGTTGAGCGTCGCCAGCGGGAGCTCGCGGACGAGGCAGCAGGCGGCGATCCAGCTGTCGTTGACCGGGCGGGGACGGCCGCGGAGCTGAGCATGAGCCTGGATCTCGCCCCAGGTCCTGGCGACGCGCAGGCTGTAGGGCAGGACGACGACGCGGGCGAAGAACCGGTCGAGTCCAGCTCTACGTTGTAGGCCCCAGCGTCGGATGAAGGTCCATTGCGTGAGCTCTCCGACGGTGACGAAGGTGATCGCAAGTGGCCGACCGCTCAGCCGGGAAACGAGCGGACCGGGTAGCCGCTCCTTCAGCAGGGCCGAGGCGACGTCGGTGTCCAGGACGACCGGGGTCACGCCATACCGGTGCGTCGCGAGGCATAGAGGTCAGCCAGGAAGGCGTCGTACTCCTCGTCGGACTCCCACAGGTCGGGCTGCGCCAGTTCGGTAAGCGACCCTACCGGCGTGACGCCCTGCCGCTTCGCGAGTTCGTCGAACGAGAGGTCGTCCTCCGGCGGCCAACCCTCCGGCTGCTTATCGAGAGTGGTCATGACCATCACCTCCGTTGGTCCCATCGTGCCACGTGGGCTGGCTTCGGTTAGGAACTGGACAGGCGAGTCGTCGGCGGCAGATGCAACCGATTGGCAGACGCGCTCGACCGGGCAGGTCTGATGGTGTCGGGCAACGACACTGAGGGGGTGCCGTGGTTCGTCGGTCATCGGTGTGGACGGAGATCCAGCGTGATCGAGTGTTGCGGCAGCGTCAGAGCGAACGAGCCGATCGCGTGCACCTCAAGGTCGAGCGCGAGTTGCAGGCTGATGCCGTGCGCTCCCGGACAGCCGAGGACCGGCAAGCGAAGGCGCTAGAGAAGGAACGTGTCGAGGCCGAACACCAGGCCGCGCTTGCGGCGGCGGCGGAACAGAGTACGAGGCTCTCGGCTCGGGTCAACGAGCTCGCCGACATGGTGCGTGCCAGCGTCGGTCATCGTCCGCTGTCGATCGCCGATCTTCGACAGGTCGAACTGGATCCTTTCGATCCGGGCGACGATGGGGTCCGGCTAAGGACGCCGCGTCGACCGGTCATGCAGGAAGGCGGCCTTCTGGGTAGATCGCGGCGGCGGCGTGAGTTTGACGAGGCGATGAAGCGCTACGCCGACGAGCTGGCTGACTACGAGCGCCAAGAACAAGAACGATCGGCGCGATTGGCCACAAGGACCGAGAAGTACGAACGACAGACGCGGGACGCTCGCGCTGCCGCCGCTGCCGAGGCGAAGCGCATCCAAAACGGCATTACTGACGGCGATACCGCGTCGATCGAAGACTTCGCCCGCTTGGCGATCGAACGCCTCCCGCTTCCGGATGGCGTTGCTCTATCTGCCAAGGCGGCATACCGCCCGGATCCGCGCGAGCTGGTCGTGGATATTCGATTGCCCGACGTTTCGGTAGTTCCGATCGAGAAGTCAGTGAAGTATGTGCGAGCGCAGCTCGCTTTCACGGTCAAGGAGCGGTCACAGACCGAGATGGCGAACCTCTACCGCGGAATCTTGGCCCAGCTGCCACTCTGTGTTCTGCAGACCTTGTTCGCGGCGTTTGACAACCATGTATTAGACAGCGCGACTGTCAACGGCATCCTTCCCGCGGTCGATCGTGCAACTGGGCGGCCGACCGAGCGGAACCTGGTCAGCGTTACGACAAGTCGCGCGACATTCGACACGCTCGTGCTGGACGCGGTGGAACTTGACCCAGTCCTGTGTGTGCGTGAGCTCGGAGCGAAGTTGTCACCTCACCCCCTCGCGTACGAGGAGGTTCCGCCCTTCCTCACCTTCGAGCTCGCCAAGTACCAGCTCGGACCGGCGGTCGATGTGGCGGCTGGCCTTGACGGCCGCACTGATCTGTTGATGATGGATCCCTTCGCATTCGAACAGCTGGTCCGCGAGCTCCTGCTTGCGATGAGCGGTCAGGACGCACGCGTAACCCGCCGTTCGCGTGACGACGGCATCGACGGTGTTGTCTTCGACTGCAGCGCGACGCTGGGTGGCGAGTTCATCGTTCAGGCCAAGCGCTACCGCAACGTCGTGCCTGCCAACGACGTCCGAGCGCTCGCAGGCGTTATGCACGACAAGCGGGCAAACCACGCCCTCGTCGTGACCTCGTCATGGTTCAGCGACGACGGCCGACGGTTCGCCCGGGAGAACCGCGTACGGCTGATCGAAGGGCCCGAGCTCCGTCACTTGCTCCATGAGAATCTCGACCTGGACGTCCTCATCCCATCTTCGCGTCGTCGCCGAGCCGCCAGCTGACACGAGACTGCGCGCAGGTCACTGTCTGTGATGTCGCTGCGGCCAGACGAAACAGAGGGCTGCGGGTGGCCACGTGGAGCACCGCCCCTCATGGGCGGGCCACGTTGCCTCGAATACTTCGCCCAGCGTGCGCCACGAGCACAAGGATGAGCTTCTGAACTGCGAAAATGCCCAACCCGACGGGCGTGGGCGGCCACGCGACTGTGGCTCGACGGCCGCCGTGGAACGGCGCGTGGAATGAGTTCGTTCCACAACTCATTCCACGAACACGGCCAAACGGTCGTATGTGACGAGGTCGAGCAGTTACGCAAAGGCATAACCGCTGGTCAGCGGCTGGTGCCCCCGGCAGGATTCGAACCTGCGCTCCCGCCTCCGGAGGGCGGTGCTCTATCCCCTGAGCTACGGGGGCCACTGGCGGAGACCCTAGCGCACGGCGTCCTTCACGAGGGCAGGGGTGTGCCGCCGCGGGCGGTGAGCAACTGCTTCAGGTACTGCGCCTCGGCGGTCTGGGCGCTCAGCATCTGCGCGGCGAGGTTGCGCACCGGCTCCTGGGACGCGTCCTGGGACGCGTAGCTCAGCATCCCCGCGCCGCCCTCGTGGTGGCGCAGCATCAGCTGCAGGAACAGGACGTCCAGCGCCTTGCCGGTCGAGGACCGGAGCTTCTTCAGATCGTCGGCACTCGCCATCCCCGGCATCGTCACGACACCCGCCGCGGTGACGGTGTGGTCGTGCGCCGATCCGGGGGTGCCTGCCATCCACGTCATGTACGGCCGTCCGACCGGCTGCGCGGACGCCCCCCACAGCTCCAGCCACCCCTGCATCCGGCCGATCTGACCGGTCTGGGTGCTCTCGATGTCGTAGGCCAGCTGGCGCAGCTCCGGATCGGTCGTGTGGTCGCGCTCCCAGGACGCCATCTCGACGGCCTGCTGGTGGTGCACGCTCATGTCCTGCAGGAACCCGATGTCGACAGAGTCGGCTCCGGGCACCGTGGGCTGGCCTGCCCGGCCGATGAGCAGGCCCCCGGTGGCGCCGACCAGCAGCAGCACCAGGACGGCGGCCGCGATGACGAACGGGCGCACCCAGCGCGGCTCCCGCACGTCCGTCGACGGGGCGGGCGGGAGGTCGTCTACCGGCGGCAGGGTCGTCACCACCATGTCACTGGCCCGGGTCCGGGGTGACGCCCTGCGCCCCCGCGATCACCTCGGGCATCACGGTGGTGTTGTTGACGGCGCTGACCGGCGGCGCGGGCTTGTACGGCGGAGGGTTGTCCTGGTCGAACTGCCCTGGCCCGAGCGCCTGGCAGCTCGCACCCGGCTCTGGGTACTGGTACTGGTTGGTGCGCAGGGCCTGGATGAACTCGTCGATCCGCGGGTCGTTCGGGTCCGAGAGCTTCAGCTGATGCCCCCACGACTGCAGCGAGATCGGCTGGTCGAGGTCGGGGTAGGGGGACATGAGGCTGTAGGGCTGCCCGTTGATCTTCGCGGCCAGCGTCTGCACCGCGGCGCCGGTGATGTCCTTCGGGTTGTACGCGATCCACACCGAGCCGTGCTCCAGCGCGTGCACCATGTTCTCGTTGCGCACCGGCGTGGTGTAGACGACGCCGTTGCATGCCGCCCAGTAGCCGTCATGGGTTCCGCCGAACGGCGGGCTGTGGGTGTAGGCGACGGTCTGGTTCGGCTGAACGTGCTGTGCCCCCGTGTACTGCTGGGCGATGACTCCGGGGATCTTGGTGGACGGGTCCTTGTTGGTGTCCGACGGCGTGAACTCGGCCAGTGCGGCGGCCTTCTCCTGCTTCGCGTTGTTCTGCACGACGTAGTAGCCGAAGATCCCGCCTGCGAACAGCACCACCACGAGGATGGCCGCGATCATGCCCCAGGGCGTCGACCGCTTCGTGACGACGGCGGCGCGCGCGCTGCGCACCGCCCTGCTGTTCTTGCCGCTGGCCATGCGGTGAGTGTATTTGCGGCACCTGAGAAACCATTGAGCAGCACCTCCTAGACTCGAGCGGTGACCCCTGCCCTGCTCGCCGACCTCGTCCGCGCCGCCGCCTCCGACGTGCTGGCGCGACGCGGCCTGGACGTCGCGGCGCTCCCCGACGACGTCGGTGTCGAGCGGCCGCGCAACCCCGAGCACGGTGACTACGCCACGAACGTCGCGCTGCGCACCGCGAAGAAGGCGGGCGTGGCCCCGCGCGACCTGGCCGGGTGGCTCGCCGAGGAGCTGGCCTCGAAGAACGGGATCGCGAGCGCCGAGATCGCGGGGCCGGGCTTCATCAACCTGCGGCTCGCGGCTGACGCCCAGGGCGGCATCCTGGCCGACGTCCTCGCGGCCGGTGTGTCCTACGGCAACGGCGACGAGTACGCCGGGCGCAACGTCAACCTGGAGTTCGTCTCCGCCAACCCGACGGGCCCGCTGCACCTGGGCGGCACCCGTTGGGCCGCGGTCGGCGACGCGCTCGGCCGGGTGCTCACCGCCCGCGGCGCCAAGGTCACCCGCGAGTACTACTTCAACGACGCGGGCGGCCAGATCGACCGCTTCGTCCGCTCGCTGGTCGCCGTGGCGAGCGGCGAGCCCGCGCCCGAGGACGGCTACGGCGGCGCGTACATCGGTGAGATCGCCGCGCGGGTGCTCGCCGCCGAGCCGGACGCCCTGGCCTCGCCCGACCGCGACGAGATCTTCCGCCGCGTGGGCGTCGGCATGATGTTCGACGAGATCAAGGCGGCGCTGCACGCGTTCGGCACCGACTTCGACGTGTGGTTCCACGAGCAGTCGCTGCACGAGTCCGGCGCGGTCGAAGCGGCCGTCGAGCGGCTCAAGGCGTCGGGACACCTCTACTTCTCCGACGGCGCGTGGTGGCTGCGGTCCACGGAGTACGGCGACGACAAGGACCGGCCCGTCATCAAGAGCGACGGCAGGCCCGCCTACATCGCGGGCGACATCGCCTACTTCCTCGACAAGCGCGCCCGCGGCTTCGACCTGTGCATCTACATGCTCGGCGCCGACCACCACGGCTACATCGGACGGCTCAAGGCCGTCGCCGCGGCGCTGGGCGACGACCCGGCCGTCGTCGAGGTGCTCATCGGGCAGATGGTCAACCTGGTGAAAGACGGCGGGCCGGTGCGGATGAGCAAGCGCGCGGGCACGGTCGTCACGATGGAGGACCTGGTCGACGCGGTGGGCGTCGACGCGGCGCGCTACTCGCTGATCCGCTCGTCGGTGGATTCGACGCTCGACGTCGACCTCGACCTGCTCGTGCGGCGCAGCAACGACAACCCCGTCTTCTACGTCCAGTACGCACACGCCCGGCTGGCCTCGCTCGCCCGCAACGCGGCCGACCTCGGCGTCACCCCGGGCACCGAGTTCGGCCTGCTCGAGCACCCCCGGGAGGGCGACCTGATCCGGACGCTCGGGGAGTTCCCGAGCGTCGTCGCGTCGGCGGCCGAGCTGCGGGAGCCGCACCGCGTTGCGCGCTACCTCGAGTCCCTGGCCAGCGCATACCACAAGTTCTACGACTCCTGCCGTGTCCTGCCGATGGGCGACGAGGAGATCACCGAGCTGCACCGCGCACGGCTGGCGCTGTGCGTCGCGGCCCGGCAGGTGCTCGCCAACGGGCTGGGGATGCTGGGCGTCAGCGCGCCGGAGCGGATGTGACGCGCCGACGCACTCCCTCCCACGGAGGCGCCATCGGCAGCGCTGACGTGCTCTTTCCCGCGGGGGCGGCATCGTGAGGGCACATCCCGCCGGGCCGCTGCACGCGGGGATCGCGCTGCCGCCGGAGACCGCGGGGCTGCGCCCTGGCAGCGCCGCCGACCTGGATGCGCTGGCCCCCGCGGTGTGGCCCCGCCATGCCGTCCGCGCCGCCTCGGGCGCCGTCGAGATCGCGGGCGTCGACGTCCGCGACCTCGCCGAGGCTTACGGCACGCCGCTCTTCGTCGTCGACGAGGCCGACTTCCGTTCCCGCGCCCACGAGTTCGCCGCCGCCTTCGGTGCCTCGTCGGTGCACTACGCGGCCAAGGCCTTCCTCTGCACCGAGGTGGCGCGCTGGGTGGCCGCGGAGGGCCTCTCGCTGGACGTCTGCAGCGGCGGCGAGCTGGCCATCGCGCTGCGCGCGGGCTTCCCGGTGGGGCGGATCGCGTTGCACGGCAACAACAAGTCGTACGCCGAGCTCGTCGCCGCCGTGGAGGCGGGCGTCGGGCGGGTGGTGCTCGACTCGTTCCACGAGATCGCCCGGCTGGACGCCATCGCGCGCGAGCGGGGCGTCGTCGTGGAGGTCATGGTCCGCGTGACGGTCGGCGTCGAGGCCCACACCCACGAGTTCATCGCCACCGCGCACGAGGACCAGAAGTTCGGCTTCGCGCTCACGGACGCGGCCGAGGCCGTGCGCCGGGTGCTGAAGTCGGACCGGCTCTCGCTGGTCGGGCTGCACAGCCACATCGGCAGCCAGATCTTCGACACCGAGGGCTTCGAGGTGGCCGCGCACCGCGTCGTCCGGTTCCTCGCCGCGCTGCACCGCGAGCACGGGTCCGCCGCGCTCACCGCGTTGACCACGCTCGACCTCGGCGGCGGGTTCGGCATCGCCTACCGCGCCGAGGACGACACCGCTGGACGTCCCGGAGCTGGCCGACGAGCTGCGCGCGATCGTGAAGCGGGAGTGCGCACGCCGCCGACCTGGACGTGCCCGCGCTCGCCGTGGAGCCGGGTCGGGCGATCGCCGGGCCGGGCACCGTCACGCTGTACGAGGTGGGCACGCTCAAGGACGTCCCGCTCGGCGGCGCCCACGGGGCGGCGCTACGTCAGCGTCGACGGCGGCATGAGCGACAACATCCGCACCGCGCTCTACGACGCGGTGTACGAGTGCAGGCTCGTCTCGCGGTCGTCGGAGACCGACGGGTCGGGCGTGGCGACGCTCTCGCGCGTGGTCGGCAAGCACTGCGAGAGCGGCGACATCGTGGTGCGCGACTGCTGGCTGCCCGGACGACCTCGCCCCCGGCGACCTGCTCGCCGTCGCCGCCACCGGCGCCTACTGCTACGCGATGGCCAGCTCCTACAACCGGCTGCCGCGGCCCGCCGTGGTCGCCGTCGCGCGACGGCGGCGCGCGGGTGCTGCTGCGCCGCGAGACCGAAGATGACCTGTTCCGGCTGGAGGTCGGCCCGTGACCGAGCTTGCGAGGCCCGCGTCCGGCGCGGCGCCCGCGGCGATCCGCGTCGCGATGCTCGGCTGCGGCACGGTCGGCGCGCAGGTCGTGCGGCTGCTGCACGAGCAGGCCGACGACCTCGCCGCCCGCGATCGGCGCACCGGTCGAGCTGGTCGGCGTGGCCGTGCGCGCGCCCGCACCGGCATCCCGAGCTGGGCGACCTGCTCACCACCGACGCGTCCGCGCTGGTCACGCGCTCGGACGTGGACGTCGTCGTCGAGGTGATCGGCGGCATCGAGCCGGTGCGCACTTGGCTGCTGGAGGCGCTGAAGGCGGGCAAGTCGCGTCGTCACCGCGAACAAGGCGCTGCTCGCCGAGGACGGCGCCGCGCTCGCCGAGGCCGCCGACGCCTCGGGCGCCGACCTCTACTACGAGGCGTCGGTCGCGGGTGCGATCCCGCTGCTGCGGCCGCTGCGGGAGTCGCTGGCCGGGGACCGGATCCGGCGGGTCGCCGGCATCGTCAACGGCACCACGAACTTCATCCTCTCGTCGATGTCCGCATCCGGCGCGAGCTACGCCGACGCGCTCGACGAGGCCACCCGCCTCGGCTACGCCGAGGCCGACCCGACCGCCGACGTCGACGGCTACGACGCGGCCGTCCAAGGCGGCGATCCTCGCGTCGCTGGCCTTCCACACCCGCGTGACCTCGGCCGACGTGCACTGCGAGGGCATCCGCGACGTCACCGCCGTCGACATCGCGGCCGCGCGGAGGCTCGGCTGCGTCGATCAAGCTGCTGGCGATCTGCGAGCGCACGGACGATCCGCGAGTCGGTCTCCGCACGGGTCTACCCGGCGATGATCCCGGCCGCGCACCCGCTCGCCGCGGTCGACGGGGCGTTCAACGCGGTGTTCGTCGAGGCCGAGGCCGCCGGGCAGCTGATGTTCTACGGACAGGGCGCGGGCGGCGCGCCCACCGCGAGCGCCGTGCTCGGCGACCTCGTCGCCGTGGCCCGCAACCGGGTGGTCGGCGGGCGCGGGCCGCGGGAGAGCACGCTACGCCAGCCTGCCGGTCCGTCCGATGGGCGACGGTGCCGACCCGCTACCACGTCAGTCTGGACGTCGCCGACCGGGCGGGGGTGCTCGCGGCGATCTCCGGCGAGTTCGCCCGGCAGGGTGTGAGCATCGCGGCGGTGCGCCAGACCAGGCGGTGACGGCACCGCGGCCCGGCTGGTGGTCGTGACGCACGTCGCGCCCGAGGCCGCGCTCGCCGCCACGGTCGCCGCACTGGCCGGTCTGGAGATCGTGAACGGCGTGGAGAGCGTGCTTGCGGGTCGAGGACCTCGGTCGGAAGGGTGTGGCCGGATGACCACCGCTCGTCTCGCGCCGGTGGCCCGGCGTGATCGAGGCCTACCGGGACCGGATGCCCGTGCGCGCCGACTGGCGGTCGTCACGCTCGGTGAGGGCGGCACGCCGCTGCTGCCTGCGCCCGCACCTGTCGCGAGCGCACCGGGTGCGAGGTGTACCTCAAGGTCGACGGGGCCAACCCGACCGGCTCGTTCAAGGACCGCGGCATGACGGTCGCCGTCACCGACGCGCTCGGCGGACGGCAAGCAGGGCGTGCTGTGCGCGTCCACCGGCAACACGTCGGCTTCGGCCGCCGCCTACGCCGCCCGGGCGGGCCTGACCTGCGCCGTTCTCGTCCCGCGCGGCAAGATCGCGCTGGGCAAGCTCGCCCAGGCCGTGGCGCACGGTGCGCGGATCCTTTCGGTCGACGGCAACTTCGACGACTGCCTCGAGCTCGCGCGCAAGACCGCCGCCGACTACGACGTTGCCGCGCTCGTCAACTCCGTCAACCCGACCCGGATCGCAGGCCAGGCGAGCGCCGCCTACGAGATCTGCGACGAGCTCGGGCCGTGCCCCGGACGTGCACTGCCTGCCCGTGGGCAACGCGGGCAACATCACCGCGTACTGGGCGGGCTACTCCGCATACCTCGCCGACGGGCTGATCCCGACCGCGCCGCGGATGTTCGGCTTCCAGGCGGCCGGGGCGGCACCGCTGGTGCACGGCGTGCCGGTGAAGAACCCGGAGACGATCGCCACGGCCATCCGCATCGGCGCGCCCGCGTCCTGGGCGGCGGCCGTCACTGCGCGTGACGCCTCTGGGGGGCGGTTCGCCGCCGTCACGGACGACGAGATCCTCGCCGCCTATCGGCTCCTGTCCGCGCGCGAGGGAGTGTTCGTCGAGCCCGCGTCGGCGGCGAGCGTGGCCGGGCTGCTGCAGTCGGCGGCCGACGGCACGTTGCCGCGCGGGTCGCTGGTGGTCTGCACGGTGACCGGACACGGGTTGAAGGACCCGGACACCGCGATGCTGGCCGCCCCGGAGCCCAGGGTGGTGCCGCTCGACCCGGCCGCCGTGGCCTCGGCGCTGGAGTTGGCCTGATGGGCAGGCCCACCGAGGTCAGGGTGCGGGTGCCCGCGTCGTCGGCCAACCTCGGGCCGGGGTTCGACGCGCTGCGGCCTCGCGCTCAGCCGCTACGACGACATCGAGGTGACGGTCGCGCCGTACGGCGTCACCGTCGAGGTCGACGGCGAGGGCGCGGGCCGGGTGCCCTGCGACGAGGCGCACCTCGTCGTCCGCGCGATGCGGACCATGTGGGCCGTCACCGGCGACGCGCTGCCCGGCCTGCGGATGCGCTGTCGCAACGGGATCCCGCACTCGCGGGGGCTGGGCAGCTCCGCGGCCGCGGCCGTCGGAGGCGCCGTCGCCGCCGCGGTGCTCGCCGGGCGGGACGCCGACCTCGAGCGGGACACGATCCTGCAGGTCACCGCGGGTATGGAGGGCCATGCCGACAACGCGGCCGCCAGCCTGCTCGGCGGGTTCGTCATCGCGTGGGAGACGCCGGGGAATACCGCGGGGCGGTTTCACGCTATACGCCTCGACGCGCATCCGGACATCCATCCGGTCGCGTTCATCGCGGGAGCCGAGTCGCTCACCAGCACTACACGCGGGCTGCTGCCCGATCGGGTGCCGCTGGTCGACGCGGCCTTCACCGGCAGCCGCACCGCACTCTCGGTGCTGGCCTTCACCCAGCGCCCCGAGCTGCTGCTGCCCGCCACCGAGGATCGCCTGCACCAGGGCTACCGCCGTCCGGCATACCCGGAGTCGGCCGATCTGGTCGACGCACTGCGCGAGCAGGGCATCCCGGCCACGATCTCCGGGGCGGGCCCGACCGTCCTCGCACTCACATCCGACGGCCTCGTGCCCGACATCGACCACCCCGGGTTCACCGCGGTGCCGCTGCCGATCGACACCGCGGGGGTCGTCGTCGAGACCGCGTAGGGCGTGTCGGGCGGGGGGTTGTTGCCGCAACCAGTGGTTACGTCTACGCTCGACGGTGCAACGGCGATCCACGCGTCATCCGCGTGGCCACTCGAGCCGGATTCTGCGTCCCAGTTCGACCCGGATCTGGTCTTCGGACGAGCGGCCTCTTCCCGCGAGAAGTCGCGAAGATCGCCGTCCCGCCGGTCGGGACGACCGCTCTTCCGCGAACCGTCCACCGACATCTCTAGTGAATTCGCTGACCCGGGCATGGAGCCCGGTAGGTCAGGAAGGACAACCTTGAGCGAGACCGATCTGGTCAGCACCGCCGCACCCCGCAAGCGGGGCCTGACGGGCATGGTGCTGGCGGAGCTCCGCCAGCTGGCGGGGGAGCTGAACATCCCCGACACCACCGGCATGCGGAAGGGCGATCTCATCGCCGCGATCAAGGAGCGCCAGGCGGCCGGAGCGCCCGCCGCGCAGCTCCCGTTGCCGGACACGACGGCGCCCACCCCGGCGTCGACCCCGGCTCCCACCACCGAGAACGGCGCCGCTCCCGCGGCGGCCACGCGACGGCGTCGTGCGGCCAGCCGACCCGCGGGCGCGCCGGACCCGAAGCCCGCCACCAACGGCGCGGCCGTCGAGAGCCCGGCTGCGCAGGCCGCGTCCACCACGTCCACCGAGCCCGTCGCGGCGGCGAGCACGCCCGCCGCCGCTGAGCCGCACGCGGCTCCGGCCGCCGAGGCGCCCGCCGCTGAGGCGACCGAGTCGCAGGCCGCTCCGGCCACCGATGCCCCTGCTGATGGCGAGGGCCGCGGCCGTCGGCAGCGCCAGCGGCGTCGGGGCGCCGAGAACGGCGTCGTGGCCGAGCCCGCGGAGGCCGTCGCCGCCGCCGAGGCCCCCACCAGCACGGATGCACCTGCCGAGGCCGGGCGTCCGGCGCGGGAGAGCCGTCGCGAGAACACCGAGCGGCGCGGCGGGACCGACAACGGTCGCTCCGACAACCGCGCTGACAACCGCGCTGACAACCGCGCTGACAACCGCACCGACACGCGCGACGGGCGTCCGGACAACAGGCCTGACAACCGGCCTGACAACCGCGCCGACAACCGGAACGACAACCGCGGTCCGCGCGACAACCGCCCCGACGACGACGGGGACGACGACGGTGACGGCCGTGGCCGCCGCGGTCGCCGGTTCCGCGACCGCCGTCGCGGCCGGGATCGCCAGAGCGGCGGCCAGGGCGGTGGCCAGGGTACCGTCGACACCGAGGTGCGCGAGGGCGACGTGCTGCTGCCCGTCGCGGGCATCGTCGACATCCTGGACAACTACGCGTTCGTCCGTACCACCGGCTACCTGTCCGGCCCGACCGACGTCTACGTGTCACTGTCGATGGTCCGCAAGTACGGCCTGCGCCGCGGCGACGCGATCACGGGCGCGGTGCGTGAGCAGCGTGAGGGCGAGCAGTCGCGGCAGAAGTTCAACCCGCTCGTGCGGGTCGACTCGATCAACGGGCAGGACCCGGAGACGTCGCGTGGGCGCCCCGAGTTCACCAAGCTCACCCCGCTCTACCCCAACGAGCGGCTGCGCCTGGAGACCGAGCCGCACAAGCTCACCACGCGCGTCATCGACCTGGTCATGCCGATCGGCAAGGGCCAGCGCGCGCTGATCGTGTCCCCGCCGAAGGCGGGCAAGACCACGATCATGCAGAACATCGCCAACGCGATCACCACCAACAACCCGGAATGCCACCTCATGGTCGTCCTCGTGGACGAGCGGCCGGAGGAGGTCACCGACATGCAACGGTCGGTGAAGGGCGAGGTCATCGCGTCGACGTTCGACCGCCCGCCGACCGACCACACGACGATTGCCGAGCTCTCCATCGAACGGGCCAAGCGGCTCGTCGAGATGGGCCATGACGTCGTGGTGCTGTTGGACAACATCACGCGCCTGGGTCGGGCCTACAACCTGGCCGCGCCCGCGTCGGGCCGCATCCTCTCCGGTGGTGTCGACTCCACCGCGCTCTATCCGCCCAAGCGCTTCCTCGGCGCCGCGCGCAACATCGAGGACGGCGGCTCGCTGACGATCCTCGCCACCGCGCTGGTCGAAACCGGTTCCACGATGGACACGGTGATCTTCGAGGAGTTCAAGGGCACCGGCAATGCCGAGCTCAGGCTGGATCGCCGCATCGCCGACAAGCGGGTGTTCCCCGCCATCGACGTGGGCGACTCGGGCACCCGCAAGGAAGAGCTGCTGATGGCGCCGGACGAGTACGCGGTGATGGTCAAGCTCCGGCGGCTGCTGTCCGCGCTGGATGACCAGCAGGCCATCGACCTGCTGCTCAACCAGCTGCGCAAGACCCGCACCAACATCGAGTTCCTCATGCAGGTGGCCAAGAGCACCCCTGGCGCGGATCTCGACTGACGGGTGCGCCGTCTTTTCGGGGCACTCGGCGCGGCGCTCGCCGTCGCCGGGTGCACCGCCGCTCCCCAATCGGGAGGCGCGAACTCGTCCGATCCGTCCACCACGTCGACGCCCCGGGCCCTGCTGGTGGCGGCCGGGGACATCGCGTGTGAGCCCGGCGAGCGGCCGAGCCGCGACGAGTGCGGCCAGCAGGTCACCGCCGACCTCGTCACCGGTCTGAACCCGAACGCGGTGCTCGCGCTGGGCGACACCCAGTACGAGGACGGAACGCCGGACGAGTTCGCCGCCTACGACGAGAGCTGGGGGCGGTTCAAGGACATCACGCTGCCCGTCGTCGGCAACCACGAGTACCAGACCCCCGACGCCAAGGGCTACTACGCGTACTTCGGCGACCGCGCGGGGGAGCCGGGCAAGGGGTGGTACACCACCACCGTCGGGACCTGGCGAGTGATCGTCCTCAACTCGGAGTGCGCCGAGATCGGCGGCTGCGAACCGGACAGCGAACAGGGCCGCTGGCTGTCGTCGCAGTTGGGGGGTCTGCCACGGTGCACGCTCGCGGCTTTCCACCGGCCGCGCTTCTCCTCCGGCGACGAGCATGGGGACAACCCCGAGCTGGCGTCCCTATGGTCGCAGCTGCAGAAGGCGGGCGTCGACGTCGTCCTGAACGGCCACGACCACGACTACGAGCGCTTCGCCCCGCAGGACGCCGACGGAGACCCTGCGGACGGTCCGGTCGAGTTCGTCGTCGGCACCGGCGGGCGCAGCCTGCGCGGCTTCTCCCACACCAGCGGCCGCAGCTCCGTGCGCTGGTCCGACTCGTTCGGCGTGCTGGCGATGACCCTCCGCGCCGACGGCTACGACTGGCGGTTCGTCGGACCCTCCGGCGCCCCGGCCGTCGACAGTGGAACCGGGACCTGCCGGGAACAGTAGACAGGGGCGGATGGTTGAATGGACTGTCACGCTCCGGCGCCGGTTCACCCCTGAACGAACGGGGACCCGGGGCCACATCGAGAGGAACCCCCGTGCGCGAAGGCATTCACCCCGCATACGTCGAGACGCAGGTCACCTGCGGCTGCGGCAACCATTTCACCACCCGCAGCACCAAGGCCAGCGGGTCGATCAACGTCGAGGTCTGCTCCGCCTGCCACCCGTTCTACACCGGCAAGCAGAAGATCCTCGACTCCGGCGGTCGCGTCGCGCGCTTCGAGGCGCGCTACGGCAAGCGGACCGCGGCCAAGAAGTAGCAACTCAGACGGCGCCCATCCACGGGGTGGGCGCCGTTGCCATGTCCGGGCATCCGAGGGGAGGAAACGAGTGGCCGCACCGACCGTCGACGCGCTGCTGATGGAGTACGCCGAGCTGGAGCGCGCCCTCTCCGACCCGTCTGTGCACGCCGACGCCGCGCAGGCCCGCAAGCTGGGGCGGCGCTACGCCGAGCTCGGCCAGGTCGTCGGGGCCGCCCGCGATCTCGAGGCGGCCCGGTCCGACCTCGCCGCGGCCCGCGAGCTGGCCACGGAGGACCCCGCGTTCGCCGCCGAGGCCGAGGAGCTCGCCGCCCGCGTTCCCGAGCTGGAGACCCGGCTGGCCCAGCTTCTCGTGCCGCGCGACCCGCATGACGGCGACGACGTCGTCATGGAGATCAAGTCGGGGGAGGGCGGCGAGGAGTCGGCGCTGTTCGCGGGCGATCTCGCGCGCATGTACACCCGCTACGCCGAGCGGCGCGGCTGGAAGGTCGAGGTGCTCGACTCCGTGCCCAGCGACCTCGGCGGCGTCAAGGACCTCACGATGGTCCTGCGTTCGCGGGGCATCGACCCGGACGGCGTGTGGGCGGCCCTGAAGTACGAGGGCGGCGTGCACCGGGTGCAGCGGGTGCCGGTCACCGAGTCGCAGGGGCGGATCCACACCTCGGCGGCGGGCGTGCTCGTGTACCCCGACACGGGCGAGGACGATGCGAGCGTCGAGATCGACGAGAACGACCTGCGCGTCGACGTGTTCCGCTCCTCGGGGCACGGCGGGCAGAGCGTCAACACCACCGATTCGGCGGTGCGGATCACCCACCTGCCCACCGGCATCGTCGTGAGCTGCCAGAACGAGCGCTCACAGCTGCAGAACCGCGCGCGGGCGATGGAGGTGCTGCGCTCCCGGCTCCAGGCGCTGGCCGAGGCGGAGGCCGCCGCCCAGGCGTCGGACGTGCGGCGTTCGCAGGTGCGGACGGTCGACCGCTCCGAACGGATCCGTACCTACAACTTCCCGGAGAACCGCATCTCCGACCACCGCGTCGGCTACAAGGCGTACAACCTCAGCGCGGTGCTGGACGGTGACCTCGACGCGGTGCTCGACGCCCTCACCGCCGCGGACCGCGCCGAGCAGCTGGCCCAATGAACGGTGAGTCCCGCAGCTCGCCACGCCGAGTTCGCCGTTTCGACACGCGACCGACGTGACCCTGCGCGCCATCCTCGCCGATGCCGAACGGACCTTGGCCGCAGCCGGGGTCGCGTCGCCGCGGTTCGACGCCGAGTCGCTCGCCGCCCACGTCCTGGGCGTCGCGCGGGGGCGGCTGGCGCTACACCCGGCGCCCAACCCGTCGCACGTCGAGGAACTCCGCCAGCTGGTCGCGCGTAGGGCGGCCAGGGAGCCACTGCAGCACCTGCTCGGCACGGCCGTGCTCGGGCCGGTCGATGTCGCCGTCGGGCCCGGGGTGTTCACCCCTCGACCGGAGACCGAACTCCTCTGGGCATGGGGTCTGGCTGCGCTCAAAGGCGCGACGTCACCGCTGGTCGTGGACCTGTGCACCGGCTCGGGCGCGCTCGCGCTGGCGATCTCCGCCGCCCGCCCGGATGCGGAAGTGCACGCCGTCGAGATCGATGCGGGCGCGCTCGGGTGGGCGCGGCGCAACATCGCCGATCACGGCGACCGGGTCGTGCTGCACGCCGCCGACGTGCGAGAACCCGATCTCCTGGCCGACCTGGCGGGCCGGGTCGATCTCGTGGTCTGCAACCCGCCCTACGTCCCGGAGGGCACACCGGTCCCGCCCGAGGTCGCCGACTGGGACCCGGCGGCGGCAGTCTTCGGGGGGCCGGAAGGGCTGGACGTCATCCGCGCGGTCGTCGCCCGCGCCTGCGCGCTCCTGCGACCCGGTGGTGCGCTCGCGGTCGAGCACGACGACACCCAGGCCGACGCCGTCCCGGCCCTCCTGCGCGCCCGCCCCGATCTGACGGATGTCGTGGATCACCTTGATCTGAACGGCCGCCCTCGCTACGCCACCGCCCGCCACACCCCTCCGGACGGTGAGTCCCGCATCTCGCCACGGTGAGTCCCGCTTCTCGCCACGGTGAGTCTCGTAACTCGCCACGGTGAGTCGAGAGGCTTGGCACGGTGAGTCCCTCACCGGCCTGTGGTGGGTCCGGCGTTTCCCCACGGAGGCTCCCGAATGTGAGCACACGCCGCCCCGGCCCACCGGTGCGCGAATGCGCCCCGGCGTCGCCCCGTAGTCTGCCCGGCGTGGCGACGACGTACGACTGCTCCGATCCGGACGCCCGCAGCGAGGGCCTTGCCGCAGCCGCTCGTGCGGTCCAGGGCGGTCGGCTCGTGGTCTTGCCGACCGACACCGTGTATGGGCTGGGCTGCGACGCTTTCAACGCCGACGCCGTCCGTGGCCTGCTCGCGGCCAAGCACCGCGGACCGGACATGCCCGTGCCGGTGCTGGTCGGCTCATGGTCGACGATCGACGGGCTGGTGTTGGGTGTCCCACGCGCGGCGCGCGATCTGATCGAGGCGTTCTGGCCGGGCGGCCTGTCTCTTGTGCTGCCGCATGCCCCGTCCCTGGCCTGGGACCTCGGCCGGACGAAGGGCACGGTCATGCTGCGGATGCCGCTCCATCCGGTCGCTCTGGAACTGTTGCGCGGGGTCGGCCCGATGGCGGTGTCCAGCGCGAATGTCTCGGGGCAACCACCTGCGAGCGACGCGGCCGCGGCCCGGGCCCAGCTGGGTGACTCCGTCGACGTCTATCTCGACGGCGGCCCGTCCGGTGACCCGCTGGCGTCCACGATCGTCGACCTGACCGCCGATCATCCCCGCATCCTCCGCGAAGGCGCTGTGAGCGCAGCGCAGGTCTCCGAAGTGCTCGGCCAAGCCGTCCTCCCGGCCTGACCCCTCAGGTAGCCAGGCCCATCTGGCCTGCCAGTCGCGTAGCGGACGTGGCGAAGAACCCCACGTCATCGACGACGACGTTGTGGGTGTGGCCGAACAGTTCGAAATTGATCAGGCCGAAGAGGCTGCTCCAGGCGTGGACGGCCCGGGAGGCGAGAGAACCGGTCGGGTCGGCGGGCAGGCCGAGCTCCTCGGCCAGGCCAGGCCGGATCGCGGTGTCAAAGCCCGTACCGTCGGTATCGCCGTCAACGGCCCCCGACGCAACGCCATCGGCCACGATCAGGCACAGGACCACTCCCACGCGACCTGCCGGACCGATCGTCGCCTCTGGTGCCGCATAGCCCGGTACGGGCGAGCCGTAGACCAGTGAGTACTCATGCGGATGCGCCAGCGCCCAGGATCGAACGGCGCAGCAGGTTGCTAACCAACGGCCGAGCAGGTCGTCCCGAGGGGGGTTCGCATCGGCGGACTCGGCGGCCTCGCCCATTGCGTTGTACGCGTCGACGATCAGCGCGGTGAGCAGGTCGTCACGGCTCGGGAAGTAGCGATAGACGGCGGAGCTCGCCATTCCCATCTCGCGCGCTACGGCACGGAGAGACAACGCCGCAGCGCCGTCCGATGCCAGGTGACGACGGGCGACATCAGCGATCTCGCGCGTCAACTCGGCCCGGACCCTCGCCCTGGCTCCTGCGGCGCTCATCCTCCAACCCTAGCCGGAGCGGTGCACTTGGACAAGAGCACTGATCTGCTAGTGTGCCATCGGTCGTAGTCCGAGCTCGCGGGGATTCGTGTCGTGTCGTGTCGTGTCGAAGTCCCACCCCGTCGGGGCCGAAATGCGGAAGTCGCCGTGGTGCGGTCCGGGACTCACCGGGGCACACTGCGGGACTCACCCGGGCAGAACGCGGGACTCACCGTGGCGAAGTGCGGGACTCACCGTGGCGAAGTGCGGGACTCACCGTGGGGAGACGCGGGACTCACCGGGCGGCGCGTAGCGTGACGGGCCGTGCCCACGCTCGTCCTGCCGATCCGGGAGTACCTGCTCGCCGGGCTGACGGCGGCGGTGGTCACGTTCCTGCTGGTCGGGCCCGTGCGGCTGCTGGCGATCAAGCTCGGGGCGGTGGCGTGGCCACGGGGGCGGGACGTGCACGTCACGCCCACCCCGCGCTGGGGCGGCCTGGCGATGCTCGGCGGCGTGCTCGCGGGCATCGCGATGGCCTACCAGCTTCCCGCCCTGCGGTTGGCGTTCGACACCAGCTCGGCCGAGGTGCTCGGCGCGGTGCTGGCCGGGGTGCTGCTCGTCGGCGTCGGGGCCCTCGACGACCGCTACGACCTCGACGCGCTCACGAAGTTCGCGGGTCAGACCACGGCGGCCGGGGTGCTGATCATCTTCGGGGTCCAGTGGTCGACGTTCTGGATCCCCTTCGGCGGCGGGGGCACCGGCATCTCCGGCTCGGTGCTCGCGCTGGGCTACGGCCAGGGGATGCTGCTGACGGTGGTGTTCACCGTCGTGCTGGTGAACGCGATGAACTTCGTCGACGGCCTCGACGGCCTCGCCGCGGGCATCGGCATGATCGGCGCGCTCGCTACGGGCGCGTTCGCGATCAGCCTGATCCTCAAGTACGGCAACGACCCGTCCTACTACTCGCCCGCGCTCATCGCGGCCGTGCTCGCCGGGACGTGCGTGGGTTTCCTGCCGCACAACTTCAACCCCGCCCGGATCTTCATGGGCGACTCCGGCTCCATGCTCATCGGCGTGCTGCTGGCCGCCGCGACGACCAGCGCGTCCGGCAAGATCCCGGTCGTCGGCTCGCCGCGCGACTACCTGGCGTCGCTGGCCCCGCTCATCGTGCTCGCCGCCGTGCTGTTCGTGCCGGTGCTCGACCTTCTGATGGCGATCGTCCGCCGCACCCGCGCCGGGATGAGCCCGTTCTCGCCTGACAAGATGCACCTGCACCACCGCCTGCTCGAGATCGGTCACAGCCAGCGACGGGCGGTGTTGCTGATCTACCTCTGGGCGGGTGTCCTGGCGTTCGGCGCGGTGGCGCTGACATTCATCTCCGACGCCGTCGTGGTGCTCTGGGCGGTCGCGTTCGGGCTGTTGCTCGCCGCGCTCGCCTCCGCCGTCCCCCGGATGCGCCACCGCGTGTAGAAACCGATCGTACGGAAGCGGTTTCCTGCAGGTCACGGGGTGCCGGGAGACGTGGTCACCCTGTGGTAGCGTCCCCGTCACGGGCCGGTCATCGGCCTGGTTTGTCCCCCTTGGGACAGGCCCCCTGGCGTCGACGTGAGGAGAACCTGGTGAGAGCACACCCCCGGTCCCCTCGACGCCCGGCGCGTGGGCGTTGAGCTCTACCGGTGGACGGCAGCGGCCCGGAACTGGGCGACCTGCTCTCGATGGGCCTGACGCTCGCGCTCTGCGTCGTCATCGGCTTCGGCTTGGGGTGGCTGGGCGATCTGGCCACGGGGACGTTCCCGCTCATCGCGATGATCGGCCTCGCGCTGGGGGTGGGCGTCGCCACGCTGTACGTCGTCATGCAGTTCAAGCGCTACTCGTGAAGGGCAGGTGCATCGCGTGACGATGAGTACGCCCTCCTACACCCCGCCCGTCACCCGGGCCATGTTCCGCCGCACCGCGATCATGGCGGGGATCGTGACGGCCGTCGGCGTCGTCGTGCTGCTCCTGCTCGGCTACGGCCTGTTCGGGCTGTTCCTGGCCGTCGGGGTGGCGCTGGGCACGCTGAACATGTGGCTCGCCGTGCGGTCGGTGGCCAACTTCGCCACGGCCCGGCCGTCGAAGGCGCGGTTCTCCGGCTCGGTGCTCGGCCGTCTCGCCGTGATCACCGTGCTGGCCCTGGGCATCGCGTGGCTCGTGCGCCCGGCGGGCATCGCCGTGTTCGGCGGACTCGCGCTGTTCCAGTTTCTCGCGATCGTCAGCTCGATGCTGCCGTTGATCAAGGAGATCCGACAGAAATGACCGATCAGGGATGAGTACCGTCCTGGCCGCCGCAGAGGGCGGCGGCATCACCCCGGGCGAGCACTGGACCGTCGAGATCGGCGGCCTGACGTTCAACCTCGACACGATCCTCGGCACGCTCGTCGCCGGGATCATCGTGTGCGGCCTGGGCTACTACATGGCCAACCGTGCCACGAAGGGGCGCCCTTCGGGCCTGCAGGTGGCGTTCGAGGCGCTCGCGGGCTGGGTGCAGGGCCAGGTGAAGGAGGGCATGGGCGTCCGCACGCCGCGCGGCGTCGTCGGCTTCTGCATCACCGTCTTCGCGTTCATCCTGTGCTGCAACTGGCTCGCCGCGCTGCCCACGGAGAACTGGCTCCCGCCGCCCACCGCGGACGTCAACCTCGTCTACCCGTTGGCGCTGCTGGTGATCGTGTGGGTCAACGTCGCGGGCATCAGGGCGAAGGGCGCGAAGTCCTACTTCGGCCACTTCACCCAGCCGTATGCGTTCCTGGCCCCGATCGAGTTCATCACGCAGTACCTCTCGCGCCCCGCGTCGCTCGCCTTGCGACTCTTCGGCAACATCTTCGCGGGCGGGATCATGGTGGCCGTGATCGCGCTGCTGCCCGCCTACATCCTGTGGCTGCCCAACGCGGTCTGGAAGCTCTTCGACATGTTCATCGGTGTCATCCAGGCACTGATCTTCACCCTGCTCACCCTGATCTACTTCAGCGAGGCCGTGGGCAGTGACGAGGATTCCCACTTCTAGTCCCTGTTCCCGTCCCCCGACCCAGACATCGAAGAAACGAGGAGAGAGATGAGCGTTCTGGCCCAAGCCGCCGGAAGCATCACCGGAAACGTCACGCTCGGACTGGCCATGATCGGCGGCGGCCTCGCGCTCGGCGGCGGGGCCATCGGCGCGGCCATCGGCGACGGTCTCGCGGGCTCCGCGGTCATCCAGGGCGTGGCTCGTCAGCCCGAGGCCGCAGGCCGCCTGAACACGACGATGTTCCTGATCATCGGTCTGGTGGAGGGCATGTACTTCATCAACCTGGCGTTCATGGCGCTGTTCGTGTTCGTCCTGAGCTGAGCGGCGAGTCCATGACAGAGCCGTTGGCCGCGGAAACACAGAACTTCCTCGTCCCCAACGCCACGATCTTCATCGTCTCCCTCATTTTCCTGGTCATCCTCTGGTTCTTCTACCGCTTCATCGTGCCGCCGCTGACCAAGGCAATGGCCGAGCGCGACGAGATGAACCGGCGGCAGGCCGAGGAGCGCGACGCCGCCGTCCGCAAGCTCGCGGAGGCCCAGGAGCGGTACGACGCTGCCCTGGCCGACGCGCGGGCGCAGGCGACGGCCGTCAAGGACGAGGCGAGGGCCGACGCCCAGCGCATCCGGGAGGGCATGCGGGCCGAGACCGACCAGCAGGTCGCCGAGATCCACCGCCGCGGGGCCGAGGAGCTCGCCGAGCAGCGGGCGCAGGCCGTGCATGATCTGCGCCAGCAGATCGGCGGGCTCTCCCGAGACCTGGCCAGCAAGATCCTCGGCAGGTCGGTCGCCCAGGACAGCGCGACCGTCGACGGCTTCCTGGCCGAGCTGGAAGCGCGACAGACCGCGGGAGGGCAGCGCTGATGGAGTCCATCGCGGTGCTCATCGCGGAGTGGGTCGCCTTTGCGATCATGCTGTTCGTGCTCTGGCGCTACGTGCTTCCGCTGGTTGCCAACATGGTCAAGAAGCGGCAGGACGAGGTGCAGCGGCAGGTCGAGGAGGCGGAGGAGGCCACGCGGAAGCTCGAGGACGCGGAGGGCCGCTTCGACAACGCCGTGCAGCAGGCCGAGGTCGAGGCCGCCCGCATCCGCGACGACGCGCGCGCCGACGCCACCCGCATCCGCGAGGAGCTCACCGCGCAGGCCGAGGCCGACGTCGAGCGGATGCTCCAGCGGGGTCGCGACCAGCTCGCGGCCCAGCGCGACCAGGTCGTGCGCGGGCTGCGCTCCGACCTCGGCGGCGCGTCGATGGAGCTGGCCGAGCGCGTGGTGCATCAAGAGCTGTCCGGCGACAGCGCCCGTGCCGCCTCGGTCGACAGCTTCCTTTCCGAGATCGAGGACCTGCCTTCGCCGCGGGGGAGCCAGGAAGTGTCAGCCGGGGGAGGGGCCTAGCAGATGGCGTCCGTACTGCAGTCCGCCAGCCGCGAGTCGCTCTCCGCGGCCATGGCCCGGCTCGACGCCCACGTCGACGCGACCGGGGCCTCCGAGCTCACCCGACTGGCCGACGACCTGTTCGCCGTGCTCGGTCTGCTCGAACACGAACACGGGCTGCGCCGGGCGCTCGCCGACCCGGCGACACCCGGCGCGGCGCGCAGCGCCCTCGCCGACCGGCTGCTCTCCGGCAAGGTCGGGCGCCCGGCGCTGGACCTCGTGTCGGATCTGGTGACGTCGCGCTGGTCGCGCTCGGTCGACCTGTTGGAGGCGTTGGAGGCGCTGGCACGCGGCGCGGCGTTCGGGGTAGCGGAGAAGGACGGCTCGCTCGACCGCGTCGAGGACGAGCTGTTCCGGTTCGGCCGCATCCTGGACCGCGAGCCGGAGCTCGCGCAGCTGCTGTCCGCGTCGGCAACGCCCGCCGAGAAGCGGGTTGGGCTGCTGCACGACGTGGTGGGCGAGAAGGTCGCGCCGGTCACCGCCACGCTGCTGGAGCAGGCCGTGCGCACCCCGCGCAGCCGCAACCTCGACGTGGTGGCCGAGGAGCTCTCCGAGCTCGCCGCGGCCCGACGCGACCGCTACGTCGCCCACGTCCGCACCCCCGTCCGGCTGACCGCCGAGCAGGAGCGGCGGCTGACCGACTCGCTGAGCAGGCTCTACGGCAGGCCGATCTCCCTGCAGGCGGAGCTCGACCCCGACCTGCTGGGCGGCCTCGTCGTCCGCGTCGGCGGCGAGCTGATCGACGGCAGCGTCGCGGGCCGCCTGGCCGCCGCACGCCGCAACCTCCCCAGCTGACCCCAACCTTCGAAGGACCGAGATGACAGAGCTGACGATCTCCTCCGAGGAGATCCGGAGTGCGATTGCGGGCTACGTCTCCTCCCTGGAGACAGGGACTTCGCGGGAAGAGGTCGGTACCGTCCTCGACACCGGCGACGGCATCGCACACGTCGAGGGCCTCGCCTCGGCGATGACGAACGAGCTGCTGGAGTTCGAGGGCGGCGTCCTCGGTGTCGCGCTGAACCTCGACCAGCGCGATATCGGCGCGGTCATCCTCGGCCCGTATGACGGCATCGAGGAGGGCCAGCAGGTGCGGCGCACCGGCGAGATCCTCTCGGTACCGGTCGGCGACGCCTTCCTCGGCCGCGTGATCGACCCGCTCGGCACTCCCATCGACGGCCTTGGCGAGATCGAGTCCGACGAGCGTCGTGTCCTCGAGGTGCAGGCCGCCACGGTGATGCAGCGCCAGTCCGTGTCGGAGGCTCTGCAGACCGGCATCAAGGCGATCGACGCCATGACGCCGATCGGCCGCGGCCAGCGGCAGCTGATCATCGGCGACCGCAAGACCGGCAAGACCGCGGTCTGCGTGGACACGATCATCAACCAGAAGGACAACTGGGCCTCCGGCGACCCGCAGAAGCAGGTCCGTTGCATCTACGTCGCCATCGGCCAGAAGGGCTCGACGATCGCCGGTGTTCGCCAGGCGCTGGAGGACGCGGGCGCGCTGGAGTACACGACGATCGTCGCTGCCCCGGCGTCAGACCCCGCGGGCTTCAAGTGGCTCGCGCCCTACACCGGCTCGGCGATCGGCCAGCACTGGATGTATGCGGGCAACCACGTCCTGATCATCTTCGACGATCTGTCCAAGCAGGCCGAGGCCTACCGGGCGATCTCGCTGCTGCTGCGCCGCCCGCCGGGCCGCGAGGCCTACCCCGGCGACGTGTTCTACCTGCACTCCCGGCTCCTCGAGCGCTGCGCGAAGCTCTCCGACGAGCTCGGCGCGGGCTCGATGACCGGTCTGCCGATCATCGAGACGAAGGCCAACGACGTCTCGGCCTACATCCCGACGAACGTCATCTCGATCACCGACGGCCAGGTCTTCCTGGAGTCCGACCTGTTCAACCAGGGTGTGCGGCCCGCCATCAACGTCGGCATCTCGGTGTCGCGTGTCGGTGGCGCCGCGCAGGTGCGGGCCATGCGCAGGGTCTCCGGCTCGCTGCGGCTGGACCTGTCGCAGTACCGCGAGCTGGAGGCGTTCGCCGCGTTCGGCTCCGACCTCGACGCCGCGTCCGCCGCCGCGCTCGGCCGCGGGAGCCGCCTGGTCGAGCTGCTCAAGCAGCCGCAGTACTCGCCGTTCCCCGTAGAGGAGCAGGTGATCTCGATCTGGCTCGGCACCAGCGGCAAGCTCGACGACGTGCCGGTCGCCGACATCAGCAAATTCGAGAGCGAGTTCCTTGGCCACGTGCGGCGCAACGACGAGGGCGCGCTGGCGGAGATCCGCGACACCGGCAAGCTGACCGACGAGAACGTCGAGCGGCTGGAGGGCGTCGTCAAGGACTTCAAGCGCGGCTTCACGACCTCCGACGGCGAGTCGCTGGTCAAGGAGGCGCCGGTCGACGCGATGGACGAAGACAAAGTCGAGCAGGAGACCGTCAAGGCCCGCAAGAAGGACTGAGGACGAGCACATGGCGGCACAGATTCGCGTCCTGCGGAGGCGCATTCGCTCGACGCAGTCCATCAAGAAGATCACCCGCGCCATGGAGCTGATCGCGACCTCCCGGATCGTGAAGGCCAGGGCGCGGGTGCAGGCGTCGCGCCCCTACGCCGAGCAGATCACCGCGGTGCTCACCGAGTTGGCCAGCAACTCCGCGCTGGACCACCCGCTGCTCGTGGAGAAAGAGAACCCGCGGCGCGCCGCGGTGCTCGTCGTCACGAGCGACCGCGGCCAGTGCGGCGGCTACAACAACAACGTGCTCAAGGAAGCCGAGGCCCTGTACTCACTGCTGCGGGAGGAGGGCAAGGAGCCGGTCGTCTACGTGATCGGGCGCAAGGGCGTGAACTACTACCGGTTCCGCAACCGCGAGGTCAAAGAGGCGTGGACCGGCTTCTCCGAGCAGCCCACCTACCTCGACGCGGCCAAGGCGGCGCGCACGCTCGTCGAGGCCTTCATGGCCGATGACGACGACGAGAACAGCGTCGACGAGCTGCACCTCGTGTTCACGCAGTTCAAGAACATGGTCAACCAGTCGCCGCAGGCCCGGCGGATGGCGCCCATGGTCGTCGAGTATGTGGAGGACGACGCCCCTTCCGGCGGGATCCAGCCGCTGTACGAGTTCGAGCCCGACCCCGACGCGCTGTTCGACGCGCTGCTGCCCAAGTACATCGGGGCACGGCTGTTCTCGGCACTGCTGGAGTCCGCGGCCTCGGAGTCGGCCAACCGCCAGCGCGCGATGAAGGCGGCGACCGACAATGCGAACGAGCTGATCCGTAACCTGACCCTGGAGTCCAACCAGGCCCGTCAGGCCCAGATCACGCAGGAGATCAGTGAGATCGTCGGGGGCGCCGACGCTCTCGTGACCACAGGGAGTGACTGATGACCGCCACTGCTGACCACACCGGGACGGTGACCGGCCGCGTCGTGCGCGTCACCGGGCCTGTCGTCGACGTGGAGTTCCCGCGCAACCAGGTGCCGGAGCTCTATTCCGCGCTCGAGGTGCCCGTCGAGATCGGGGAGATCAAGCGCACGCTCACGCTGGAGATCGCCCAGCACCTCGGCGACAGCCTCGTGCGCACCATCTCCATGCAGCCCACCGACGGCCTTGTGCGCGGCCAGGAGGTCACCGACCTGGGGCGCCCGATCTCGGTGCCGGTCGGCGACCAGGTCAAGGGCCACGTGTTCAACACGCTCGGCGAATGCCTGGACCAGCCCGACCTGGAGATCACCGGCGAGCTGTGGGGGATCCACCGCAAGGCGCCTGCGTTCGACCAGCTCGAGGGCCGCACCGAGATGCTGGAGACCGGCATCAAGGTGCTCGACCTGCTCACCCCGTACGTGGTCGGCGGCAAGATCGGCCTGTTCGGCGGCGCCGGCGTCGGCAAGACGGTGCTCATCCAGGAGATGATCCAGCGCGTCGCCCAGAACTTCGGTGGTACGTCGGTGTTCGCGGGTGTCGGCGAGCGCACCCGCGAGGGCAACGACCTCATCACGGAGATGACCGAGAGCGGCGTCATCGAGAACACCGCGCTGGTGTTCGGTCAGATGGACGAGCCGCCCGGCACGCGTATGCGGGTCGCGCTCTCGGCGTTGACGATGGCGGAGTACTTCCGTGATGAGCTGAACCAGGACGTGCTGCTGTTCATCGACAACATCTTCCGGTTCACCCAGGCGGGCTCCGAAGTCTCCACGCTGCTGGGCCGCATGCCGTCCGCGGTGGGTTACCAGCCCACGTTGGCCGACGAGATGGGCGAGCTGCAGGAGCGGATCACGTCGACGCGCGGGCGTTCGATCACCTCGATGCAGGCGATCTACGTGCCCGCCGACGACTACACCGACCCGGCGCCCGCCACCACGTTCGCGCACCTGGACGCCACCACGGAGCTGTCCCGCCCGATCTCCCAGAAGGGCATCTACCCGGCGGTGGACCCGCTCACCTCGACGTCGCGGATCCTGGACCCGCAGTACGTCGGCGAGGAGCACTTCCGCGTCGCCAACGAGGTGAAGCGCATCCTGCAGCGTTACTCCGACCTGCAGGACATCATCGCCATCCTCGGCATCGACGAGCTCTCCGAGGAGGACCGGCAGCTGGTCGGACGGGCCCGGCGCATCGAGCGCTTCCTGTCGCAGAACCTGCTGGTGGCCGAACAGTTCACCGGCCAGCCGGGCTCCACCGTGCCGCTCAAGGAGACGATCGAGTCGTTCGACAAGATCGCCAAGGGCGAGTTCGACAACGTTCCCGAGCAGGCGTTCTTCCTCTGCGGCGGCCTGGAGGACCTGGAGCGCAACCGCAAGAAGCTGGAAGACAATGGCTGAAATGACGGTCGAGCTCGTCGCCGTCGAGCGGCGGGTCTGGTCGGGCAAGGCCACCTTCGTCTTCGCGCGCACCACGGTCGGCGAGATCGGCATCCTGCCGGGGCACGAGCAGACGCTCGCGCAGCTGGAGGAGGCGGGCATCGTCCGGATCGACGGGGTCGACGGGCCGTCCACCACAGCGGCCGTGCACGGCGGCTTCCTGCACGTCACACCGGAGAGCGTGACGATACTGGCGGAGTCGGCGGAGATCGGAAGCGAGGTCGACGTCGCCCGCGCCCGCTCGGCGTTGAGCCGCGCCGACGGTTCTGAGCCGGAAGGGGCGGCCGCGGCCGCGCGCGCCGAGGTCAGGCTTAAAGCCGCGGGCGCCGAGTAGGCGTCGAGGGCAATGGGGGCAGTGGCGTTCGGCGCCGGCATCCTGCTGTTGCTGGGTTGTCTCTGCCTCGGATACCTCGCCTTTCGGCGAGTGCGTCTCATGCGGGGTGGTGGCGTGGACGTCTGTCTGAAGCGACTGGGCTCGGGCAGGCCGGGTCCGGGCCGCCGCCCCGTGCCCGTCTCACGGGACGCCGCGGCCGGGTGGCACTTCGGCGTCGGTCGCTACCAGGGCAACGAGTTCGCCTGGTACCGCCTGACGTCACTGCGGCCCGGCGCCACGACCGTGCTGGACCGCTCCGGCGTCGAGATCCTCGAGCGCCGCCATCCCGTCGCAGGTGAGACGTACGCCCTGCCGCAGGCGGCGTCCGTGCTGCGGTGCCGGATGGGCGAGCGCGAGATCGAGCTCGCCATGACCCCCGGGGTGCTCACCGGCTTCCTGTCCTGGCTGGAGTCGGCGCCCCCAGGGCCCGCGGGCTACCGCGTGGCGTCCTGACCGCCGGGCTTCCAGAGCACGTCGCCGCCGGGGTTGGCCACCCGGCCGAAGATGAACAACAGGTCCGAGAGCCGGTTGAGGTAGCGGGCCGTCAGCGGGTTGGTGCGCTCCGGGTCCGCCTCGAGCAGCGCCCACACCGACCGTTCCGCCCGGCGCGTCACTGTGCGGGCGACGTGCAGGTAGGCGGCGCCGGGGGTGCCGCCGGGCAGGATGAACGAGCTCAGCTTGGGCAGTTCCGCGTTGAACGCGTCGCACCAGCCCTCCAGGCGGGTCACATAGGAGTCCGTGACCCGAAGGGGCGGATACTCGAGGTTCTCCACCATCGGTGTGCACAGATCCGCGCCCACGTCGAAGAGGTCGTTCTGCACCTGCCGCAGCGGGGCGAGCACGTCATCGGCGAGGCCGCCGACCGTGACGGCCACGCCGAGCGCTGCGTTGGCCTCGTCGGTGTCCGCGTACGCCGCGAGCCGGACGTCGGTCTTGCGGACGCGGCTGAAGTCGCCGAGCGCCGTCGTGCCGTCGTCGCCCGTCTTCGTGTAGATCCTGGTCAGGTGCACGGCCATGGGGGGACGGTAACCCGGGGGCGGCGAGGAGATAGCGTCGACCGCCGTGGCAGAGCATTTCGCGGTGAGCGGCGGGGCCCGGCTGGTGGGCTCGGTGGACGTCGTCGGCGCCAAGAACAGCGTGCTCAAGCTCATGGCGGCCGCGTTGTTGGCCGAGGGCACGACCACGCTCACCAACTGCCCGGAGATCCTGGACGTCCCGCTGATGGCCGACGTGCTGCGCAGCCTGGGCTGCGGAGTGACGGTGGAGCGCGACACCGTGGCCATCGACGTCCCGGCGGCGCTCAAGCCCCAGGCGGACTATCGCTCGGTGTCGCGGTTGCGCGCCTCGGTGTGCGTGCTCGGCCCGCTCCTGGCGCGCTGCCGTCGGGCGGTCGTGCCGCTGCCGGGCGGGGACGCGATCGGCTCGCGGCCGCTGGACATGCACCAGGCGGGCCTGCAGAAGCTGGGCGCCACCACCGAGATCGAGCACGGCCGGGTCGTGGCGCGCGCCGACATCCTGCGCGGCGCGCAGATCTGGCTGGATTTCCCCAGCGTCGGGGCGACCGAGAACATCCTCATGGCCGCCGTGCTGGCCGACGGCGCCACCGTGATCGACAACGCCGCGCGGGAGCCAGAGATCGTCGACCTCGCCGCGATGCTCATTCAGATGGGCGCGAAGATCGAAGGCATCGGTACCTCGACGCTCACGGTGCACGGGGTCACCGCGCTGCAGCCCACCGAGCACCGCGTGATCGGCGACCGGATCGTCGGCGCCACGTGGGCGTTCGCCGCGGCGATGACGCGCGGCGAGGTCACCGTGCGCGGGGTCGACCCGCACCACCTCGACCTGGTGCTCGACAAGCTGCGCAACGCGGGCGCGACGACCGAGGCGGGCACGCAGGAGTTCACGGTGCGCGTGGACGGCCGTCCCCGTGCCGTCGACTTCGTCACGCTGCCCTTCCCGGGCTTCGCGACCGACCTGCAGCCGATGGCGATCGCGCTGTCCGCCGTGGCCGACGGCACGTCGATGATCACCGAGAATGTGTTCGAGGCGCGCTTCCGGTTCGTCGACGAGATGGTGCGCCTCGGGGCCGACGCGCGCACCGACGGCCACCATGCCGTCGTGCGTGGCGTCGAACGCCTGTCCAGCGCGCCGGTGTGGGCGAGCGACATCCGGGCCGGGGCCGGGCTGGTGCTCGCGGGCCTGTGCGCGGACGGCGTGACGCAGGTGTGGGACGTCGAGCACATCGACCGGGGCTACCCGCGCTTCGTGGAGAACCTGCAGCGGCTCGGCGCGGACGTCGCCCGCGTCCTTACCGACCCGCTGTGACCCCACCACGGTGAGTCCCGCGTCCGCACCGGGTGAGTCCCGCGATCCGCCACGGCGAATGTCGCATCCGTGTACGCGTCGGCGTGCCGGATCGCCGGACCCACCGTGGCGGATCGCGGGACTCACCGTGGCGGATCGCGGGACTCACCGTGGCGGATCGCGGGACTCACCGGATCGCGGGACTCACCGTGGCGGATTGCGGGACTCAGCCCGGGGGTTGGGCCAGGTGGACTAGCTCATCCTGCGGACCTTCGGTCTCCGTGTCACTTTCGTCCGCATGACCAGCGCCGCCAGCTCCGCCCATGAGATCGCGAACAGTCGGGCCGTCGAAATCGGGGCCCGTGTCGGCATCGGTGCCTACGGCGTCACCCACCTGCTGATCGCCTGGCTGGCGCTCCGGGTCGCGTTCTGGGGCAGCGGGCAGCAGGCCAGCCAGAAAGGGGCGTTCCAGGAGCTCTCCGACAACGCCTTCGGCAAGGTCCTGCTGTGGGTCATCGTCCTCGGGTTCGTCATGGTCGCGTTGTGGCGGCTGAGCCTCGCGATCTGGGGCTACCGCTACGTGTCCGACCACAAGAAGCAGCTCCGCAGGCGCGCCACCGCGGCGGGCAAGGCCGTCGTGTTCGGGGCACTGGCGGTGCTCGCCACCCGTACGGCGATCGGCAGCGGCGGCGGCAACGGCCAGCAGCAGGCCACGGCGGGCGTGCTCGGCCTGCCCGGCGGCCAGTGGATCGTCGGCGCGGTCGGCCTCGGGATCCTCGTCGCGGGCGGGACCAAGATCTACGCGGGCTGGAAGAAGAAGTTCGAGGACGACATGTCGATGCCCGCCGACCAGAAGGCACGCCTGCTCCTCGAGCGGATCGGCCAGGTCGGCTTCATCGCGAAGGGCATCTCCATCGGGCTGATCGGCATCCTGGTCTTCATCGCCGCCCTCCGGTTCGACCCCGCCAAGGCCTCGGGCCTCGACGCCGCGCTGCGCACCCTCGCGCAACAGCCGTTCGGGCCGTGGCTGCTGGCCCTCGTGGCACTCGGCCTCGCCGCGTACGGCGTGTTCTGTTTCTTCGACGCCCGCTACCACCGCGTCTGACCCGATTACCCTGCGCGGAATGCCACGACCGCGTCCGCCCTGGCTGCGCCGCCTTACGGCCACCGACCCGCCCGGCACATTGCTCGAGCTGGTCCTCGAACAACTGCGCGGGGTGATCCTCGACGGCGCGGCGCCGCCCGGCTCGCCGCTTCCCGTCGACGACATCGCCGATCGCTTCGCCATCAGCCGGATTCCCGTCCGAGAGGCCCTGCGCACACTCGTCGGCGAGGGCCTCGTGGACTACCGGCCGCGCGCGGGGTGGACGGTCGCTCGGCTGACCCGCGACGAGCTGCGCCAGCTCTACGTCGGGCGCGAGGCGCTGGAGGCCGCCGCGCTGGCCGCGTCGGTGCGCTTCGCCGGGCCCGAGGACGACGTCGAGGCGCGGGCGGCGCACGCGGCGCTCGGCTCCTCGATCGCGAGTGGCGACGCGCAGGGCCACCACCGCGACAGCCGCCGCTTCCATCTCGCCCTCGCCCGGCCCTCACGGATGCCGCGCCTGGTGCGCATGGTGGAGTCGGCGTGGAACGTCACCGAGCCGGTGCGGCCGATGTCGCACGCTTCGCCCGAGCAGACCGCCGCCCTCCACGGTGAGCACGAGGCCATGCTCGCCGCCTTCCTCGCCCGCGACGAGGGCACGCTGCTCGCGATCTCGGCGAGCCACCACGAGCGCCTGCGCGCGATGGTCGCCACGCTGCCCGAGGAGGCCGGGTTCCTGCAGCGCTGACAGAGACCGCTGAGGGAGACCGCTGAGGGAGAGCGCTGGGGGAGAGCGCTGGGGGGGGAGAGCGCTGGAGAGAGCGCTGAGGGATCTTCGCGTTCTGGATGTCCGACGTGCACACCGCGTCGGCGGGTACGTCACCGCGGGCAGCCTGTCCGCGCTCGGCCTCTCCAGCTGGCAGGTGCTGGTGGCGCTGCTCGTGGGCATCGTCGTCGTCAACGTCTTCGGCAACCTCGTGGCCAAGCCGAGCCAGATGACGGACGTGCCGTGCCCGGCGATCATCCCCGGCCTCATCGCGGTGGCGTGGTAGGACATCCAGACCCACCTCGCCGCCGTCGCGCTGGACGTCGTCCTGCTCACGGTGTGGTCCGGCCTCATGCCCTACGCCGACGTCCACCAGTTGGGCTCGGTGCTGATCACGCCGTGGAACCTCTACGACAACCCCGAGGTCATCCACTACGCCCTGGAGACGCTCGGCGCGTTCATCGGACCGCTGCTCGGCGTGCCGATCGCCGACTTCCGCCTCGTGCGCAAGCAGCAGGCGGTGATGGTCGACCTGGTCACCCGCTCGCCGGAGGGCCGCTACCACGACGAGAACGAGGCGAACCCGGCCGCGGTGATCGCGACGGCGGTGGTCGCGGTGATCCCGGTGCTCGCCCCCGGGCAAGACCGATGTGGCCCAGTACAGCTGGTTCATCGGCGTCGGCGCCGCGTTGGCCGTGTACCTGCTGCGCGCGCGGCGTCCGGCGGTGAGGGCGAGCTCACTCCGTCCGCAGCACGAGCTTGGCCTGCCCCTCGTCCTCGCGGAAGACCATCAACCGGTAGCTGCCGTCCTCCCGGCCGATCGTGGCGCGGATCCCCGCCGCGATCAGCCGCGAGCGCAGCAGCTGCGCGGCCGCCTCCGTGGGCGTGCGGGCGACCTCGGCGAGCAGCCCGTCGCCGACAGGGTCGTCCGGGTCGGGGATGCGCAGGTTGCGCCCGGTGCCGAACGTCCAGCGCAGGAAGAACCCGAGCACGCCGACCAGGACGATTCCGCCGAACAGGCTGAGGATGCGGGGATCGTCCACCCCCGCATTCTCCTCCGCCGTGTGACGGCCGTCGCCCGGAACTGACGTTACGCGCCAGTAGGATGAGCGGTCCCGACCTGGCGGAGGTTCCGGTGCCGTTTCCGACCGACCACGAGCGCGACCGGCCGTGGGTGATCCGCACGTACGCAGGGCATTCCTCAGCGGCCACCAGCAATGCGCTCTACCGGCGCAACCTGGCCAAGGGCCAGACCGGCCTCTCGGTGGCCTTCGACCTCCCCACGCAGACCGGCTACGACCCCGACGACGAGCTCGCGCGCGGCGAGGTCGGCAAGGTCGGCGTGCCGGTGAGCCACATCGGCGACATGCGCACGCTGTTCGACGGCATCCCGCTCGCCGAGGCCAACACGTCGATGACGATCAACGCGCCCGCGATGTGGCTGCTCGCGCTGTATGTCGCCGTGGCCGACGAGCACAGCGCCCCCCGCGCCACCCTCGCGGGTACGACGCAGAACGACATCGTCAAGGAGTACCTCTCGCGCGGCACGTACGTGTTCCCGCCCGCGCCCAGCCTGCGGCTGATCGCGGACATGATCGCCTGGTCGGTCGCCGAGATCCCCAAGTGGAACCCGATCAACATCTGCAGCTACCACCTGCAGGAGGCGGGCGCCACGCCCGCGCAGGAGCTGGCCTACGCGCTGTCCACGGCCATCGCCGTCCTGGACGCCGTGCGCGACGCGGGCAAGGTCCCGCCGGAGCGGTTCCCCGACGTGGTCGCGCGCATCTCGTTCTTCGTCAACGCGGGGCTGCGGTTCGTCGAGGAGATGTGCAAGATGCGCGCGTTCGCCGCGCTCTGGGACGAGATCACCCGCGAGCGCTACGGCGTCGATGACGCGCGCAAGCGCAGGCTGCGCTACGGGGTGCAGGTCAACTCGCTGGGCCTGACGGAGGCCCAGCCGGAGAACAACGTGCAGCGCATCGTGCTGGAGATGCTCGCCGTCACGCTCTCCCGCGACGCCAGGGCGCGCGCGATCCAGCTTCCGGCGTGGAACGAGGCGCTCGGCCTGCCGCGGCCGTGGGACCAGCAGTGGGCGCTGCGCATGCAGCAGGTGCTGGCCTACGAGACCGACCTGCTCGAGTACGAGGACCTGTTCGAGGGCTCCCGCGTGGTCGAGGCGAAGGTCGCCGAGCTGGTGGCGGCCGCCCGTGCGGAGATCGACCGCGTGGCGGAGAGCGGCGGCGCGGTCGCGGCCGTCGAGTCCGGGTACATGAAGGGGCAGCTGGTCGCGTCGCTGGCGGAGCGGCGGCGGCGGATGGAGTCCGGCGAGGTCGTCGTCGTCGGGGTGAACCGGTTCGCGACCACCGAGCCCAGCCCGCTGCAGGCCGAGGGCGCCGCGGCGATCGAGACCGTGGATCCGGCCGTGGAGGCGGCGGCCGTCGAGGCGATCCAGGCGTGGCGGGCGGAGCGGGACACCGCCGCCGTCGAGGCCGCGCTCGATGGCCTCCGGGACGCCGCCCTGAAGGATTCGACGCAGACGGACGCCAACCTCATGGACGCTTCGATCACGTGCGCTAAGGCGGGTGTCACCACCGGCGAGTGGGCGGGGGTGCTCCGGGAGGTGTTCGGCGAGTTCCGGGCGCCCACCGGCGTGTCGGCGGTGCCCGGCGGCGAGGCGCGCAGTGAGATCGCGGCCGTCCGCGAGCGGGTGCGGGCCACCGGTGAGGCACTGGGCACCCGGCTGCGCATGCTCGTGGGCAAGCCGGGGCTCGACGGGCACTCCAACGGCGCGGAGCAGGTGGCCGTGCGGGCCCGCGACGTCGGCTTCGAGGTGGTCTACCAGGGCATCCGGCTCACACCGCCGCAGATCGTCGCGGCGGCTGTGCAGGAGGACGTGCACGTCGTCGGGCTGTCGGTGCTGTCGGGCTCGCATCTCGCGGTGGTGCCCGCCGTCGTCGACGGGCTGCGCGCGGCGGGCGCCTACGACGTACCCGTGATCGTCGGCGGCATCATCCCGCCCGAGGACGCTGTCGTGCTCCGCGAGCGCGGGGTGGCGGCGGTGTTCACGCCCAAGGACTACCGGCTCACGGAGATGCTCGACGAGGTCGTGTCGCTCGTGCGGGGGGCCCGCGGACTGGACTGATCACCCTTTCGACGCATCCTGATGCTCGGATCGTTATCGAGCGGACCCCGCGCGCCTGCTACTGACCGGTTAGTGTCGCCGGGTTCGGGCGGTCCGGAGATCGGGAGGGTGAAGGCGGTATGTCCGCGCCTCTAGAGGTCACCGGGTCGGCGGCGGAGGCCCATCCTGAAGCCCTCACCGAGGGGATGGGCAAGGAGATCCAGGGCCGCTCCCTCGGTCAGATCGCCTGGCGGCGCCTGCGACGGGACAAGGTGGCCATCGGCGGGGCCGTCGTCATCGTGCTGCTCGTCCTCGTCGCGATCTTCGCGCCGCTGATCGTCGCGGTGCTGGGGCACGACCCCCTCGAGTTCCACTACGACCAGGTCGATCCCGATCTCCAGATCTCCCCGAAGTTCTTCGGCGGCGTCAGCCCGCAGTTCCTCTTCGGCGTCGAGCCGGTCAACGGGCGCGACATCTTCAGCCGCATCGTCTACGGCGCGCGCATCTCGCTGCTCATCGCGTTCTTCGCCACGCTGCTCGCCGTGGCGGTCGGCACGGTCGCGGGCGTGGTCGCCGGGTACTTCGGCGGCTGGATCGACACCCTGATCAGCCGCACGATGGACGTCTTCCTGGCCTTCCCGATCCTGCTGTTCGCCCTCGCGCTGGTCGGCATCATCCCCGAGCAGGCGTTCGGCCTGCAGGGCGACACCCTGCGCATCGTCCTCATCATCGTGATCATCGGGTTCTCCAGCTGGCCCTACATCGGCCGGATCATCCGCGGGCAGACGCTCTCGCTGCGCGAGCGCGAGTTCGTCGACGCCGCACGCAGCCTCGGCGCCCGCACGCCCCGGATCCTGTTCTCCGAACTGCTGCCCAACCTCGTCGCGCCGATCCTCGTGTACGCGACGCTGCTGATCCCCACCAACATCCTTTTCGAGGCGGCGCTGTCCTTCCTCGGCGTCGGCATCCGGCCGCCGACGCCCAGCTGGGGCGGCATGCTCTCGGACGCCACGCACTGGTTCCAGATCGCGCCCAACTTCATGGTGTTCCCGGGCTTGGCGATCTTCATCACCGTGCTCGCCTTCAACCTGTTCGGCGACGGCCTGCGGGACGCGCTGGATCCGCGGTCCCGATGAGAAATTGCTCCCAGATCACAAGGAGTGCTGATGAGAAGTAGGCGCAAGGTCGTCGTGGGCGCGCTCAGCGCCGTCGCGGCGCTGGTGCTCGCGGCCTGCGGGGGAGGCAACGCCGCCTCCTCCGGCGGGTCGTCCGGCGGTGGCGGCACCACCGACGCGAACGGCGTGCACAACCCTTCGACGGTGAAGGGCGGCACGATCCGCATGGCGAACTCCGGGGACTGGGACTCCCTCGACCCGGCCGACACCTACTACGCCTACTCCTGGAACTTCATGCGGCTCTACGGCCGCTCGCTGGTGATGTTCAAGTCCGCGCCCGGCAAGGACGGCGCCACGCTGGTGCCCGACCTCGCGCAGAGCCTCGGCGTGCCCAGCGACAACGCCAAGACGTGGACGTACAAGCTGCGCACCGGCGTCAAGTTCGAGGACGGCACGCCCGTCACGAGCAAGGACGTGAAGTACGCGCGTCGAGCGTTCCCTGGACAAGACGACGTTCCCGAACGGCCCGACCTACTTCAACGACTCGCTCGACCTGCAGGGCTACACCAGCCCCTACCAAGACGAGAGCCCCGACAAGTTGGGCCTGAAGGCGATCGACACGCCCGACGACCAGACGATCGTGTTCCACCTCAAGTCCCCGTTCTCGGGGTTCGACTACTTCGCCCAGCTGCCCTCCACCATCCCGGTGCCCGCGGCCAAGGACACCGGCAGCAAGTACAAGGAGCACGTGGTCTCCACCGGCCCGTACATGTTCGACACCAACGACCTGGGCAAGAACTTCACCCTCAAGCGCAACCCCAACTGGGACCCGGCCACCGACCCCAACCGCACGGCGCTGCCCGACCGGTACGAGGTGGCGCTGAACGTCAACTCCGACGACATCGACAACCGGCTGCCAGTCCGGTGATCTCGACGTCGCCGTGGAGGGCACCGGTGTCGGTCCGGCCGCGCAGGGCAAGATCCTGGCCGACCCGACGCTCAAGGCGAACACCGACTCGGCTCTCACCGCTCGCCTCTGGTTCACCTCGATCAACGGCGATGTCGCGCCGCTGGACAACGTCAACTGCCGCAAGGCCGTCGAGTACGCGGCGGACAAGACCGGCTACCAGCGGGCCTACGGCGGCGCCACCGGCGGGGACATCGCGAGCAACATCCTGCCGCCGGTGATCCCGGGCTCCGAGAAGTTCGACACCTACGCCGACCCCGAACAACGCAGGGGACGTCGACAAGGCCAAGCAGGCGCTCGCGGCGTGCGGGCAGCCCAACGGCTTCAAGACCAGCATCTCCTACCGGGCCGAGCGGCCGAAGGAGAAGGCCGACGGCCGAGTCGCTGCAGCAGTCGCTGGCCCGGCGGGCATCAAGACCGACCTCAAGCCCTACCCGCTCGAGCGACTACTTCGGAAGCTGTACGCGGGCAAGCCCGACTTCGCCAAGTCGAACGACCTCGGCCTGATGGTCTACGGCTGGGCCGCGGACTGGCCGGACGGCTACGGCTTCCTGGCCCAGATCGTCGACAGCCGGGACGATCCGGGCGACGGGCGGCAACACCAACTTCTCGGTGAAGGACCCCGCCGTCGACGCGCTGATCGACAAGGCGCTGACGACGACCGACGCGACGGCACGTGAGGCGATCTGGGTCGACATCGACAAGAAGGTGATGGACGACGCCTACATGCTGCCCGGGCATCTGGGCCAAGGGCCTGCTCTACCGCCCGCAGAACCTCACGAACGTGTTCATCACGGACGGGTTCCAGATGTACGACTACCTCGCGCTGGGCACGACCCGGAAGTAGGTGAAGGCGTGAGCCCGCCGGTGGCCGTTCGGGGCGGCTAGCCGGCGGGTCGCCGCACGTCATGCTCGTCTACGTCGTCCGACGGCTGCTCGCCGCGGTGATCCTGCTGCTCATCGTCACCGCGGTCACCTTCGTGATCTTCTTCGTGCTGCCCCGCCTGGGCGGCGCCACGGTCGACGACCTGGCGTCGCGCTACGTCGGCAAGAGCGGCAGCGCGGCGGACATCCACGCGATCGCGGTGAAGCTGGGGTTCACCGACCCGGTCTGGGTGCAGTACGGCCGCTTCCTCTCGGGCCTCTTCGTCGGCGCGGACTACAGCACGGGCCCCACGACCGTGCACTGCAACGCGCCCTGCCTGGGCTACTCGTTCATCAACCAGAACCCGGTGTTGCCCGATCTGCTCGACCGGCTCCCGGTGACGCTCTCGCTCGCCGTGGGCGCCGCCGTGCTCTGGCTCGTGGGCGGCGTGAGCGTCGGCGTGCTCTCCGCGCTGCGGCGAGGGAGCGTGTTCGACCGGGCGGCCATGGGCGTCGCACTGGCAGGCGTGTCCTTGCCGATCTTCTTCACCGGCCTGCTGTCGCCTGTCGATCTTCAGCTACACAGCTCGGCATCACCGCGCCGGGCGGGAGCTACACGCCGTTCGAGGTCAGAACCCGTTCAAGTGGGCCTACGACCTGTTCCTGCCCGTGGGTCACGTTGGCATTCCTCTACGCGGCGGGCTACGCGCGGCTCACCCGGGCGGGCATGCTCGACACGATGGGCGAGGACTACATCCGCACCGCGCGGGCCAAGGGCCTGCCCGAGCGCACGGTGTCGTCAAGCACGGGCTGCGTTCGGCGCCTCACGCCGATCCTGACGATCTTCGGACTCGACCTCGGGCTGCTGCTCGGCGGCGCGATCCTCACCGAGAGCACCTACTCGCTGCCGGGCATCGGGAAGTACTCGGTGGACGCGATCGTCAACAACGACCTGCCGAAGGTGCTCGGCGTGGTGCTGCTGGGCAGCATCTTCATCGTGCTGGCCAACCTGGTCGTCGACCTGCTCTACGCCGTGATCGACCCGAGGGTGAGGTTGGGATGAGCGCCTCCGAGGACGTGCTCGCGGGCGGCGTGCCCGCGCCGATCCACGAGAAGCGGGCGTTCCTGGACGTCCGCGACCTCCGGGTGCATTTCCCGACCGACGACGGTGTGGTCAAGTCGGTCGACGGCCTGTCGTTCCACCTGGAGCGGGGCCAGCGGCTCGGCATCGTCGGGGAGTCGGGCTCCGGCAAGAGCGTGACCAGCCTGTCGATCATGGGGCTGCACAAGGCGGGCGCGGCGAGGATCAGCGGCTGAGATCTGGCTGGACGGACACGGAGCTCGTCTCGGCCGATCCCGAGACCGTGCGCAAACTGCGCGGCAAGAAGATGGCGATGATCTTCCAGGACCCGCTGTCCTCGATGCACCCGTACTACACGGTCGGCGCACAGATCGTGGAGGCGTACCGGCTGCACAACGACGTCAGCAAGCAGGCGGCGCGCAAGCGGGCGATCGAGCTGCTCGACCGGGTCGGGATCCCGCAGCCGCAGAGCCGCGTCGACGACTACCCCCACCAGTTCTCCGGCGGCATGCGACAGCGCGCGATGATCGCGATGGCGCTGTCGTGCAACCCCGACCTGCTCATCGCCGACGAGCCGACGACCGCGCTCGACGTCACGGTGCAGGCGCAGATCCTCGACCTGATCGTGGACCTGCAGAAGGAGTTCGACTCGGCGGTCATCATCATCACCCACGACCTCGGCGTGGTCGCCGAGCTGGCCGACGACATCCTCGTCATGTACGCCGGACGGGCGGTCGAGTACGGCACGGCCGCGCGAGGTGTTCGCGGAGCCGCAGCACCCGTACACGTGGGGGCTGCTCGCGTCGATGCCGCGGATCGACCGCGAGCGGTCCGAGCGGCTCGTGCCGATCTCCGGCAGCCCGCCGAGCCTGATCAACGTGCCGTCCGGGCTGCGCGTTCCACCCGCGCTGCGCCTACGAGGATCGGACGGCACGGCCTCGCGCGCACCGAGCGGCCCGAGCTGCGCGAGGCCTCGCCAGGCCACCTGGTTGCCTGCCACCTCCCGGCCGAGGAACGCCGGAGGATCTTCGCCGACGAGATCAGGCCGACGCTGTGAGCGCGCCGACGAGCGAGCCGTCGACGACGGCGGGGAAGCCGCGTGACGTGCTGCTGTCCGCCGATCGGCTGCAGATGCACTTCCCCGTCCGGCGGGGGCTCCTGCAGCGCAAGGTCGGGGCCGTGCAGGCCGTCGACGGGCTGACGTTCGACGTGCGGCGCGGGGAGACGCTGTCGCTCGTGGGCGAGTCGGGCTGCGGCAAGACCACCACCGGCCGGCTGCTCACCCGGCTGCTCGAGCCGACCGACGGCACGGTGACCTTCGAGGGCCGCGACATCTCCCACCTGTCCGGCGGGCGAGATGCGGCCGCTGCGCCGCGACATCCAGATGGTCTTCCAGGACCCGTACTCGTCGCTGAACCCGCGCCACACGGTCGGCACGATCGTCGGCGCCCCGTTCAAGATCCAGGGCGTGGATCCCGAGGGCGGGGTCCGCACAGGCCGTGCAGGAGCTGCTGCGCTGGTCGGGCTCATCCCCGAGCACTACAACCGCTACCCGCACGAGTTCTCCGGCGGCCAGCGGCAGCGCATCGGCATCGCGCGCACGCTGGCGCTGCGAGCCCAAGCTGATCGTGGCGGACGAGCCGGTCTCGGCGCTCGACGTCTCGATCCAGGCGCAGGTGGTCAACCTGCTCGAGGACCTCCAGAACGAGCTCGAACCTGACGTACGTGATGATCGCGCACGACCTGTCGGTGGTGCGCCACGTCTCCGACCGGGTCGCGGTGATGTACCTCGGCAAGATCGTGGAGCTGGGCGACCGCGACCGACGTCTACGAGCGCCCGATGCACCCCTACACGGTGGCGATTGCTGTCGGCCGTCCCCGTCCCGGACCCCACGCGCGCGACCAAGCGGGAGCGGATTCTGCTCACGGGCGACGTCCCCAGCCCGATCAACCCGCCCCCCGCGTGCCGGTTCCACACCCGGTGCTGGAAGGCGCAGGAGGTCTGCGGGGTGGAGGAGCCGCCGCTGGTGCAGCTGCGCCCGGGCCACTCGGTGGCCTGCCACTTCCCGGAGAACACCGCCGAGTGAGTCGTTTTCGGTGATCGAATCGAATCCCGGAAACGTCACTCTCGCACTTCGCGATCTTCGTCCAGCTCCTCGCCGCGCCTGCGGAACAGGCGGAAGCCCGGGATGCCCTGGATGGCCTGGCGTACTTCGCGGAGTTGGTTGAGTAGCTCGTGGACGTCGGGGCCGACCCGGTCGAGGGTGGCCAGGAGCGGCATGATGTCGGACTCCATGTGCTCGGTGAGCTTGGGGATCTGGTCGACCAGCCGGATCGCCGCGACGAGCTCGTCCTCGGAGAGCTCCTGCACGAAGCGCTGCGCGAGGGGGGCCGCCTGCTCCGCGATGGGCAGGTAGGTGCCGAGGAGCCCGCTCGCGCCGTCGGCGAGCGCGCCCGCGCGCCCGACCAGCGTGTTGGCCCGGTCCGCCACCCCGGCCGCCCGCTCGACGAGCGCTCCCGCGCCGTCCGCTACACCGTTCGCGCGGTCGACGAGTGCGCCAGCGCCGTCGGCGACAGTGCCTGCGCGGTCCACGAGTGCCCCGGCCCCGTCGGCCACCCCGCCCGCCCGCTCTACGAGGGTGGCTGCGCCATCCGCGACGCCGCCCGCGCGCTCTACGATGGCGGCTGCGCCATCCGCCACCCCGCCCGCGCGCTCTACGAGGGTGGCTGCGCCGTCCGCGACGCCGTCAGCGCGTGTGACCAATGCCGCCGCGCCATCGGCGACCCCGCTCGCGCGGTCGACGAGTGCACCGGCGCCGTCGGCGACGGTGCCTGCGCGGTCGACCAGCGTGGCGGCGCCTCCCGCGACAAGCTCGGCCCGCGCCACCAGGGCGGCCGCACCGCCCGCGACCCCGTCAGCCCGGGCCACCAGCCCGGCTGCGCCTTCGGCCACGACGTCGGCGCGCTCGACCAGCGCACCTGCCCCGCCCGCGACCAGCTCGGCCCGCGTGACCAGTGCATCAGCGCGGGCCGCGACCCCGCCGGCCCGCTCCACGAGCATCGCGACCGCGCCCGCGACCGCCTCGACCTCGATGAACAGGGGCTCGATGGCGTCGACCATCCCGTCGACCCGCCCGGCCAGACCCTCGATCACGTCCAGCAGCTGCGCGACCCGTCCGGGCAGCTCGGCGACGAGCACGACCGCGTCGCCTGTCCACCCCAGTGCCGAGCGCACCCCCGCGATCACGTCGGTGGGCCCGACCCACACGGGCAGCCCGGCGATGCGCAGCACCATGACGATGATCCTCTCACGCCCGGTGATGCCGCACGGGGCACGCGAAAACGCCGGAGGACGGCGCGGTGGACGCCTCGCCGGTCAGTTCGGCCAGGACGGGCGGCGCTTCTCCAGGAACGCCGCCATCCCCTCGCGGGCACCCGGACTCTGCGACATCGCCGCCATCACCTCAACGGCGACGGCGTAGGCGTCGGCCTCGGGCCGGTCGAGCTGGGCGTACAGCGTCTGCTTGCCCACGCCCTTGGCGAAGCGGCTGCCGCGGGTGGCGCGGGCCAGGAGGTCGTCCACCCGGGCGTCCAGCTCCGCATCCGGCACGGCGTAGTTCACCAGACCCCACTCGGCCGCCGTGTGGGCGTCGATCGGGTCGCCGGTGAGCGCGAGCTCCATCAGCCGTTTGCGCCCGACGTTGCGCGCCACCGGCACCGCGGGCGTGTGGCAGAACCAGCCGCCCTTGCCGCCCGGGAGGGCGAACGTCGCCGACTCGGCGGCCACCGCGAGGTCACAGCTGGCCACCAGCTGGCAGCCCGCGGCGGTGGCGATGGCCTGGACGCGGGCGATCACCACCTGCGGCACCTCCTGGATCGTGCGCATGACCGACGTGCACAGCCGCAGGAGATCCCGGACACCGGCGAGATCACGGGCGGCGACATCGGCGAAGTCGTGACCCGCCGAGAACGCCTTGCCCTCGGCGGCCAGCACGATGCCGGTGGCTTCCGACCGGCCCGCGGTCCCGAACGCGTCGAGCAGCTCGCGCAGGTGGGCCTCGGAGAGCGCGTTGCGGCGCTCGGGGCGGTTCATGGTGATGCGCACGGTGTCGCCGTCGTGCTTGACCAGCAGGTGCTCGTAATCGGCCATGCCGAACACGGTACGTCGCACGGGACCCCTCCCGCGCCCCGTGGTCTTTCCCGTGACGCGGACACCGGAGAGGTAGGACGTCTGGACCTGGCGGGGCGCGGTGCCCGATCGTGGTTCGTCTAACGGAGCTTCAGCAGCAGGTACGCGGCGAGCGTCTGGGCGTCGACGATCGCGCCGTCGCGGATCATCGCCTCCAGCTCGGCCGTGGAGAACCAGCGCGCCCGCATGTCCTGCTCGGTGTGTTCGCGCCCGTGGTCGCCCGCGGTCAGCTCGGTGGCCAGGAAGACGTGCTCGCGCTGGCTCGACATGCCGGGCGCGATGTCGAGATGACCCAACAGCTCCATCCGGCCTGCCACCAGGCCCGTCTCCTCTTGCAGCTCACGCGCGGCCAGGTGCGCCGGGTCGAGCTCGGCGCGGTCGGGCGCGGTGCCCATCGGGAACTCCCACCGCCGCTGACCCACCGGATAGCGGAACTGCTCGACGAGGTGGAACCGGCCGCCGTCGCACGGGATCACGACGGCGGCCGTTGGCTTGTCGACCACCCCGTAGATCCCGTCGGAGCCGTCGTCACGCCGGATGGCGTCTTCACGGACGGTCATCCACGGGTTCGCGTAGACCTGACGGCTGGAGAGCGTCTGCACGCGGCCAGTATTGCCGGGTGGGACACCAGGCCCCGTAGGCCCACATCCACCCGTTCTCGGTGGCGAGGCCCTCGACGACCGCGCGGCCGAAGGCTGCCATGCAGCGGCGGAAACGTTGAGCGGTGATCATCGTCGGCTCCTTCAGACGGCGGCGGATGCGGTGACGGGACGGCCCCCGACGAGCACGGCCACGGGACGCAGCAGGGCGGTCAGGTCGGTGAGCGGGTCGCCGTCGACGGCAAGCAGGTCGGCGTCGTAGCCGCGCCGCACGCGGCCCTTGCGGTCGCCGACACCGCACACCTGCGCGGCGGTCGACGTGCCAGCGGTGAGCGCCTCGGCCGGGCTCATGCCCAGCTCGGTCAGCTGGACCAGGCCGTAAGGGAGCACGCCGTGCGGCTTGATCGGGCCGATCCCCGCGTCCGTGCCCGCCACCATGACGGCGCCCTCACGGATCAGCCGGGCATGGCTCGCCATCAGTCGGGGGAGCACCTTCGCCAGGTGCGGGGGCGGCGTGATCGGGCCCGCGCACGGGGCGAGCCCGACGGTGGCGCCCACCGCGATCCGGCGGCGCACGATCGCCGCGACCAGCTCGTCCGGCGCGGTGACGCGGTCGCCGTCGATGAACGTGCAGTGCTCCAGGCCGTCGACGCCCGCCGCGACCCCGTCGACGATCGCGTCGAGCGCGTGGGCGTGCGCGGTCACCGGGAGGCCGTGCCGGTGCGCCTCGTCGACGAGCGCGACGAGCTCCTCGGCCGTGAACTGCCGGTCGCAGACGTCGGAGCCGGGGGTGATGGCGCCGCCGCTGGCCATCACCTTGATCACGTCGACGCCGCGTTCGGCGTGCTCGCGCACGGCCTCCCGGACACCGCGCACGGCGACCCCGCCCAGGAAGTGGCAGTGCCCGCCCGGTGAGGTGATCGGCGGACCCGCGGCCACGATCGTGGGCAGTGGGCCGGGCGTGGACTCGCGCAGCCGCAAGGTCAGGTAGTCGCGGTCGCCGAGGTCGCGTACGGTCGTGACGCCCGCGCGCAGCTGCTCGGCGGCGGCGCGTGCCATCGCCTCCAGCACGGCGTCGTCGTCGCGGGCGCCGAGCGCCTCGACCGGGTCGCGTCCCGCGTCGAACGCGAGGTGGACGTGGGTGTCGATGAGCCCAGGCACCAGCGTGGCGCCCGGCAGGTCGAGGAGCTCGGCGTCCGGCGGCGGGGTGCCGGTGCGGACCTCGACGATCCGCCCGTCCTCGACGACGACGAGCGGGTCGGAGATCGTCGTCACGCCGTCGAAGAGGCGGCCTGCGCGGATCGCGGTACGGGTCATCTGGGTCATGGATGTCGTTGTACGAGGTCAGCGGCATGCGGGAATCGTGGAAACCACGCATTCCGGGTACGGTCCCGATCCGTGGCGCCGCGGTTCGTGGGACGGGCCGACGAGCTGGCCGAGCTTGTCGCCCTGCTCGACGAGGCGCTCGACGGCCGTGCGCGCGTCGCGGTGCTCGCCGGGGAGCCGGGGATCGGCAAGACCCGGCTCGCCGAGGAGCTCCGTTCGCTGGCGGGCGCGCGTGCGGTGCCGGTGTTGTGGGGCGGCTGCACCGACGCCGACGGAGCCCCGCCCTACTGGCCCTGGCGCCAGATTCTGCGCGGGTGGCTCGCGCTCGTGGGGCCGGAGTGCGCTTCGCGGGTCCTGTCCGGGCGCGAGGGCGTGGCGCGGCTCGCGCCGGAACTGCCCGCCGCGCCCGGCCCGGCGGGCGTCGGCGCGGACGACCGCTTCGCGCTCTTCGACGCGGTCGCGGGCTTCTGCGCCGCGGTCGCCGAGGAGGCCGGGCTGGTGCTCGTGCTCGACGACGTCCAGTGGGCCGATGCCGACTCGCTGCAGCTCCTCGCCCATCTGACGCGGGAGGCGGCACAGGCCCGGCTGCTGGTGGTGACGACCCACCGCCCCGCGGAGCTCGACCCGGCGCGGGCCAGGGTCTTCGCCGAGCTCGTGCGGCGGCCGGGCGCGCTGGCGGTCGAGCTGGGCGGGTGGGACGAGGCGGTCGTCGGCGCCGCCCTCACGGAGAGGTTGGGCCGCACTCCGGACGCCGACGTCGTCGCCGCGGTGGCCCGCCGGTCGGGTGGCAACCCCTTCTTCGTCGGCGAGCTGGCGCGGGTGCTGCGCTCGGACCAGGCAGGCCTGCGGGTGCCCTCAGCGGTGCGCGACGTCGTGCGCACCCGGATCCAGCGCCTGCCACCGGAGTGCCGGGCGCTGCTCGGGCCCGCGGCGGTCCTCGGCCGCGACGTCGATCCGGGAGTCCTCGCGTCCGTCACGGGTACGTCGGGCGTGCTCGACGCGCTGCGGCCTGCCGTCGACGACGGCGTGCTCGACCAACCGGCGGGCCGCATGGGCTTGCGGTTCACCCATGATCTCGTGCGCGAGAGCGTGCTCGCCGACCTCGCCCCCACGGAGCACGCCCGGGTGCACCTCGCGGTCGTCGCGGCGCTCGCACCGTCGGCCGAGGACCCCGACGCCGTGACCGAGCTGGCCCACCACGCCCTCGCCGCGCTGCCCTCCGGCGACCGGCGCGCCACGACCGGCTGGGCCTGTGCCGCAGCGCGGGCGGCGCACGCCCGGATGGCCTACGTCGAGGCGACCCGCTTGCTGACGGGTGCGCTGGACGCCGGGCGACCGGTGCTCGCCTCCGCCGAGCGGCTCGACCTGCTCCTCGACCTCGCGCGGGCCCAGGTGCTGGCGCACGACGTGGAGGCGGCGATCGTGACCAGCACGGAGGCGGCCGAGCTGGCGAGGGCCACCGGCGACGCGGCCGGACTCGGCCGCGCGGCGCTCGGGATGCCCGAGGTCTCCGAGGTGCCCTGGCTGGACCTGGCGCGCGGTTGGGCCGAGGAGGCGCTGCGCGCGCTTCCCGCGGGGGACAGCACGCTCAAGGCGCAGCTCCTTGCCCAGATCGCGCATGGCGCTCTGCTGGTGGCCGACGCCACGACGATGGCGGAGGCCAGCGCGGCGGCATTGGCCATGGCCGAGCGGCTCGACGACCCGGCCGCGCTGGTCAGGGCCCTCCGCGCCCGCCAGCTCGCGCGGTCGGGCGCGGACGGCAACGCGGAGCGGCTGGTCCTCGGCGGCCGACTGCTCGCGCTCGCCGAGCGCACGCGCGACGCGGCCGACGTGCTCTGGGGCAGGCTGTGGCGGTTCGACGCGCTGCTGCAGGCCGGGCGGGTAGCCGGGGCCGAGGCCGAGCTGGACCTGCTGGTGCCGGTCGTCGCCGCGCTGCGGCAACCGCTGGCCCGGCTGCATCTGCTGCGCGGGCGGGGCGCGCTGGCGCTGGGTCGCGGTCGGTTCGCCGAGGTGACGGAACTCAACGAGGAGTGCCTGGCCATCGCCATGAACGGGCGGCACGTCGGCGCCGTGGCCACGGCCCGCTCGCTGCGGACCACGATGGCCGCGCTCACCGGCGACGACCCTGGCGACCTCGACTGGTTCCGCACCAACCCCATGCGCAACACGCCCTTCACCGCGCTGTCCCGCGCCGGGCTCATCCTGGCGCTGGTCGAGACCGGTCAGCTCGCGGAGGCCCGTTACTGGTATGCGGGCCTGCCGGAACCGGGCTCACCGCGGCTCCCGGTGTACATGGCTCTGCCGCTGGCGGGCATGCACGCGCAGTTGGCGCTCGACCTCGACGACGCCGTCGGAGGTGCCGCCCTGCACCGGCTGCTGCTGCCGCACGCCGACCTGCATGTCGTGGGCGGCGCCGGAGCTATCACGACGGTCGGATCGGCGCGGCTCCCCCTGGGCATGGCGGCGCTTGTCGCGGGCAAGCCCGACGCCGCGGTCCGGCACCTGCGCACCGCCATCGCCGTCGACGACGCCGTCGGCCTCGCCTATCCCGCCACGGTGGCCCGGTTCCGCCTGGCCACCGCGCTGCGCGCCCGCGGTCAACCGTCCGATCTCGACGAGTCGATCGGGGTGCTCGCCGCAGCCGACGCGGCCGCCGAGCGGCTGGGCATGGCCCCACTGCGCGCCCGGATCGCCGCGCTCGGCGCCACCCTGCGCGACGGCGGTGTGCTGAGCAGGCGGGAGGCCGAGATCGCGGAGCTGGTGGGGCGCGGGCTGACCAACCGCCAGATCGCCGGGACGGCGCACATCTCCGAGCGGACGGTCGAGACGCACGTGCAGCACGTCCTGGCCAAACTGGGCTTCAACCGCCGAGCGCAGATCGTCGCGTGGGTGGTGGGGCGGGAGCGGTAGACCTCACCCGGCCGCAGCGCGCAGCCGGGCGCCCAGCTTGGCCGCCGCATCGGCCAGCGCCTTGGTTCCGGCGCCGCGCCCGGGCCGCAGGGTGGTCGCGATGACGTCCACGTGTTCGGCCACCGCAAGGCGTTCCTGCCTGCTCGACCCCTCGTCGAACACCGCCCGGTAGGCGCGGGCCAGCTTGTCGATCCGCTCGGGGAGCGTGCGCTCGACCAGCGCCAGTGCCAGCTCGGCGTCGGCATGTGCCGCGCGGCACCAGAAGTCCGGGCACCGACGTGCCGTGATGTCGGCCTTCGCGAGGCCGATCAGCTGCATGGCCCGATCCGTGTCGAGCCCGGTCGACGTGCGCTGGGCGACGACGACGTCGAGCACGACCTCGTTGAGCGCGGGGTAGAAGTCGGCCCGGTCACCACCGATCCTGTGCATCTCGACCGCGTTGCGGTAGGCGTCGCGCGCACGCACCAACGCCTTCACCGAACCCGGGCCTCCGCGCTGGGCCCGGCGTCGCTCGATGCTGCCGAGCAGCTCGTACCGCTCCGGCGTGGGGCCGAGGTCCAGCAGGAGGTGCACCGCGTCGTCGGCCTGCTTCAAGAGCGCGGTGCTCGTGGGCGTGTGCGGCTCTGCCTCCGGATCGCGAGGCGCAACGGCCCACTTGGCCCGCATGTTGGCCAGCTGCTCGATGATCTTGAGGGAGGCTGAGCCATCCCAGCCCGCCTGCGCGCTCTCGTAGCTGGCCACGGCCCTCGCGTACGCGCCGAGCGATCCCCAGACCTGGCCGATCAGGGCGTGCTCGGCCGAGTGGATCCAGTCGCCAGGCACATGGGCCAGCAGCTGCTCGAGCCTGCGGCCGACTTCGGCGACCTGATCGCCGCGCGCGGCCGCCGCCTCCTGGCCGAGTCTGCTGAGCGCGTCGTCCAGCTCGCGCCGTGCCACCGGTGGGCTGTCGGTGCCACGGTCGTCGTCGGCGCTGGTGCGCAGCCGCAGCCCGGGCGGCCCGTAGACCTGGTACGCCCCCCAGGTGTTGGTCGTGCGGTAGGTGTGGAAGACCGCCTCCCGGGCGCGGTGGGCGGCGTCGCCCAGGTCGGCGCCGTCGAGGAGGCCGCCGTAGAGCCGCTCGGCGAACGTCTGCGCGGCGGCGTCGTCGACCGTCCAGCCCGCCGCGACAACGCTGCGCACACCGTTCTCGATCAGCTGTCGGGAGATGCTCGCCGCCAGGCGGTTGCTCTGTGTCGTCACCGCACCGAGGTGGCAGCAGTTGAGGAACACGAGCTGGGGGGCCGAGCGCATCTTCGCGATCTCGAGGGCGCCGAGGTAGGTGCCCGGCCCGATGAGGACGCCGCTGCGCGCGGGCTTCCCGGGATCGAAGTGGCCGTGGCCCGCGATGTGGACAATGCGGTACTCCCGCTCGTACAGCGCGTTGACGATGCGGATCACCTCGGGGGCCGCATTCGCGTTGTCCGAGATGATGTCGGTGACGTCGTAGCGGGCCGCCCGCAGAAGGTCTGCCACCCGCCGGGCCTCCGCGGCGGCGGCGGGCAGCGGGACCGCGCCGGTGCCCGCCGGGTTGCCGATGACCAGTGCCGCCCGGCCCGAGGCACTGCGCACCGTCTCGCTGAACGCCGAAGTCTCCAGCCTGCGCACGATGCCGACGTCCACGCACAGCGGCCGCACCGCATGGGGCGAGGTGCGGGTGGCGAGCATCTCCAACGGCAGCGACGCGGCGTGCCCGTCGATCACCAGCATGAGGTTCTCGCTGCCGTAGCCCTGCTCCTTCAGCGAGTTCGGCACGATCAGCTCATAAAGGGTGTTGAGCAGCTGGTCCGCGGGTTGCGGCGAGGCGATGGTCTCCGCCACGACCGCCTCGATGACCTTGCGCTGGGCCACGTTGACCGTCTGCTCCGCGCGGGCCGAGCGACCGATGCTGGTGAAGGACAGCTCGACGAGGTCGTCGGGGCCTGCCTTCGCCGCCTCGACGTCGTCGGCGGCCACGATCCGGACGGTGCGCCAGATCCCCTCCTGGTAGTCGGGGCGGGGTGAGCCGGGCACCCCGTCGCAGCCGTCGACCAGCTGCCGCTCGACGGTGAGCATCTCGACCGCGTCCGGGTCGAGCGTGGCGTCCAGCCGGGCCGCCGCCCTGACGGCCTGGATCGCCCGCTCCTCGTAGCGCTCCACGATCTGCAACCGGTCGACGACAGCTCGTCCACCGGTCTCGTCCTGCAGCTTCCGGTTGGCCTGGCGGACCCCGGACACGATCGCGGTGAGGGCGTTCTCGACGGTCATCGCGGGCACCTGCGAGGTGCCGATGAGCACCGACGCGATCGTCAACGGCGGCGCCGTCGCATCGGGAGGCAGCCGGTCCAGCGTGGCTGCGGCGAGCCGCAGAACGGCCCCGCTCACGGCCGAGGCGAGTCCGCGCGGGGTGAGGTCGCCCGCGTCGCCGAGGCCGAGGACCGCCGCGGTGGGCCCCGCGGTGTTGGCGAACACCTCGAACTGTCCGATCTTTCCCGGGTACTGGCCGAGCCCGTTGCGCCGTTCCAGCGCGTTGTGAAGGTGCCTGTTCAGCGCCTTCTCCGCGCCGCTGATCGGGGTTCCGCTCTGGTGCCCGACAAGGACCGGGCATCCGGCCGAGCGCAGGTCGCCGTGAACGATCTCCACGCGCAGGGTCTGCGCCAGGGTCGACGATGCGGCGTTCCCGCCCCATGTCGCACGGGTGAGGTCCCTGGAGGTGGGCAGCAACAGCCTGCCGCGGTAGTCCGGAAGGGCGGTCCGTCCGCGGCCGTCGGGCGACCGCGGCGCGCTGAGCAGACGCTCCGGACGGCCGCCTGCCAGCAGGTCGAGCACCGCCGCCGCGAGGCCGGGGTCACCGGGGAGGTCGGCGTGGGCGACGGGGGCGTACCACGTCGCCAGGCCTGCGATGTTCGCCGTCGGATAGGACACCTGGCCGTCGCCGCGGGTCGTCGTGACGAAACCCTGGGCGTCGATGGCGCAGACCGTCTGAGCGGCGCCGTAGATCGCCGTGATCCCCTCCCAGGACTGCGGCAGCAGCTCGGTCCTGCGCTGGGCGGCCTCGTCCGAGGTGGGGTCGAGGTCGGTGAACAAGGGCCACTGGGCGAAGGCGGCGCCGATCTCCGCCGCGGTGGTGGAGTCGGAGAGCAGCGCCAGCGCGGCCGTCAGCTCGTCGCGTCCCCGCATCCGGGCGAGGGCGAGCCAGCTGCCCGCAAGGGGCGGGCCGAGCAGCACCGCGCGGCCGCCTGCCTTCCGCCACCGCGCCATCGTGCCCGGCGTGGCGAGCGCCCGGAGCAGCACCAGACCGCCCACACCGTGGCCCACCAGGTGCACCGGTCCGGGCCGCTCGGCCGCCAGGAGGCGGTTCAGCCGCCCTTGCACCTGGGCGGCCGCGTCATCGAGCGACCGTCGGGGGTCGAAGGGCACCTCGACCACGGCGTGGGACGTGCTCAGCGCCGCGACCAGCGGGCCGTAGTCGTCCACGAGCCCGGTCGCCGAGCCCGCGCTGCCCCCGAGGATCTCCAGCAGCTCACCACGCGCGATCGCGGCCGGGTCGGGCCAGAAGGTCGTCCCGCGATGGGTCAGCGTGCTGCCCATCAGGTCGGGCACCACCAGCACCGACCCGACCGGAGCCTGCGAGCTGGTGCGCGCGCCGCGGGTCGGGCGTCCCGGCACCTCGAACCCGGGCACGGCGGCGTCGCCCGTGGCCGCCAGCCAGGAGGCGACGGCCTTGCGGCCTGCGACGCCGTCGAAGTAGGAGACGTGGTTCACCGCGGGACCGCGGAAGGAGGCGGTGCGGGCCGTCGCCCGCGGTGCGCCGCCGCTCATCGCGCGGGTGGGCACCACGTAGTCGTTCTGCTCCAGGTAGAACAGATCGGGGACGAGGACCTTGAGGCGACCGACCAGCCCTTTGCCCTCGACATCGCCCGCCACCGTCCCCAGCGCGTCGCCGAGCGGCTCGGCGCGCAACAACGTGCGCAGGAACGGCGATTCCGGCATCTGGGCCTCGATGCCCGGCACGACGCGCGGATCGGTCCGCTGATCCAACATGGCCGCCGCGAACTGCTTGATCAGGTTCGCGAGCCCGGTCTCCCGGAGCAGCGGCACCAGCTTGAACACGTTGAAGAGCACCGAGGCCCACACGTCGAGCCTGCGGGAGGCGAGCGTGGTGCCCCGCGCCGGACAGGCGACGCGGGCGAACCGCTCGATGGTGACGCCGCGACCGCGCAGGGCGGCGCGCAACCGTGGCCACGCCTCGACGTCGGGGTGGTCGGGGAAACCCGCGTAGGCCGCCAACTCCGGCTCGCCGTGGTCGGCGTAGCACAGCGCCTCGCCGACAAGGCCGCCGCGCGAGTGGCTCACCAGGTGCAGGCGGGCGCCCGAAGGCAGCAGTTCGGCGAGGTCAGCGGCGTTCTCCGCCGGGGAGCGGGCGAGCGTCTTGTGCTCGAGGGCCAGGATCCGCCCGGGGTAGCGCGCGGCGATGCCGTTCCACTCGGCGGTGCCCCGGAGCGCGGCGAAGGCGGCCTCGGTGTGCGAGAACGTCCCGTGCAGGAGGACGAGCCACGGTTCGGTCTGCCCGCCGGGCGGCGCTGCGTCCAGTCGCATGCCCGGCTCGAGCAGGAGCTCCGGACCGATCCGGTAGACGCCCGGCGTCTTGGGCCTGCGTCGGCGGACCGCGGGCGGATCCTGGTCGGCGGCCGACGTCTCGAACCGGGCGACGATGCGCAGCATCGCTGCCCTGGCCACCGGGTCGAGCAGCACCCTCGGCAGCCGGTCGGCGATCATGCCGAACCCGTCCTCGAGGACGCCCGCCACGTCGATGTCCCTGGCGACCGCGCTGTCGACAGCGGCGATGTCGGCGGCGAGATCGGCGGGCAGCCGCAGCTCCACGCGCCGCACCGCGGCGAGCGGCGCACCGCCGCGCTCCGTCCCGCCGTGCAGCGCGGCGAGGTCGACCGTGCCGTCGCCCCTGCTCGGCGCGGCCGCGACCACGCGCGCGGCCCGGTGCAACGTCACGAAGCCGTCGATGTCCTCGATCTCGACGATGTCGTCGTCCGCGCCCGTGAGCGTGACGTTCGGTGTCGCCACCCGCCGTCCGGCCGCGAGCGACACGGCCTTCCGCACGTGGTACCCGATACCCGCCTCGGACGGCTCGTCGCCGTCGGCGGCGAGCTCGACGCCGCGCACACTGAAGTCGCTCGGCAACCTTCGCCTCCCACCCCGACCCGCGCGGTCACCCTAGGGCGGTGCCGTGGCCACGGCCAGTAGGGTCCCCTGCCGTGCGTCTCGTCATCGCTCGCTGCCAGGTCGACTACGTCGGGCGGCTGACCGCTCACCTGCCGATGGCGCCGCGGCTGCTGCTGATCAAGGCGGACGGCTCGGTGCGCATCCACGCCGACGACCGCGCGTACAAGCCGCTGAACTGGATGAGCCCGCCGTGCTGGCTGGAGGAGGCGCCGCGGCGTCTGGACCGTGCGCAACAAGGCCGACGAGTCGCTGGTGATCACGATCGAGCGAGGTCCTGCACGACTCCTCGCACGAGCTCGGCGTCGATCCGGGGCTGGTCAAGGACGGCGTCGAGGCGCACCTGCAGGAGCTGCTCGCCGCGCACCCGACGACGCTGGGGGAGGGCTGCACCCTGGTGCGCCGGGAGTACATGACCGCTATCGGGCCGGTCGACCTCCTCTGCCGCGACGCCGACGGCGGCTCCGTCGCCGTCGAGATCAAGCGTCGCGGCGAGATCGACGGGGTCGAGCAGCTCACGCGCTATCTGGAGCTGATGAACCGCGACCCGCTGCTCGCGCCGGTCGCGGGGGTGTTCGCCGCCCAGCAGATCAAGCCCCAGGCCCGCACGCTCGCGCAGGACCGCGGTATCCGCTGCGTGACCGTCGACTACGACGCGCTGCGCGGCGCCGAATCGGACGACCTGCGGCTGTTCTGACCGCTCACCCCCATCGGGCGGGGCTGACACACAGTGCGCGCGGTGAGCGCGGATGCAGATCGGTGTGCGCGAACGCGACCTAGGCTGGGGACGTGACCGCCACCGAGGTGCCCGCCGCCACCTTCACCTCCCTCGACCCGCGTTCCGGCGAGGTCGTCGGCACCCACCCGGTGTACGACGCCGGGGCCGTCGATGCGGCCGTCGCCCGGGGCGTCGAGGCCGCGCGGTGGTGGGCGGGGCTCGGCTTCGACGGGCGCGCACGCCGTCTGATCGCGTGGAAGAAAGCCCTGGTCCGCGGCCTCGACCGGCTGGCGGAGACGATCTCTGACGAAACCGGCAAGCCGCTCGACGACGCGCGCCTGGAGCTGGCCCTCGCGATCGAACACCTGGACTGGGCGGCCCGCCACGCCGAGAAGACCCTCGGGCGGCGCCGGGTGCGGCCGAGCCTGCTCACGGCCAACCAGGCGGCCACGCTCAGCTATCCCCCACTCGGGGTGGTCGGCGTCATCGGCCCCTGGAACTACCCGGTGTTCACGCCGATGGGTTCGATCGCCTACGCGCTGGCCGCGGGCAACGCCGTCGTGTTCAAACCGAGCGAGCTGACCCCGGGCGTCGGCATGGCGCTGTCGGACGCGCTGGCCGAGATCGTCGAAGGCCATCCGGTGCTGCAGGTCGCCACCGGGTTCGGCGAGACGGGCGCGGCGCTCTGTCGTGCACCGGGGATCGCCAAGATCTCGTTCACCGGGTCGACGGCCACCGCCAAGCGCGTCATGGCGGCCTGCGCCGACACGCTGACCCCGGTGCTGATCGAGTGCGGCGGCAAGGACCCGCTCCTCGTCGACGCCGACGCCGACCTCGCGGCGGCGGCCGACGCCGCGGTGTGGGGCGGGATGTCCAACGCCGGGCAGACCTGCGTCGGGGTCGAGCGCGTCTACGTCCACGAGGCGGTGGCCGAGGCGTTCACGGCGAAGGTCGTGGACAAGGCGGAGGCCCTGCGCCCTGGCGCGTTCGGGCCCATGACGCTGCCCGGGCAGGTGGACGTCGTCCGCAGGCACCTCGACGACGCGCTGGCCCGCGGCGGCCGCGCCGTGGTCGGCGGACCGGCGTCGGTGCGCCCGCCCTACGTCGACCCGGTGGTGCTCGTCGACGTCCCGGAGGACAGCTGCGCGGTCACGGAGGAGACGTTCGGGCCACTGCTCGTGATCAACCGCGTGCGGGACATGGAGGAGGCCGTCGTGCGAGCCAACGCCACCGGCTACGGCCTGGGCGCCGCGGTGTTCGCCAAGAAGCGCGGCGCGGAGATTGCCGAGGGACTGCGCTGCGGGATGGTGTCGGTCAACTCGGTGATCGCGTTCGCGGGCATCCCAGCACTGCCCTTCGGCGGGGTCGGCGACTCGGGGTTCGGCCGCATCCACGGTGAGGACGGCCTGCGCGCGTTCACCCGCGCGCAGGCCGTGGCGCGCCAGCGCTTCGCCCCGCCGATCGCCGTCACCAGCTTCCGCCGCACGCACCGGGGGATGCGGGCGCTGCTGGGGATCGTGCGGCTCCGACACGGTCGCTAGCCGTTAGGTGCGTCACAGCGGGCCGACCTGGCGGTCTGGGAGGATCGTTCGGAGTACCGGCGGAGGGAGCAGTGTGGCACGGGAATTCCGGACGGTCGGAGTCGTCGGCCTGGGCACGATGGGGGCGGGCATCGTCGAGGTCTTCGCGCGCAACGGCCTGCACGTGATCGCCACCGAGGTGGACGACGACGCGGTCGCCCGCGGCGTCTCCCACCTCGAGTCCTCGACGGCGCGCGCCGTCGGCCGCGGCAAGCTCACCCAGGAGGACGCCGACGCGCTGCTGGCGCGGGTCACCACCACGACGTCGATGGCCGACCTCGTCGACGCCGACCTCGTCGTCGAGGCCGTGCCGGAGCATCTGGAGCTCAAGGAAGCGGTGTTCGCCGAGCTGGACAAGGTGTGCCGCCCCGATGTCGTCCTCGCGTCGAACACGTCGTCGCTCTCGGTCACCGAGCTGGCGATGCGCACCGGACGCCCCGGTCGGGTCGTCGGGATGCACTTCTTCAACCCGGCCCCCGTGCAGCGGCTGGTCGAGCTGGTGCGCACAGTGGTGACCGAACAGGACATCGTCGACGACCTGAAGGCCTTCGCCGCCACCCTGGACAAGGTGCCCGTCGTGATCGGCGACCGGGCGGGCTTCATCGCCAACGCCCTGCTTTTCGGCTACCTCAACCACGCCGCGCGGATGTACGACCAGCGCTACGCCACCCGTGAGGACCTCGACGCCGCCATGCGCTTCGGCTGCGGCTACCCGATGGGCCCGCTCGCGCTGCTCGACCTCATCGGGCTCGACACCGCGTACGAGATCCTCGAGACGATGTACGCCGAGTCACGCAATCTGCTCCACGCCCCCACGCCGATCCTCAAGCACATGATCACCGCGGGCCTGCGGGGCCGCAAGAGCGGGCGCGGCTTCTACACCTATGCGGGCCCGCACAGCTCGAAGGTGGTGCCGGACGCGGACACCCCGTCCGGAAGAGTGCCCGACCATGTGACGGTGCGTGACGTCCAGCGTGTCGGCGTGGTCGGCACCGGCACGATGGCGACCGGCATCGTCGAGGTGCTCGCGAAAGCGGGCCTGGACGTCGTGGTGCGCGGGCGCAGCGAGTCGAAGGTCGCCGCGGCGCTCGCCGGGCTGCGCAAGTCCCTGGACAAGGGCGTGGTGCGCGGCAGGCTCACCGAGGACGAGCGCGACGCCGCCGTCGCGCGCGTCACCGGCACCATGCGGCTGGAGGACCTCGGCGACGTCGATCTCGTCGTCGAGGCCGTCGTCGAGGAGTTGGACGTCAAACGCGCGGTCTTCGCCGCGCTCGACGAGGTCTGCAAACCGGGCGCGATCCTGGCGACGACGACGTCGTCGCTGTCGGTGGTGGAGTGCGCCGTGGCCACGGCCCGGCCCGCTGACGTGATCGGCATGCATTTCTTCAACCCGGCGCCGGTGATGAAGCTGGTGGAGGTCGTCTCGACGATCACGACGGCGCCGGAGGTGGCGGCCACCGCCCTCGCGTTGTGCGAACGGATCGACAAGGTGCCAGTGAGCTGCGGCGACCGCGCGGGCTTCATCGTCAACGCGCTGCTGTTCCCGTACCTCAACGACGCGGTGAAGATGCTGGAGGCGCACTACGCCACGGCCGACGACATCGACGCGGCGATGACCATGGGCTGCGCGCTGCCGATGGGGCCGTTCGAGCTGCTGGACATGGTCGGGCTGGATGAGGCACTGGCCACCGAGCGCTCGCTCTACGCGGAGTTCCGGGAGGCCGGGTTCGCGCCCGCCCCGCTGCTGGAGCACCTGGTGACGGCCGGGCGGCTGGGCCGCAAGACCGGGCACGGGTTCCGGGACTACAACGGGCGGTAGCGTCACCATGGCACGGGTCAACCGGCGGCGGGAGGACCGCATGCCGTTGCGCTCAGCCGTGGTCACCCGCGTCGAGATCGGGCCGGACGGCGAGTGGCAGGTGCGGCACATCCCTGGCGCGTCGTCGACCCGCGACTACCGCTGCCCTGGCTGTGACCAGGTCGTGCCTGCCGGGACGCCGCACCTCGTGGCCTGGCCCGCCGGCGAGTACGGCTCGGTCGACGAGCGGCGCCACTGGCATGCGCCGTGCTGGGCGGCGCGGGAACGCCGCAGGCCCGGCCGGAGGCGGTAGGCGACATCCTGTGACGGCATGCCAGGGGAGCGGTAGGGACGGGCCCCGGACGTGCACGGCATCATCGTCGTCCCCGGGGCCTCGTGGCGGGCCGTGAAGCGGTGCTCACGGGCTCCCCCGTGCACGTCGGCGCGGCCCCGGCGGCGCCCGTCGTCACGGTCTTCGCAGGGGCCGCGCGCGCTTCGCAGGCTCCCCGCGCCCTGCGGAGTGCGGGCCGGGTCTGGGAAGAGCGGTCCGCGGGGCGCCGCGAATGGCGCCGCGCGGCCGCGTCAGTGGACGGCGCCCGCGCGTGGGTGGGGCTGGGGCGGCGTGGCCGTGTCCGGCTGTGTGACCGGCGTGTCCGGGTCCTGCGTTCCGCCTGCGTCCCGCTCGGCGTCCTCGACAACGGGTATGCCGGACGGCGGCGTCACCGCCGAGGCGGCCGCGTCTTCGGTCCCGTCGTACGGCAGTGACCGCGAGGAGGGGTCGCGTCGCAGGAGGTCGTTCTCGCCTGGAAGGGGGGCCAGGGAGGCCACGAGCGCGTCCAGGTCGGCCCGGGAGCCGGTGAGCTGGTCGACCATGCGCCTGCGCTGTGCGCGCAGCCGCAGCACGGCGCTCTCCGCCTCCGCCATGATCTCCGTCGCCCGCGCCCGCGCGGCCTCGACCGTCCGGCGGGCATCGGCGTGGGCGCGCTCGCGCATCGCCTCGGTCGCCGCGCGCGCCGCGAGCTGCTCGGCGGTCAGCGCGACGAGCGCCTCCTTCCGACGCTGGTCCATGGCGATCCGGAAGTCGGCCTCGACCTGCTTGCGCCGCGCCTCGGACGCCGCCCACGCGTCTTCCTGCCGCCTCGTGGCCGCCGCATCGGCCGCGGCCGCTGCCTCGGTGTGCTCCTGGCGGTCGGCGTCGAGCCGGGCCCGGGCCGTGGAGATCTCGTGCTCGGCCGCCTCCCGCGTCGCCGCGAGCCGCTCCTGATGGGCGCGTTCCTCGGCCTCGAGCTCGGCCCGGCGCAGCGCGTCCGCCTCTTCAGCGGCCTCGGCGTCGGCCTTCGACTGCATGCGGATCGCGTCCGCCTCCGCACGGGCGTCCCCGACGATCGTCGCCGCCCGTTGCTCGGAGTCGTGCATGCGCTTGGCGATCTCGGCGTCCGCTTGTTGGAGCATCTCCGCGACCTCGTCCTCGGCCATCCGGAGCATCGAGCGCATCCGCTCGCTCATCCCCTGCACGCTCTGTTGGGGGCTCACCAACGTGCGGACCTGGGCGCGCAGGCGCTCCGCGCGCGCCCGCGACTCGTCCAGCTCGCGCGTCAGCTGGGCGGACTGATCGACCGCGGCGTCCCGGTCGGTGGCCAGGATGCGCATCTCGGCGTCGAGCCGACGCAGGTGCGCCTCCACCTGCGCCTGGTCGTACCCTCTGCGCGCCACCTCGAATCCGGCGTGGGGCGGGGGCGCAGCGGAGTCTCCGGCCATGCGCTCACCGTACCGGGCGTACTGCGGACGGTCTTGTCGTGCACGCCCTGTGTCGAGGTCAAACCCCGCGGAACCGGTTGATCGCCTCAAGGTGCCGCGCCCGCTTCTCCGGGTCGCTGACGCCCAGGCCCTCCTCCGGGGCCAGCGTGAGCACGCCGACCTTGCCCTGGTGGCTGTTCGTGTGCACGTCCAACGCCGCCTGGCCCGTCTCCGCCATCGGGTACACCTTGGACAACGTCGGGTGGATGAGGCCCTTGTCGATCAGCCGGTTGGCCTCCCACGACTCGCGGTAGTTGGCGAAGTGCGAACCCACGATCCGCTTGAGGTTCATCCACAGGTAGCGGTTGTCGTAGCTGTGCTCGAAGCCCGAGGTCGACGCGCACGTGACGATCGTGCCGCCCTTGCGCGCGACGTAGACGCTGGCGCCGAACGTCTCCCGTCCGGGGTGCTCGAAGACGATGTCGGGGTCGTCGCCGCCGGTCAGCTCGCGGATCTTCGCCCCGAAGCGCTTCCACTCCTTCGGGTCCTGGTTGTGCTCGTCGCGCCAGAACCGGTAGCCCTCCGCCGACCGGTCGATGATCAGCTCCGCGCCCATCGCCCGGCAGATCTCCGCCTTCTGCGACGACGAGACGACGCAGACGGGCGTGGCGCCGCCGTTGAGCGCGAACTGCGTGGCGTAGGAGCCGAGGCCACCCGACGCCCCCCAGATCAGCACGGTGTCGCCCTGCTTCATGCCCGCGCCGTTGCGCGAGACGAGCTGGCGGTACGCCGTGGAGTTGACCAGGCCCGGCGCCGCGGCCTCCTCCCACGTCAGGTGCGCGGGCTTGGGCATGAGCTGGTTGGACTTCACCAGCGCCAGCTCGGCGAGGCCGCCGAAGTTCGTCTCGAAGCCCCAGATGCGCTGCTCCGGATCCATCATCGTGTCGCCGTGGCCGTCGGGGCTCTCCAACTCCACCGACAGGCAGTGCGCGACCACCCGGTCACCGGGCTTCCACGCGTTGACGCCCGGCCCGGTGCGCAGCACGACTCCTGCCAGATCGGAGCCGACGACGTGGTAGGGCAGGTCGTGGCGGGCGGTGAGCGGCGAGATGCGGCCGTAGCGGCGCAGGAAGCCGAACGTCGGCAGCGGCTCGAAGATCGACGTCCAGACCGTGTTGTAGTTGATGGCGCTGGCCATCACCGCGACGAGCGCCTCGCCGGGGCCGATCTCGGGCGTGGCGACGTCGTCGAGGTGCAGGCTCTTGCGCGGGTCCTTGTCCGCTGACGGGATGCCTGCGAACATGTCGACCTCGTCGGCGTGCACCGTCATGCCGCGGTAGTGGTCGGGCACGGGGACGCCTGCGAGCGCGTCGAACTGCTCGGCCTGAATCGCGTCGAGGATCTCCTGCACGGCGGGCCTCCCGGGTCTGCTCTGCGTGGTATCCCAAATGTTACTGCGCAGTATGGTAATCGGCATTGCCCACTCGTGCAGCCTCGGCTGTGACAGGGGTCACGGGCCTTGATCGGTCCGTGAATCGGTCAATGCGCTCCGGAGGCGGGCTCCACCAGCTCGACCAGCACGCCGCCCGCGTCCTTCGGGTGCACGAAGTTGATGCGCGATCCGGCCGTCCCGCGGCGCGGTTCGGGATACAGGAGGCGCTTGCCCTGTGCGCGCAGCGCCGCGGAGGTCGCCTCGATGTCGACCACGCGGTAGGCCATCTGCTGGATGCCCGGACCGTTGCGATCCAGGAACCGTCCTATGGCCGAGTCGGGGCGCAGCGGCGCCAGGAGCTGGATCGCGGCGCCGCCGTCGCCCGCCGAGAGCATGGCCTCGCGCACCCCCTGCTCCTCGTTGACCTCGGTGTGCGTGGCAACGAGCCCGAACGCCTCGCCGTACCAGGCGATGGCCTCGTCGAGGTCGGCCACCGCGATGCCGATGTGGTCGATGCCGAGGATTCTGTGCTCTCCCATAGGCGGGGAATGTAGCTCTCGTCACCGGGATGCGACCTCTACCAGCGGGTATCGTCACAGCATTCCCGCCATCGCAGCCGCTGGAGGACTCGTGTCCACATCCGTGATCGTCGCCGGAGCCCGTACGCCCATGGGGCGTCTGCTGGGCTCGCTCAAAGGGCTCTCCGGTGCCCAGTTGGGTGGAGTAGCGATCAAGGCCGCATTGGAGCGCGCCGGGGTGGCCCCCGAGCAGGTGGATTACGTGATCATGGGCCAGGTGCTGACGGCGGGCGCGGGGCAGATCCCGGCCCGTCAGGCCGCCGTCGCCGGGGGCATCCCGATGGACGTCCCGGCCCTCACGGTCAACAAGGTGTGCCTTTCGGGCATCGACGCCATCGCGCTGGCCGACCAGCTGATCCGGGCAGGCGAGTTCGACATCGTCGTCGCGGGCGGCCAGGAGTCGATGACGCAGGCGCCGCACCTGCTGGCGCAAGTCTCGCGAGGGCTTCAAGTACGGCGACGTGACGATGACCGACCACATGGCCTACGACGGCCTGTTCTGCGCGTTCGACCAGGTCGCGATGGGTGCGGCCACCGAGAAGTACAACGGCCGGTACGGGCTGACCCGCGCGGAGCAGGACGCCTTCTCGGCGCGCTCGCACCAGCGCGCCGCCGCTGCCACCGAGAAGGGGATCTTCGCCGAGGAGATCGCGCCGGTGGCGATCCCGCAGCGCAGGGGCGAGCCGGTGGAGTTCAGCACCGACGAGGGCATCCGCGGCGACACCACGGCCGAGAGCCTCGCCAAGCTGCGCCCGGCGTTCTCCTCCGACGGCACGATCACGGCGGGCTCGGCGTCGCAGATCTCCGACGGCGCCGCGGCGGTCGTGGTGATGAGCAAGGCGAAGGCGGAGGAGCTGGGGCTGACCTGGCTCGCCGAGATCGGCGCGCACGGCGTCGTCGCCGGACCGGACGCGAGCCTGCACGAGCAGCCCGCCAACGCCATCGCCAAGGCCTGCGCGAAGGAGGGCATCACCCCCGCCGACCTGGATCTCGTCGAGATCAACGAGGCCTTCGCCGCCGTCGGCGTCGTCTCCACCCGCAAGCTGGGCATCGACGAGGACAAGGTCAACGTCAACGGCGGCGCGATCGCGCTCGGCCACCCGATCGGCATGTCCGGCGCGCGCATCACCCTGCACCTGGCGCTGGAGCTGAAGCGCCGCGGTGGCGGCATCGGCGCGGCGGCGCTGTGCGGCGGCGGCGGGCAGGGCGACGCGCTGATCGTGAAGGTGCCCACCCCCTGACGGTGAGTCCCGCGATTCGCCACGGTGAGTCGTAGCGATTCCGACACGGCGAGTCGGGCGTATTCGGCTCGGTGAGTCCGGGGTGGTCGCGAATGAGCAGTCTCGGCATCGGCACGGACGACCGATGGCGGCACGGCGGAAGGGCGGCTCGGCAAGCGTGACAGGCCCGGATGTCGCGGGGCTCGTCGCACGGGCCCGCGCAGGAGAGCCGCTCGCGGTCGGGCGGCTGCTCTCGCTGGTCGAAGCCGGTGGTCCGGCTGCGCGGGCGGTGGCCGCCGCGGCGGCCGCCGATGCCGGGCGGGCCCACGTCGTCGGGCTGACCGGTCCGCCGGGCGTCGGCAAGTCGACCACAACGTCCGCGCTGGTCACGGCCCTGCGTGCGCAGGGGGACCGGGTCGGGGTGCTGGCGGTCGACCCGTCCTCGCCCTTCTCCGGAGGCGCGCTGCTCGGTGACCGTGTGCGGATGTCCGAGCACGCCGAGGACGCGGGCGTGTTCATCCGGTCGATGGCGACCCGCGGGCAGCTCGGAGGGCTCGCGGCCGCCACCCCCCAGGCGCTGCGTGTCCTCGATATGGCCCGCTGCGACGTCGTGCTCATCGAGACGGTCGGGGTCGGCCAGTCCGAGGTGGACGTCGTCGCGCTCGCCGACACGACGGTCGTGCTGCTCGCGCCCGGCATGGGCGACGGGGTGCAGGCCGCCAAAGCGGGCATTCTCGAAGTGGCCGACGTGCTCGTCGTCAACAAGGCCGACCGCGACGGCGCTGCCGAGACCGCACGCGAGCTCCGGCACATGATCGGGAGGGCGGCGCAGGCGGCCTGGAAGGTGCCCGTCCTCAAGATCGTGGCATCCCGCGGGGAGGGGATCGACAAGCTGGTGGGTGCGCTCGCGGCACACCGGAGCTGGGCAGAGGCCTCGGGCGAGGGCGAACGGCGGCGGGCCGCTCGAGCGGAGGCCGAGATCGAGGCCATCACCGTGGAACGGCTGCGCGCCCGTATCGGCCGTGCCGGGGCCCGGACGGGGCTCGCGGACCTGGCCAAGCGGGTCGTTGCGGGCGAGTTGGACCCCTACGCGGCGGCCGACGAGCTGGAGCCAATCCTCACCGATCCCGGGTGAGTCGCCCGTCTCGCCACGGTGAGTCGCGCGTCTCCGCGCGGTGAGTCGCGCACCTCGCAACGGAGAGTCGCGCATCTCGTCACGGCGGGCAGCCGTCCGGAACTCGGGCGAAGCTGCCCAGATCATGCGGCAAAGCGCCAGGTGCGACGCGGCGAGGCTGCCGGAACCACGCGGCGCGGCCGCCGGAGGATGCGGCTTGGTGATCCGCGGGGTCACGCCGGGGTGAGGCGGGCGACGATCCGCGTGGACCCGATGCGCAGAGCGAGGGAGCGGGCTTCGCGTGCGTGTTCGGCGGCCTCCGCGGGGTCGACGCCGGTCAGCGCGGTCGCGAGGTCGGCGAGCACCTCGGCGCGGTGGCGGACGGAGCGCGGCCCCGCCAGCATGGCCCGGCGCAGTTCGTCCGGGGCGGCGTCGGCACCGAGCAGCACCAGCGCACGTCCGCGCCAGCGGTGCAGATCGGCGATCTCGACCGCCAGCCACGCCGGATAGACGCGGTCGACGACTACCGGAGGCGCAGCGTCGACCAACGAGGCGAGCGCCTCACCGGACCGGCCCGCCGCCGCCTGTGCCACCGCCGTGGCGGCGGCCAACCGGGCCCCGACACCGCCATCGGCGGCCGAAGTGGCCTGCGACAGCGCACTATCCGGCTCGCTACCGATCTCGGCGCGGGCCTCGGCGAGAAGCGCCAGCGCGACCCCGGGCTCGTCGATGTCGACGAGCACGTCCACCAGCCCGGCCGTCGCCGCCGCGTGTTGGAGCGGGTTCGCCGCGGTCTGAGCGGCGCGACGGGCGTGGACGTGGTGGCGCCAGGCTTCGTCGTAGGCGCGCCGGTCGAGCGCCTGTGCACCGGCCAGCGCTGCGGCATCGCTCAGGATCTCGGCGAGCGCGACCCGCGCCCGGCGCTCGGCCGTGTGCGTCAGCAGATGCTCCAGTCGGTCCACGAGGGCCAGCACGATGCCCGCGGCGGCCGCGCCGCCCGACGCGTCGTCGAGCCATCGGGCGGCGCTCAGCTGCTGGCGCCAGAGGCCGATGCCGCGTTCATCGACCGCCGTTCCCTCCGCGAGGGCCGCACGCAGTCGATCGGCTGCGGACGCGACAGGCCCGGACGTGGATGGCTCGATGCCCAGCGCGGCAGTCGACGCTCCCAGCAACTCCGCCAGCAGTGACCGGTAACCGGGCTGCGGCAACGCGTGGCCGTTCTCCCAGCGGCTGAGCTGGCTGCGGAGGCTACGCACGGTGGCCACCGGAACGCCCCGCTCGGCGCCGAGTGCGACGAGCCGATTCGCGGTGTCGGTCAGCGACCACCCCCTGGTCCGGCGCGCGGTGCGCAGCGCGGCACCGTCGGGGGTCGGGCTCATCGGCTCAGGATTGTCGGTGGGGACGGCTAGCGTCAACGGTGTTGCGGCAATAGCCGTTGACGTCAGTGAGGAGGATCGATGGATCTGACCACGTGCTCGGTCTGCGTGATCGCGGCTTCGGCCGGTGGCGCTGTCGGTGGCTATGCGGTGGGCGGGCGGCGCCGCCGGGACCGCGGCAGGCGGGCTCCTCGGGGCAGCCGCGCGATGCGGTCATGGCCGGGCGCCCGCCGGGACCCGCCACGGCGTTCGGAGGGTTCGGCCGCGCCGCCGCGCCGTGGTGGTCGAGCGCGATCGGGATCAGGCAAACACGGCGATCGACCGCCGCCGCGATGAGGTGCCGTCGGTGGGGCGGCCCACGTCGGGGTGGATGGGCGGCTGCGTGGCCAAATGGCGACCGCGGGGCGCGCGGCGACGTGGTCGGGTGGCGACCGTGGGCGGGTGGCGAGCACGGGGCGGGTGGCGAGCGTAGGCGGGTGGCGAGCACGAGGCGGGTGTTGAGCGTGGGCGGGTGCGAGCACGGGGCGGGTGTTGAGCGTGGGCGGGTGCGAGCACGGGGCGGGTGGCGAGCGTGGGCGGGTGGCGAGCGTGAGCCGGTGGTGACCGAGGCGGTGGGATGAGAGCGGTCAGCTGAAATCGCCCGCAGCCCGGCGGACCCGTCCGAGCAGGTCGGTGAGCTCGCTCTCCTGGTCCGGTTCCAGGCCGACCAGACCGAAGTCGATCGCCGTGACGGATTCCGTGGCCTTCTCCCGCAGTGCGCTACCGGCCTCGGTGATCTCCACCAACGTGGCCCGCCGGTCGGTGGGGTGTGGCATGCGGCGGACCAGGCCGTCGGCCTGAAGTCGGTCGACGATGTTGGTCACGCTCGTCGGGTGCAGTTGCAGTCGCTCACCCATCATGCGCATCGGGAGCCTGCCGCTGCGGGCGAACGTGAGGAGCACCAGCGCCTCGTAGCGGGCGAAGGTCAGGCCGTGGGGGCGGAGCGCGCCGTCCACCGCCGAAAGGAGGATCTGTTGGACGCGCATCACGCTCGTCACGGCGGCCATCGTCCGTGACGGCCCGATCCGCCGCTCCCACAGCGTTGCCGCCCGCATGATCGGGTCGAACGGCAGCGGCTCGCGGGACGTCATGGCGGGACGCTAGCAGCGTGCGGATCCGGAGGTCGCGGGTGACGTGGGGTGTACGGCAGGCTCGTGGTCATGCTCATTGCGTTCAGCGTGGCTCCGGGCGGATCAGGTGACGACAGCGTCGGCGAGATCGTCGCCGAGGCCGTCCGGGTGGTCCGCGAGTCCGGGCTGCCCCATGAGACCACCTCGATGTTCACCACGATCGAGGCCGACACCTGGGACGAGGGGATGGCCGTCGTGAAGCGGGCGGTCGAGGCGGTGCAGGCGCGGGCTCCGCGGGTGAGCCTCGTGCTCAAGGCCGACATCCGTCCCGCGCACAACCGGGGCCAGATGGCGGCCAAGGTCGAGCGCGTCGAGCAGGCGTTGCGAGGCGGCGCGGACGCCTGAGGGGGAGCACCAGCGCGGTGATCCCCTCGGTCAGGCGTCGCCGCCGTCGTCGGTACGCCCTTCAGGACAGGGCGAGGTTCAGCGTGAAGAAGAACACGCCGACCAGGATCGCGGCCGCTCCCAGCGCGATGGCGATCTTGCCGCGCTTCGCCGAGACGGGACGGCGCATCGCGGCCACCCCGGTGCCCACCGCGGCCGCACCGCCGATCCAGACCCAGGATCGAGATCGGGCTGACGATCACGGCGATGATGCCGACGATCAGCGCCACCTTGCCCAGCTTCGGGCTGTCCTGCTTCGCGGTCTTCTTCCGGGCCTCGGACAGCAGGCGGTCAGCGACGTTCTCGGAGCTCATGCAGTTCCTCCGGGGAAGGGTGCCGCGGTGCGGCGGCCGGGGTAGATGTCTACGCAGAGCGACGCCTCCGTCACTCCCGAACGGTCAACGAGTGCCCGGGAGCCCTGGTGCTCCGCCACTTCGGTGATCAATCGCTCGGCGTTGGGCTATGGGCGATTCCGCTCGGTGACGGGCCGCCCGGAGGAATTCGTCGACGGCGATGGTCGGACGTCCTACTGTCGTCGTCATGTCGGACTCTGCCGCGCGGCACCACGAGCACCGGGCCCGTCGGATGTGGCGGGCGCTCGAACCGGTGCACGCCGTGACGTACTTCGCGCCGGAACCCAAGGCCTGCTGTGACGCCCTCGGCACCAAGGGCTACTGGATGAGCTACTTCGCCCAGCGCGCGGCGCCCCTGGGCGCGGCGCCGCCCCAGTTGGTCACCGCGCTGTTCTACAACTTCCACCCCGCGCTCGTGGCGCGGGCGGTGCCGGATGTGTGGGGGGTCGCGTCCCCGCGACGATTCCTGCAGGCCCGGCTCGAGGGTGTCGACGCCGCGTTGCGCAGGCTGTGGGGCCCCGACGTCCTCGCGTCGCCCGAGCTGGCCGAAGCTGCGGAGATCACACGGGACGCCGCGCTCGCCGCCCCCACCGCCGGTCGCCCGCTGGCGGCGGCCAACGCGGCGCTCGACTGGCCCGAGGCGCCGCACCTCGTGCTGTGGCAGGCCCAGACGATCCTGCGCGAGCAGCGCGGCGACGGGCACAACGCGGCGCTGCTCACCGCAGGTCTCGACCCGGCCGAGGCGCTCGTGCTGTTCGCCGCCGACGCCGCCATGGACGGCACCTGGCTGCGGACCCGCCGCGGCTGGTCCGAGGCGGAATGGGCGGCCGCGGCCGAGCGCATCGTCGCGCGCGGGCTCATCGACGACAGCGGGCCGGAACCCGAGCGGCTCACGGAGGCCGGGCGGGCGCTGCGCGACGACGTCGAGGCCCGCACCGACGCGCTCGCCGACGTCCCGTGGGTGGGGGTCGGGCAGTCGCGGGCCGAACGACTCGTGGAGCTGGTCACGCCGCTCGTCGCCGCCGTACTGGCAGGCGACGGATTCCTCGTGGTCAACCCGATGGGCCTGCGGCCGCTCGTGTCGGCCTGAACTCCCGCCCGGCCCGCAACATCGCCACACGCGACGTGCCAGGATGAACGGCGTGTCTCGACCCGATCCCCGCGGCCGCGCCCGAGCGGCCGCGCCCTCGTCCGCCGCGCTGTCCATCGCAGGCGCGGTCGATCTCGCCGCCGTGAAGGCCCGCTCCGAGGCGGCGGCCCGCGCCAATGCCGTGCCCGCGGGCGGAGGACCCGCCGAGGGCAGTGCCTCCATCGTCGACGTCACCGAGCAGACCTTCCAGGCCGAGGTCATCGACCGGTCGCTGCAGGTGCCCGTGATCGTCGACCTGTGGGCGACCTGGTGCGAACCGTGCAAGCAGCTCTCGCCGGTGCTCGAGCGGCTGGCCGAGGCGGCAGGCGGCACCTGGATGCTCGCCAAGGTCGACATCGACGCGAACCCGCGCATCCGGCAGGCGTTCGGCGTGCAGTCGGTGCCGACCGTCGTCGCCGTCGTCGCAGGCCAGCCTGTCGACGGGTTCAGCGGCGCGCTCCCGGAGCCCGAGGTCCGCAAGTGGATCGACGCGCTGCTCGACGCCCTGCGCGACCGCATGCCCGGCATTCGCGAGGCCGAACAACGCCAGGACGGGGCCGAGCCGGAGGAGGAGCCGGACGACCCGCGCTTCGTGGCCGCCGAGGACGCCGTGGAGCAGGGTGACTGGGCCGCCGCCGAGGCGGCCTACAACGCCATCCTCGCGGCCGAGCCGGGGAACGAGCAGGCCGTGGCCGCGTTGGCCCAGGTGCGGTTCTTCGCCAGGGCCGAGCAGGCCGACCCCGGCGCCATCGCCCGAGCCGAGGCGGCACCGGACGACATCGACGCGCAGCTCGCCGCGGCCGACGCCGAACTGGCCGCCGACGCTGTGGACGCGGCGTTCGTCCGGCTGGTGGCGACCGTCGGGCGTACCGCAGGCAGCGAGCGCGACAAGGTGCGCGAGCATCTCGTGGGCCTCTTCGAGCTGTTCCCGCCCGACGACCCACGGGTCACGACGGCCCGCCGATCGCTGGCGCGCGCCCTGTTCTGAGCCGGGTGGCGTACTAGAGGCAGGCGGGCGCCCCGCCCGACACGCCCGCCCGGAAGCGGTCGATGCGCTCGTAGCCGTGCTCGGCCGGGTTGGCCGCGCCCTGCGCGTCGCGCCCGGCCCAGTCTTGCCCGAGCAGCACTTCGACGGCCTCGTCGAGGTCACCGGGTGAGAGCGTGAACGCGCCGTCGGCGTTGAGGAGCCCGCGCGTATACGCCCCGGCCAGGCAGATCGCGGCGGCGCCCGCGGCTGGTCCGGTGACGGGGCGGTGCAGCGCATCGAGCACGGCGAGGCCGTAGCGGCTCGCGATGAGCGTCGCTCCCGCGTAGTCGCCGAATCGGTCCTCCAACGACGCCAGCGCCGTGCGGTCGACCACCACGGCGTTGTCGTCCGGGCACCAGGCCGCAGGACCCTGCTCGGCGGCCGCACACCGGGTGGCGGCGGTGCGCAGCACCGGGGCCTGCCACCCGCTCGCCCCGGCGCTCGCCGCGATCCTCGCGAACGCCACCGGCGCGTCCTTCCCGACGCCGTCCAGCAGCTGCTCGGGCGGGAGGTTGCCGCGCCGGGCCTCGTCGGCGCCCGACCCGAAGGCGCGCTGCGTGAAGGGATGGTTGGATGTCGTCATGCCCGCACAGGTGGCGGCGCCACCGTCGTAGCCGTCCTGGAACGCCGACACCCGGTCGAACGCGTTGCCGTGCGCCGCCGTATCACGTGGGGAGACCCCGAGCGGATCGCGGAACGCGACGAGCGCCGCCATCGCCTGATCGCGCTCCGCGGCTCCGAGCGGCAGGCCCGACGGTGGCTGCTGCGTGAAGTGGGCGATCGCCACGCCCGCGTCGCAATCGGCCATGGCCTCCAGGAGGATCGTGGGATACCGGGAGGGCTGGCGGGCCTGCAGCGCGTCGATGCCCAGGCGGGTCTGCACGGCGTGCCCGACTTCGTGCGCCAACACCACCAGCACTCCCGTGGGCCCGTCCTCGCGGGCGACCTGGGGGATGAGTCCATCGGCGTCCCAGACCACCGCGTCGGCCGACGGGCAGTAGAACGCCTGGCCCGCCACATCCGCCGCCGACGGCACGCACGGCACCGTGCGGTCGCGCGCGTGCACCGGCACGAAGCGGCTGATGTCCCGCCACGGCCGCCCGAAGGAAACGGGGAACTGCTTGCGCCAGAACGCCTGCAGGGCATCGACGGCGGTCTCGGCGACGTCCGCGCGCGCGAAGGCCGCCGGGGCGGGCGCCGCGCTCGGCCGCCCCGGCACGGCCTGTGCACACCCGGCGGAGAGAAGCCCGAGCACCAGCGCGACCACGAGCGCACGGGCGGAGCGGGGCATACCGTCATGGTGCCCTGAGGAAGGGAACGGGGAGGCGTTTCGGTGTAACCCGAGCCGGGCGGCTAGCGTCGACACCCGTGCGCCTGGATCTGTCGCGTTCCCGTCCCGCTGTCGGATGGGCGGTCGCGGGTGTCGTCGTCGTGGCGTCCGTGGTGGCGATGGTGTGGCTCGACGCCCTCTTTCCACCCCTCCCGGCCATGATCCCGACCACCGACATGTACGAGGTGCACGTCGACTTCGACACGTTCTGGCACTCGGCGGTGGCGTTGGTCCACGGCGGCGACATCTACGCCACGTCCGCCAAGCTGACCAACCTCAACCCGCCGCTGCTCACGGTGTTGCTGGCCCCGTTCGCCTGGCTCGATGCGCTGACGGCATACCGCATATGGGTGACGCTGTGCCTGCTGATGGTGCTCGGCTCGCTGCTGCTGGTGGCGCGGGAGCTGCGGCTGCGCCCCGCGCCGACCGGGCTCGCGCTGGCCGCCGTGCTCGCGTCGTCGCCGCTGCACGGCACGCTCGTGCTGGGCCAGATCTACCCGGTGCTGCTGGTCGGGCTCGTGGCGGGCTGGCTCGCGGAGCGGCGCGGACGGGCGGTGCTCGCGGCCGTGCTGTTCGGGATCACCGTGGCGCTGAAGCCGTCGCTCGCGCCCGTCCTGCTCCTGTACGTGGCGCAGCGCCGCTGGGTGCCGCTGCGGGCGGGAGTGGCGTCGGCGGTGGTCGCCTCGCTGGTGGGCGTGGCGATCTGTGGCCCGGCCAGCGGGCTGACCTGGCTCCACATCGCCTTCAGCTCGCCGGTGCCGGACACGGTGGACAACGCGTCGCTGCCCGGGCTCGCGGTGCGCCTCGGCCTGCCGCCGTCGCTCGGGTCGGTGGCCGGTCTGGTCGTGCTCGGCGGCACGCTGGCGGTGCTCGCCCGCCACCGCGACCGGGTGGACCCGGCAGGCACGGCGCCGTGGGCCGTGCTCGCCGCGGGCCTGCTGCTCTCGCCGATCGCCTGGCACAACTATGTGATGCTGCTGTGGCCCGGGGTCCTCGTGCTGGTCGCGCTCGGGCGCGGGGCCACCGCCGCCGTCATGCTGGCGGTGGCGGTGATCCCCGTGGCGTGGAACGCGGCCGCCGTGCCCGCGGCCGCCACGGGACGCTCGCTCTACTTCGCGATCCTGGTCGGCTACTGGGCCGTGCTGCTGCGGTGCGCCGTTGCCGCCGGTCCCTCGTCGGGATCGGCCGACGAGCCTGCGGAGTCGGTCGCCGCGCCTGCGGGCTGATCCGCCGTGACGCCTGCCTCCTCCCCGAGCACCTGGTCGTCGAGGGCGATCCCGCGCGGCGGCGTCGGTGCGTCGTCCGTCGGGTCGACGGAGGTCGGCGGCTCGAACCGCGTGGTGGGCTCCTCGGCCGGCATCGTGGCCGGGATCCGCACGGTGGTCTCGTCGGCGGGAAGTCCGCTGAAGCGGGTCGTGGCGTCGTCGAGGTCCGCCGACCCGGGTTCGGCCGGGACGTCGACGGCGGCGGACGACCCGGTCTCGACGGTGGACTCCGGTGCCTCCACTGTTGTGTCGGAGATCAGCTCCGTGCCGGCGCCGTCCGTGGTTTCGACCTCCGCCACGTCCGCCGACGCGGCGGGCGTCCCGATCGGCTCAGCAGCGGCCTGCGCCGCATCCGGTTCGACCGGCGGTGCCTCCGATGCGGTGACAGTCTCGGCCGCGCCGACGGTCTCGGCTACAGCGACCGTCTCGAGCGGCCCCGTGTCGGCGTCGGTCGCGGGTGCGGGCGCTTCGCGCGCACCCGCAGGCGCGAACTCGGCCCCACTGGATTCGGCAGGTGCAGGAGGGGTGGATACCGGGGCGGCGGAGGCCGCGGAGGGCGCGAACTCGGGCGCGGGCGCCGGGCCGGGCTCGGCCGCCGCCCGCCGCCGCACCGGACCGTCGGTTTCCTCCGGCGCCAGCCACAGCACCCCGGCGGGCGGGAGCTGGAGCACCGCCGACGCGGGCCGCCCGTGCCAGACGAACTGCTCGGCGTCGACCCCGCCCATGTTGCCCCAGCCCGAGCCGCCGTAGCTGAGGGCGTCGGTGTTGAGCACCTCGCGCCACCGCCCGGCGAAGGGCAGCCCGACGCGGTAGTCCGGCTTCGGGCTGCCGGAGAAGTTGGCGACGCAGGCCATCACGGTCGCCCTGCCGTCGGCGTCGACGCCGTGGCGCAGGAAGCTCAGCACGTTGCCGCTGGAGTCGTTGGCGTCGATCCAGGAGAAACCATCGGGGGTGGAGTCGCGCGTCCACAGCGCGGGCATCGCCCGGTAGGCGCGGTTGAGGTCGCCGACGAGGGTCTTGACGCCGCCGTGCAGCGGGTCCTCGAGCAGGTGCCAGTCCAGCGACCGCTGCTCGGACCACTCCCGCTGCTGCCCGAACTCGCCGCCCTGGAACAGCAGCTGCTTGCCGGGGTGTGCCCACATGTAGGCCAGCAGCGCGCGCAGGTTCGCGGCCTTGTTCCAGTCGTCGCCGGGCATGCGCTGCCACAGCGAGCCCTTCCCGTGCACGACCTCGTCGTGCGAGAGCGGGAGCACGAAGTTCTCGCTGAACGCGTACATCAGCGAGAAGGTCATCTGGTTGTGGTGGTAGCCGCGGTAGATGGGGTCACGCCCGATGTAGTCGAGCGTGTCGTGCATCCAGCCCATGTTCCACTTGAAGCCGAAGCCGAGCCCGCCCAGGTGCGTCGGGCGCGAGACGCCCGGCCACGCCGTCGACTCCTCCGCGATCGTCACCGCCCCCGGGTGCATCCGGTAGACGGTGGCGTTCATCTCCTTCAGGAAGTCCACGGCGTCGAGGTTCTCCCGACCGCCGTGGATGTTGGGCAGCCATTGGCCCTCGGGGCGGGAGTAGTCGAGGTAGAGCATCGAGGCGACGGCGTCGACGCGCAGGCCGTCGATGTGGAACTGGTCGAGCCAGTACAGCGCGTTGGCGACGAGGAAGTTGCGCACCTCCTTGCGGCCGAAGTCGAACACGAGCGTGCCCCAGTCGGGCTGCTCGCCGCGTCGGGGGTCGGCGTGCTCGTAGAGCGGCGTGCCGTCGAACTTCGCGAGCGCCCACTCGTCGCGCGGGAAGTGCGCAGGCACCCAGTCGACGATCACGCCGTAGCCGTGCTGGTGCAGGTGGTCGACGAACCAGCGGAAGTCGTCGGGCGTGCCGAACCGGGACGTCGGCGCGTAGTAGGACGTGACCTGGTAGCCCCACGACCCGCCGAACGGGTGCTCGGCCACCGGCAGCAGCTCGACGTGGGTGAAGCCGGTCTCGCCGAGGTAGTCGACGAGCTGCTGGGCCATGTCGCGGTAGCCCAGCCCGGCCCGCCACGAGCCCAGGTGCACCTCGTAGATGCTCATCGGCTCGGCGTGCGGCCTGCTCTGCGCGCGCGCGGCCATCCACTCGCCGTCACCCCACTCGTGGGTGGTCACGTCCACGATGGACGCCGTCGCGGGCGGGATCTCGGTGCGGAACGCGAACGGGTCGGACTTCTCGCGCCACCGACCGTCGGCCCCGAGGATCCGGAACTTGTAGCGCATGCCCGGCACGATGCCCGGCACGAACAGCTCCCAGACGCCGGTGCTGCCCAGCACGCGCATCGGGTGCGCCCAGCCGGTCCAGCCGTCGAAGTCGCCGGTGACGCGCACGCCCTGCGCCGTCGGCGCCCAGACCGCGAAGCTCGTGCCGCTGACCGGGCCCGCGGAGGTGTCGTAGGCGCGCAGGTGGGCGCCCAGGACGTCCCACAGGCGCTCGTGGCGGCCCTCGGCGATCAGGTGCAGGTCGATGTCGCCGAGCGTGGGCATCCAGCGGTACGGGTCGTCGACGATGTCGACGCGGTCCCCGTAGCGCACCGCGAGCCGGTAGTCGGCGGGCGGCCCCGGCACCAGGCCGGAGAAGAGCCCCGCGTCATGCACCTTGACGAGCGGATAGCCCTCTCCGCCGACGCGCACCACGTGCACCTCATCGGCGTGCGGGCGCAGGGCGCGCACGACCGTGCCGTCCGCATGAGGATGCGCACCGAGCACCGCATGGGGGTCGTGATGGGCGCCGCCGAGCAGCCTGTCGACCGTGTGCGGGTCGGGTGCGCACGCATCGATCGTCTGGGTCGGGTTCTCGTCGCGATCCACGGCCGGAACCCTATTGCTCCGGGGGTGAGAACGCCCGTTTCGGGGACGACGAATCCGCAACGGAGCACCGGATGGAGGGCACATGCGACGGACCCAGCCCGGCCGGGGGAGCCGAGCCGGGCCCGTCGGGTACGCCGGACGCCGATTGCGGGTGAACGTCCGGCCCGGCGCCGCGACCGGCGTGGGTCAGTTGGGGCCGTTCATCGCGCCCGGCGGTGCGGAACCCGCCTGCGCGCCGCGGGAGGTGCCGTGGCCGGTGGTCGGAGACGGCGCCGCGGTCGGTGCCGACGCGGTGGGGGCCGCCGCGATCGACGCCTTGTACGCCTGCGGGTCAGGCGTTCCCCCGGTCGACGCTGCGCCGGTGTCGGCCGATCCGGCTGCGGAGCTCGGGCCGCCGGGATTGGTCGTGCCCGGGACACAGATGTTGTCGCTCCCGCAGGCACCACCCGTGGTCGTTCCCGCCGGGCCCGCGGCGTCCGCGGGGTTCTGCGGCGCCGCGGCCGACGGTGCCGTCCGTGCCCGTGCGGTGGTCGGCGTCGGACGTCGCTTCGGCGGGCCTTCCCCGACCCGCGTGCCCGCGGTGGTCGCGACGGCGGTGGTCGCGCGTGCCGTCGACGGGAGGGTGGTCGGCGGAACGGCGATCAGCGGTGCCGCGGCCTGCGGGACGGCGGGAGTCGGGGCGGCGGCGGCAGGGCGATGGGCGATGGACGGGCGCGTGAGGGAGTTGTTGGCGGCGAGCGCGACGCCGCCGGTGGCGCCCGCGGCGAGCACGACCAGAGCGACGGCCTTGGCGGCGATCAGTCTGGACGCGAAGGCCCGCCGCCCGATCGGCGGGCGCACGGGCACCGGCGCTCCGGCGCGAGCCGCGACGAACGCCGCGCAGGCCACGGCCTCCCCGGCGGTCTCCTCGGCCAGGCCGGGTGCGGCGGCCGTAGCGACGAGCCCGGCGAGCGGGGAGTCGGGACCTCGACCGTCGAGCAGTTCTTCGGCGGCGGCGGCGGTCAGCCGGTGCGGTCTGAGGTTGCGCATCTCGCCTCTCCCAGCGCAAGGCCTCCGCCGGCCGTTACGCATCCCGGACGGCCTGGTCGTCGAGCATCTTGGCGAGCCGCTTGAGCCCGCGGTGGGCCGCGATGCGGACCGCGCCCGCGCTCTTGCCGAGCACGGCGCCGGTGGCGATCGTGTCCAGCCCCACGACCGCCCGCAGGAGCACGGCCTCCGCCTCGTGCCGGGGCAGCGAGGCGATCATGGCGATCGCCGCGCGGGACGAGAGGGCGGTCAGCGCGTCGGCGGCGGTGTCGGAAGGGGCGTACGGCTCGGCGACCACGTCGATGTCGCCGACGATCTGCGGCCGCCGCGCCCGCACCCGGGCCGTGTCCATCGCCCGGTTGCGGCAGATCGTGGTGGCCCATCCGCGGAAGCCGTCGAGGTCGCCCTCGAACCGCTGCAGGTCGCGCGCGACGTGCAGCCACGTCTCCGCCGTGACGTCCTCGGCCTCCGCGCCGACCAACGCCGTCGCGTAGCGGAGCAACCGGGGCTGCAGATCGCGGTAGAGCGCGACGAAGCCCCACTCCGCGCCCTCGCGAGCGGCGGCGAGCGCCGTCTCGAGGTCGGTCTCCGCGGCGTCGACGCCGGGGGTTGGCGCGAAGCCGTCCACGCCAGAGCGCACCCGCCCTCCTCGTCCGGGGACGGGCGGGCACGGGGGAGCGCGGCCCGGGGGAACCGTCCGCCTCCACAGCGCCGGGTGTCGCCGCGGCGTTACGGGGATCTGTCCAAGAAGGCCGCGGCTCGGCGACACTCTCCCCGTGACCACGGCCAGCCTCGGGGATCGGCTCGACGCCGCGCGCCGCCGCGCGTTCGTGGGGCGGGAAGCCGAGAGGGAGCTCGTCGTCCGCATGCTCGACGGGCGGGAGACGGGCACGGTGCTGCACATCCACGGGCCGGGCGGGGTGGGCAAGTCGAGCCTGCTGCGCCAGGTCGGGTGGCACGCCGAGTCCGTCGGACGTCGGGTCGAGCGCCTCGACGGCCGCGAGCTGGACCCGGGTGCGGCCGCCGCCACGTCGGCCGACGTCCTGCTCATCGACGAGGTGGACGCCATCCCCGGCAGGCGCGAGACCGTGTTGGAGGGCCTGCTCGCGTGCCTGCCCGCCGACGCCGTCGTGGTGCTCGCGGGCCGGGAGCCGCCGCCCACCGCGTGGCGCACCGACCCGGGCTGGAGCGCGATCCTGCACACGGTCCGGCTGGAGAACCTCGGCGACGCCGAAGGCCGCGCCCTGCTGCGGCTGCGCGGCGTGCCGGAGGCGGCCCACGACGGCGCGCTCGCCTTCACCCACGGCCATCCGCTGGCGCTCGCGCTGCTTGCGGACGTCGTCGCGCAGTCCGAGCGGGACGAGCCGGTCGCCGCCACCCCCGAGGTGCTCAAGGTGCTGCTCGACAGCCTCGTGGGCTCCGTCCCCTCCGCGACCCACCTGGCCGCGCTGGAGGCGTGCTCGCAGGTCGCGGTCACCACCGAGCCGCTGCTTGCCGCGCTCCTCGGGGTGCCGGACGCCCGCGCGCTCTTCGACTGGCTCCGCGAGCTGTCCATCGTGGACTTCTCGCCTCGCGGGATCTACCCGCACGACGTCGCGCGCGAGGCGCTGGCCCGCGAGCTGCACTGGCGACACCCCGAGGCGCACGACCGGCTGCACCGCAGGGCGCGCGCGTTCTACGAGCGCCAGCTCGCGGGCGCCGACCCCGCCACGGCCCGCCGGGTGCTCTTCGACTTCGCGTTCCTGCACCGCGACAGCACCGTGATCGGACCGTTCCTGCGGCACGTCACACCCGGCCGCGGCGACGCCGACGGCCTGTCCACCGGCACCGCGACGGCCGCCGAGCTGCCGCTGCTGCTGGCGACGGTGGCCGAGCACGAGGGCGCGGAGTCGGCGGAGTGCGCCGCCCTCTGGGCCCGGGCCCAGCCGGACGCGGTGACCGCGGTGCGGGGTCCCGACGACGCCCCGGTCGGGCTGATCGTCGCCCCGGCGCTGGACCGGGCGACGGCGGCCGAGCGCGGCGCCGACCCCGTCGCCGCCGCGGCATGGGCGCACGCCCGCCGAGCGCCCGCGGGTCCGGACGAGACGGTGCTGCTGGTGCGGCACTGGGCCGACGCCGAGCATCACCAGGCGGTGTCGCCCGTGCAGACCCACGTCATGCTGCACCTGGTGCGCCGCTACCTCACGACGCCCGGGCTCGCTCAGGTCTACCTGCGCCACGCCGACCCGGACCGCTGGGCCGCGGTCATGGCCTACACCGACTTCCAGCGCGTCCCCGGCGAGCACGGCCTGTTCGTCCACGACTGGCGGGCGGTGCCGCCCATCGCCTGGATGACGCGGCTGGCCAGCCGGGAGACCGACGCCGACCCCCTCGCGCGCGCCGACCCCGCGCCCGAGCCGGGTCTGGGCGAGGAGGCGTTCGCCGACGCGGTGCGGGTGGCGCTGCGCGACGTCACGCGGCCGGATCGGCTGCGCGAGTCCCCGCTGACCCGCACCCGGATCGTGCGCTCGCGGCTCGCCCCCGACGCGTCGCCCGCCGACCGCGGCCGCGCCGTGCGGGAGGCGATCCTGGCCGCCGCCCAGATGCTGGAGCGCTCACCGCGCGACCGCCGGGCCTTCCGCGCGCTGCACCACACCTACCTGCAGCCCGCACCGACACAGGCCGCGGCCGCCGAGCTGCTCGACCTGCCGACCACGACCTACCGCCGCCACCTGACGGCGGGCATCGCCCGGCTGACCGAGCTCCTGTGGCAGGAGGAGACGGGCTGAGACCACCGACGCGAAAGGCCCGGGCCCGACCGGGCGCTCCCGGTCAGATCGACACCCAGGACGTCATGACCGAGCCCCCTCCCGCGGCCCGCAGATGGAGCCGGACGGGGCCGGGCGGGAGGCCGCCGAGAACGAACGAGCCCGCGTTGTCCAGCGGCGCCGTCATCGCCTGCGCTGTCGGCTCTCTCGTCGCGGCCATCGTTTCCGCCGTGACCTCGCCGACCGCGCCCGCGACGAGCCCGCGCATCGCCAGGGTCGCCCCGTCGGCCCGGAGGTGGAGCTCCATCGTGAGCGCCGCCGACGCGAACGACAACGCGCGGACGTCCGACGCGCTGTCGAGCAGTACCTCGGGCGTGTCGACCGCGGAGTCGGCGACGAGCTCGGCGAGCTCGACGTCGATGCGGCGGGTGGCCAGGGCGGCGAGCGCCGCCTCCGTCACCGCGGCGGGCACCGGGTCGACCTCCTCCAGGACCCGCGCCAGGCGCGTGAGCAGCTGCTCGTCGGAGACGCGCGGTCGGGTCACGCGAAAGAGTGTGCACGAGGATTTCGGCCCCGGCCACGGCTGGCGCGACCGTGGCGCCCCGCGCGGGGGCGAATCGGGTAACCGGGTAGTACGCCCGGCGGGTCAGGTGAGGTGGACGTACTCGTAGTCGAGGGGCTTGTCGTTGATGCCCTTCATCGGCGGAGCGATCCAGCTCGCCATCTTCCCCGGCTCGAAGACCGGCCGCATCAGCGAGAGCACGTGGGTCTTGTCGGCCTCGGTGGGCAGCCACCGGTCCCGGTTCGCCGTCCACACGTCCGCGCCGACGATGTCGCCCGCGGGGGTGACGTGATGGCCCGCGAACAGCCCGACCTGCCGGTTGAACCCGACGTGCGGCAGCGCGAGGCGCTGGTCGATCCCCGCGTTCTCCAGCACCCGGTTCCACCGCTTCATGCCGGTCTGGCAGTCGGCGACGTACTCGGTGCGCAGGTCGTGGTTGAGCGCGACCAGCGCGGAGACCTCCTCCGTGGTGATCGCGTCCTCGCGGACGGTGTCGACGTGCGCGGCGTCCTCGGTGAGCACGTGGTCGTCGCGGCGCCGCTCCTCCTGCCAGCGGCCCTTGAGGCCCGCGGTGAAGTAGTTGGCCGCGTTCGTCGACTTCTCGGAGCCGAACAGGTCCAGCGACACCGTGTAGTGGAAGTTCACGTACTTCTGGATCACGTCCAGCGGGATGCCGCCGTGCGGGGCGACGTCCTCGGTGTCGTGCTCGCGCATCAGCTCGGCGGTGCGGGCCACCACGCGGTCGACGCCGGTGGTGCCGACGAACATGTGGTGCGCCTCTTCCTTGAGCATGAACTCGCAGGTGCGCGACAGCGGGTCGAACGCCGACTCCTTCAGCGTGCCGAGCTGGTACTTCCCGTCCCGGTCGGTGAAGTAGGTGAACATGAAGAACGAGAGCCAGTCCGGGGTCTCCTCGTTGAACGCGCCGAGGATCCGCGGGGAATCCAGGTCGCCGGAGTTGCGCTGCAGCAGCGCCTCGGCCTCCTCTCGCCCGGCCCGGCCGAAGTAGGCGTGCAGCAGGTAGACCATCGCCCAGAGGTGGCGGCCCTCCTCGACGTTCACCTGGAACAGGTTGCGCAGGTCGTACAACGACGGCGCGGTCTCGCCCAGGCGGCGTTGCTGCTCGACGGACGCGGGCTCGGTGTCGCCCTGGATGACGATGAGCCGCTGCAGGTCGGCGCGGAACTCGCCGGGCACCTGCTGCCAGACCGGCTCGCCCTTCTGCTCGCCGAACGCGATGCGCCGGTCGGAGTTGCGCTCGGCGAGGAACACGCCCCAGCGGTACTCGTCCATCGCGACGTGCCCGAAGTGCGCCCAGCCCTCGCGGCCCACGGCGACGGCCGTGCGCAGGTAGACGTCCTCGGTGGGCACGGCGGGGCCCATCGTCTTCCACCAGTTCAGGAAGTTGGGCTGCCAGCTCTCCAGCGCCCGCTGCAGCCTGCGGTCGCCTGCCAGATCGACATTGTTGGGGATCTTCTCGCTGTAGTCGATCGGCATGACCTACACCCGTTTCCGGTCGAAGTCGGCCTTGCGGCCCGTTCCGTAGCGGCGCAGCGCCCCGTCCTCGCCGGACGCGTTGGGCCGCACGAAGATCCAGTTCTGCCACGCCGTGAGACGTCCGAAGATGCGCGTCTCCATGGTCTCCGGGCCGACGAAGCGGTGGTTGGCCTCCATGCCGGTGAGCGCGTCGGGCGACAGCGACGCCCGCTCCTCCAGCATGATCCGCACCTCGTCCTCCCAGTCGATGTCGTCGGGGGCGTCGGTGACCAGCCCCAGCGTGAGCGCCTCGGCCCCCTCGATGCGCCGGTCGGTCTCCTGGCGCAGCTTCGCGACCACGTCGTCATCGCCGTAGAAGCGCGACCCCAGCCGGGACAGGCCGTTGCCCATCGGGAACGTGCCGAAGTTGGACGCCGAGAGCACGATCTGGGCGGGCTCGCCCTCCTCGTCGTGGTCCTCCATCAGGCCGTCGAGCATGTACTGCCGGTCGCAGGCCAGCGCCAGCTCCAACAGCGCGCCCGCGAAGCAGCTCCCGGGCTCGATGAGGGCGACAAGGCTGCGGGAGGTGACGTCGAGGCGCTTGAGCACGCGCTTGAAGTAGTGCCGGATCTCGTTGACCAGCCAGTCCCCAGGAGAATGGGCACTGCCCGAGTGCTCGGCGATCACGCGCTCGAACGCCAGCGCGTCCTCGACGTCCCCCTTCGTGCGGATCACCCAGGTGCCCAGCTCGAGCTCGTTGGCGCGCAGCCGCAGGATGAGGTCGTCGAGCTCGCGGGTCATGGCCAGGGCCCAGAAGTCGGCGCCGAGGGCGTGGACGCGCTCCACGGTGTCCGGGACGTCTCCTTCCGGGCCGAACACCGTGATGTTCACCAGCCCGCCCGCGCGGTCGAACTCGGCCTTCACGTGCCGGTAGGCGATGCCGTCCTCGGTCTCCTCACGCTGGAGGGGCGGGAGCGGGATGCCGACCGCGTCGGTCGGGCGCGGTGATCGGGAGGCCGCGGCGGCGGCGCGCTCGCGCACCTTCTCGTCCCACTGACGTTTGGGGATCACCTCGTCGACCAGCCGCCACTCGACGGCCTGTCGGCCGCGGATGCCCTCGGCCTTCGTGGCGAAGACGTCGGCACGGTCCTTGCGCACCCGGCGCTTGTCGATCACGCGGGTGAGCCCGCCGGTGCCGGGCAGCACGCCGAGCAGGGGCACCTCGGGAAGGGACACCGCCGAGGAGTTGTCGTCGACGAGCAGGATCTGGTCGCAGGCGAGCGCCAGCTCGTAGCCGCCGCCCGCGGCGGAGCCGTTCACCGCCGCGATCCACGTCTGGCCGGAGTGCGCCGTGGCGTCCTCGATGCCGTTGCGGGTCTCGTTGGTGAACTTGCAGAAGTTGACCTTCCACGGGTGCGAGGACTGCGCGAGCATCCGGATGTTGGCGCCCGCGCAGAAGTTGCGGTCCTTCGCGCTGGTGACCACGACGGCGCGCACCCCGGGGTGCTCGAAGCGCAGCCGTTGCGTGGCGTCGTAGAGCTCGATGTCCACGCCCAGGTCGTAGCTGTTCATCTTCAGCTCGTAGCCGGGCACGAGGCCGCCGTCCTCGGCGACGTCGAGGCGCAGGTAGGCGATCTCCCCGTCGACGTCGAGCTTCCAGTGCCGATACGTGGCCGGGTCCGCGTCGAACGACACCTGCGTCATGCCCCAAGAGTCTACAAGCGTGACAATGCGCGTCAAGAAGTTGTAGAAGATCCGATCGGACCGTCCGCCGCGAGCGCGCGCAGTCGGTAGCGCTGGATCTTCCCGGTGGCCGTCTTCGGCAGCTCGGTCACCGTGACCACCCGGCGGGGCCGCTTGAAGGACGCGAGGCCCGCCCGGCAGAACGCGATCACGTCGGTCTCGTCGACCGTCGCGCCCGGCATCGCGACGACGTAGGCCACCGGCTTGTCCAGCCCGTCCGCGTCCGGCACCCCGACGACCACGGCCTCGGCCACGTCGGGGTGCTCCAGGATGCGGGTCTCCACCTCGGTGGGGCTCACCCAGATCCCGCCGACCTTGAGCACGTCGTCCGAGCGGCCCAGACACGCCCAGCTCCCGTCCACGCCGCGGACGTAGGTGTCGCCGGTGCGCATCCACTCGCCGTGGAACACCATCCGGTTGACGTCGGTGCGACACCAGTACCCCGTGCACAGCGACTCGCCCGCCACCCACAGCATCCCCGGCTCGTCCGGGCCCTCGATCACCGTGCCGTCCGGGCGGCGCAGCTCCACGCGGTAGCCCGGCACCGGGAACCCCGAGCTGGCGGGCACGACCTTGCCCGCCACGTTGGAGATGAAGATGTGCAGCGCCTCGGTGGAGCCGATGCCGTCGAGGATCTCGAAGTCGTACTGCTCCTTGACGCCGTGGAACATCCGAGGGGGGAGCGCCTCGCCCGCCGAGACGCCGTTGCGCACGGTCGCGAACGTCTCGCGGGGCAGCGCGGCGGCCATCAGCGGGCCCCAGAAGCTCGGACCCGCGAAGAACAGCGTGACGGCGTGCTCGACGATCCGGTCGGCGAAGAGCGTCGGGTGGGGCCGGGCGGGCTCCAGCACCGCGCTCGCGCCCACCGAGAGCGGGAAGAGCAGGCTGTTGCCCAGGCCGTAGGCGAAGAAGAGCTTCGCGGCCGAGAGGCAGACGTCGTCGGGGCCGATGCCCAGCACCTGGTGGGCGTAGGTCTCGCAGACGTAGCGGATGTCCGTGTGGCGGTGCATCGCGCCCTTGGGCGTGCCGGTGGTACCCGAGGTGTAGAGCCACAGCGCGGGTGACTCATCCCAGGTCGGGTAGGCGGCGGCCAGCGGCTCGGCGGCGCGCAGCGCGTCCCACGTGAGGCCCGTGACGCCCGCGACGACGGGCGCGGTGTCGCCGGTGAGCACGGCGTGGCGCAGGTCGGGCGCGCCCGCGGCCGCCGCCGTCACCGCGTCGGTGAACTGGTGGCCGCCCAGCAGCACCCGGGCGCGGGAGTCGACGACGAGCTTGGCCAGCTCGCCGCCGGTGAGCATCGTCGAACACGGGACCGCCACGGCGCCGAGGTACATCGCGGCGAGGATGCCGGTGGCCAACTCGACGTCGTCGGCCAAGCAGAGCAGCACCCGCTCCTCCGGGCGTACCCCGATCGCGGCGAGTCCGCCCGCGATCCGGCGGACCTCGTCGGTCAGCTGCCCGTAGGTGTGCGTCCCACGCGGGTGACGCAGTGCCACCCGGTCGGTATCCCCCGCCGCGACCCGACGTTCGGTGAGGTAAACGGCGGCGTTGAAGGGTTCCGTCATCGGTGCGCTCCGGTGCTCGGCGGGGGTTTCGGACACTACGCCGTCGTGGCGCTGCGTCAACGAGTCGTAGATCTTCCCAAGGCATGCGCATGCTGCTATGAACGGCGGAGTCCAGGGTGTGGGCCGTTCAAGGGAGAACCTTTCGCATGCAGACCCGCGGAGCAGTCATCCGTCAGGCACCAGGCAAGTACGAGGTCGTGGATCTCGAGCTCGACGACCCGGGTGCAGGCGAGATCCAGGTCAAGTTGGTGGCGTCCGGCATGTGCCATTCGGACGACCACGTCGCCACCGGGGACATCCCGGTGGGCGTCTACCCGTTCGCGGGCGGCCACGAGGGCGCGGGCATCGTCACCATGGCGGGACCGAACAACAAGGGCCTGAAGGAGGGCGACCACGTCGTCTTCTCCTTCCTCCCCGGCTGCGGGCGCTGCCGCTGGTGCGCCTCGGGCATGCAGAACCTGTGCGACCTCGGCGCCGGGCTCCTCGCGGGCTCGCGCTGGGAGGACCCGACCGCGTTCCGGCTGAAGCTCGCGGGCACCGACACGCCGGTCGGCCAGATGTGCGGCATCTCCACGTTCTGCGAGACGACGACGGTGTCGCGTGACTCCTGCGTCAAGGTGCCCGACGACATCCCGCTCGACAACGCCTGCCTCGTCGGGTGCGGCGTCGGCACCGGGTGGGGGTCGGCGGTCAACTCCGGCGGGGTGCAGCCGGGCCACACGACGATCGTGATGGGCATCGGCGGCATCGGCATCAACGCCGTGCAGGGCGCGTCGCACGGCCGGCGCGTCCAACATCATCGCGGTGGACCCGGTGGAGTTCAAGCGCGAGAAGGCCCAGGAGCTGGGCGCGACCCACGCCGTCGACTCGATGGACGAGGCCACCGAGTTCGCCAAGCAGGTCACCAACGGGCAGGGCGCCGACCAGGCGATCGTCACCGTCGGCGTCATCAAGCCCGAGCACGTCGGCCAGGCCTTGGCCTCGATCCGCAAGGCGGGCACGGTCGTCGTCACCGGCGCTGGGCAACATCGCCGACACGACCGCGCTGCCCGTGTCGCTCGCCGAGCTGACGCTCTTCCAGAAGCGCATCCAGGGTGCGCTGTTCGGGGCGTCCAACCCGAGCTGGGACATCCTGCGCCAGCTCGAGCTCTACCGGTCCGGCGAGCTGAAGCTCGACGAGCTGATCACCACGACCTACACGCTCGACGAGGTCCACCAGGGCTACGAGGACATGCACGCCGGCAAGAACATCCGCGGCGTCATCACGTACGCGGGCTGAGCAGCGGTTGTCGACGCCTGTCGTCGGTCTGCGTCGCGAGCGCGAGGTCCTCACCGTCGCGCTCGCGACCGGACGGCACGTCGTGCTGGAAGGTCCGCCCGGCACCGGCAAGTCCACGTTGTTGCGGTCCATCGCGGCGGACACCGGCCAGGCGGTCGTGTTCGTCGAGGGCAACGCGGAGCTGACGCCCGCGCGGCTGGTCGGCCAGTTCGACCCGTCGCAGGTGCTCGCCGAGGGCTACCGGCCCGAGCACTTCGTGGACGGACCGCTGATCACGGCCATGCGCGGTCCTCAGGGCGGCTCCGCCTCCGCTCCGCCGCGGGGAGGCCTGCTCTACCTCGAGGAGCTCAACCGCGTCCCCGAGGAGACGCTCAACGTCCTCATCACCGTGCTCACCGAGGGGGAGATCGCCGTACCGCGGCTGGGCACGGTGACCGCGGGCGGGGAGTTCCGGCTGATCGCCGCGATGAACCCGTTCGACGCCGTGGGCACCGCGCGGGTGAGCCAGTCCATCGCCGACCGCATGTGCCGGGTCGTGCTCGGCTACCAGGACGTCGACGGCGAGCGCGCGATCACCGAGTCGGTCAGCGGGCTCTCGGGACGTTGGGTGGACCTCTCGGTCATGCTCACCCGGGCCACCCGTGAGCACCGCGACGTCCGGATGGGCTCGTCGGTGCGCGGGGCGATCGACCTGTCGCTGGTGCTGACCGGCCTCGCCGAGCTGCGGGGCGAGCCGCACCCCGTCCGCGACACCGCGCGGGACGCCGCCTACGCGGCGCTCTCCGGCCGCATCCGGGTGGCGGACGGGGTGGACCGCACGCCCGAATCGGTGATCGACGAGCTGCTCGACCGGCTGTGGCCCGCCGACACCGCCGACCCCCCGGACGCGGAGGGGGAGGACGCGGAGGGAAAAGCCGACAGCCCGTCGGGTAGCGCCGCGGAGTCGAAGCAGGCTCCGCTCCGCCCGGCGGGCTTCCAACCCCGATCCCGGCCCGGCCGGGAGCGCGCCCCGCGTACCCAGAGCCGCCAGCAGCTCGCCCAGCAGCACCCGGCGTTCAGCGAGGTCTCGCCCGAGGTCGGCGAGCTCGACGCCGAGGCGTTCGACGCGGCCGTCGGACAGGATCCGGAGGCCGCCGCCGCGCTGTTGGCCGACATGGCCGTCGCCACCGACGTCGCGCTCCGCGCCGCCGCGCGCAGGCTGGCCGGACGGGTGTTCCTGCAGCTCGGACGCATCGGCCCGGCCAAGGCGCGCGGCACACGGCGGCTCGGCCCTTCCCGGGGTCTCGAGGGCGATCTCGACCTCGACCGCACCCTCGATGCCTGGACCCCGACGACCGCGCGCCGCCCCGGCGCCGACGACGTCGTCACCAGGGTCTGGACGGCGCACCGGCGTGCGGTGTGCCTCGTCGTCGACATCTCCGGGTCGATGCAGGGCCTCGCGGTGGCGCTCGCCGCGGTGGCCGCGGCCGGGGTGATCATCGCGAACGAGGCGGGGCGGGAGAAGCTGCAGCCGTCGGTGGTGACCTTCAGCGCCGGGGTGAAGGTGCTCCAGCCCCAGGGGGTGCGGCGGCCGCCGGAGGACCTGCTGTCCGACCTCGTCGCGCTGCGCGGGCACGGGACCACCGACCTCGCCGCGGGCCTGCGCGAGGCGTCCCAGCAGCTCGCGTCGGCCGTCGCCGACGAGCGCCTGGTCGTGCTGCTGTCGGACTGCCTGCACACCGCGGGCGACGACCCGACCGACGCGCTGGCAGGCATCGACCGTCTGCACGTCCTGGTCCCGCTCGGCGGGGCCGAGGCCGAGGCGGCGGCCGGGCCGCTGGCCAAGCGCGGCGGCGGCCGGGCGCAGACCGTGATGCGGCTGGCCGACATCGCGCCCGCGCTGACCCGGATTCTCACCTGAATCAGCTGATTGCCCGTATCAGATCGCCCTCCTCGTCCATCGTGTTTGCGGGTCGGTATGGGCGAGGAGTGAAGCGATGACGACGGGTGCTGACCAGGTCCTTCCCCAGCGGGCAGGCGGGCTGGGCCGCCTCGCCGCGCGGGCGAGCGTCGGCTCGGGCGTGACGGGGGCGCTCGCGAACACCCTGCTGCTCGCGTTCGTGGTGCTCGCCTACGTCCGTCCCAGCGCACTGCAGGCCACGCTCTGGCCGCTCGCCTGCCTCTCCGCCGGGGCGAGCGCGCTGCTGCTGGTGCCGGTGGCGCTGGTGCTGGGCGGCTCGAGCACCGGGGCGCTCGGCGTCGCGTCGATGGCGTTCTCGGCGGTCACGTGGTTGCTGCTGGCCACGGGGGTGCTGACCCCGGCCGCGGGGGCATCCCTGCTGGTGGGCTGCGCGCTCGGGCTCTCGGTGTGGCTGGTGCTGGCGTGCCAACGCGACACCGTGCCACCCCGGGCCTCCCGCGTCGGCCGCCGCGCGGGCGTCGCGGCGTTCGCGGGCACGCTGGTCGTCGCCGTGGGGTACACGCTGCTGCCCGCGATGTCGACGGCGTGGCTGGTCGTGCTGACGGTCGGCGGGGTGCCCGCCGTCCTCGGATGGTTCTGCGTGCCCGCGTGGTCGCTGCGCCTGGGCCGGTGGCTGCGCGCGGCCTACGACGCCACCTGAGGGCGGGCCTGCCGCATGTCCTGTGGCGAGTTGGTCGGTGCTTCTGTGGCGGGCTGGTCGCGCATCACATGGCGGGCTTGTCGCCCTTCGTGCGGCGGGCTGGTCGCTCGTCGGGCGGGTCGCAGCGCACGCGGGCGGTCGGATCCGCACGGCCGCGGAGCGTCGTCAGGGTCGTGCGTAGGCTGCTTTCGTGGGCACCATCGTCTCCTTCCACGCGCACCCCGACGACGAGGCCATCGCCGTGGGCGGCACCCTGGCCAGGGCCGCGGCGGCCGGGCACCGGGTGGTGCTGGTCTTCGCCACCCGGGGTGAGCTGGGCGAGCCCGTGCCGGGCGTCCTGGCGCCGGGGGAGCAGCTGCCGGTGCGGCGCTCCGCGGAGTGCTACGCGTCCGCGGCCGCCATCGGGGCCAAGCGCGTCGAGTTCCTCGGCTACACCGACTCAGGGATGATGGGCGAGCCCAGCAACGACGCGCCGTATTGCTTCTGGCAGGCCGAGGTCGAGCACGCCGCGCGCACGCTCGCCGTCCTCCTCGACGAGGAGGAACCCGACGTCCTCACGATCTACGACGACAACGGCGCCTACGGCCATCCCGACCACATCCAGGTGCACCGCGTGGGCGTGCGGGCAGGCGACCTCTCGGCCGTGCCCATCGTCGCGCAGAGCACCATCAACCGCGACTGGATGCTCCGCGGCGCCAGGGAGGCGGGGCGGGAGGCCAACATCCCGACGAACTTCGGCAAGCCGGAGGTGGAGATCACCCACCGCGTCGAGGTCGTCGACTTCATCGAGCAGAAGCGGGCGGCCATGCGGGCGCACGCCAGCCAGATGGCGCCCGACCACTTCCTGCTCGCGCTGCCGGACCCCATGTTCGCCCTCGGCATGGGCACCGAGTTCTACATCGTCAGCCCGCTGCCCAGCCCTGCCGCGACCCCCGAGGTCTTCGAGGAGCTCTTCACACCGCTGCGGTGACGGCGCGGAACCCGGGGCGCGCCTTCGACGCCGAGTAGAGCTACGATCCCGAAGTGACCCGCCGAGCACCGACCGGGAGAGCCTTGTGACTGCCGTCGCGCCGAAGCCGATCACCTCGCGCCCTTACCCGGCGAGGGTGGCGCCCAAGGGCTCTGTCCTCCTCAAGATGATCAGGACGACGGACCCGAAGGACATCGCGATCCTGTACCTGGTCACGTCGTTCGGGTTCTTCATGGTCGGCGGCCTGATGGCGCTGCTGATGCGCGCCGAGCTGGCCGAGCCGGGGCAGCAGTTCCTGTCGAACGAGCAGTACAACCAGCTGTTCACCATGCACGGCACGATCATGCTGCTGCTGTATGCCACGCCGATCCTGTTCGGCTTCGCCAACTACATCGTGCCGCTGCAGATCGGCGCCCCCGACGTCGCGTTCCCGCGGCTGAACGCGTTCTCCTACTGGGCATTCCTGTTCGGCGGGCTCATCGTGCTCTCCGGCTTCCTGACCCCGGGCGGCGCCGCCGACTTCGGCTGGTTCGCCTACACCCCGCTCTCGGACGCCATCCACTCCCCCGGCTACGGTGGCGACCTGTGGATCATGGGACTCGCGCTCGCCGGTCTCGGCACGATCCTCGGCGGGGTCAACTTCATCACCACCATCGTCTGTCTGCGCGCACCCGGGATGACCATGTTCCGGATGCCGATCTTCACCTGGACAATCTTCGTCACCGCCATCCTCATCCTCATCGCGTTCCCGGTGCTGACCGCCGCGCTGTTCGGGCTGCTGGCCGACCGGCAACTCGGGGCGCACGTTTTCGACCCTGCCAACGGTGGCGTGATCCTCTGGCAGCACCTGTTCTGGTTCTTCGGCCATCCCGAGGTCTACATCGTCGCGCTGCCGTTCTTCGGGATCATGTCCGAGGTCATCCCGGTCTTCAGCCGCAAGCCGCTGTTCGGGTACAAGAGCATGGTCTACGCTCTCATCGCCATCGCCGCCCTGTCGGCGGCGGTGTGGGCGCACCACATGTACGCCACCGGCGCCGTGCTGCTGGCGTTCTTCTCCTTCACCACCTTCCTCATCGCGATCCCGACCGGGATCAAGTTCGTCAACTGGATCGGCACCATGTGGAAGGGCCAGATCACGTTCGAGACGCCGATGATGTTCGCCATCGGCTTCCTGGTCACCTTCCTGTTCGGCGGGCTCACCGGCGTCCTGCTGGCCAGCCCCCCGGTAGACTTCCACGTCTCCGACACCTACTTCGTGGTGGCGCACTTCCACTACGTGCTCTTCGGCACGATCGTGTTCGCCACCTACGCGGGCATCTACTTCTGGTTCCCGAAGATGACCGGGCGCATGATGAACGAGACGCTGGGCAAGGTGCACTTCTGGCTCACGTTCATCGGATTCCACACCACGTTCCTGGTGCAGCACTGGCTGGGCAACGAGGGCATGCCGCGCCGTTACGCCGACTACCTGCCCAGCGACGGGTTCACCACGCTCAACGTGGTCTCCACGATCGGCGCGTTCATCCTCGGCGCCTCGACGCTGCCGTTCATCTGGAACGTGTTCCGCAGCTACCGCTACGGCCGCGTCGTCACCGTCGACGACCCGTGGGGCTTCGGCAACTCGCTGGAGTGGGCCACCTCGTGCCCGCCGCCGCGGCACAACTTCACCGAGCTGCCCCGGATCCGCTCCGAGCGCCCGGCGTTCGAGCTGCACTACCCGCACCTGGTGGAGCAGTTCCGCCGCGAGGCGCACAGCGGGCACAAGGCGTCGCCGTACGAGAAGGTCGCCGCCGCCACCGAGCGCGAATCGAGCCCGAACGGCGACGACAAGGCCCGTTAGCGCGGTGCCCGGCACCACGGTTCTCATCACGGTCACCGGACCCGACCGCCCCGGCGTCAGCTCCGTCCTCTTCGCGGCGCTGACCCGCCACGGGGTCGACCTGCTGGACGTCGAGCAGGTCGTCATCCGCGGACAGCTCACGCTGGGCGCGCTCGTCATGGTCCAGCAGGACCCCGAGGCCCTGCAGAAGGCCGTCGAGCAGGCCATGGCGAGCATCGCCATGCAGGTGCAGACCTCGCTGGCGGCCGAAGACGACCCGGCCGCCCGCAGGCACTCCTCCCACGTCGTCGTGGTGCTCGGACGGCCGATCACGGCGCGGGCGTTCGGGTCGATCGCGCGGGCACTCGCCGACGTCGGCGCCAACATCGACTCGATACGGCGGATCGCCGACTACCCGGTCACCGGCCTGGAGCTGATGGTCTCCCCGGTGCCGGGCCACGGATCGGAGGACTATCCGCCGGGCACGCTCCGCAAGCGGTTGGTCGACGTGGCGCGCACGGCGGGCGTCGACGTCGCCGTGGAGCGGGCCGGGCTGGCGCGGCGCAGCAAGCGGCTGATCGTCTTCGATGTCGACTCCACGCTCGTCCAGGGCGAAGTGATCGAGATGCTCGCGGCGCGGGCGGGGGCCGAGGCCGAGGTCCGCGCCGTCACCGAGGCGGCGATGCGCGGAGAGCTGGACTTCGCCGAGTCGCTGCGCAAGCGGGTCGCCGTGCTGGCGGGCCTGCCCGCGTCCGTGCTCGAGGACGTGGCCGACGAGCTGACGCTCACCCCGGGCGCCCGCACGACGATCCGCACGCTCAAGCGGCTGGGCTTCCGGTGCGGGGTGGTGTCGGGTGGGTTCACGCGCGTGATCGCGCGCCTTGCCGACGAGCTGGGGCTGGACTTCGTCGCCGCCAACGACCTCGAGATCGTCGACGGGCGGCTGACCGGGCGGGTGGTCGGCGAGATCGTCGACCGGCCGGGCAAGGCGGTCGCGCTGGCGCGGTTCGCCGAGGAGGCCGATGTGCCGCTGGAGCAGTGCGTGGCCGTCGGCGACGGTGCCAACGACATCGACATGCTCACCACGGCCGGGCTCGGGATCGCGTTCAACGCCAAGCCTGCGCTGCGGGAGGTCGCCGACACCGCGCTTTCGGTGCCCTACCTGGACGTCGTGCTGTTCGTGCTGGGCATCACCCGCGACGAGGTGGAGCGCGCCGACGCGGCCGACGGCGTGTCCCGACGTGTCCCGATCGTGTGACGTCGGCGGGGCCGTCGCCGCGGCGCCGCCCCGCGCCGACTTCGCACACCGGGTCGCGGCCTCGCCCATGGTCGAACTTGTCCGAGGACGCGCGAGGCTGTGCGCAGTGCCCACGGGGACCACGACGTGACGCTGCTCTCCCCGCTCGCCGACCGGTACCTCGTCGCGCGCGGGGGGCCTGTCGTGATCCCGCCTGAGCCGGACGGGGTGGTGCGCGCGATGCCGATCGTCCTGCGGCTGGAGCGGCCCCCGGCTCCGCGCACAGCGGTGTTGGAGGCCGCCGCCGCGGCCGCGTTGGCGGTGTGCCTGGACCCGCGGGCCGACGACGAGTGGAACGACGCGCTGACCACCTGGGTCGCCAGCCGGATCCGCAAGATCGCCCGCCGGGCCCGTGGCGCGCACTGGGCGGCGGTGCAGGAGCTGCCCGGCGTCACCGTCACCGTCGGCGACGCGCAGGCCAGGGCCCTCGTTCCGGGGCCGGTCGACGACGTGCCCAAGCCCGTCGCGCGGCTGCAGATCGGCGGCACCGACCTCGAGCCCGACGACCCGGGGCCGCCGCCGCCCTGCGTCCCGGTCATCCACGTCAACGCCGCGCTCGCGATGACCGTCGGCAAGGCGGCAGCCCAGGTCGGGCACGCGTCGATGCTGTACGCGGCGGCCCACGGGCTGGTGGAGGTGCCCCCGTTCGCCGTACGGGACGCCGGGCCGGACCTCTGGCCGGGCCTCTGCCGCGCGGTCGAGGCCGGGGCGGCGGTGGCGGTGCGGGACGCGGGGTTCACCGAGGTCGCCCCCGGCACGATCACCTGCATCACGACGCCGCCCGGCTGACGGCGGTCACGCCAGGGCGTGGCGTCGGGCGCGGATGGCATGCTCGGGGCGTGGCCGCCCGTTTCGTCGACGTCGCCGAGCGGCGCGCGCGGCTGGCCGTCCGCCATCGGCACGCCGCGGCCCCGCGCACCGACGACGTCGTCGCGCTGACCGACGGCCTGGTCGCGCTGCACTCCACCGACCCGGTCTCGGTCTACCTCTCCGTCGCGGCACGCATGGCGACGCCTTCCCTCGCGGCGCTCGACGCGGCGCTCTACGACGACCGCACGCTGGTGCGCCACCACGCCATGCGCCGCACCCTCTGGGTCTTCGGCCACGACGCCGCGCGCCTGGCCCACCACGCCTCGACCGTCGACGTGGCCCGCGTCCAGCGCCGCAACACGCTCGCGATGTTCGAGGGCGCAGGCATCGCCGAGCCGGAGAAGTGGCTGGATGCGGCGTCGGAGGAGATCGTCGCGCTCCTGGCGGAGGCGGGGCCGCTCTCGGCGCGACAGATCGGCCTGCGGCTGCCCGCGTTGGCGGTGCCGTTCTCGGTGGGGAGCGGATCGTCGGCGGGCATGACCTCGGCCCACTCGCGGGCGCTGCTCATGCTCGGCTTCGACGGCCGGGTCGTGCGCGCCCGCCCCACCGGCACGTGGATCAACGGGCAGTACCGGTGGGCCGCCACCGCGACGTGGTTCCCCGACGGTTTCGGCGCGATCGAGCCGCGCGCCGCGGCGGCGGGGCTGGCGCGCCGCTGGCTGGCCGCGTTCGGTCCCGGCACCCGCACTGACCTCGCCTGGTGGGCGGGCTGGACCGTGGCCGTCACGAAGCGGGCACTGGCCGACGTCGGCGCGGTCGAGGTGGCGCTCGACGAGGGCACGGGCTACGTCCTGCCCGACGACGTGGACCCGGCCCCGCCCGCGCCGCCGTCCGCGGTGCTGCTGCCCGGCCTCGACCCGTCGACGATGGGGTGGAAACAGCGCGGCTTCCACCTCGCCGACGCCGACGCCGGGCTGCTGTTCGACCGCTTCGGCAACGGCGGACCGACGGCCTGGGTCGACGGCCGGATCGTCGGCGGCTGGCACCAGCGCGCCAACGGTGAGATCGCGCTGCGACTGACGACGGACGTCGGCAGCGGGCCCCGCTCGGCGCTGGACGGGGAGGCCGCGAAGCTGGCCGCCCTGCTCGGCGAGGTCCGCTTCCGCACCCGCTTCCCCTCCCCGCTGCAAGCAAAGCTGGCGTAGCCGGAGTGTCGGGGCGCACTCCGCACAGCGTGTGGCGTCCCCACACGCTGTTCGACGGGTTGCGTGTGAGGTCGCCCGCGGGTCAGGCGCCGCGCAGCCGACGTAGTGCCGCGCGGACGGTGGCAGGATCGTCCGTGGGCCAGAACGGGGGGAGGCTCGCGCGCAGGAAGCCGCCGTAGCGCGCGGTGGCCAGGCGCGGGTCGAGGACCGCCACGACCCCCCGGTCCTCCATCCCGCGCAGCAGGCGGCCCGCGCCCTGGGCGAGCAAGAGCGCGGCGTGGGTGGCCGAGACCTGCAGGAAGCCGTTGCCGCCCCGGGAGTCCGCCGCCCGCTGCCGGGCCGTGACGAGCGGGTCGTCGGGGCGGGGGAAGGGGATCCGGTCGATGATCACGCACGACAGCGAAGGGCCGGGCACGTCCACCCCCTGCCACAGCGACAGCGTGCCGAAGAGCGACGTCTCCTCGTCCTCGGCGAACCGTTTGACCAGCAGCATCGTCGCGTCGTCGCCCTGGCAGAGCAGCGGGGTGGCCAAGCGCTCACGCAGCGCCTCGGTGGCCTGCTTCGCGGCGCGCATCGACGAGAACAGCCCGAGCGTGCGGCCGCCCGCCGCCTCGACCAGCCCGGCGATCTCGTCCAGGTAGGCCGGAGGGAGGCCGTCACGGCCCGGCGGGGGCAGCGACTTCGCGACGTACAGGATGCCGCTGCGGGCGTGCGCGAACGGCGAGCCGACGTCCAGGCCCGACCATTTCGGTGCGTCCGGATCCGGCACCGGGTCGTCGCAGGCCCCCGGCGCGGTCCGGGTGCTCGCCGAGCCTGCGCTCCGCTCGGCGTTGCTGCTCGCTCCGCCTGCGCTCCGCTCGGCGTTGCTGCTCGCTCCGCCTGCGCTCCGCTCGGAGGGCGGCAGCCCCCACTGACGGGCCAGCGCGTCGAAGTTGCCGCCGAGCGCGAGCGTGGCGGAGGTGAGCACGACGGTGGAGCGCCCGAACAGCCGCTCCCGCAGCAGGCCGCCGACCGACAGCGGCGCCGCGTGCAGGACCTTGTGCCGGTCGGCGCCCACCTCCGCGAGCCAGACCACGTCCCACCGCTTGCCCGGATCCGGTTCCTCGAACGCCTTGAGGAGACGCGTCGAGGTGTCGATCAGCTCGTCGAGCGCCGCCTGGGCGATCTTGCGCCCCGCCGCGGCCTCCGGCTCCTCCCGGCGTTCGGAGCCCAACGCCGTGCGGCACCCCGCCGCCGCGCCCCGCAGGGCCGACAGCGCCCCTGACGCGGGCTGGGGCAGCGTCTCCCAGCGGGCCGGACGCAGGTCGTCGAGCACGATGCCGAGGCCCTCGCCCGCCTCGGCGAGCCGATCGGCGGCGGCCTGGTCGACGAGCTTGCCCAGCCTGCGCGCGGCGGCGACGACCGCCCCCGCAGTGAGCTCGGCCGTCGCCACGCCGGTGACCCGGTCGACCAGCTCGTGCGCCTCGTCGACCACCACGACGTCGTGCTCGGGCAGCACCGCGCGCCCTTCCAGCGCGTCGATGGCCAGGAGCGCGTGGTTGGTGACGACGATGTCGGCCTGCCCGGCGGCACCGCGCGCCCGTTCGGCGAAGCAGTCCTCCCCGACCGGACACCGGGAGGCGCCGAGGCACTCGCGCGCGGTGACCGACACCTGCCGCCACGTGGCGTCGGGCACGCCGGGCACCAGCTCGTCGCGGTCGCCCGTCGCGGTGGTGTCGGCCCACTCGTGGATCCGCTTGACCGCTCGCCCCATCGCCGAGATCTGGAACGGGTCGAACAGCTCGTCCTCGGGATTCTCGTCGCCACCGTGCAGCTTGTTGAGGCACAGGTAGTTGCGGCGGCCCTTGAGGATCGCGAAGGTCGGCGCGCGGCCGAGCAACGGCTTGAGGGCCTTCGCGAGGCGGGGGAGATCGCGCTCGACGAGCTGGCGCTGCAGCGCGATCGTGGCCGTGGAGACGACCACGGTGGAGTCCTTCTCGACGGCGTGGTGGATCGCCGGGACGAGGTAGGCGAGCGACTTGCCCGTGCCGGTGCCCGCCTGCACGGCCACGTGTTCACCGGTCGAGATCGCCGATCGCACGGCCTGCGCCATGGCGTCCTGGCCCTCCCGGCGGGTGCCCCCGACGGCGGTGACGGCCGCCTCGAGGAGCTCGGCCACGCCGGGAAGCTGGGCGGTACGCACGGTCCGAGGCTACCGCTGGGCGCGGCTCGGGATTGACCTCGCAGAGGGTGTCGCGTCCTCGCACACGGTCGGCCCTGTGCGGAGACACACGACGCTGTGCGAGGAGGCCCCGGTATCGACCCGCCACCCCGTCGCCCGACATCATGGCGGCGTGACGTCCACCCAGCCGCGCTCGGCGACCGGGTTCCCGGTCGTGGTCTCGCGCACCGCCCGCTACAGCGACCTGGATCCGACCCGCCGCCTCGGCCGGGACGCGCTGCTGCGCTGGTTCGAGGACGCCCGGGTGGCCGTCGAGCGCGACGCGTTCGGCGCCGACCTCACCACCCGCGAGCACTGGCAGGTGAAACGGCTGCTCGCGGCCGTGCGCGTCGACGTACTGGCGCCGCTGAAGGTCACCGGGCGGCCGTACGAGGTCGGGCTCGGGGTGACCCGCATCGGCACGTCGTCGTTCACCTACGCCTACGGCGTGTACGACGGGGGCGAGTGCGTCGCCACGGGCGGATCCACCAGCGTGCACATCGACGAATCCGGCTCGGCGCCGCTGCCCGACGCCGTGCGCAGCGAGCTGGAGCGGCTGCGGATCGACAGCGAGGAGCCCGTGCCGGCCCGCGCGCGACCCGGCCCGGCTGGTGCGCGAGACGTACCCGTTCCGCGTCGAGCGTCCGCGCCCGCTTCGGCGACCTCGACACGAACCGGCACGTGAACAACGTCGCGCTCGCGGGCTGGTACCTGGATGCGCTCGCCGAGCTGCACCTCGACGTCCTCGGCTACCCGACCGGCGGCCTGCTCGACAGCCTCGCCGCCAGCTCGCTGCGCATCGACTACCTCACCGAGGTGGCACTACCCGGCGATCCACCAGCTGCGGGTGGGCGTGGTCGCGGTGGGCGGGACCTCGGTCCGCTACGCCTGCGGCCTGTTCGACGGCCCGCGCTGCGTCGGGCTGGCCGAGGCCGACCGGCGGGCTCTCCCCCGACGAGGACCCGGAGCTGGGCCCGCGCCTGGCGGCGTTCACCCTCCGGACGTGAGGAGCTCGCCGCGGCCCCTCAGGTCACGGCGACGCCCGCGGCGCGCATCTCGGCCAGCGCCCGCTCGGTGGTATCCGGGGCGACGCCCGCGCAGTCGCTCGAGCAGGACCGTGGTCGCGAAGCCCGCCGCGCCGCGTCCAGCGCCGTGGCCCGGACGCAGTGGTCGGTGGCGATCCCGACGACGTCGACGTCGGTCACGTCGCGGGCCGCGAGCCAGTCGGCAACCCCGCCGCCGCCGGCTCGGCACCCTCGAACCCGGAGTACGCGGCCGCGTGCTCGCCCTTGTCGAACACCGCCTCGATGCCCGCGACGTCCAGGTCGGGGTGGAAGTCGACGCCCGGGTGCCCACGCGCAGTGCACAGGCCAGCGTGTCGACGTAGTCCGGGGCGTCGGAGAAGTGCGTGCCCGGGTCGACGTGGTGGTCGCGCGTGGCGACGACGTGGTCGTAGCCGCCGTCCCGGATGCGCGCGGAGACCGCGGCGGCCACGGCCGACCCACGCCGCGACCGGCAGCGACCCGCCCTCACAGAAGTCGTTCTGGACGTCGACGACGACCAACGCCCGTGCATTAGGCGTCCGGCAGGGAAGACGTCGGTGGCGGTCATGCGAACACCGTAGGGATGGCGGGCTCGCCCGCGACAGCTTCAGCCCCTCCCACGGCATCGAGACGAGCGCCGCGCGCAACCGCTCGCGGGACGCGTCGAGGGTCTCCAGACCGGGGACCGAGCGCGCCGCCCCGCATCAGCGGCACCGGCAGCACCCGGTCGTGCGGCCCGACCGCGGTCGCGACCGCCGCCGTGTGCACGACCTCCTCGATCGCCGTGCCCGTCGGCTTGAACCGGCGGACCGCGGACTTCCGGCCGCCGCGCGACTCCTTCGCGGCGCTGCGCTTCGCGACCGGCCGCCCGTCGACCTCCACCAGCTTGTAGACCAGCCCGCGGTCGGCGCGCCCGAACCGGTGACGAGCGAGGTGCCGACGCCGTAGGCGTCGACCGGCTCGGCGCGCGAGCGCGGCGATGGCGTACTCGTCCAGGTCGCCGGACACGATGATCCGGGTCGCCGGTCGCGCCGAGCGAGTCGAGCTGGTCGCGCGCCTGCGCGGCGAGCGTCGCCGAGGTCGCCGGAGTCGATCCGGACCGCGCCGAGGTCGGGCCCGGCCACCGCGACGGCGCAGCTGCGATGCCCGCGGCTGATGTCGTAGGTGTCGACCAGCAGCGTGGTGTCCGGCGCCGAGCGCCGCGACCTGGCGCGCGAACGCGCGCCGACTCGTCGTCGTGCAGCAGCGTGAAGGCGTGCGCGGCGGTGCCCGCGGTCGGGATGCCGTAGCGGCGCTCGGCCTCCAGGTTGGACGTGGCCGCGAAACCGGCGAGGTAGGCCGCCCGGGCGGCCGCGACCGCGGCGTGCCTCGTGGGTGCGCCGCGACCCCATCTCGATCATCGGCCGTCCCGCGGCGGCGGTGACCATCCGCGCCGCGGCGGCGGCGATCGCGCTGTCGTGGTTGAGGATCGACAGCACCAGCGTCTCCAGCATCACCGCGCTCGGCGAACGTGCCCGTCACGGTCAGGATCGGCGAACCGGGGAAGTACAGCTCGCCCTCGGGGTAGCCGTCGACGTCGCCGGAGAAGCGGTAGTCGGCGAGCCAGTCGAGCGTGCCCGTCGGTCGACGACGGCCGCTGCCAGCGCGGCGAGCTCCTCGTCGCCGAACCGGAACTCGGCTGATCGACGTCCAGCAGGCGGCCCGTGCCCGCGACCACGCCGTAGCGGCGGCCGTCGGGCAGCCGCCGCGCGAAGACCTCGAAGACGCACGGCCGGGCCGCGTGCCGTCGGCGCAGGGCGGCGGCCACCATCGTCAGCTCGTACCGGTCGGTCAGCAGCGCGGTCGACACGCCTGCCGTGGAAGGACTGCCGCTCATGGAACGGGATGCTATGTGCCGTGCGGCCCGGGGCGGGACGGTGTCACCATGGACACATGGCCGCGCCGCTGCCCGCACCTACCCGTCAGGTGGATCCCGTCGTCGTCGAGGACGTGGCGTCGGACGTCCCCTGGCAGGCGGTCGTGTGGAACGACCCGGTCAACCTGATGTCCTACGTCACCTACGTGCTGCAGAAGCTCTTCGGCTATCCGGAGCCCAAAGCCACCGCGCTGATGCTGGACGTGCACCATAAGGGCAAGGCCGCTGTGTCGGCGGGCGACAAAGACAAGATCGAGTCCGATGTGGCGAAGCTGCACGCCGCGGGGCTGTGGGCCACGATGCAGCGGAGTTCATGAACGGCTGGAAGAAGGCGGGACGGGGCGCCAGAGCGCGGCTCGTCGGCAGCTTCGACGCCCAGGAGGCCGCCGTGCTGCGCGGCCTGCTCAACGAGGTGCGGCAGATGCTGGCCAAGCGCACGGCCGACCACCCCGCCGATGAGCTCGCCGTGCTCACCGGCATCCGCACCGGCCCGAGCACGCGCCCGGGTGACCGCGTGCTCGCCCGGCTGTTGCCCGACTTCACCACCGAGGACCCCGACCTGGCCGCCGGCCTGCGGTCGCTGCACGAGCCCGAGCTGATCGAGGCGAAGGACCGCGCCGCGGCCGACGTGCTCGCCACCCTCCCGTCGCATGGGGGGCGGGTCGAGCTCACCGCGGAGCAGGGCGACGTCTGGCTCGCCGCGCTCAACGACGTCCGGCTGGCGTTGGGCACCGCGCTCGACGTCAATGAGGAGATGCCCGACGACGTCGACCCCGAGGATCCCCGCGCCGCCCACCTGGGCATCTACCACTGGCTGACGTTCGTCCAGGACGGGCTGGTGCACGCGCGCATGCGGGTGTGACGCCCGCGCCGTCGGTGTGCGTGGGGGCCGGTAGGGGCCGTAGGCTGGATGCCGTGCTGGTCATTCGCCGCGACCTCGTCGACGAGATCGTCGCCCACGCCCGCCGGGACCACCCCGACGAGGCGTGCGGAGTGATCGCCGGGCCGGAGAGGTCCGACCGCCCCGAGCGGTTCGTCCCGATGCTCAACGCGGCGCGCTCGCCCACGTTCTACGAGTTCGACTCGGGCGATCTGCTGCGCCTCTACCGTGACATGGACGCCCGCGACGAGGTACCGGTGGTCATCTACCACTCGCACACCGCGACCGAGGCCTACCCGTCGCGCACGGACGTGTCCTACGCCTCCGAGCCGTTCGCACACTACGTGCTGGTGTCCACCCGGGCGCCCGAGACGCACGAGCTGCGGTCGTTCCGGATCGTGGACGGTGTGGTCACCGAGGAAGACGTCGACGTCGTCGAGAGTTACATGTTCGCGCACACCGGCGCGGACGACGTCCCCGACAACTCCTGACGCTCGTCCGCCCGACCACATCGACATCTGGAGCAACAGCATGGCCGTCACCGTCTCCATCCCCACCATCCTGCGCACCCACACCGGCGGCGAGAAGACCGTCGAGGCCAAGGGCAGCACCGTTGCCGAGGTCATCGACGATCTCGAGGCGCGCCACCCCGGCATCGCGGCGCGCCTGGTCAACGACGGCAAGCTGCATCGCTTCGTCAACATCTACGTCGACGACGAGGACATCCGCTTCGCGGGCGGCCTGGAGGCCCCCGTGGGGGAGAACTCGACGTTCACGATTCTTCCCGCGGTAGCCGGAGGCGCCCACCAGAGTGCGGCGCCTGCGGTCGCCGACGGGTCGCGAGGAACCCGGGTAGCCGGAGGCGCCCACCAGAGTGCCGCGCCTGCGGTCGCCGACGGGTCGCGAGGAACCCGGGTGGGAGCGCAGGAGCGGTCGCCGACGGCGCAGGACGCAGCGCCGCGCCTGCGGTCGCCGACGGGTCGCGAGGAACCCGGGTAGCAGGAGGCGCCCACCAGAGTGCCGCGCCTGCGGTCGCCGACGGGTCGCGAGGAACCCGGGTAGCAGGAGGCGCCCACCAGAGTGCCGGGCCTGCGGTCGCCGACGGGTCGCGAGGAACCCGGGTAGCAGGAGGCGCCCACCAGAGTGCCGCGCCTGCGGTCGCCGACGGGTCGCGAGGAACCCGGGTAGCAGGAGGCGCCCACCAAAGTGCCGCGCCTGCGGTCGCGGACGGGTCGACAGGGACCCGGGTCGCGGGGGGCTGATGGCCCGCTACGACTCGCTGCTGGCTGCGGTCGGCGACACCCCGCTCGTCGGCCTGCCGTCGCTCTCCCCTTCGCCCGAGGTACGGCTGTGGGCGAAGTTGGAGGACCGCAACCCCACCGGGTCGATCAAGGACCGGCCCGCGCTCGCGATGGTCGAGAAGGCCGAGGCCGACGGCCTGCTGAAGCCCGGGTGCACGGTGCTGGAGCCCACCTCGGGCAACACCGGCATCTCGCTGGCCATGGCGTGCAAGCTCAAGGGTTACCGGCTCATCTGCGTGATGCCCGAGAACACGTCCGAGGAGCGGCGCCAGCTGCTCACGATGTACGGCGCGGAGATCATCTCCTCGCCGGCGGCCGGGGGGTCCAACCAGGCCGTCGCGATGGCGAAGCAGCTGGCGGCGGAGAACCCGGACTGGGTGATGCTCTACCAGTACGGCAACCCGGCCAACGCCGACGCGCACTACCGCACGACCGGCCCCGAGATCCTGCGGGACTGCCCGGAGATCACGCACTTCGTGGCCGGGTTGGGCACCACGGGCACGCTCGTGGGCACCGGGCGCTATCTGCGCGAGCACAAGCCCGACGTGCAGATCGTGGCCGCCGAGCCGCGGTACGGCGAGCTCGTCTACGGGCTGCGCAACCTCGACGAGGGCTTCGTCCCCGAGCTGTACGACCCGGACGTGCTCACCGCGCGCTACTCCGTCGGCTCGTACGACGCGCTGCGCCGCACCCGCCAGCTCGTCGAGCAGGAGGGCATCTTCGCGGGCATCTCGACGGGCGGGATCCTGCACGCCGCGCTCGCGGTCGCGGAGAAGGCGGCGGGCGCGGGGGAGCGCGCCGACATCGTGCTGGTGGTCTGCGACGGCGGCTGGAAGTACCTGAGCACGGGCGCGTACACAGGCACCTTGGACGAGGCCGCCGAAGCCCTGGAAGGCCACCTGTGGGCCTGATCTGCGCGTGACTTCGCACAGCTTGGCGGGTCTTCGCAAAGGGTCGAACTGGTGTGGGGACCCGCGAACCTGTGCGAGGTGCGTTCGGGTTCACGCCGAGCTACGCCTCCGCGCGTAGCCTCGGGGCCATGGTCGCTCCTGCGCCCGCCCCGCGGCGGTCCGTCGCGCGCGTGCTCCCGCCCCATCCCGTGCTTGCCGCGATCGTCATGGTGGCGTTCACCGCGCTGCTGTACGTGATCGAGCTGTTCGACCAGCTCACCGGGGGGTCTCTCGACTACCACGGCATCTTCTCCCGGTCGATCCCGGGGCTCACGGGCATCCTCTGGGCGCCGCTCCTGCATGGTGGATGGCCGCACCTCCTCGCCAACACCGTCCCGTTCCTCGTGTTCGGCTTCCTCGCCATGGCCGGGGGGATGCTGCAGTGGATGGCGGTGACGGCCACGATCTGGCTGGTCTCCGGCCTCGGGGTGTGGCTGGTCGGGCCGGGCGACACGTCCACGATCGGCGCCTCCGGGGTGATCTTCGGCTGGCTGGTCTTCCTGCTCGCGCGCGGATTCTTCGCCCGCAGCCTCCGCCAGATCGCGCTGGCCGTCGTGCTGTTCGCGATCTGGGGCGGCGTGCTGCTCGGCGTCCTCCCCGGCTCGCCGCAGGTGTCGTGGCAGGGCCACCTGTTCGGCGCGCTCGCGGGCCTGCTGTGCGCGCTGCTGGTGGCCAGGGCAGACCGGGGCCGGGGCCCGGCTGCCCTCACTCCCTAGACTCCAGGCCGTGCCCGACCTCGACGCGCCCATCGGGATCTTCGACTCCGGGGTCGGCGGGCTCACCGTCGCGCGGGCGGTCATCGACCAGTTGCCCGCGGAACAGGTCGTCTACGTCGGCGACACCGCACACGGGCCCTACGGGTCGCTGCCCATCGCGGATATCCGCCGCCACGCGCTCGCGCTAGGGGACGCGTTGATGGACCGCGGTATCAAGGCGCTCGTCGTGGCCTGCAACAGCGCGTCGGCCGCGTGTCTCGTCGACATCCGCGAGCGCTATCCCGTGCCGGTCGTCGAGGTCATCCTGCCCGCGGTGCGCCGGGCCGTCGCCGCCACCCGCACCGGCCACATCGGGGTGATCGGCACCAGGGCCACCATCGCGTCGGGCGCCTACCAGGACATGTTCGCCGCGGCGCGCGACGTCGAGGTGACGGCAGCTGCCTGTCCGCGCTTCGTGGACTTCGTCGAGCGCGGCATGACCAGCGGCCGACAGATCCTGGGCATCGCGCAGAGCTACCTGGCGCCGCTGCAGGAGGCGCGGGTCGACACCGTCGTGCTCGGCTGCACCCACTATCCGCTGCTCGCGGGGGTCGTGCAGATCGTGCTCGGGCCGGACGTCACGCTGGTCTCCAGCGCGGACGAGACGGCCAAGGACCTCGTCCGCGTCCTCATGGCCCGCGACCTCGCCCGCGACCCGGCGGGCCCGGCACCCGCGCCCCATGAGTTCCTCGCCACGGGCGATCCCGAGCCGTTCCGCAGGCTGGGCCGCCGCTTCCTCGGCCCGGAGATCGGCACGGTGGCCGCGCTGGGCGTTCCGACGGGGTGAGGTGCCCACCCCCCGTCACGGCGAAGGGGGGCCTCGCAGAGGCCGCGTACGCCTCACAGGGCCCCGGCGCTCTGCGAAGCGTCAACCAGGTAGGCGAAGGCGGCGGTGCGGCGGGGGCGGTGGGCCGCCGGGGGCGCGGGGATCGCAGGCGGCGGCCGTGGGCCCGCGAGGGTGGCGGTGGGCCGCGGGGGCTGCGACCGCAGGCGGCCGTGGGTCGGCCAGGGCGGGCGGTGGGTCCGCGACGGCGGTCGATGGCGCCCGCGGTAGCGTCGGTGCGTGTTCGGCTGGCTCGTCGTCGTCGTGCTCGTCGTCACGGGAGCGCTCGCCGTCTACGGCATCGCGATCACGGTCGCCAACCGGCCGCCGGGACGGCCGATGCGCCTCGCGGTCGGCGGCACCGTCGCCCTGCTCGCCGTGCAAGCCGTGATCGCCGCAGTGCGGGTCTTCGGCGGCGTGACGCTGCCGGAGACCTCGACGTTCCTGATCTACCTCGTCGTGTCGGTGCTCGTCCTGCCGATCGCCCTGCAGTTCGCCACGGCGACGGACGAGAACGAGGGGCCGTCACGCTGGGGCGGCCTGGTGGTGGCGGTCGCGGCGATCGCGACGGCCGTCGCCGTCCTGCGGCTCCAGGGTCTGTGGGCGGCGGGCGGTGTCTGACGGCCGCGCGATCCGGTCCGGTCCCGGCCGGGTGCTCATCGCCGTCTACGCGATCTTCGCCCTCTCTGCGACCGCGCGCGCGGCCGTCCAGATCGCCACCAAGTTCGCCGAGGCCCCGCTGGCCTACCTGCTCTCCGCGCTGGCGGGCTTCGTCTACATCGTTGCGACCGTGGCGCTCGCCAAGGGCATGCGCGCGCTCGCCTGGGCGGCGGTCGGCTTCGAGCTGCTGGGCGTGCTGACGGTCGGCACCCTCACGGTTCTCGTGGCGGGTGACTTCCCCGACGACACCGTCTGGTCGGTCTACGGCCGTGGCTACGGGTTCGTCCCGCTGGTGCTCCCGCTCGTCGGCCTGTGGTGGCTGCGGCACACACGCCCGCGTTAACGTTTCGCATGCGGCTGATCGTGTTGGGGTGCTCGGGCAGCGGGCCGGGCCCCGTGTCGCCCGGTTCGGGCTACCTGGTGCAGGTCGGCGACACGCATCTCACGCTGGACCTGGGCAACGGCACCTTCGGCGCGCTCCAGCGCCACCTCGATCCGTGGTCGCTTGACGCCGTGGTCTTCTCCCACCTGCACCCCGACCACTGCAGCGACTTCCCTTCGCTCGCCGTGCACCGTCGCTACCACCCGCGCCCGCCCTACGACGCCACCGTGCGGCGCCTTCCCGTGCTCGCGCCGATGGAGGCACCCGCGCGTTTCGCGGCCGCCTACGCCACCTCCCGGGCCGAACTGGCCGAGACCGACATGACCGACGTCTTCGTCTTCCACGCCCTGTCCGACGGCGGCAGCACCGCGGTCGGTGGGGCGACGGTCCGCGCGGGGGCGGTCGACCACCCCTGTGAGGCCTACGCCCTGCGCGTCGAGCACGACGGCCGCAGCCTCGTCTACTCCGGCGACACCGGGCCGTGCACCGGGCTGGTCGAAACCGCCCGCGGTGCCGATGTGCTGCTCTGCGAGGCCACCTGGCCGCACGTCACCGACCGGTGGGACGAGCCGCCTCCCGGTGTGCACCTGTCCGGGCGCCAGGCGGGCGAGCACGCGGCGGCGGCGGACGTCGGACGGCTGTTGATCACCCATGTGCCCGCGTGGTTCGACGCCCAGGAGCTGCTCGCGGAGGCGAAGGAGGCCTTCGGCGGGCCGGTCGAGCTCGTGGAGCCGGACGCCACGTACGACATCTGAAGAGCCCCCATAGTCTGTCGCGGTGACCCGCGCAGATGGCAGAACCGACGACGAGCTCCGTCCCGTGACGATCACCCGCGGATTCCAGAAGCACCCGGCAGGATCGGTGTTGGTCGCGTTCGGGGACACGAAGGTGCTGTGCGCGGCGAGCGTCACCGAGGGCGTGCCGCGCTGGCGGAAGGGTTCCGGCCTGGGCTGGCTCACCGCCGAGTACGCGATGCTGCCGTCGGCGACCAACACACGCAGCGACCGCGAGTCGGTCAGGGGCCGGATCGGCGGGCGGACGCACGAGATCTCCCGCCTCGTCGGGCGGGCGCTGCGGGCCTGCATCGACCTCAAGGCCATCGGGGAGAACACGATCGCCGTCGACTGCGACGTCCTGCAGGCCGACGGCGGCACCCGCACCGCCGCGATCACCGGGGCCTACGTGGCGCTCGCCGACGCCGTGACCTGGCTGGGGGCGCGTGGGCGGCTGTCAGACCCGAAGCCGCTGTCGTGCCAGGTCGCGGCCGTGAGCGTCGGTGTGGTCGACGGGCGGGTGCGGCTGGACCTGCCCTATGAGGAGGACTCCCGGGCCGAGGTGGACACGAACGTCGTGGCCACCGACACCGGCACGCTCATCGAGGTGCAGGGAACGGGGGAGGGCGCCACGTTCAGTCGCAGGACGCTCGACGCGATGCTGGACTCCGCGCTCGGGGGCATCCGCCTGCTCACCACCCTCCAGGCGGCGGTGCTGGCCGAGCCCTACCCGGGCGAGCTGCCGTGAGCGTCGTCACCGGGACGCGCGTGCTGCTGGCCACCCGCAACCCGGGCAAGCTGGTCGAGCTGCGGCGGATGCTCGTCGACGTCGAGGGGCTCTCCGTCGTCGGGCTCGCGGACGTGCCGGAGTTCCCGGAGGCTCCGGAGACCGGCGCGACGTTCGCCGAGAACGCCCTGGCCAAGGCCCGCGACGCGGCAGCGGCCACCCGTCTGCCGTCGGTGGCCGACGACTCCGGCCTCACGGTCGACGCGTTGAACGGGATGCCCGGGGTGCTCTCGGCGCGCTGGAGCGGACGACACGGCGACGACCTGGCCAACCTCGAACTGCTGCTCGGTCAACTCGGCGACGTGCCCGACCAACGACGCGGCGCCGCCTTCGTGTGCGCCGCGGCGCTCGTGGTGCCCGGTGGCCCGGAGCGGGTAGTGCACGGCAAGTGGAACGGGACGATCGCCCGCGCGCCGCTGGGGACCAACGGCTTCGGCTACGACCCGATCTTCGTGCCTGCGGGGGAGACGCGCACGTCGGCCGAGCTCTCCGCGGCGGAGAAGGACGCGTCGTCGCATCGCGCCCGCGCCCTGCGGGCCCTCCTGCCGCACTTGCGTGCGCTGACCTGAGGTTTCGCGCCATGCCTGATGGTTGCCTGCCGAATCCGCGGTGCCGTGCCGGGACGGGCGACGTGACGGACGGCTCGCGGCGATCATCCGATCGGGGCCGGTACCGTTGGTGGACGTGAGGTGGGGGCGGCTCGTGGCCGCGGCGGCGATGGTGCTGGCCGCTGCCGTGGTCGGGGTCATCGCCATGCGGTGGGGTGGCGTGGCCGGAGTGCGCGCCCAGGTCGCCGCGGCTGGCGCATGGGCCCCGGTGCTGTTCGTGCTTCTCCAGGCCGTCGTGACGATCACCCCGCTACCCCGCACCGTGTTCACGGTGGCGGCGGGTGTGCTCTTCGGGGCGATGTGGGGGCTGGTGCTGACGATCACGGGCACCGCGCTCGCCGCGTTGGCGGCCTACGGGCTCGTGCGCTGGGTCGGCGAGCCGCTCATCGCGCGCCACGCCCACCGCGCCGGTTTCGCCTGGGTGCGCGCGCGGCTGGATCGCCGGGGGCTGCTCGCCATGGTCTCGCTGCGACTGCTCCCGATGGTGCCGTTCAGCGTTCTGAACTACGCGGCGGGCGCGGCCGGGGTGCGGTTGACGCCCTATCTCGTCGGCACGGTGCTCGGAGTGCTGCCCGGCACCGTGGCGATCGTCGTGCTGGGTGACGCCGTCACCGGCGGCCATCTGCATCCGGCGCTCTTCGCGGTGTCGGTGGTCGGTGCGCTCGTGGGCCTGGCCGGGTCCGCCTTCGCCGCCCGCCGGGTGCCGGGCGAGGCGCTGGCCGGGGCGGACCCCGACGCGGAACCCGTCGCCGACCCGGCCTGACCGACCGCCGAACCTGGCCTTCGCCCGGCGTGACCCGCGGCGTACCGGCCGGCCCCGGCGTACCCGGCCGCCGGCGTGACCCGCCGCGTACCTCGCAGGGTCCGTGTCCTCGCAGGGTCCATATGCGCTTCGCAGGGTCCGGGGGCCCTGCGAAGTGATGGCTCGGTCGGCGAGGTCCGGCGCGGGCCGTGGCGGAGCCCCGGCGCGGGCCGTGGCGGAGCCGTCACCGGCCTGGATTTCCCCGCCACGTGCCAGCGCGGCCTGACCTGCGGGCGAGCCCGTTGTACCCGAGCCCGATGTCGCGGTCGTCGACGAACCACGGCGGGCCTGAGGATTGCAGGCCCGGCGCTCCCTAGCGCCCGGCAGCGCGGAGTGCCTCGCGCACGGCCTTCGTCGTGCTGGGCACGGTCGCCGTCGGGCCGACCTGGCCCGTCACCGCGTCGAGCGTCTTCAGGCCGTCCCCGGTGACCAGCAGCACGGTCTCGGCGTCGGGGTCGAGCTGCCCGGACTCCACGAGCTTGCGCGTGGTCGCGACGGTGACGCCGCCTGCCGTCTCGGCGAACACGCCCTCGGTGCGGGCGAGCAGCCGGATGCCCTCGACCACCTCGGTGTCCGAGACGTGCGCCACCGCGCCGCCGGTGCGGCGCACCGCGTCGAGCACGTAGGGCCCGTCGGCAGGGTTGCCGATGGCCAGCGAGCGGGCGATGGTGTCCGGTCGTACGGGGCGGATCACGTCGTGGCCCTCGGCGAACGCCTGCGCGACGGGTGAGCAGCCGGTGGCCTGCGCGCCGAAGACCCGGTACCGGGTGGCCTCGACCAGCCCGAGCTTGCCGAGCTCCGTGAAGCCCTTGTCGACCTTCGTCAGCTGTGAGCCCGACGCCACCGGCACGACGATCTGCTCGGGCAGCCGCCAGCCGAGCTGCTCGGCGACCTCGAAGCCCAGCGTCTTGGACCCCTCCGCGTAGTACGGGCGGACGTTGACGTTGACGAACGCCCAGTCCTCGTGCTCGGCGGCGAGCTCCGTGGCCAGGCGGTTGACGTCGTCGTAGTTGCCGTCGACGGCGAGCAGCGTGCCGCCGTACACAGCCGTCATCAGGACCTTGGCCTGCTCGAGGGAGCTCGGGACGAGCACCACCGACTCCCACCCCGCCCGGGCGGCCGCTGCGGCGACGGCGTTGGCGAGGTTGCCCGTGGACGGGCAGCACAGCACGCGGAAGCCCAGTTCGCGGGCGGCGGCGAGCGCCACGGCCACGACGCGGTCCTTGAACGAGTGCGTCGGGTTCCCCGTGTCGTCCTTGACCCACAGGTTGCGGATGCCGAGCGCCGCGCCCAGCCGGTCGGCCTTGATCAGGCGCGTGAGCCCGGGTTCGGTGTTGGGGTGCTCGGCGACCGTCGAGGGCACGGGCAGCAGCTGCCGGTAGCGCCAGATCGACTTGGGCCCCGCCTCGATCGAGGCCCGGGTGACGTCGCCGAAGTCGTAGGCGATCTCCAGCGGACCGAAACACTGGGAGCAGGCGAACTCGGCGGCGAGCGGCACCTGGTGACCGCATTCCCGACAGGACAGCGCCCGGGCTGGGCCGAGATCGAAGGAGGTGGACGTGCCGAGATCAGCCGTCAGCGTCATGGAAGGTTCTCCTCATCTTCCCCGCGCGACGCGGGTCGGAATTGGCACCGTGATCGACCTCAGGTCGCCGGTTGCCGGGGTGTCATCGGGCCGTTCCCTCAACCCCTCTGGATGAGCCATATGCAGTTGTGTGCCACGCACGTTACGGCAGGGACACCACCGCGCCCAACCGGTGCCCACGATCTGGGAGCCGCGTCACGCGTTGTCGGTGCGCTGGTCCACCATGGGCCCATGGGGACGTCCGCGGGGCCGACCGCCCTCCAGCTCATCCTCGGCGAGGAGGAGCTGCTCGTCGAACGGGCCGTCGAGACGATCGTCGCGCAGACCCGTGCCGAGGAACCCGGGGCCGAGCTGCGGCGGCTGCGCTCGGCCGACATCACGCCTGCCGATCTCGCGGAGTACCTCTCGCCGTCCCTGTTCGCCGAGGGCAGGGTCGTCGTGCTGCTCGCCGCGCAGGAGGCGGGCAAGGAGCTCACTGCCGCGGTGCTCGACCAGGCGGGCGACCTCGCTCCGGGCATGGTCCTGGTGGTGCAGCACACGGGTGGGGCGCGCAACAAGGCCTTGGTCGACGGGCTGCGCAAGGCCAAGGCGGCCGTCACGACCTGTGAGCGGATCACCCGCTACGACGAGCGCGCCGAGTTCGTGCGCGGCGAGGTGCGGCGCGCGGGCGGCCGGATCGCGCAGGCGGCCGTCGGGGTGCTGATCGAGGCGGTGGGCTCTGATCTTCGGGAGCTCGCCGCGGCCACGAGCCAGCTCGTCGCCGACACGGGTGGTTCGGTCGAGGAGCCCGCGGTGCGGCGCTACTACCGCGGGCGCGCGGAGTCGTCGGGGTTCGCGGTGGCCGACAAGGTGGTGGCGGGCGATCGCGCGGGCGCGCTGGAGGCCTTGCGATGGGCCCAGCTGCTCGGCGTGCCTCCGGTGTTGATCGCCGACGCGCTCGCCGACGCGGTGCGCACCCTGGCCAGGGTGGGCGCGGCGGGCCGTGGGGACCCGAACCGGCTCGCGGGCCCTCTGGGCATGCCGCCGTGGAAGATCCGCAAGGCCCAGCAGCAGGTGCGGCACTGGAGCCCTGCCACGCTGGCCGCGGCATTCGCCGCGGCCGCCGAGGTCAATGCCGACGTGAAGGGCGCGGCCGCCGATCCCGACTACGCCCTGGAACGGGCGGTGCTACGGATCTGCGCCGCCCGGTCGCGCTGAGGGAGCTTGCGGAGCGACATCAGCGCGAGCGGCGGAGCGAACATCAGCGCTGAACACGAAAGTCACGGACCCGCGCACGGATCCGTGACTCTCCGGAGGGGACGATCAGGCGGCGGAGCCGACCCGCTTGGCCATGGCCGACTTGCGGTTGGCGGCCTGGTTCTTGTGGATGACGCCCTTGCTGGCCGCCTTGTCGAGCGCCCGCGCGGCGGCGCGCTGCAGCTCGACGGCCTTCTCGGCGTCGCCCGCCTCGACGGCCTCGCGGAACTTGCGCACCGCGGTGCGCACCGCAGAGCGCACCGACTTGTTGCGCATGCGGTGCTTCTCGTTGGTCTTGACCCGCTTGATCTGGGACTTGATGTTGGCCACGCGTCTGCCTCGAGTCTCTTTCCTGCCACCGGTGTCGGGATGCTCCGGCGGCGGGATGGTGCGAGCACGCCGGGCGCTCGATCGTCCATGTTACAGGCGCCCGGAGGCAGACCGGACAACACCCCGTCCGTCGCCGTGTAACGCGCCCGTAGCACGTCCCGCTGGTCGCGGAGCGTTGCGCTGCGCGAGGATGACCTTCCGTCGGCCCCGATTCGGTGACGCCGCCGACGGATCGCCCCGGAGTTCACCGACTACGTCGGGCAGAACCGCGACCTCGCGCGCGCGGCCCGGGCGCTCAGACGCGGCAAGGAGCCCGCAGACGCCGTGCTCGCCGCCGCCCGCTGGGTGCGCGAGCACCTGACCTACCAGCCCGGGACGACGGGCGTGCACACCGGCGCGGTCGAGGCGTGGGAGGCGCGCACCGGCGTCTGCCAGGACTTCGCGCACCTCACGCTGCTGCTGGTACGCGAGATGGGCATCCCGGCGCGCTACGTGTCGGGGTACCTGCTGCCGCGGGCGGCCACGGAGATCCGCCAGACCGTGCGCGGGGAGAGCCACGCCTGGATCGAGGCCTGGACGGGCGGCTGGTGGGGCTACGACCCGACCAACGACATCGAGATCGGGCACCGGCACGTGTGGGTCGCCGTCGGCCGCGACTACGCCGACGTGCCGCCGCTCAAGGGCATCTTCTCGGGAGAGGAGGCGGCCGCGCTCGAGGTGACCGTCGACATGACCCGCCTCGCCTGACGGGCGTAACCGTTGGCGCCGCTCGAGGTGAACCTGAGCGGGGTTTCGTCGCGGCCGAACCCCGCTCATGTCGCGCTCGGGCGCGCGCCGTCAGGATCGTGCGCGGGGGCTGACGGGGACCCGCGGTAACGAGTCGGTGTTCTCGTCCAGCGCGTGGCCCAGCGGTCGGCGGGCGTGGGGACGACGGGGCCCGGGCAGCGCGCCGACGACGCAGTTGCCGCCCGCGCGCTTCGCCCGGTACATCGCGGCGTCGGCGGCGGCCAGCGCCGCGGCGGGCTCGCCCCCCAGTTGGACGCGCACCACGCCCACCGACATCGTCACCCCCGCGCCCACGTCCACCGGCAGCGCGGCGACGGCCCGCGTGGCCCGCGTCAGCGCCGCCTGCGCGACGGGCAGCGTGGTCGTCGGCATGACGACCACGAACTCGTCGCCGCCGTAGCGCACCACGAGGTCCTGCGCGCGCAGCGCGGTGCGCAGGCACGAGGCGACAGCCCGCAGCACGGCGTCGCCCGCCGCGTGGGAGTGGGCGTCGTTGACGGCTTTGAACCGGTCGAGGTCGATCAGCGCCACGGCGCACGGCTGGCCGACGCCCGAGTTGGCGACCTCGCGCAGGCGCAGGTCGAGGGCGCGACGGTTGGGCAGCCCGGTGAGCGGGTCCTGGAGGGCCTGTGCGGCGACGGCGCCGTGCTCGCGGGCCAGGCGATGGTGCTCGGAGTGGCTGCGCAGCGCCGTGAGGCGCGACTCGCGCAACGCCCACAGCTCCTCCTCCAGCGCCGCCGAGTAGCGGGAGAGGGCGTCGGCCCGCTCGGAGCCGCCGTCGATGCGGGCGAGCTCACGGTGCAGCGAGATCGCGAGGCCCGGCTCAGCGGGGTCGGCGCACAGTTCGTCGCGCAGCGGCCGCAGCGCCTCGGCGGCCGCGGTCCGGCGGTGCGCGGCCATCAGGCAGCGGGCCGTCGCGATGGCGAGGACGATGCGGTCCTCGGTGAAGTGCGCGGTCTCGGCCACCGCGTCGAGGACGGAAAGGTGATCGACGCTGGGCCGGGCCAGCGCGTACGCCGAGCGGATGATCGAGCAGTCCGCGCTCGCCGCCCGGCCTGCCGCTGGGCCGCGCCCGAGGGCGTCGCTCCAGAGCACACCCGCGGTGCGGGCGGTCTGCGCGGCGCCGACGAACCGGGTGGCCGCGGCGGCCAGGCGGCCGCCGCGCTCGAGCCGCAACGCCCACGACAGCTGCAGCCGGATGCGGTTGAGCTGGTGCACCAGCCGTTCCATTTGCGTGCCATACGTCTTGGCCACGGCGATGGCGTGCTGCGACACGTCGTCGGCCAACTCGTGCACGCCGAGCTTGAGCAGCACGAGCACCAGGCCGTTGAGGGCGCGGGAGAGCCCGCGCGCTTCCTCGGCGTCCGTGGGGACGGGCGTGTCCGTGAGGATCACGAACGCGGTGGCGGCGTCGGCCAGCGCGTTCTCGCCATGCCCGAACGTGATCGTGCGGTGCGCCCGCATCGCCGCGACCTCGCCGAGCATGCTGGCGTCGCCGTCCAGTTCCGCGAGCTCCGCGAGCTCGTCGAGCAGTGCACCGGCCTCGTCGACGTCGGCGGGGTCCTCGCCGAGGATGCGCAGCATCGCCCCGAGCCGGACCAGTTCGCTGACCAGCGGGGATAGTCCGCGGTGCCGTGCGGCGGCGAGCATTGCGTCGAGCCCGCGCCGCGCGGCGACCCGGCCTTCGGGCCCCGTCCGCTGTTGCCAGACGAACTTGTCGGTGGCCCGCTCTGCCAGCTTGCGGTCGCTCAGGAGTGCGACGTCATCGGCGCAATGGCATTCGCGCTCGCCCGCGAGCAGAGCGCAGCCCTGATCGGCAGCAGACACCGGTCGCCCCCTCGGATGGCCGGTCGGGATGGGGTCGGCCGGGGCTGGGGTCCCGGCGCGCAGCAATGGTGGCACGGCGGTCGCGCGGGGGACAGGTCAGTGCGCCGAGCGTCACCAATAAGCACCGTCGGCTACGGCGATAGAGGCCGCGACGCCGCTGGGACCCCGCCGGGTGGAGTAGTGGCGCGGCCCGCGCGTGTCAGCGTGTGCCCGTCCTGCCGTCGGTCGATGCTGCTGTCAGGTGCGGTAGGGGAACTGGCGCTCACGCGGTTGTGGCCCTCCGACGCCTCGCCCCGCCGAGCGCGGCCGGATGGGGCGGGCGTCCTTGGGGCAGGCGGCCTGATGTCAGTTCTTCAGGGCGAGCCCGGCGGCACGGTCGACGCGGCGGTGGAAGCGCTCGCCGAGGCGTCCGCCGAGCGCGGCGGCCAACGCTGTCACGATCACGGTGACGGCGAGCAGGACGGCGCCGCTGATCGTCAGCGCGGACATGTCGACCGGGACGGCAGGCAGCTGGACGCGGGTGGCCAGGTCGGTGCTCGCACCGACGACGGCCGCGGCCACCCCGGCCAGCACCGTGACCACTAGTCCGACGATCCAGGCGGCCAGGCCGTTGCGGGCGCCGTCGAAGCGCGCCAGTCGCCCGGCCACGTACCCGCCGGTCAGGTAGGCGATGGCGAGGATGACGACCGCGGCGCCCATGCCGGTCATGCCGACCGAGGCGGCATCGCCGAGGAACGGCACAGCGGCGACGTTGCGCCCCAGCGCGGCGACGACGAGTGCCGCCAACCCGGTGAGCAGCACCGTCATGCCGATAGCGACCAGCCAGCCGAAGAACGCCGCCCCGAGCTTGGTGCCGCCGAACCGCGCGCGCGTCCCGACGGCGGCGACGGGCGCCGCCGGTTCCGTGATGGGTCCCGTGGTCGGCCCCGTGCTCGTCGCGGTGGTCCGGTCGGGCTCCTTCTCCACAGTGGTCATAGGAGCTTGTTCCCTGTGGTCGACGCGTCGAAACGGCGCGAAGGCGACACCTGCGCGGCGCATGGGACGATGGAGGCTGCCACGCACGAAGAGGGAACCCCAATCTGTGAGCTCGTTCGCCGACAAGACGTTCACCACGCCGTCGCTGATCCGGAACTTCTGCATCATCGCCCACATCGACCACGGCAAGTCGACGCTGGCCGACCGGATGCTGCAGCTCACCGGCGTCGTCGAAGGCCGGATGATGCGTGCGCAGTACCTGGACCGCATGGACATCGAGCGCGAGCGCGGCATCACGATCAAGGCGCAGAACGTCCGACTCCCGTGGAAGGTGGGCAGCGCCGAGCACGTCCTGCATCTGATCGACACGCCGGGCCACGTCGACTTCACCTACGAGGTCTCCCGTGCGCTGGAGGCGTGTGAGGGCGCGATCCTGCTCGTCGACGCCGCGCAGGGGATCGAGGCGCAGACGCTCGCGAACCTGTACCTGGCGCTGGAGAAGGACCTCACGATCATCCCGGTGCTCAACAAGATCGACCTGCCCGCCGCCGACCCCGACCGGTACGCCGCCGAGATCGCCCACATCGTCGGCTGCGACGCCTCGGAGGTGCTGCGGGTCAGCGCGAAGACGGGCCAGGGCGTGTCCGAACTGCTCGACGAGGTGGTGCGCCAGGTGCCTCCGCCCGTCGGCGACGCCGATGCCCCCGCCCGCGCGATGATCTTCGACTCGGTCTACGACACGTACCGGGGCGTCGTCACCTACGTCCGGGTGGTCGACGGGCGCATCACGCCGCGCGAGCGGATCAAGATGATGTCGACGGGCGCCACGCACGAGATCCTGGAGATCGGCATCGTCTCGCCGGAGCCGAAGCCGTCGGTCGGGCTCGGGGTCGGCGAGGTCGGCTACCTCATCACCGGTGTGAAGGACGTGCGCCAGTCCAAGGTCGGCGACACGATCACTTCGGCCCGCAAGGGCGCCGAGACGCCGCTCACCGGCTACCGCGAGCCGCGGCCGATGGTCTACTCGGGGCTCTACCCCGTCGACGGCTCGCAGTACCCGGACCTGCGCGAGGCCCTGGACAAGTTGCAGCTCAACGACGCCGCGCTCACCTACGAGCCCGAGACGTCGGCCGCGCTGGGCTTCGGGTTCCGCTGCGGCTTCCTCGGCCTGCTGCACCTGGAGATCACCCGCGACCGGCTGGAGCGCGAGGCCGGGCTCGACCTGATCTCCACGGCGCCCAACGTCGTCTACCGGGTGATCAAGGACGACGCGACCGAGATGACGGTGACGAACCCGTCCGACTGGCCGAGCGGCAAGGTCGCGCAGGTCTTCGAGCCGATGGTCAAGACGACGATCCTGGCCCCTTCGGAGTTCATCGGCGCGATCATGGAGCTGTGCCAGAGCCGCCGCGGACAGCTGGGCGGCATGGACTACCTCTCGGAGACCCGGGTGGAGCTGCGCTACACGATGCCGCTCGCCGAGATCATCTTCGACTTCTTCGACGCGCTGAAGTCCCGCACCCGCGGCTACGCCTCGCTGGACTACGAGGAGGCGGGCGAGCAGGAGGCGGACCTGGTGAAGGTCGACATCATGCTGCAGGGCGAGCCCGTGGACGCGTTCTCCGCGATCCGGCACAAGGACGACGCCTACGCCTACGGCACGATGATGACCTCCAAGCTCCGCGAGCTGATCCCGCGCCAGCAGTTCGAGGTGCCGATCCAGGCCGCCATCGGCTCCCGGATCATCGCCCGCGAGAACATCCGCGCGGTCCGCAAGGACGTGCTCGCCAAGTGCTATGGCGGTGACATCACCCGCAAGCGCAAGCTGCTGGAGAAGCAGAAGGAGGGCAAGAAGCGGATGAAGACCATCGGGCGGGTCGAGGTGCCGCAGGAGGCGTTCGTCGCCGCGCTCTCTACCGACGCGAGCCCGGACAAGACGAAGAAGTAGGGGACCGGCCCACCGCGCCCACCGTGCCCGCGCGCCTGCTGGACGGCACCCGGCCCTGATGCCTGATCGGTCACGTCCCGCGGGCATATCCGCGGGCCGGACGGGGTTGGGCCGGGCATGCGTGCTGTGCGATACGACGAGTTCGGTGGGATCGACGTTCTGCATGTCGACGAGGTGCCGGTGCCGGAGCCGCGGCCCGGCGAGGTGCTGGTCAAGGTGGCGGCCGCCGGGATCAACCCCGGTGAGGCCTACGTCCGCGAGGGGCGCTACGCGCAGGCGTGGCCGTCCGTGTTCCCCTCCGGGCAGGGCAGCGACCTGGCGGGCACGGTGGCGGCCCTCGGCGAGGGGGTCGACACGGTCGCGCTGGGCGACGAGGTGATCGGCTGGACCGACGAGCGCGCGGGCCAGGCCGAGTACGCGATCGTGACGACCGGGCACATCCTCCCGAAGGCTGCCGAGGTGCCGTGGGAGGTCGCGGGCTCGCTGTACGTCGTGGGAGCCACGGCGTGGGCCGCGGTCCGGGCCGTCGATCCGCAGTCGGGCGAGACCGTCGTGGTCTCCGCGGCGGCGGGCGGGGTCGGCACCCTGGTGGTGCAGTTGGCCCGCCGGACGGGCGCGACGGTCGTCGGGATCGCGTCGGCGGCCAACCACGAGTGGCTGCGCGCGCACGGCGTCGTCCCGGTGCCGTACGGCGACGGACTGGTCGAGCGGATCCGGGCGGCCGCGCCTGCCGGGGTGGACGCGTTCATCGACCTCTTCGGCGGCGGCTACGTCGACGCCGCGCTGGAACTCGGGGTCGCGCCCGCCCGGATCGACACGATCATCGACATCGCCGCGGTCGAGAAGCACGGTGTGAAGGCCGAGGGCAACGCCGTGGGCGCCCGGCCCGAGGTGCTGGCCGAGCTGGCCGCGCTGCTGGAGAAGGGAGAGCTGGAGCTGCCGATCGCCGCGACCTACCCGCTGGAGCAGGTCCAGGACGCCTACCGCGAGCTGGAGCGCCGCCACACCCGCGGCAAGATCGTCCTGATCCCGTAAACGCGATGCGGCGGAAGGACGCGGACGGCACGATCGAAGGCATGTCCGGTCGGGTGGAGTCGGTGGCGGTCGGGTTCGTGCGCACCGACCCGTTCACCCGGGTCAAGAGTGGCCGCTCCGGTATCGACAAGCGCCCGGTCGACGGCCCGGTGCGGCTCGGGACGTTCGGTGTGGACGGCGACACGATCTGTGACGTCGCCAACCACGGCGGCCCGGACCAGGCGGTGTACGCCTACTCGACCGACGACCTGGCCTACTGGAGCGCGGAGCTCGGCAGGCCGGTGGCGACGGTGGGGCAGAACCTCACGCTGGCGGGCGTCGACTGCTCGGGCGCTGTGGTCGGTGAGCGCTGGCAGGTCGGCGAGGCGGTGCTGGTCGTGCGGGGGCCGCGCATCCCGTGCCGCGTCTTCGCGGGCTTCCTGGACGTGCCGGACCTGGTACGCCGGTTCACCAGGGCCCGGCGGCCGGGCTGCTACCTGGCCGTCGAGCGGGAAGGTGACGTCCGGGCGGGCGACCCTGTGGTCGTGCTCGAGCGCCCCGCCCACGGCGTGACCGTGACCGACCTGATGGCGGCCATGACGGGCGAGCGCGAGCTGCTCCCGCGCGTGCGGGAAGCCGTAGCGGATCTGGGGGTGCGCGGGCGGGAGTGGCTCGTGGGGATCGGCGGTTAGCCGCGCTCCGCGGTGCGGGGCCTAAGGGGCGGGAACGGCCAACGCCGCGAGGAGCTCGGCCAGACGCTCGCGTTCGGGGGTGTGTGTGCTTCCCAGCAGGCCCGCGGCGGAGCGCTCGACCTGCCGACACACCCGTTCGACCAGCTCACGCCCATCGGCCGCGAGGTGGACGAGCACGCGACGCCGGTCCACGGCGTCGGTGTGGCGGTAGGCCAGCCGGGACTCCACGAGCCGGTCGACCACGCGCGTGGCGGTGGGTGCGGGGAGCGCGGTGTGGGCGGCGATCTCGCCCATGCTGCGCCCGCTGCCCCTGGCGAGCATCAGCAGCACCCGCCAGCCCTCGCGGCTGACGCCCTCCGCATCGGTCACGGGCGTCAACGCGGACGCGACCGCGCGGTCGAGCCGGTCGAGCAGCTCGACCAGACCTATCACTCGCGGCGCCGGGACGAAGATCGTCCCCGCCGGTCTTCGGCTGGGTTCGGACACGATCACACACTGTACGTGTCAAGAGCGAAAAGGCCAGCTCTCAGCGCGCGCGGCTGGGACGAACGGTCTAATCCCCGCGAGGTGCGGTCTCAGCGCGTGAAGACGATCTTTCCAGACGTGTCGCCGTCAAGCATCGCACGGAACCCATCCGCGGCCTTCTCCAGGGGTAGTTCCAGCCCGATCTCCGGCGCGATGCCCGCGTTCGCGACGAACCTGAGGAGATCGGCGAGCTCGTCGCGGGTGCCCATCGTGGAGCCGATGACGCGGAGCTGAAGGAAGAACAGTCGCTGCAGATCGGCGCTGGGGGCCGCGCCGCTCGTCGAGCCGGAGACGACGATCACGCCGCCCGGCTTGAGCGCCCGCATGGAGTGCGCCCAGGTGGCCTCGCCGACGGTCTCGAAGACGCCGTCGACGCGCTCCGGCAGCCGGGCGCCGCTCGGGAAGGTGGCGTGTGCGCCCAGCCGCTCGGCGACGTCTTGCTTCTCCTGGGTGCGTCCGGTCACCCACACACGCATCCCGGCCGCCTTCCCGAGCTGGATGAGCGCGGTCGAGACGCCGCCCGTCGCGCCCTGCACCAACATCGTCTGGCCTGGCTTCAGCCCCGACTTGACGAAGAGCATCCGATAGGCGGTGAGCCACGCCGTGCCCATCACGGCGGCCTGCACGGCGGAGAGACCCTCCGGCATGGGGATCGCGTTGCGGGCGGGCACCACGACGGTCTCGGCGAACGTGCCCTGGTGCTTCTCGGTGAGCATGTTGCGGCGCGGGTCGAGCGTCTCGTCGCCGAACCAGGTCGGGTCCCCGATGATCGAGTGCAGCACGACCCGTGTGCCGTCGGGCAGCGTGCCCGCCCCGTCGCAGCCGAGGATCATCGGGAACTGGTCGGCCTTGATCCCGACGCCGCGCAGGGTCCAGATGTCGTGCATGTTCAGCGACGCGGCGGTGACGGTGACCGGCACCCACCCCTGCGGCACCTCGGGGGAGGGGCGCTCGCCCACCGTGAGGGCGTCGAGCGGCGCTTCGGGGTTCGGGGCGGCGGCGTAGACGGCGAACATGGGTCGAACTTAGGCGGTGCCGGTGCGATCAGCGACCGCGGTCTCCGCTCCCGGAGCCCCCGGAGGCGTGGTGTCGGCCACTCCACGCGCGATCGCCGCCCCGACGCGGACGGTCGCAGCCGCCGATCGGGCCCGGCCTACACTGCGTTTCGTGGTGCGGGCGATCGCGGATTGGTGGGACGCGGTCGAACTATGGCTGACACAGCTGGCATTCCCCTTCCAGGTGGTGCTCGCGATCCTGGTGGGGCTGCCGCTGTGCTGGTTGGCGGCCGCGGGGATCGACCGGCTCGTGGACGTCGTCATCGAGCGGGTCGGCGCCCGGAAACGCTAGGCGCTCCTAGGCCGACCCGCCGAGGGCGGCGGCCAGTGTGCTGAGGGCCTCGCTGCAGCCCGCGTCGATCCGGGCATCGGCCAGGTCGTCCCCGCGCGTCCTACCCCGGTTGACGATCACGACGGGGATGCCGCGCTTGTGCGCGTGCCGCACGAACCGCAGGCCGGACATCACCGTGAGCGACGAGCCCGCGACCAGCAGCGCGCCTCCCGCGTCGACCATCGCGTAGGCCCGCGCCACCCGTTCCCGCGGCACGTTCTCGCCGAAGAACACGACATCGGGCTTGAGCGCCCCGCCGCACGCGACGCACCAGACGAGCCGGAAGCCGCCGGTGGCCGCCAGCTCGGCGTCGCCGTCCGGCGCGGCCTCGACCGCGGCGCCCGCCGCTTCGACGAAGCCGGGGTTGGCCGCGGCGAGGCGGCGCTGGAGCTGCTCGCGGGAGGTGCGCCTGCCGCACCCGGTGCACACGACGTCGGCGATGCGGCCGTGCAGGTCGATCACCGCCCGGCTACCCGCCACGGCGTGCAGGCCGTCGACGTTCTGGGTGATCAGGCCGCGCAGCACGCCGGTACGCTCGAGCTCGGCAAGGGCGCGGTGGCCGTCGTTGGGTGCGGCGTGCGCCATCCGGGCCCAGCCGACGTGGCTGCGGGCCCAGTAGCGGCGCTGTGCGGGCGCCCCGGAGCGGAACTCCTGGTAGGTCATGGGGGTGCGGCGGGGGGAGCCGGGACCGCGGTAGTCGGGGATGCCGGAATCGGTGGAGAGACCCGCGCCGGTGAGCGCGGCGAGCGGGCGGCCCGCCAGCACGTCGAGGGCCGCCGCGCAGGGGTCGGCCAGCAGCTCGGCGACGTCCATGCCATCACGGTAGCTGTCGCGTTCGTGCAATGCGCGCCGCCGCGGGTCCGGCAGAGTGGCGGTATGGATCACGCAGACCACATGCGGGAGAGCATCGACATCGCCGTCGCGGCGATCCGGGGGGCCGACCCGGCGCGCTTCGGCGAGCCGTCGCCGTGCCAGGACTGGACGGTCGGACAGGCGGTCAACCACCTGGCGTTCGGCCTGGTCATGGCCGAGTACGGGGCGCGGAAGGCGGCGTGGCCTCCGGACTGGACGGAGGACGAGCGCTGCCCCTACCTGCGCGGCGTGGCGGAGGCGGAGTGGGCCGACCGGGCCGCCGAGACCGGGGCCGCGGCCGCCCGCGCCTGGCACGACCCGTCCGCGTGGGAGGGCGAGACGCCGTTCGGGAGCGGGGCGATGCCTGCCGCCGCGGTCGGCTCGATGATGACCGCCGAGTTCGTGCTGCACGGCTGGGACGTCGCGCGGGCGACCGGGCAGCCGTTCTCCGTGCCGGAGCCGGTGGCCGCGACCGTGCTCGCGGGCGTCGAGTCGATCGCGTCGATGGGCCGCGACGGCGGCTGGTTCGGGCCGGAGGTGACGGTGCCAGGGGACGCGTCGACGCTCGACCGCGCGCTCGCCGCTTCGGGCCGCGACCCTTTCTGGACGCGGTAGGCGTCAGTCCCGCACCGCCCAGCGCGGCGGGCGCTTCTCGGCGAACGCCCGCATGCCCTCCTGGCCCTCGTCGGCGGCGAAGAACGCGGCCGAGAGCGCGAGCATGGCGGCGAACTGCGCGTCCATCGACGCCGAACGCTGTGCGCGCAGCATCTCCTTGGTCGCCGCGAGGGCGCCCGGCGCCCCGAGGCGCAGCATCTCCACGTAGCGCGCCACCTCGGCGTCAAGGGCGTCGGCGGCCACCGCGGAGTTGACGAGACCGACGGCGACGGCGCGTGCGGCGTCGAACGTCTCCCCGGTGAGGAACAGCTCGTGGGCGGCCCGCGGAAGGATGCGGGGCAGCACGGTCACGGAGATCACGGCCGGGACCACCCCGATCCGCACCTCGCTGAACGCGAACGTCGCCGCCTCGGCCGCCACGGCGATGTCGCAGGCGGCCACCAGGCCCACACCGCCCGCCCGCGCCGGGCCGTCGATCTTCGCGACCACCGGCTTCGGGGCCGTCCATATGCGCTGGAGGATCGCGGGCACCTCGTTGACGCCCTGGCCGGACGCGCCTGCGCCGCGGGACTCCTTGAGGTCCATGCCCGAGCAGAACACCCGTCCGGTGTGCCCGAGCACCACCACGCGGGCGGCGTCGTCGGCCAGCGCGGTGTCCAGGTGCGCCAGCAGCTCCCGGCGCAGCCGCGCGGAGAGGGCGTTGCGGTTGGCGGGAGAGTCCAGGGTGATCGTCGCGACCCCCGCGGCGACGTCGAGGTGCACCAGCTCGTCGGGTGCGGATGCGCTCATGGGCCGAACCTACTGCCGTGTCCGGCGGCGATCGTCGGGTCGGGCCCCGCGTCGCAGCGATGGCGTGCGGGCCGCACCGTGGCGACGGCCGCCGGGCCCGTCGACCGGGGCCTGCGGCGCAGCGAGGGCGTCCTCGCAGAGGCCGTGTGCGCTTCTTCGCAGGCCGCCGTGACCCTGCGAAGCGACAGCAGGCTCTGCGAAGCGCCATGCGCGTGGCGCATCCGCGTGGCCGATAGCGCCGCGCCGTCCGGACGCGTGACCGGCTACCGTCAGAGGAGGCAGCCGCTCCCGCCGAAGAGTGGGTGGGTGTCGACCGAACGGCCGGGGGGCGGGTTCACCTCGACCGTCACCCGGCCGGGCGGGGTCAGGGCCTCCTCGCACGCGAGGAAGGCGGAGCCTGCGTGGTCCCCGGTCCACAGGTCGATGTGCGGTATCCGGGAGGACTCCCAGTCGTCGATGCACCCCGCGCAGTCGTCCTCCATGACGAAGTACTTCCGCAGTGGCGGGTAGTAGACGCGGGAGCCGACGGCGATCGCACGGGTGTCTGCCGCCAGGGATAGCGGGTCGGCGTACGTGCCGGTGCCGCCCGCCTCGGTGTGCCGGGCGTTGGGGTGGGCGATGGCCGTCGAGCCGGGCGGGTCGTTGTCGGCCGATCCGTAGAACGTCACGACGACCGACCACGGGCGGCCCGGGCGGGCCTTCGGCGCGGGGCGGGGGAGGGGCGCGGTCGTGAGCGGCGCGGGCCCCGCCGTCGGGGTGGAGGTCGGCGCGGACGTCGCGGTCAGCGGTGCGGGCGTCGGTTCCGGTCGGTCGACGGTAGCGGGCAGGTCGCTCAGCGACGGTTCGGCCGTGCCACAGCCCGCTGCGGACAGAACGACGGTGACGATCGCGGCCGCCCGTCGGATCCGGCTCACCGCGCGTCACCCGGCCTGCCCAGGGCGTGCCGTCCGGACGCGCCCGCCGGTGGGACCGGGCCCGGTCGGCGCTCGTGCCGCGCTGTGGGCAGCACGGTCCTGAGCGGCTCCGTGTCGGGGCCGGGCGGCGGCCGATCCGGGGCGGGCCCGGTCCGGCGCCGCGGCGGGTCGTGCGGCGCCCACCCGCCGCCTGGAATGGCGATCGGCTGAGCTGCCTGCGAAGCGGCGGCCCGCGGCGCGGGGGCGAAGGGAGCGGTGAACTGCGGAGGGCTGGCGACCGGAGCGGGGGCGGCCGGGCGCCGGGGGCCCGCCGGGCGGCGCTGCGCTGGCACCGGCGGGGCCTCCGGTCGACCTGCTCCGGCGAACACCGGTGTGGGCGCGGCCGCGCGGGGCGGGAGCTCGGGGGTGCGTGTCCCGGGCGCGGCCGCCTCGACCGGGGCGGGGGCCTTCCGTCCCCCGGGGAGCAGCCGGACCGGCCTGCGTGCGGCGAGATCCTCGACCCAGCCGAAGGCGAGCACCGCCAGGACGATCAGGGCGGCGATGGTGCCGACCAGCGCGGGGGTGCCGTTCCAGCCGAGCGCCACGTCGATCTCGTCGGCCGCGTTGATGGCGACGTTGTGCGTCAGGTAGATCGTGATCGCCCGGGCGTTGACCACGGCGAGGAGACGGGCGAGGCCCGGGACGCGGTCCACCCAGCGCAGCGCGGGGTTGATCCGCAGGAGCAGCAGGACCGCCCCCGCCGAGATGAGCGCCTGCCCGAGCGGAATCTCGCCGAGGTCGTAGCCCGCGTCCGGCGAGGGATGCCACCACGTCCACGCACCGCCCGCGGCCAGCGCGGCCAGCACCAGCCCGGTGAGCGCGGCGGGCCGCAGCGCGCGGAGCCTGCCCTCGCGATGGGCGAAGCCGAGCATCCAGCACGTCGCGAACGTGCAGAAGTCGATCAGCGCCGGGCCGAAGCCGCCGCTGGACTCCAGGTTCCAACCGAGCACCCCGTCGAGCGCAACGACGACCAGCGGGGCCAGCGTGGCGCGCACCGGCCAGCGGCGGAACGCCGCGAGCATCATGGGCGTGAGCAGCACGAACCACAGGTAGGCGCGGATGTACCAGAGCACCACGGTGACGTCGGCCGCCGCGGCGCTCCCGGGCGGGTCCAGCAGCGGGAACAGCCAGAAGACCAGGTCGGGCGGGCTCAGCGCGGTGTCGCCGGACTCGGCCGCCCATCCCTGCCAGAGCATCGGCGGCACGACGATCGCGCCCATCAGCCACAGCGGTGGCAGCAGCCGCCGCAGCCGGTGCCCGATCACGTCGATCGCGGGCGTCCGGCGCAGGGACGCGATCATGAGTGAGCCGCCGAGCGCGAACATCACCCCCATCGACGGGAAGACGAGGGAGAGCCACCCCGCCGAGGTCGCGTGGTAGACGATCACGCGGACGAGCGCGACCGCCCGCAGGGTGTCCGGCCAGCGTTCGCGGCGGCCACCGCCACCGCATGCCCGTTGTGCCGGGGAAGGGGCGGGGATGCTCATCGGCCTGCGGGCGGCCTGCGCGGACGCGGGGGTGAGGGCCGGAGGCGCGGCGACTGCGGGCAGCATCTGGCCGAGCACCCCGACGCGGTGCATGCGCTGCCAGCGCACGCGCGCACCAGTGCAGGCGCTGATCACGGACTGGATCAGAACAAGGTACATGAGCTGCCGGTAGACGACCTGCTGCACGGGCAACACCCAGAGCGCCCCTGGTCGCTCCCTTTCCAGCCGGAACGCGAACAGCGCGGCGCCGAGCTGGGCCAGCAGCATCGCGAGCCACAGCAGGATCGCGGCGGCCGGATCCTCGAACAGCAGGCCGTAGACCAGCAGCACGTCGACGACGGGTGCGGTCAGCGGCAGCGCGATGTGGAAGGCGGCGACGTGTACGAGCCCCCGCCTGCCGAGCTTTCCGGCCACCCCGCGCTCGCGCACGGCGCGGCGGTGCTTCCAGATCGCCTGCATCGTGCCGTAGCTCCACCGGAACCGCTGGCGCCACAGCTGCGCGAACGTGGCGGGCGCCTCCGTCCAGGCGCGGGCCGTGTCCTCGAAGACGACGCGCCACCCCGCCCTGCCGAGAGCGATGGTGAGGTCGGTGTCCTCGGCGAGCGTGTCGGTGGACAGCCCGCCGACCTCGAGGAGCGCGCGGCGGCGGAAGGCCCCGGCCGCCCCCGGGATCGTGGCGATCGAGCCGAGGGTGTCCTGTACCCGCCGGTCGATGTTGAAGCCGACGACGTACTCGATGTGCTGCAGCCGCCCGATGAGGTCGTCGCGGTTGGCGATCTTCACGTTGCCCGCGACCGCCCCGACCGACGGGTCCGCGAAGGGCTGCACGAGCCGTCGGACGGCGTCCGGCTCGAAGATCGTGTCACCGTCGATCATGATGACGAGGTCGTGGCGGGCGGCGCGGATGCCCGTGTTGAGCGCGACCGCCTTGCCCGCGTTGGCCTGCCGCAGCAGGCGGACGTGGGGGAGCCCGAGCGACTCGACGATCGCGACGGTGTCGTCGGAGGACCCGTCGTCGACGACGACGACCTCGAGCGGATGGTCGTTCGCCACGATCGACTTGACCGTCGCGGCGATGTTCGCCGCCTCGTTGTACGCGGGCACGATCACCGAGACCGGCCGGTCGACCGGGTCGCCCCAGCTCCAGGCCGGGGAACGCCTGCACCGGGCGAGTCGCCGCGCCGCCGCGACCATGAGGATCATCCGCACGAGGACGAGCACGCCGACGACGAGCAGAACCCAGCGCAGCGTCGCCACGAAGCCGGTCGCGAAGGCCATCACGCCCAGCAGCACGGCCCCCACCTGCCGGTTCTGCGCGGAGGCAGGCGCATCGGCGGACGGCTCGCCAAGCGCTTCGGTGACGGTCGTGAAGCGGTAGCCCTTGGCCGTCATCATCGGGATGTAGCGGTCCAGCGCGGCCACGGTCTCGGACCGGTCCCCGCCCGCGTCGTGCATGAGCACGACGGCGCCGTGGGGATCGTCGGGCTGCGGCGTGGCGTTGCGGACGATCGCGGGGATGCCGGGCCGCTGCCAGTCCTCGCTGTCGTGCGTGGTGAACACCGTGACGTAGCCCAGCGCGCCCGCGTCGGTCACCGTGCGGAATCCGAGGTCGTCGACGGCCTCCGCGGTGGAGGAGTAGGGCGGCCGCAGGAGGTAGGTCGTGATGCCCGCGCTGCCCGCGATCACGAGCTGGGTCTCGTCGAGCTCGCGCTGCATCCGCCACGGGGACACGTCGACCAGGTCGGGGTGGGAGAACGTGTGGACGCCCAGCTCCGATCCCGACGCCCGGATGGCGGCGGCCAGCTCGGGATGCCTGCCGACGTTGGAGCCGACGACAAAGAACGTGCCCGGCACGTGGTACTTCCGCAGCACCGCGAGGACCTCGGGCGTCCACGTCGGGTCGGGGCCGTCGTCGAAGGTCAGGGCGATCGTCTTGGGGGGCAGGAACCGCGACGTCACCGGGTTCTGCGTGGCATCGACCCAGGGGCCGCCGTCCCGGACCGAGTCCGGGACGGTGTCCGCGCTGACCGGGGGGTGGGCGCCCGCGTCGTTGCCCACCCGTGCCTCGCCCAAGCCTGCGACGCCGAGGATCGCGGCGAACCCGAGCACGAGGGCGGAGGCGACGATCTGGGCGGTACCCACCCGGCGTCGCCGCGCCGGACTCGTCACGTGCTGGGCGCCGCGACCGTGGGATCACCGGAGGGCGCCGTGGTGGGCTCGGGCGCCGAGGTGGGCGCTGCCGTCGTCGACCCGCATCCGCGGCGGGGACGGCACGGGGCGGACGTGGGGGCTGCGGGGCCTGCGGTCGTGACGGGCGGGGCCGGTGCCGCCGCCGTCGGCGCGACGGTCGGGGCGATGCGGGCCGGGGTGGTGGCGACGACGCGCACGGACGTCGGCGTCGTCGTCGGGCGGGAGAGGTTCTCGGTGCGCGCGGTCGGTTGGACCCTCGGGGCGACCGCCTGCGGAACCGCGACGGCGGGCGCCCCGCCCGGCTGCAGACTCTGCTCCGCCCGCGGCCGTGGGGCGCGGTCGAGCGGGCCGGAGGGGCCGGCCATGAGGCTGATGCCGACGACGGCGATGTACCCCAGGCAGGCGAGCGCGACGAGATAGCCGCCGCCGACGATCAAGCGCCTGCGCCTGCCGCCGTCGTCGACGAACACCGGCCGGATCGCGATCCGGGCCGTCATCTCGGCGCTCGACGTCATCATCCTGCGCAGCGCGGGGAACTGTTGCGTATTGCTCTCGGGGGGAGCGATAGACATGTCCATCCTTCACCGGCCACCGCCGTCTGGGGGAGTCGTCGTGATCTGGACGGCGGATCAGCGCCGAAGCGCTGACGGTCGGATCTCGCTCTGAGCAACGGACCCGTTACACGTTGCTGATGGGACATGCACTGTGGTGTGACTAGCCGATCACGGTCGGTCCTCCGCGTACGCCTGGGCCTGGAGCGAGAACAGCTCGTGGTAGGTGCCACCCGCTGCCATCAGCTCCGCGTGCGTCCCCAACCCGGTGACGCGCCCGCTCTCCAGCACCACGATCTGGTCGGCGTGGCGGACGTTCGCGAGCCGGTGCGTGACCAGCACGGTGATGCGCTCGCTGCCGCCCAGCCCGCGCAGCGCGGTGAACACGGCGTGCTCGGCACGGGCGTCCATCGCCGCGGTGGGCTCGTCGGCGATGACCAGCGGCGCGTCCCGGTAGAGCCCGCGGGCCACCGAAAGCCGCTGCCACTGCCCGCCCGACAGGTCACGGCCCTTCTGGAACTGCCGCGACAGCATCGTGGCCGCGCCGTCGGGGAGGGCGGCGAGCACGACGTCGGCCCCGGACCGGGCGGCCGCATCGGTGAGGAGGGCATCGTCGGGGTCGGGCCGGTCGAGGCAGCCGATGCGCACGTTGTTGGCCGCGGTCATCGGCCAGTGCAGCGGATCCTGCAGCACGACGGCGACACGTTCGTGCAGCGCCTCGGCGTCGACGTCCGCGGTGTCGACGCCGTCCCAGGCGACCGTGCCCACCTCGGGCAGGTACAGGCCGGTGAGCAGCTTGGCGAGAGTGGACTTGCCCGACCCGTTCTCCCCGACCAGGGCGATCACCTGGCCCCGGCGCAACGTCAGCGAGACGTCGGCGAGGGCGCGCTCGTCGTGACCGGGGTAGCGGAAGGAGACGCCGTCCAGTGTGATCTCCGTGGGGTCCCCGCGCAGCGCCGTCCGGCCGGGGGGCCTGCTGCGGGCGCCCGCGTCGCGGATCAGGGTGCGGTACAGCTCGAGGGTGAAGCCGGACTCGTACAGCTGGCTCACCTGGAACATCGAGTTCACGATCGCGCTCGAGGCCGCCCGCATGGCGAGCACCGCCGTGCCCGCGAGCGCCAGCGGCATCGCGCCCGCGTACAGCAGCAGCCCGAGCACGACGTAGCCGATCGCCGTGCCGATCCCGGAGAGCGCGCGACCCGCCGTCGTCGCCCGGTTCTGCCGGTGCGCGACCCGGATCGACTCGGTCAGCAGGTCGTCGGCGATTCGGCGGTGCTCGCCGAGCAGCACCTCCTGCGTGGTGAACGCGCGCACCTCGGCCGCGTTCTCCCGCCGCGACACCAGCTCGCTGACGACGTCCAGCCGCCGCGCGCGCGACGACGTGCGCAGCCACGAGTCGAACGCCAGCTTGGCCCCCTTGACCTGGGCCCAGGCCTGCGGGGCCGCGGCCAGCAGCACGGTCGGCGCGAGCAGCGGTTGCAGGATCCCGGCCGTGAGCACAGCCGCGCACATCGACACGGCGAGCGCCGTCAGGTCGCTCGTCTCGCGGACCGCCGCCCGCACCCGGCTGGGGGCGCCCTGGGTGACCCGCTCGACGAGCTGGGTGAAGTCGGACTCGTCGAATGCCACCAGGTCGACGCCGACGAGGACGGCGTACAGCTCGTCCTCGGCCTCCCGCTGCACCCGGGGCGCCAGTGCGGCCTGGGTGGCGCCCTCGGCGGCGTCGAGCAGCCCGCGGCCCGCGTAGGCCGCGATGACCACGGCGAGCGCGGGCAGGGCGGCGGCCACCCGCTCCGGGGTCGGGCCCGCGGCCAGCAGGGGCGCGAACACGTTGGCCGTCGCGAGCAGCCCGAAGGCCTGGACGGCGCCGGTGAGGAGCTGCAACGCGGCCGTCAGCAGGGTCAGCCCCGGCGCCGCCCGCCAGGCCCAGCCGACGACCAGTGCCATGGTGCGGGGCACGGCCGTGGCGACCTCGCGCAGGCTGGCCTGCACGACCTTCTCGTAGCCCTGGGCCCAGTACGGGGTCTCCATGTCGTCGACGCCGATCAGTGGCTCGGCCGACACCTCGCCGTCCACGCCGTCCCCTTTCCGCCGCCGGGACGCTCCATGCTCCCCGACAGCCGGAGTGATCGGCAGTGAAATCAGACGCAGTGAAATCAGGCGGCGTCGCGGCGCGCCACCTCGGCGCGCACGAGCGGGATCACCTCGCGGCCGAACTCGACGGCGTCGGCGATGAGGTCGTAGCCGCGCGCGGAGAGGATGCGCACGCCGAGGTCGTAGTAGTCCATGAGCGCGGCGGCGACGGTCTCCGGCGTGCCGACCAGCGCCGTCGAGTTCCCGGCGCCGCCGGTGGCCGCCGCGGTGACCGTCCACAGCGCCCGGTCGTGCCGCTCGCCCTGGGCAGCGACCGCCAACAGGCGCTGCGAGCCCGCGTTCTCCGGGTCCTTCAGCGGGTGGCGGCGGGTCAGCGATTCGCCGCGGATCGCGGCGTCCTGGATCGCCGCGACCGTCGCATATGCCTTCTCCCACGCCTCCTCCTCGGTGCGCCCGAGGATCGGCCGGAACGCCACCTGGAACGCAGGCGCCGGGCGGCCCGCGTCCTTGGCGAGCTGCGTGATCGTCGCGATCTGCTCGGCGGTGCCCGCCAGCGGCTCGCCCCAGAGCGCGTAGATGTCGGCCTCCTCGGCCCCCACCTTGTAGGCCGCGGGCGACGAGCCGCCGAAGGAGATCTTGGGACGCGGGCGCTGGGCGGGCTCGACGTCGAGCACGAAGTCGTTGAACGCATAGTGCTCGCCGTGGAAGTCGAAAGGCTCGCGCTCGGTCCAGGCCCGCTTGAAGATCTGGATCGCCTCTCGGGTGCGGTCGTAGCGGCGGTCCTTGGGCAGCGTGTCGCCCTCGCGCTGCTGCTCGTGGTCGTTACCGCCGGTGATCACATGCAGGGTCAGGCGGCCGCCGGAGATCTGGTCGAGGGTGGCGACGGTCTTGGCGGTGAACGTCGGGTAGGCGACGTTGGGCCGGTGCGCGAGCAGCAGCTGCAGCCGCTCGGTGCGGCAGGCGATCAGCGCCGCGGCCTGGGCCGGATCGGGGCTGCCCGAGCCGTAGGCGGTGAGCACCCGGTCCCAGCCGCTCTCCTCGTGGGCGCGGGCCAGGGCGACCGTGTACTCCGGGTCGAAGGCGGGTCCGGACCGGGCATGGGTCTCCGTGCCGTCGTTGGTGGCACCGATTCCGAGGAACTCGACTGGCATAAACCCGTCAACCCGACTTGTCCCATGATCATTCCCGGCGACGGCCGCAGCCCCGTGCTGCTGCACGTGCCGCACGCGGGCACGCTCGTGCCCTCGTGGATGCGGCCGCACCTGCTGCTCGACGACGCCGGGCGCAACGTCCACGCCGCGCGGGAGCCCGAGCTCGTGGCGGCGCTGGTCGACGCGGCCACGCCGCGGCAGGCGTGACGTAGATCCGAACCGGTGGCCGCGGGCGCAGCCGCCACCTACCCTCAGAGGTGTGGGGATTCGGCTGGCGCGGCGGTGGCACGTCGATCTGTGCCGCACCGGCTCCGCCCAGCAGGCGGGCGGACGCTGACCCCCGTCCGCCCGCGAGAGGAACCCCTGCCCGTGCCCAGGTCGACCGTGGCGATCGTCGGGGCGGGCCCGCGCGGCACCGGCGTGCTGGAGCGCCTGGCCGCCAGTGCCCCCGAGCTGCACCCCGACGGCCTCGACGTGCACCTGATCGACCCGTACCCGCCGGGTGCGGGCCGGATCTGGCGGCACGCGCAGTCGCCGCTGCTCGCGATGAACTCGATGGCCGCCGACGTCACGATGTACACCGACGCCTCGGTCGCCTGTGACGGCCCGATCGCGCCGGGCCCTTCGTTCTGGGAGTGGGCCCAGACCGGCCCCGCCGTCGATCCGGACCTGGCCGACGAGCTGGCCAGGGTCAGCGCCACGACGTTCCCCAGCAGGCGGCTGCAGAGCGCCTACCTGGGCTGGGTGCTGCGCGATGTCGTCGCCCGGCGGCCACCGGGCATGCGCGTGCACCTGCACCACACGCGGGCGACCGGGCTGTCCGAGGACGGCGACGCCCAGGTCGTGCACCTGCAGCAGGGGCCGCCGCTGCGGGCCGACGCCGTCGTGCTCGCCTCCGGGCACCTCGACGCCACACCGACGGCCGACGAGCTGGAGCTGGCGGCCCGCGCCGCCGCGGCGGGGCTGCGCTACCTGCCGCCGGAGCAGACGACCGACACCGACCTCTCGGTGATCGCCCCCGGCGAGACGGTGCTCGTGCGCGGCCTCGGCCTGGCGTTCGTCGACCTCGTCGTGCTGCTCTACGAGGGACGCGGCGGCCGGTTCGCGAAGGACGGGGAGGGGCTGCGTTACGTCCCGTCGGGGCAGGAGCCCTACCTGGTGGCGGGCTCGCCGCGGGGCGCCCCGTACCACGCGAAGACCCACTACCAGCTGCGCGCCGGGCGGCCGCCGCTGCCGCGCTTCTTCGGGCCCTCGCAGGTCGACCCGCTGCTCGCGTCCGGCGGCCCCGTCGACATGGCGACGCAGGTGTGGCCGCTGATGGCCAAGGAGATCGCCTGGGGCTGGTACCACGAGCTCGGGCGGGGCCACCCCGAGCGCGTCCGGATGCCGTGGGCGGAGTTCGCCGACCGGTTCGCCGCGCTCGGCTGGGGCACCCCCGCGATGGAGGCGCTGCTCGCCGACGCGGTGCCCGACCCGCTCGACCGCCTCGATCTCGCCGCCCTCGACCGTCCGCTCGACGGCGTGCGGGCCGACAGCCTCGCGGCGCTGCAGCCGCAGATCCAGGCCCGGATCTCCGAGGACCTGCGTCAGCACGTCGACCCCCGCCACACGCCGCACCTGGGGGCGTTCGTGGCGATGCTGTCGGTCTACAGCGAGCTGGGAAGGCTCGCGGAGGTGCTCTCGATCCGGTCGCAGGCGGTCGACATGGGCTGGTGGCAGAGCTTCTTCAACTCCGTCGCGAGTGGTCCGCCGGGCTTCCGGGTGCGGCAGATCCTCGCGCTGGCCCGCGCGGGCTACGTGCGGTTCCTCGGGCCGGGCATGCAGGTCGGCATCGCCGACGGGGCCTTCCGCGCCACCTCGGCCGCGATCCCTGGCGCGGTCACGGCGCCGGTGCTCGTCGACGCCCGCCTGCCCGACCCCAGCGCGTCCCGCTCGACCGACCCGCTCGTGGCGGCACTCCTGCGCGACGGGGCGATCGGTGAGCGCCTCCTCGTCGACGACGACGGCGCCCTGCTGCGCAACACCGGCCAGATCGCGGTCCGGCCCGCCGATGGCGCGCTGGTCGACGCGGCGGGCCGGGTGCACCCGCGGCGGTTCGCGGTGGGCCCGCACACCACGGTGAAGGTCGCGGGCGCGTTCACCCGGCCCGGCATGAACGCCCAGAGCCTGCGGTACAACGACGCCGTCGCCCGCGCCGTCCTCCGCAGCCTGCGCGCGACGGCGGTCGACCGCGCGGCCGCCTGAGGAGTCCGGCGTCGCCACACCGTTGCGACTTCGCATACCCCCACGCGTCCTCGCACGTAACACTGCGTCCTGCCCGCCCGGGCAAGCGCCGCGTGTATCAGCGGGCCTGGCCCCGCCCTCTACTCAGGAGGAGAAAGACCTGCGCGACCGTCCGGAGGGAGAGCACAGGTGGACGAACAGCAGCTTGCCAAGCAGAGGCCCGAGAACATCGAGCAGGCGCTCGACGACATGCACCGGACACTCGAGTACTACCACGCCACGAGAGACAAACGAGCCATCTTCCTGCGGGTCTACTACGTCATGACCCTGGAGGTCTATTCGGCCATTCACGGATGCGGCCGCTACGAGAACGTCCAGACGTTCCTGGACCCGCGCTGGATATTCCACCTGTCAGGCCGGTTCGCCACCCGGTACTTCGCGTCGTTCGACCCGGACCACACGTCGCCCGCGTGGACGGCGGCGCACGAGGCAGCGGAGGATCCCGGGTCGTCGGTCGTCGAGAACGCCGCGCTCGGGATCAACGCCCACATCAACCGCGATCTGCCGATGGCGATCGCCGACAACCTGGATCCCGCGGAGCTGGACGACTACCGGATCCTGCAGCGGCGCAAGTTCGACCACGACCAGGTCAACAAGCTGCTGATCGGGGTGCTGAACACCATCCAGGACATGCTGGCCACCGACTACGAGCCGGGGATCGCCGTCGCCGACCGCGTCATGGGCGGGCTCGACGAACGGGTGGGTGCGTTCGCGCTCAAGCACTTCCGCGAGCACGTCTGGTGGGACGCCCTCGCCTACGCGGCCGCGAAGGCCGGTCCGGTGGACGAGGAGATCGTGCGCGCCAAGCTGGACGACATGGCGTCCGAATACGCCGCTGAGCTAAAGCGCCCCCGGTGGCTGTGGCGCCTGGAGACGGTGCTGAACGCCGTCGTGCGCCCGTTCCGGAGGAAGAAGGACTGGACTTCCATCGTGCTCGAGCAGCGCTGCCACGACCACCGCTCGGTCGCCGACGCGCCGCGCGCCGCCTGACGACCGGACGCCGTAGGGCGGGCGGTCCGACGAAATAGGGCGCGCCCGCCCTCCGCGGTAGGTCATTCACCAGACGCCCTACGAAGATCATCGACAGAGGCTGTTCCCGCTGCGCAAACGCGAGTGCGAGGAGGGGCCTCAAATGTCCACGGCAAACGCCACCACCATCGGATACACGACGACCACCGAACTGCTGCAGACCGCTCTCGGCGGCGACACCTCGGCATGGGAGCTGCTGGTCAACCGCTTCGACCCGGCCGTCGCCGCGACGATCGGCGCCTACCGCCTGCAGGAGGCCGACGCCCGCGACGCCGCCCAGCGGACGTGGCTGCGGATGCTCGAGCACGGCCGCCAGATTCGTGAGCCCGAGGCGCTGGGGGGATGGCTGCGGACGACGGCGAAGCGGGAGTGCCTGCGCATCATCAATGACCGCCGACGGGTCGAGCCGCGGCTCGACGCCGAGACGTCGGAGCGCCCGGACCCGAGCGTGGATGTCGAGCAGGTCGCCGTCGACGCGGACATGACCCGTCAGCTGCGCGCTGTGCTCACGCTGATCCCGAGCCGCTCCGCCACGCTGATCTGCGCCCTCTTCCAGGCTGAAATGCCCGGTTACGCCGAGATCGCGCGCAGCACCGGGGTCCCGGTCGGCAGCATCGGGCCGACACGGGCGCGGATCCTGCGCAGGCTGCGCGGTCTGATCGAGGCGGAGTCGGTGTCCCGGTCAGTCTGTCGGGCCTGAGCGGTGCAGGAGCGCGCTCGCCTGCACCCGGCTGTGCACGCCGGTCTTCGTGAAGATGCGCGCCACGTGGACGCCCACGGTCTTCTCGCTGATGTAGAGCCTGCGCCCGATCTCCCGGTTCGTGAGGCCCTTGGCGAGCTCGCGGAGGACCTCCAGCTCGCGGGTGGTGAGCTCGTCGAGCGGGGTGCCCGACCGATCCCGACCCGGCTGCCGCGGGGCGGGATCGGGGGCGGTGGGCGCGGCGAGCGGGATGCGGGCCCGGGTGGCGAGATCGGCGATGTCGTCGAGGAGCGGTTGGGCGCCGAGCAGCCGCGCGATGCCCTCTGCCCGGCGGAGGACCTCCGCGGCGACGGCGCTGCGCGAGTGATGGGCGAGCATCGCCTCGGCCTGGCGGAGCCGGGCGTACGCCTCGGGGTACGGGTGGTGGTGCCGCTCCCAGGTGTCGGCCGCCCGCTCCCACGCGACCGGGTCGGGCTCGCCCTCGGCCCGCGTCGCCTCGGCCGTACACATCAGGACGAAGGCCGCGATGCCCGCCCGGACCGCGGGCACGGTGCTCGCGCCCCGGCGGGCGAGCTCGCAGCGGTGGTGGCGCAGCCGCTCGACCTGCGACGGCGTGGGCCGCGGAAGGCCCGCCGTCGCGATGTCCGCCCAGGCACGCGTGCCGTGCCAGACCAGCGGGGCGACCGACCAGATGTCGTCCGCACCGGCCTCGGCCACCGCCAGCCCCTCCTCCACCTGGCGGAGTGCCTCGGCGGGCCTGCGCCGCCACAGGTCGAGGGCGGAGATCAGGACCAGCAGCGGGATGCGTTGGCGGGGACCGGTGGTCGATCGCGCGAGCAGCTCGACGGCCTCGAGATCGCTCGACGCGCCGTCCAGGTCGCCCCGGCCGAGGTCGATCCGGCAGCGCGCCAGTCGCACCTCCAGCGCGGCGGCGCCGGTCGGGCCGAGGTTCCAGGCCTCGGTCACCGCCTGCGCCGCGTCCGCCCACCGGCCCAGCCGGAACAGCGCGTTGGCCGCGTGCGTCAGCAGCGCCACCCCAGCCGTGCGCTCCAGCCCGAGCGATCGCATCCGCTCGACGCCCCGACGGGCGGACTCCACGCCCTCCACGAGCTGGTTGAGCGGGCCCGCGAGGAGCTCGGCGTGGCGCAGGTGTGCCTCGCCGATGGCCTCGGGCTCGTGCGTCCGCTCGGCCACCGCGAGCCCCTCGGCGATGGCGGCCGACCCCGCCGCCGCGTCCTCCAGGTAGGCCAGGCTGAAGCCGAGGATGGCCAGGATCCGCGCCTCGGCCGTGCTCGCGCCTGCGGCGCGGGCGAGCGCGAGGGCCTGGGTCGCCACGGACCGCGCCCCGGCGAAGTCCATGGCCTGCAGCAGCGCGCGGCTGTGCGCGCCGAGCACCTCGGCCCGCTCGGCCTCCGCGCCGACGTCCGGAAGGAACGTCGCTGCGACCCGGTAGCTCTGCTCGGCCTCGGTGGCCAACCCGAGGGCCGCGAGCGAGCTGCCCTTGCGGGCGTGGAGCAGGGCCGCGGGCAGGCCGCCGGGCGTCTCGGGATCGCCGAGGAGCTCCTCGATCAGCTTCACGGCCGCGTCGTGGTCGCCCGCGAGCTCCGCAGCCCGTCCGGCGCGGTCGAGGCATGCCGGACGGCCGATGACGACGTCGTCGTCGGACACGAGCGGGACCAGCTCGGCGGCCCGCAACCACAGCCGGTGGGCCTCGGAGTAGGCGTGCAGGCCCTCCGACACCTGGGCGGCCGCGACGGCCGCGACCAGCGCGTGCTCCGGTTCTCCCGCCTCGTACCAGTGGTGGGCGATCTGCGCGGCGAGCCCGGGCTGGGCCGGTTCCTGGCCCGCCGACAGGGCGAGCGCGTACCGGCGGTGGAGTTCGATCCGCTCGCCCGGCAGGAGGTCGGCCGCGACGACCTCCGTCATCAGCCCGTGGCGCAGTTGGTAGCCGTTGCCGTTCTCGTCGACGCAGGCGATGCCCTGCGCCACGGCCTCCCTGATCGCGTCGAGCAGGTCGGCGACGGGCAGGTCGAGCACCTCGGCCAGCAGTTGGTGGCGCAGGGCGCCGACCCCGGACGCGATCGCCCTGACGACCTGGCGCGCGGTCGGCGAGAGCAGCCCGACACGGCTCAGCACCACCTCGCGCAAGGTGGTCGGCAGGCCCAGCGCATCGCCGCCGAGCACGGCCCGGACCGTCTCCTCGGCGATGAACGCGTTGCCCGCGGACCGCTGCCAGACCAGCCGCTCCAGATCGGGTCGCCCGGGCGCCCACTCCGCGACGAGGTCCGCGATGACCGCCCGCGGCAACGGACGCACCTCGAGCGCCGTGACCTTCTGGTGACGGCGCAGCTCGGCGAGCGCGACCGTGAGGTCGGGCGTGCCGCCCGGGGTGTCGTTGCGGTAGGTGCCCACCACCAGCACGGGCTCCTGGGTGAGGCTGGCGACGAGGAAGGCGACCAGGTCGCGGGTGGACCGGTCGGCCCACTGGAGGTCTTCGATCACGAGCACCACGGTGCCGACGTCCGCCAGCTCCGTGATCAGCTCTTGGAGCTTGTCGAGCAGCCGGACCGGCATCCGGACGCCGCTCGCCCCTTCGGCGTCCGAACGGGGAAGGCGGCCGATCCATCGCCGCAGTAGCCCGCGCGTCTCATCATCGGGCACCGACCGCACCGCATTGCGGACAGCGGAGAGCACCGGCCAGAACGCGGGCGCGTCGACGATATCGATCGCATTCCCGACGAGCACGATCGCATCGTGTCGACGCGCATGCCGCACGAGTTCGTTGACGAGGCTGGTCTTGCCGATGCCTGCGTCGCCACCGATCAACACCGCTCCGGCGCGACCCTCCGTGGTCGAGCGGAATGCGTCCAGCAGTACGGACAACTCCGGCTCACGTCCCCGCAATCCGGAGATCCCCTCCTCCGCACCCACTTGGGTCAGGCTACCGAAAGCGTTTGCCCCCGACCAGTGAGTGGCGGCGGGCCTGCACGCGGGATAGCCCTGGCGCCATGCTCCAGCACCCGCACGACGGCCGCAGGCCTGCGGGCGTGGGGGCGAGTTCGCCTTGGATCACAGACCCACCACGAGGTGCGCGAAAGTCCGTCCGGGGACCCCGGGTGGCGCCCTCATCGGCGGGGCGGCGCAGGGCGTGGCGGGGTCAGGGCCTGGGCGCGGTCCCGCCGCCGGGTGAGGTCCACCGTCAGGTCCCGGCGGTCAGGCCGCGGGCCCGCAGCACCCGCCGCTCGATCGGCCGGAAGATCAACAGCTCGATCCCGATGCCGACGATGAGGATGAGGAAGATCGCGGCGATGACGCCCGGCATGTTCGACAGGTCGCTGCCGTCCTTGAGGTAGGCGCCCAGGCCGTAGCCGAGCAGCGGCCCCGCGGCGATGATCTCCGCGGCCATCAGCGAGCGCCACGAGAACGCCCAGCCCTGCTTGCAGCCCGCGATGTAGCCGGGCAACGCGGCAGGCAGCAGGATGTGGCGGGCGCTGGTGAGCCCGCGCGCGCCGAGCACCTGGCCGACCCTCGGCAGGATGGGCGGTATCTGGTCGATGCCCGCGACCAGCCCGTTCGCGATCGAGGGGATCGAGCCCGCCAGCACCACGAAGTAGATCGTGGCGTCGGTGAGCCCGAACCACAGGATGGCGGCGGGCACCCACGCGACCGACGGGAGGCTCTGCAGGCCCGACAGGATCGGGCCGATCGCCGACCGCACCGGTCGGACCTTGGCCACCAGCAGGCCGAGCGGCGTCGCGATGAGCAGCGCGATCGCAGAAGCCGAGGAACGCCCGGCTGATCGAGGTCCAGAGGATCGACCAGACCCGCCCGTCGTCGACGGTGCCGACGAACTCCTGCCACACCGAGATCGGCGCGGGCACCTTGTACTCGCTGGTGATCGCCGAGGCCCAGATGAGCTGCCAGACGGCGATGAACAACACCAGCGCCACGAGCGGGGGGAGCCCCACCGCAAGAGCCCGCCGCCACCACGGCTTGACGACGACCGTCGGGGTGTCGAGCGCGTCGAGCCCCTTCAGCGCCTCGGCGATGTCCAGCTCGAGGTCCTCGCGGACGTCCTGGTGGACGCCGACGTCACGCGGCATGGCTGGTGATCACCTGCCGGAGGCGTGCGGTGATCTCGTCGTGCAGGACCTCGCGCTCGGGGGCGCCCAGCTCGGGGACGTCCCACTCGCGCACCACGGTGCCCGGTCGCGACGACAGCAGCACCACGCGCTGCGCCAGCCGCACCGCCTCGCGCACGTTGTGGGTGACGAACAGGATCGTCGTCCCGGTGGCCTCGCCAGACTCGCAGCAGCTCGCCCGTGCAGCACGTCGCGGGTGATGCGCGTCGAGCGCGGCGAACGGCTCGTCCATCAGCAGGAGGCCCGGCTCGTCGTGCTGGGCGAGGCCAGCGCCCGCGCGAGCGACGACCCGCTGGCGCATGCCGCCCGACAGCTCGTGCACGCCGCTTGCCGCCCTGCGCCGTCCAGCTGGACCAGCGACAGCAGCGTCTCGGCCCGCTCGCGCGCGCTCGGCCGGCGCCGCACGCCGGCGAGCTCGAGCGGCGAGCTCGACGTTGCGGCCGCGCCGTCAGCCACGGGAAGAGCGCCGACTCCTGGAACATGAACGACGGGCCGGCCGCGGTGCGCAGCCGTCGACCGTGCGCCCGACGTCGGCCCGGTCGAGGCCCGCGATGAGGTTGAGCAGCGTCGACTTGCCGCAGCCGGAGGCGCCGAGCAGGCAGACGAACTCGCCCGAACGGACAGTGAGATCGATCCCGCGCAGCGCCGTCACCGCGCCCGGGCCGCTGCCGAAGGTCTTGCCGACGCCGCGCAGCTCGACGGCGGACGGCGCGATCTGCACGGGCCGCTGATCCAACGTCGCGGTCATGTCGCCTACCCCTGTGCCTTGTCGAGGCCCGCGGCGTCCACCGGGGGCTTGCCTGCCTGTGCGAGCACGCCGTTGAGGGCGGCCACGTCGAGGAGGCCCTTGAGGTCGGTTTCCTTGTCGGTCACCCCTGCCGTGACGCTGTCCTTCGACAGCTGCGGGAACGTCGCGGCCAGCGGGTCAAGTGTGAACGACAGCTCCGTGAATGACCGGTCGAGCACGGCCTGCGACAACGTCGAGCCCGTGAGCTGCTTGACGGCCGTGTTGGTGATCGTCTTGGCCTGCGTCGGGTCGCTCGTGGCGAGGTCGACCGCCTTCTGCTCACCCCGGATCAGCGCCGCGACCGTGTCGGGGTGCTCCTGCAGGTACTGGGTGCGGACGATCAGCACGGTGGTGGGGAACTGGCCGTTGGGCCAGAGCGTCTTCTCGTCGACGAGCACCTTGGCGCCCGCGTCGACCAGTCGCGAGCTCCACGGCTCGGGCAGCCAGCCACCCTCGATCTGGTTGGTCTTGAACAGGTCGAGCGTGCGCGGGTTGTCCAGGTTCTGCACGGTGACCTTGTCGGGCCCGCTGCCCTGCTCCAGGTTGTTCTCCTTGAGCCACTTCTGCAGCGCGACGTCCTGGGTGTTGCCCTTCTGCGGCGTCGCGAGGATCTTGCCCTTGAGCTGCTCGGGCGAGGTGATGTCCGGCGACGTCACGAGCTGGGCGCCGCCCGACGTCGAGCCCGCGATCACCCGCACGGCCTCCCCGTTGGACTTCGCGAAGGCGTTGATCGCGGGGCTGGAGCCGATGAACCCGGCGTCCAGCGAGCCGCCGAGCAGCGCCGAGATCTCGTCGCCGCCCGCGTTGAACGTCTGGGTGGTCAGCTTCGTCGAGCCGAGCTCCGCGGTGAACAGGCCCTGGTTGATGCCGATGATCGCAGGCGCGTGGGTGATGTTGGGGAAGTAGCCGAGCCGCAGCTCGGCTGCGGGGGTCGGGGCGGCGGAAGGGGTGGCGGGCGCCTCTGCGGCGCGGGAGCACGCTGTGCCCAGGAGGAGGACGGCAGCGGCGGCGGAGATCAGGCGGACGGACATGCGCATGGTGTTCGGGGGATCCTCTTCGGAGCGCGCGTGTGCGCGATGGCTGACAGGGCCGGGGTGAGGATCAGCGACAGAGCTCGTCGAACGCGTGACCGCGCCGCGAGGGCCAGAACCACTCCAGGTCGCACGCCAACAGAGCACGGGAGATCCGCGCAGCAACCGGCGTCGACGTCACGCGCTCCATCGTCCGTGGCGGAGGAACCCGTGACAACTCGGTGTCCGCGTACCGGGATCGGCCTGAAATGTCCGGACGTCCGCACCGGTGCAGCTCAGCGGCCTGACGTGGCACCCGGGTGAGCAAGGTCTCGGCGACAATGGTCCGAACAGTCCAACCGCATCGCGCACGTCACACTCAGTCGACCAGCGTGAGCGGAACGCCGATCAGGCCCGCGGCCAGCGTGTTGCCGGTCGGGGGGTCGATGAGCAGGAAGCTGCCGGTGGCGCGGATGGCGGCGTAGTCGTCGACGGGGAGCGGGTCGGCGGTGCGCAGGCTCACCTGCGCGATGTCGTTGATCGCGAGCTGGGCGGGCGGGTCGACCCAGGTGACGGACTCGGTGTCCAGCCGGTCGCCCAGTGCCCCGACGATCACCTGCGCGGTGCGGGTGCCGTGCTTGAGCAGCACCCGGGCGCCGGGGCGCAGCGGCTTGTCCGCGAGCCAGCACAGCGTGGCGTCGAGCGCGGGGTCACGGTGGGCAGGGCACCGGCCGCGGCGATGACGTCGCCGCGGGAGATGTCGATGTCGTCGGCCAGCCGGATCGCGACGCTGCGGCCCGCGGCCGCCTCGTCCAGCGGACCATCGGCGGTGTCGATGCCGGTGACGGTGGTGGGCGTGCCGCAGGGCAGGACGACGACCTCGTCGCCGGGCGCGACGGGCCCGCGGCGATCTGGCCCGCGTAGCCGCGGTAGTCGGGGTGCTCGGCGTGCTGCGGCGGATGACGTACTGCACGGGCAGCCGGAACGGCGCGTCCGACCTCCGGGCCCGTCACCGGCACCGTCTCCAGGTACTCGAGCAGGGTCGGGCCGTCGTACCAGGGCGTCTGCGGCGGAGCGGTCGACGACGTTGTCGCCGAGCAGGGCGGACACCGGGATCGCACGACGGCGTCGTCGGCGATGCCGAGGCGAGCGGGCGCAGCCCGGCGAACTCCTTGGCGATCGCGGTCGAAGACGGCCTCGTCGTAGTCGACCAGGTCCATCTTGTTGACCGCGAGCGACGACGTGCGGCACGCCGCAGCAGCGCGAGCACCGCGACGTGCCGGCGGGTCTGCTCGACCACGCCGTTGCGCGCGTCGACCAGCAGCACGGCCAGCTCGGCGGTGGAGGCGCCGGTGACCATGTTGCGCGTGTACTGCACGTGGCCCGGGGTGTCGGCGAGGATGAACTCGCGCGTCGGCGTGGCGAAGTAGCGGTAGGCGACGTCGATCGTGATGCCCTGCTCGCGCTCGGCGCGCAGGCCGTCGGTGAGCAGCGCGAGGTCGCGGCGTGCGCAGGCCGCGGTCGCCGACGCGCGGCTCGACGGCCTCGAGCTGGTCGGCGAGGACCGACTTGGTGTCGTGCAGCAGCCGGCCGACCAGGGTGGACTTGCCGTCGTCGACGCGAGCCGGCGGTGGCGAAGCCGCAGCAGATCCCTGGTCCATCAGAAGTACCCCTCGCGCTTGCGGTCTTCCATGGCGGCCTCCGACAGCCGGTCGTCGGCGCGGGTGGCGCCGCGCTCGGTGAGCCGGCGACGCGGCGACCTCGGCGATGACGTCGTCGACGGTGGCGCGCCTGCGACTCGACCGCGCCGGTGCAGCGACATGTCGCCGACCGTGCGGTAGCGCACGGTCCGCGCTCGACCTCCTCGCCGTCGCGCGGCGCCGCCCCAGGCGCCCGCGGCCAGCCACATGCCGTCGCGGCGGAACACCTCGCGCTCGTGGGCGAAGTAGATCGACGGGCAGCTCGATGTTCTCGCGCTCGATGTACCGCCAGACGTCGAGCTCGGTCCAGTTGGAGAGCGGGAACACGCGCACGTGCTCGCCGGGCGCGTGCCGGCCGTTGTAGAGGTTCCACAGCTCGGGGCGCTGGCGGCGCGGGTCCCACTGGCCGAACTCGTCGCGCAGCGAGAAGATCCGCTCCTTGGCGCGCGCCTTCTCCTCGTCGCGGCGGCCGCCGCCGAAGACGGCGTCGAAGCGGTGCGTCGTCGATGGCGTCGAGCAGCGGCACGGTCTGCAGCGGGTTGCGGGTGCCGTCGGGGCGCTCGCGCAGCCGGCCGTCGTCGATGTAGTCCTGCACGCTGGGCGACGTCGAGCCGCAGGCCGTAGCCGCTGCGACCAGCGCGTCGCGGAAGGCGAGCACCTCGGGGAAGTTGTGCCCGGTGTCGACGTGCAGCAGCGGGAACGGCACCGGCGCGGGCCCGAACGCCTTCACCGCCAGGTGCAGCATGCACGATCGGAGTCCTTGCCGCCGGAGAACAGCATCACCGGTCGCTCGAACTCGCCCGCGACCTCGCGGAAGATGTGGATCGCCTCGGCCTCGAGGGCGTCCAGGTGGTCGTCGCAGCGCGCGTCGCGCGGCTCGTCGATGGCGGTAGGCGTCCGCGTATGCGTCACGTGTGCAGCCCGCATTCGGTCTTGCCGGTGCCCGGCCCAGCGCCCGGCGCGCGGGTCCTCGCCGGGCAGCGGCTGCGCCGTGCACGGCGCGCAGCCGATCGAGGGGTAGCCCGTCGTCGACGCAGCGGGTTCACCAGGCACGCCGTGCTCGGCGACGTAGGCGTCGCACGTCGTCGTCGGTCCAGGCGGCGAGCGGGTTGACCTTGACCATGCCCGCGCTTGTCGTCCCAGTCGACGACCGGGATGTCGGCGCGGGTCGGCGCCTCCTCGCGGCGCATGCCGGTGACCCACGCGTCGTACGGCCGAGAGCGCGTCGCTCGCAGCGGCTCGACCTTGCGCATCGCGCAGCACAGGTCGGGGTCGCGGTCGAACAGGTCCGCGCCGTACTCGGCGTCCTGCTCGGCGACGGTCTGCAGCGGCAGGACGTTGACGCATCGTCACGTCGTACACGTGCGTCGACCGCGTCGCGGGTGCCGATGGTCTCGGCGAAGTGGTAGCCGGTGTCGAGGAAGAGCACGTCGACGCCGGGCAGCGCCTTGCGCGGCCAGGTGCGACGAGCACCGCGTCGCTCCAGTCGACGGCCACGATCATCCGCGTCGCCGAAGGTCTGCAGCGGCCCACGCGCAGCGACCTGCTCGGCGGCGGCGTCCGGCGCCCGAGTTCGGCGGCTCCGCGCTCGGCGAGAGCTCGGCGCACGGTCACACCTCGGTCTGCGACGACTCACGACGGCACCCCGATCCCGATCATCTTCAGCGCTGAACGTGCGCAGGCAGGCGCGCGCAGTACCAGGCGCCGTGGGCCACCTCGGACGGGACGCAGGTCCTCGTCGCCGCAGTACGGGCAGTAGTAGCGGCATGGCCCGCTCGGTCATCCCGCTCACTGCAGGTCCTCCTCGTCGGCCCGCGTCACCCACTGGGCGAAGGTCTCGTCCGTCGGCGCGCTGCTCGACGAACCGGTCGCACGACGCCGCTCGACGTAGTCGGCCAGCTCGGCGCTGGTCACCTTGAGGCCGCGCACCTTGCGGCCGAAGCCGGCGTCGAGGCCAAGGCCGCCGCCGAGGTGCACCTGGAAGCCCTCGACCTGCTCGCCCGCGTCGTCGGTGACGAGCTGGCCCTTGAGGCCGATGTCGGCGATCTGGATGCGGGCGCACGAGTTGGGGCAGCCGTTGACGTGGATCGGATCGGGCGGCGGGTCGAACGTCGGCGAGCCGCTGTCTCGAGCTCGTCGACCAGCCGGATCGCGCGCGTGCCTTGGTCTCGACGATGGCGAGCTTGCAGAACTCGATGCCGGTGCACGCCATCGTGCCGCGCCGGAACGGCGACGGCTCGGACGTGCAGGCCGAGCTCGTCGAGTCCGTCGATGAGCGCCTCGACCGTCGTCGTCCGGCGACGTCGAGCACGACGCAGCTTCTGCTGCGGCGGTGAGCCGGACCCGGTCCCGAGCCCGCGCGCTCGACGAGCGTCGGCGAGCGCGACGAGCGTCGTGCCCGAGACGCGGCCCGACGATCGGGCGCGACGCCGACGTAGTGCGGCCGTCGTTCTGCTGGTGCACGCCGACGTGGTCGCGGCGATGGCGGGGATCGGCGGCGCGGGCCCGTCGAGCAGCGGCGCTGCCGAGGTACTCCTCCTCCAGCACCTCGGCGGAACTTCTCGGCGCCCCAGTCGGCGACCAGGAACTTGAGGCGGGCGCGGTGGCGCAGCCGGCGGTAGCCGTAGTCGCGGAAGATCGGAGACGACGCCGGCCCAGACCTCGGGCACCTCGTCGAGGGGGACGAAGACGCCGAGCCGCTGGGCGAGCTTCGGGTTGGTCGACAGGCCGCCGCCGACCCACACGTCGAAGCCCGGCCCGAGCTCGGGGTGCACGACGCCGACGAACGAGACGTCGTTGATCTCGTGCACGACGTCCTGCTGCCAGCGAGATCGCGGTCTTGAACTTGCGCGGCAGGTTGGAGAACTCCGGGCTGCCGATGTAGCGCTCGATGATCTCGTCGATCGCCGGACGCGGATCGATCACGTCGTCGGCCGCGATGCCCGGCGACCGGCGAGCCGAGGATGACGCGCGGGGTGTCGCCGCAGGCCTCGGTCGTGAGCAGGCCCCGGCTCTCCAGGCGCTCCCAGATCGCGGGCACGTCCTCGATGCGGATCCAGTGCAACTGGATGTTCTGCCGGTCGGTGACGTCGGCGGTGTCGCGGGCGTAGGTCTGGCTGATCTCGCCGATGGCGCGCAGCTGCGCGGTGGTGAGCGCGCCGCCGTCGATGCGCACGCGGAGCATGAAGTACTGGTCGTCGAGCTCCTCCGGCTCGAGGATCGCCGTGCGGCCGCCGTCGATGCCGGGGCGGCGCTGGGTGTACAGGCCCCACCAGCGCATCCGCCCGCGCAGGTCGGCGGGGTCGATCGCGTCGAACCCGCGCTTGGCGTAGACGTTCTCGATGCGGGCACGGACGTTCAGCCCGTCGTCGTCCTTCTTCGTGCGCTCGTTGGGGTTGAGCGGCTCGCGATAGCCCAGCTTCCACTGGCCTTCGCCGCGCTTGCGTTTGACGGCAGGGGTGGTCAAGAGACGCGCCTCTCGCAGGATGGGGACGTGCGGGCCGGGGACGGCTCAACGACAGAGCGCGCTGCTCACCCGGTGCAGGTCGACATGACGGCGCGCCACGAGCAGGAGTTCGGGCATCGGCGCGGTCACGGCTTCAAGGGTGCCACCTGTCCGGTCTGTGGGCCAACGGCGTCCGCATCATGGGACCCGGCTCACAGGGAACCGGGCGTCCGGCGGCGCGCTGGCTGCTTCGCCACCAGGATGACGACATGCGCACGGTCCGCGTTCGAGCTCGGCCCGCGATGGACCGGGAGCCCGCTCTCGGGGCGCGGTTACCGTGGACGGGTGCCCGCGCCCCCCTTCGGCGTCTACGTCCACGTGCCGTTCTGCGCGGCCCGCTGCGGCTACTGCGACTTCAACACCTACACGGCGTCCGAGCTGGCCGGGTCGGGCGCATCGCCCGAGGGATGGCTGGAGGCGGTGCGCCGGGAGCTCGCCGTGGCGGCCGACGTGGTCGGCTCCCGGCCGGTCGACACGGTGTTCGTCGGCGGTGGCACGCCGTCCCTGATCGGCGCGGAGCGGCTCGGCGCGGTGCTCGCGGAGATCCAGTCGACGTTCGGGCTCGCGCCGGGCGCCGAGGTGACGACCGAGGCCAACCCCGAGTCGACGTCTTGCGCGTTCTTCGCCGGGCTCGTGGACGCCGGGTTCACCCGGGTGTCGCTCGGGATGCAGTCGGCGGCGCCGCACGTGCTGCGGGTGCTGGAGCGCCGCCACACGCCGGGGCGCGCGGTCGACGCGGCCCGCGAGGCGCGCGCGGCCGGGTTCGCGCACGTCAACCTCGACCTGATCTACGCCACGCCGGGGGAGACCGACGCCGACCTGCACGCCTCGCTCGACGCCGTCCTCACCGCGGGCGTGGACCACGTCTCGGCCTATGCGTTGATCGTCGAGGACGGCACGGCGCTGGCCCGGCGGGTGGCCCGCGGCGAGCTCCCCGCCCCCGACGACGACGTCGCCGCCGCCCGCTACGAGCTCCTCGACGACCGCCTCACCGCCGCGGGTCTGAGCTGGTACGAGGTGTCGAACTGGGCCGCGTCGGCGGACGCGGCGTGTCGGCACAACCTCGGCTACTGGCTGGACGGGGACTGGTGGGGCCTGGGCCCGGGCGCGCACTCCCACCTGGCGGGCACGCGCTGGTGGAACCTGAAGCATCCGGCCCGCTACGCCGCGGCGCTGGCGGCGGGGGAGTCCCCGGAGGCCGGGCGGGAGGAGCTCACCGCCGCCGAACGGCACACCGAGCGCGTGATGCTGCGGCTGCGCCTGGCCTCGGGCCTGCCCCTCGACCTTCTCGACGGCAACGGCCGCCGCGCGGCGGAGCGGGCGGTCGCCGACGGCCTCCTGGAGCCGCGGACCGGCGGCGCCGGGCCCGCGGGGTCGCCGGGTGGGCCTGGGGGCTCGCCGGATGGTGGCGGGCCTGCCGGATGGCCGAGTGGCGGCTGGTTCTCCAGGGTGCTGGGCGGCGGGCTCGCGGGCGGCGCCGGGGCCGCCGCCTCGCAGGCGGGCGGGGCGCGCACCGGTCCGGGCGGCGGCTCGGAGCCCGCGGGCGGAGGCCGGGTGGTGCTCACCCGCCGGGGAAGGCTCCTCGCCGACGCCGTCGTGCGCGACCTGCTCGTCCCCGGCGATGATCGAATCCGCGCATGATCGACGGTTGTGGGACATGAGCGCCGTATCTGGCCGTCATGTCCCACAACCGTTGATCATGCCGCGGTTGTGAGCCCCCGCAGGCGGCTACTCCTCGGGGTGGTGGCCGTCTTCGTTGCTCGTGGCGGCCGCGGTCGTCGTCGTCCGGCTGGTGGCTGGGCGGGCGCCGGACGTCGACGTCGACGCCCGCCCCGCCCAGGACGTGCTCGGCCCGGTGCTGCTCGTGCCGGGCTACGGCGGCTCGCAGGCCTCGCTGGAGCCGCTCGCGGCCAGGATCCGGGCGACCGGCCGCAGCGCAGGCGTGATCGCGCTGCCGCAGAACGGGACCGGCGACCTGTCCGCCCAGGTCGACGCCCTGAACCGGGCGGTCGACGCCGCGCTCGGCGCGGGCGCGCCCTCGGTCGACGTCGTGGGCTACTCCGCGGGCGGGGTGGTGACGGGGCTGTGGGTGGCGCGCGACCACGGGGCGGCCAAGGCGCGCCGGGTCGTCACGCTGGGGTCGCCGCTGCGGGGCACGACGGTGGCGGGCAGCGCGGTCGCGTTCGTGCCCGACGCCTGCCCGGTGGCCTGCCACCAGCTCGCGCCCGGCAGCGCCGAGGTCCGCGAGCTGGCCAGCGCCCGCGTCGGTGCGCAGCTGCCCTGGCTCTCGATCTGGACGACGGCCGACCAGACGGTCACCCCGCCCGACTCCGCGCGGCTCGACGGCGCCGTCGACGTCGCGCTGCAGGAGGTCTGCGGAGGCGCGCCGGTGTCGCACGGACAGCTCCCGAGCGACCCGGCTGTCGTGGCGCTCGTGCTGCGCGGCCTGTCCGCCGCCCCCCTCACCGCGCCCACGATCGGCGCAGCGTGCCCGGTCAGCTCGTGACGTCCTTGGTGGCGAAGTTGGCCCACGCCGCGCCGAACGCGACCAGCACGTACCCCGCCTGCACCGCGGCGCCCTGCCGCACCGCCCGCCAGAGGATCGGCTCCCGGTAGAGGTCGACCCAGGCCAGCCAGTGCCGGGTCGGCAGGTAGAAGCGGATGGCCGAGGCCGCATCCAGCGGCAGCAGCACGGTCGACGCGACGACGAACGCGAGCACCCCGAGCGCGGCGGCCAGCGGGGAGTCCGTGAGCGTGGAGAAGAACAGGCCGACGGCGCCGAGCGCCAGCATGCACAGCGCGAGGTACGCGATGGTCAACGCCGTGCGCTCGGCGAGCTGCAGCGGCGTGAGCACCACGCCCGACAGCGACGTGATCCCTCCGGTGCCGCCGAGGCTCGCGTCGGCGCCGAACCCGAACGCGGCGACGCCGACGACGTATGCCGTGATCGTCACGAACAGCACCGCCAGCAACACGTACGCGGCCACCGAGATGAGCTTCGCGATGAGCAGCCGCAGCCGCCCGACCGGCCGGACGAGCAGGTAGCGCAGGGTGCCCGTGGTGGCCTCGCCCGCGATCGTGTCGCCCGCGACGACCGCGACCGTGATCGGCAGGAACACCGGCAGCACGAGCGCGAGCGCGGCCGCGGGGTAGAGCTGCCCGTCGGAGAGGACCGCCGAGAGGAACTGCGAGGCGGGCCCGGGCGGCGGAACGATCTTGGTGACGGCGAGCAGGATCGCGATCGCGGTGGGCAACGCGCACAGCAGCGCCCAGCACAGCCACACCCGCCTGCGGCGCAGCATGAGCTGGAGCTCGACCCCGATCACCGGTCCACCCGGTCGGCGCTCGGTCCCGTCAGCTCCAGCACCACCTGCTCCAGGCTGCGGCGCAGCGGGGTCAGCTCGCGCACCATGATCCCGGCCGCGACCAGGCGGGCGTTCAGCGCGCCCGGGTCGGTGCCGCGCACCATGATCAGGTCGCCGTCGCGGTGCGCGACCTGGCCGTTGAGCAGTCCCACCGCGCCTGCCGGGTCGGGGGTGCGTACCTGGATCAGCCCGGTCGGGGCGCGGAGGACATCGAGATCCTCGGTGAGCACGAGCCGCCCGGCGCTCATCACGCCCACCCGGCTGCAGAGCGCCTCGACCTCGACCAGGAGATGGCTGGAGAGCACCACCGTCGTGCCGTGCGCCGCGAAGTGCCGCAGCAGCGCGCGCATCTCGCCGATGCCGCGGGGGTCCAGGCCGTTGGTCGGCTCGTCGAGCAGCAGCAGCTCGGGCTTGCGCAGCAGCGCGCCCGCGATGCCCAGCCGCTGGCGCATCCCCAGCGAATACGCCCGCACGGGGCGCCGGTCGATCCCGCCGAGCCCGACGCGCACGAGCGCCTCGTCGACCCGGTCGTTGCGATCCCGCCTTCCGCCCCGCCCCGCGGCGTCGAGCAGGCGGAGGTTCGCCCGGCCCGACAGGTGCGGCCAGGCCGCGGGGCCTTCCACCAGCGCCCCGACCCGGGGCAGCACGTGCGCGGCGTCGCGCGGCATGGGCCTGCCGAGGAGCTCGACCCGCCCGCTCGTCGGGTGCACGAGCCCGAGCAGCATCCGCACCAACGTCGTCTTGCCCGACCCGTTGGGCCCGAGCAGCCCGAACCGGACGCCCGACGGCACGGTCAGCGACACGTCCCGCACGGCGACGATGTTCCGGAAACGCTTGGTGAGGCCCTCGGTGGCGATGACGGTCACCGCGGCGCCCCCCGTCCGGGCAGCTGGGCGATGGCCAGGTCCAACACGGTCGGGTCGACCGCGCCCAGCAGCAGCGAGCCCGACCGCCCGCGGGTGCGCACGGCCACCGATACCAGGGGGGTGGTGACGCGGGCTGCGCGACCCGTCGGCACCTTCACGGTGACCCCGCCCGCGACGGCGGCCGAGTCGACGGCGCGATCGGCGATGTCGCGGCTCGTCGGCACGAGGACGAACGCGGCCAGGCCCGTGCCGTAGACGCCGACGCCGGGCAGCGGCGTGCCCGGCAGCGCCACCCGCGGTCGTCCGACGAGCCGAGCAGGCGGCGGTGGCGCGTTCAGCACCTTCAGCGCGCCCGCCACGTCGATCACCTCGGCGGTCACGTTGCCCGCGCCCGGCGGCGCGAGGGGGCGCAGCAGTGCGGGGTCCGGCGGCCCGTCGGTCACCTCCAGCAGCTCGGTCGTGAGCAGGGCGGGCCCGGTGCGGCCCGCGACCTCGACGCGCAGCGGCAGCGCCGTAGCCGGATCGGCCCAGATGTCGACGCTGCCGACCGTCGTCTGCGGATCGGACGGGGTGACCCGCAGGCCTGCGGCGGAACGGCCCGCGACCCGCCGCGACGGCAGCGCACTGACCGGGTCGTTCCCCGCCAGCGCCAGCAGCCGCCGCGCGAGGTCGGGCGGCAGCAGGTCGGAGGCACGGGGCAGGCGGGCCGCCGCGATGCCGAGCACCCGGGTGAGCTGGTTGGCCTCGAAGTCCCACAGGAACTCCGACGGCCCGGCCCGGTAGACGCCGTGCTCGCCGCTCGGCGTGAGCTCGTCGGCCCGCCACGCGTCCGCCGACGCGACGAACGCCCGGATCCGGGTGGTGCCGGTCAGGAGCGCCACCGTCGACTCGAGCTGGGGGATCTCGGGCAGCCCCAGCCGCCCGTTGCTCTCGGCATAGCCGACGTACGGCGGGACGGTCGTACGGATCCGATGACGGAGCGCGACCACATCGGCGGTGACCCCCGCGGCGGGCACACCCACCGCGCCCGCGCCCACGAGAGCTGCGGCGCCGGCGCCCACGAGCAGCCAGCGCCTGCTGAAGCGCCGCGCCACGGTGGCCCACTGTGCCAGTTCTGCTGTGATGCCGGCGTGGGCGCCTCACTGGAACAGCGTCGTGAAATACGCCGCGCCCCGCGGGGAGAGCCGGTAGCCGACCTCGAGGCTCTCGGTGAGGCCGAGCTCCTTGAGCTTGCGCACGTCCCGTTTGAACGGCAGGGTCTCGCGGCTCAAGGAGGCGGCCAGGTCCGGGGCGCGCACGCCGGGGTTGTCGGCGATGAGCCGCAGCACGGTCGTCGTCCACGGTCCCCGCTGGTCCATCCGGGCCAGGCGCGCGGCGATCGCGGCGCGGTCCTCGTCGGTGAGATCGGCCTGGGCCCGCAGCGCCACCCGCGGGTCGGGCCCCGCCGGGCGCACGGTGATCCGGTAGAGCCTGCCGTCGCCGGTCTGGGCCGCCCGCAGCGCCGCCACCGTCGGATAGCCCGCGGCACGGGCGTCGGCCGCCGTGAGCCGCGAGAGCGCCACCGGCTCGACGGCCGTGAACTCCAGCACCCCGACCACCGTGCGCTGCGTGCCGCCCACCCGCACGCGCGGGCGGTCCCAGCGGCGGAAGAGCGCCGTCACCGAGCCGTCGGCGATCGCGTCGAGCACGGGCCTGCGGATGAGCACCCGTGCATCCTGCCGTGCTGAGCGGAGCTTGCGGAGCGAACGTCGGCGCTGAGCGGAGCTTGCGGAGCGAACGTCGGCGCTGAGCGGAGCTTGCGGAGCGAACGTCGGCGCTGAGCGGAGCGTGCGGAGCGAACGTCGGCGCGAGCGGAGCGTGCGGAGCCAACGTCGGCGCCGCGCGCCACGGCCCCCGGCCTGTCGAGCACCTAGAATGTCGGCATGAACACCGACGAGCGCCGCTTTGCGGTTCTGCGCGCGATCGTCGCCGACTACGTGGCCACGCACGAGCCCGTCGGCTCGAAGGTGATCGTGGAGCGGCACAACCTCGGTGTTTCCAGCGCCACCGTGCGCAACGACATGGCCGTGCTGGAGGAGGACGGGCTCATCGCCCAGCCGCACACCAGCGCGGGACGGGTGCCCACCGACAAGGGCTACCGGATGTTCGTCGACCGGTTGACGCAGGTCAAGCCGCTGTCGGCGGCCGAGCGGCGGGCGGTGCAGGCGTTCCTCGACGGCGCGCTCGACCTCGACGACGTCATGCGCCGCAGCGTCCGGCTGCTCGCCCAGCTCACCCGGCAGGTGGCCGTCGTCCAGTACCCGACGCTCACCCGCTCCACCGTGCGGCACTGCGAGGTCGTCGCGCTCACCCCCGCCCGGCTGATGCTCGTGCTGATCACCGACTCGGGCCGCGTCGACCAGCGCGTCGTCGATCTCGGAGAGGTGCTCGAGGAGGACGACGTGGCCGCGCTGCGGGCGCTGGTCAACGGCGCGCTGTCGGGTCGCCCGCTCGTCGCGGCGTCCGTCGCCGTCGCCGAGCTGCCCGAGACCGCCCCGGCTGAGCTGCGCGGCGTGATCACCACGGTCGCGACGGTCCTCATCGAGACCCTGGTCGAGCACCCCGAGGAGCGGCTCGTGTTGGGTGGCACGGCCAACCTCACCCGCAACGCCGCCGATTTCTCGGGCTCACTGCGCCAGATCCTCGAGGCGCTGGAGGAACAGGTGGTGGTGCTCAAACTGTTGGCATCGGCGCAGGAGCCGGGCACGGTGACCGTGCGCATCGGCGGTGAGAACGAGGCCGAGGAGATGCGCGACACTTCGGTGGTGTCGATCGGCTACGGAATGCGCACGGTGCTGGGCGGAATGGGTGTCGTCGGTCCCACCCGGATGGACTATCCGGGATCGATGGCGGCGGTGCATGCCGTCGCCCGGTACGTAGGTGAGATCCTGGCGGGACGCTAGGAAAGTGAGCGAGAGATCATGAGGAACGCTGGGGTGGAACGGGACTACTACGGGATCCTCGGCGTAGCACAGGACGCCGGGCCGGACGAGATCAAACGGGCGTACCGGCGGCTCGCGCGCGAGCTGCATCCGGACGTCAACCCGGACGCGGAGGCGCAAGAGCGCTTCGCCGAGGTCAGCGCGGCCTACGAGGTGCTGTCCGACCCGGAGAAGCGCCGCATCGTCGACCTCGGCGGTGATCCGCTCGGCAACGGCGGGGGCGGCGCAGGCGGGGGTGACCCGTTCAGCGCCTTCGGCTTCGGCGACATCATGGACGCCTTCTTCGGCGGCGCCGGGGGCGGGGGCGGGCGGGGCCGCGGGCCGCGCAGCCGCGTGCAGCCCGGCGCGGACGCGCTCATCCGCATGTCGTTGACGTTGGAGGAGTGCGCCACCGGCGTCACCCGCGAGCTGCCCGTCGAGACGGCCGTGCTGTGCTCGGAGTGCTCGGGATCGGGCTGCACGCCCGGCACCGCGCCCACCCGCTGCGACATCTGCAACGGCCGCGGCGAGGTCCAGAGCGTCCAGCGCTCCTTCCTCGGCCAGGTGGTCACCGCGCGCGTGTGCCCCAGCTGTCGGGGTTTCGGCGAGGTCATCCCCGATCCCTGCAGGCGCTGCCAGGGCGATGGGCGGGTCCGCTCGCGCCGCGACGTCCCGGTGAACATCCCGCCCGGCGTGGCCGACGGCATGCGCGTGCGGCTCGTGGGCCGCGGCGAGGTCGGCCAGGGCGGCGGTCCCGCAGGCGACCTGTACGTGGAGGTCGAGGAGGAGCCGCACGAGCTGTTCACCCGCGACGGCGCCGATCTGCACTGCACGGTCCAGCTCCCGATGACCGCCGCCGCGCTCGGCGCCACGCTCCCGCTGCCCACGCTGAGTGGCATCGAGGAGCTGCACGTCGAGCCGGGCACCCAGGCGGGCACCGTGCGCACGCTGCGCGGCAAGGGCATGCCGCGGCTGCGCTCCAACGGGCGCGTGGACGGGCAGGGCGACCTGATGGTGCACGTCGACGTCGTCGTGCCGACGAAGCTGGACCGCGAGCAGACCGACCTGCTGCGCAGGCTCGCGGCGCTGCGCGGCGAGGAGCAGCCCGACCTCACCGGCAACCGCAACGGCCACGGCCTGTTCTCGCGGCTGCGCGACAGCTTCCGCTAAGGGTGTGACACCACCGCTCTTCCTGCTCGACGTCCTGCCCGAGGGCGACCACGCCGTGCTCGACGGGCCGGAGGGGCGGCACGCGGCCACGGTGAAGCGGCTCCGCCCGGGCGAGCGCGTGCTGCTCGGCGACGGCCGCGGCGGCCGCGCGCACGCCGTCGTCGCCGCAACCGGCCGGGACGTGGTCGAGCTGACCCTCACCGACCGCTCTCTCGTCCCCGCGCCGTCCCCGCGGGTCGTCCTCGCGCAGGCGCTGGTCAAGGGCGACCGCGGGGAGCTCGCGGTCGAGCTCGCCACCGAGGCGGGGGTCGACGCGATCGTGCCGTGGACGGCGGCGCGGTGCGTCGTGCGCTGGGCCGACGGCGCGCGCGGCGACAAGGGGTTGGCCCGCTGGCGCAGCACCGCGCGGGAGGCGGCCAAGCAGGCCCGGCGCGCGTGGGTGCCGGACGTGGCCGAGCCGGTGTCCACCCGTGCCCTGGCCGAGCGGGCGGCGACGGCCGCCTGCGCGCTCGTGCTGCACGAGAGCGCGGCGACGGGCCTGGCCGACGTGCCGCTCCCGGCCGCAGGGGACCTGCTGCTGGTCGTCGGCCCGGAAGGCGGCGTCACCGCCGAGGAGCTCGCCGCGCTCGCGGCGGTGGGCGCCACCGCCGTCCGGCTCGGGCCGGAGGTGCTGCGCGCCTCGACCGCCGCCGCCGTCGCCCTCGGCGCGCTCGGCGTGCTCACCCACCGCTGGTCGGCCCGGTCCACCCCAGCCCGGTGAACGCCCCATGGGCCCGGGTCTGCCGCGTGCGGTGTGGGTCGCGGCGACCACCGCGGCGCTGCGAGGATCGCGGGCGTGCCCGTCGTCATCCCCTATGCCGAGGGTCCGCACCGGTTCGGTGAGCTGACGCTGCCCGGGGGCGAGGTCCGCGGGGTCGTGGTCGTCATCCACGGCGGGTTCTGGCGCCACGTCCACGACCTGTCGTTGGGCCGCCCCCTGGCCGCCGACCTCGCCGCGACCGGACTCGCGGCGTGGAACATCGAGTACCGGCGCGTGGGCGGGGGCGGCGGCTGGCCCGCGACCTTCGACGACGTCGCCGCGGCCGTCGACGCGCTCGCCGGGCCTGCGCAGGAGGCCGCGGAGGGTCGGCTGCCGTTGGACCGGGTCGTCGCCCTCGGCCACTCGGCGGGCGGGCACCTCGCGGCCTGGCTCGCCGCCCGGTCCGGCCTGCCGCCCGGCACCCCGGGCGCGGCGCCGACCGTCACCCTGCGGGGCGCGGTCAGCCAGGCGGGCGTGCTCGATCTCGTCGACGCGGCCGAGCGCGGCGTGGGCCAGGACGCGGTCGTGGACCTGCTCGGCGGCCCGCCCGCCGCCGTGCCCGACCGCTACGCGCTCGCGTCCCCGATCGCGCGCGTCCCGATCGGCGTGCCGGTGATCGGTGTGCACGGCACCGCCGACGACCGCGTCCCGATCCGCCAGACCGAGCGCTTCGCCGCGGCGTCGGGCGACCGCTGGACGCGGCTCCCCGGCGTCGACCACTTCGCCGTGATCGACCCGTCCACCCCCGCGTGGGTCGCCTGCCGCGCCGCGGTCGAGGAGATCCTCGGCTGATCCCCTACCCTCGCGATATGCTGATCTCGGCAGAGGGTTCCGCGCTGCTGCTCGTCGACGTGCAGGAGCGGCTCGTTCCCGCGCTGGACGGGGGCAAGGAGATGGTCGCCAACGCCGTTCGGCTGGCGAGCGGCGCGGCCCTGCTGGATGTGCCCGTGTGCGCCACCGAGCAGGCCCCCGACAAGCTCGGCCCTACGGTCGCCGAGCTCGCGCCCTACCCCCAGCTCGTCCAGCCCAAGACGGTCTTCGGCGCCGCGGGCCTGCCCGCCCTGCTGCCGCCCGGCACCGAGGAGGTCCTCGTCGCGGGCTGCGAGGCGCACGTCTGCGTCCTGCAGACCGTGCTGGGCCTGCTCGCCGCGCGCCGCAGGGTGCTGGTGGTGGCGGACGCGGTCGGCTCCCGCACCACGGCCAACCGGGACGCGGCGATCGACCGCCTCGTCCGGCACGGCGCCGAGATCGTCACCACGGAGATGGTGCTGTTCGAGTGGCTGCGCGACGCCACCCACCCGCGGTTCCGCGAGATCCAGAACCTGATCAGGTAGCCCACTGCGCGACGAACGCCGTGACCTGCCGGACGTACTCGCCGTACAGCACGGGCGCGAGCGGGACGGCCAACGCCACCTGCCCGGGATCGGCCTCGAGGCTGCGGTGGACGAGCACCTCGCGCATCGTGGCCGAAGGACGCAGCCCCGCGGCCAGCTCCGGGCTGATCATCCCGATGCGCGCGGCGAGATCGAACGACTCCTCGTACGTGTCCGGGATCTGTCCGAGGACGGTCACCGCCGCGTGGCTGTTGCAGTCCCACGCGAGGTCGACGAGCACCGTGAGCAGCCGCTCGACGGCGAGCGCCGTGACCGGCTCGTCGATCAATCGGGGCGGGTCGATGCGCCCCAGCGCGGGCACGCAGCTCAGCAGCTCGCGGATGCGCCGCAGTCGCGCGCGGATCACCCGTCCGTCGATCGCCGCGCGCCCGACGGGGGCGTGCGTTGTGGCGAGGTCCGCGGCGGGTGTGGTCACGGCGTCATCGTGTCATGTACCGCAAGGTGACGATCTGGAACGGGCGCACATGGAGCCGGTCGCCGTCGAGCGCGACCGGGGCGGGCAGCGGCGTCTCCAGCAGATCGGTCTCCGTCACGGAGACGTGCTCGAAGGTCGGGGTGATCCGCGTGCTCGCCCGGGTGCCGAATGCCTCGTAGAGCCGCACGACCACGTCGCCGCTGCCGTCCTCCGCGAGCTTCACCGCCTCGACGACGACGGCCGGGTCGTCGACGACGATCAGCGGGGCGATGTCGTTCCCGCCGCACACCCGGCGCACCGGCAGGTTCAGGCGGTAGCCCTCGGCCACGGCGTCGCCGATCGTCGCGCCCGCCCGCAGGGCGACCCGGAACCGGTGTTCGCCCTGGTCGGCCTCCGGGTCGGGGAAGAGCGGGGCGCGCAGCAGCGAGAGCCGCACGGTGGTGGTTCGTCCGTCGCGGGTGATGTCGTGCCCGTAGGTGGCGTCGTTGGCCACGGCCACGCCGTAGCCGGGCTCGCCCACGTGCACCCACCGGTGCGCGCAGGTCTCGAAGCGGGCCGCATCCCATGAGGTGTTGGTGTGGGTCGGGCGGTGGACGTGCCCGAACTGGATCTCGGAGGCGGCCCGGTCGGCGAGCAGGTCGAGGCCGAAGGCGAGCTTGAGCAGCTTCTGCCGCTCGTGCCAGTCGACGCGCGTGTCGATCTCGACGCTCCGGCCGCGCAGCGCGACCGTCTGCGTGATCGTGGACGCGCCGACGGTCCGAACGATCCGCACGCCGTCCTCGACCCTGCTGACCTCGCCGTCGACCAGATCGACCCCGTGACGGCGGTAGTGCGCGTCGATGTCCCAGGCGTCCCAGTAGGTCGGGGTGTCGCGGTGCAGCTGGAGGAGGTTGGCGGCGCGGCCGGGGGCGACGAGCTCGCGGTCGGCCACCCGGTCGACGATCGACGTGATGAGCCCGCGATCGTCGATCACCACCCGCAGCTCGTCGGTCGTCAGCACGGTCTCGGCCCGGCTGCCGGTGCCGGGCTCGACCGGCCGCCGCGGCATGCGGTCCCGGGCGGGGTGGTCCGCCGCGGGGTGGCGCGCGGCCGGGTGGTCCTCGGCGGTGAGGTCCTCGTCGGGGCTGTCGGCGGGCTGCTCCCCGTTCCCGTCGACGTCGTCGCCGCCGTCGGTGGCCGCGGCGGCCGCGGTGGCCGCACCCAACGCGGGCACGCCGTCCACCGCGTACGGCCCCGCATTGGCGGCGATCTCCCGGTCGCCGGGCCCGGTCAGCGCAGCGAGCGCCTCGGTGATCAGCGCCTCCAGGTCCTCGGCGACCCGCGCGTACTCCCGCTCGGCCTGCCGGTGCACCCACGCGATCGACGTGCCCGGGAGGATGTCGTGGAACTGCTGCAGCAGCACCGTCTCCCAGCAGCGCCGCAGCGTCTCGTCCGGATAGGGCGCGCCCGTCCGCACGGTCGCGGTGCTCGCCCACAGCTCGGCCTCGCGCAGCAGGTGCTCGCTGCGCCGGTTGCCGCGCTTCGTGCGCGCCTGCGTGGTGTAGGTGCCGCGGTGGTACTCCAGGTACAGCTCGCCCGACCACACCGGCGGCGCCGGGTACTCGGCCTCCGCGGCGGCGAAGAACTCCGACGGGCGGGCCAGGCGCACGGTCGGCGATCCCTCGAGGTCACGGGTGCGGTGCGCGGCGGCCAGCATCTCGCGGGTGGGCCCGCCGCCGCCGTCGCCCCAGCCGAACGGCACGAGCGACGTGTTCGCCCGCCCCTTCTCCGCGAACTGCCGCTCCGCACGGGCCAGCTCGGCCCCCGACAGCTCCGCGTTGTAGGTGTCGACCGGCGGGAAGTGCGTCCGGATGCGCGTCCCGTCGATGCCCTCCCAGGCGAACGTGTGGTGCGGGAACCGGTTCGTGTCGTTCCAGCTGATCTTCTGGGTGAGCAGCCAGCGCCGCCCCGCGGCGACGGCGATCTGGGGGAGCGCGGCGGAGTAGCCGAACGAGTCGGGCAGCCACACGCCGTCGGACTCCACGCCCAGCTCGTCGCGGAAGAACCCGGCGCCGAACACGAACTGGCGCGCCATCGCCTCGCCGCCGGGCATGTTGGTGTCCGACTCCACCCACATCCCGCCGACCGGAACGAACCGCCCTTCGGCCGCGCGCTTGCGGATGCGGGCGAACAGTTCCGGCTGGTGGTCGCGCATCCAGGCGTACTGCTGGGCCGACGACGCGGCGAAGACGAGCTCGTCGTCCGTCGTCCATCAGCTGCAGGACGTTGGCGAACGTGCGGGTGACCTTGCGGACGGTCTCGCGCACCGGCCACAGCCACGCGGAGTCGATGTGGGCGTGCCCGACGGCGTACACGCGGTGGGCGCTGGCGTAGGCGGGCCTGCTCAGGACGTCGGCGAGCGCGGCGCGCCCGGCCGCGGCGGTGGCCGCCACGTCGTCGGGATCGAGGGCGTCCACGGCCCGCTCCAGCGCCCGCAGCACCTCGGCGCGTCGGGGGAGATCGCCGGGCAGTGCCTCGACCAGGCCGTTCAGCGTCCAGATGTCCTGGGCGAGCGCCCACACCTCGACGTCGAGCTCGGCGAGATCGACCCGGCCCCGCCGGTAGAGCAGGCCGTCGCCCGCGGTGGCGAGGTCGCCGAGGGGAGTGGGTGCCCACGTCCAGCCGCCGCCGACGTCCGGGTTGGCGGCGGCCTCCACGTAGAGGTCGACGGAGCCTTTGCTCAGCGGGACGGCCCGCCGCCGCGGCTCCAGGCCGCCGAGCACCACGCCGTCGGCGGAGTAGACGGTGCCCTCGGCCTGGAAGCCGGGACTCGCGCCCGTGAAGCCGAGGTCGACCAGCAGCTCCGGCGCTGTCCAGTCCGCGGGCACGGCGCCGGTGACGTGCAGCCACACCGTGCCCCACGGCCGTCCCCACGCCTCGCCCGGCGCGAACGGCCGGAACTCCTGCCCGACCGCCACGGCGAACGGCACCGGCTCGCCCGGCGCCGTCCACGCCTCGACGGTGGCCGCGACGGCGGCCCGGTGCAGCGCCGGGGTCAACCGCTCGCGGACGAAGCGCGCGACGCGGGGGAGGACGAAGCCGGAGTCGTCATGCACGGGCTCATCCTGCGCCGCGCCCGCCCCGCTCGGGCACCCCCGATCCGCTGAGGCCGTGTCCTACGCGGGGATCGGCGGCCCCACGATCCGCAGGCCGTAGCGCGGCGCGGCCGCCAGCCAGCGGGCCATGTCGTCGCTGGTGACGCCGCCGTCGGGCACCCGACGCTCCGCGGCGGGATCGCCCACTTCGTCGTAGAGGTCCAGCACCTCGCCGGGCAAGGCGAGGGCGAGGTAGCGGACGGGCATCGTGCCGGTGGTGCGGAAACCGTGCGGCACGTCGCGCGGCAGGTAGATGAAGCCGCCCGGCTCGAGGTTGACGCGCTCGTCGCCCGCCTGGTAGGTCAGGGTGCCCGAAAGGAGGTACCAGGCCTCGGCCTCGCGGGTGTGCACGTGCAGGGGTGTCGCGATGCCCGGCGGCTGCGTGACGAGCGACGCGGCGAGCTGTCCGCCGGTCTCGGCGGCGCTCGACGAGCCGCTCGAACAGGCCGCCCATCGACCAGGTGGCGGGTCCGGTGCCCGCGGCGCGGACGACGACGCTCTCGGTGGGGACGACGGACATGGTTGCTCCTTCAGGCCAGGAGCAGTCGGCTCCAGGCGTCGATGAGGTACGCGGCGAAGCGTTCGGCGCTCCAGCCGCGGTTGCCGACCAGCAGCACCCAGTACTCGGTGCCGTTCATGCTCCAGACGATGTCGGCGACCTCGTCGTCGGTGAGGTCGGCGCGCAGCTCGCCGGTGCCGCGCAGGTCGGCGGCGAAGCGGCGCATGTTCTGGGCGCGGCGGTCGGAGATCTCCTTCCACAGCGCGGCGGACTCGGTGTCGGCGCCCGCCGCGTCGCGCAGGGCGAGGAAGACCGGCGCGAGCCTGCTCTGCACCGCGACCAGCCCGGTGACGTACGCGGCGATCTTGTCGCGGGCGGTGGTGGCCGCCTGCACCCGGACGACGTAGTCGCGCTGCTCGGCGGGCACCGCGGCGTCGGTGCCGGAGATCGCCGACTCCAGCACCTCCCGCAGCAGGGCGGGCTTGCGGCCGACCGTCGCGTAGACCGTGTCGACCGCCACGCGCGCCTCCCGCGCGATCTCGGCGACGGTGGTGGCGGCGTACCCGTTGCTGACGAACAGCGCGCGGGCCGCCGCCAGCACGGCGCGCCGGGTCTGCGCCGCCTGCTCGGCGCGCCGCGGCGAGTGGTAGCGCCTGCTGTCACGCCGCTCCGCCGCACCCACCGTGGCATCCTCGCAAGTCGGGCTCAGCCCAGCCGCGCCAGCACGCCGGTCTGGGCGAGCATGGCGAACCGGTCGGGCACGCCCCAGTGCTCCACGATGCGGCCGTCGACGACGCGGGCCACGTCGATCACGGTGAAGTCCACGGGGTTGCCGCTCGGCGCCCCGAAGAACGGGCCGGTCGCCGTGCCCCGCCCCCGTGCGCGTACCCAGATCGTGTCGCCGGACTCGACGGCGTCCTCGATGGTGAACCGCAGATCGGGCGCCGCGCGGTGCACGTCGCGGACGGCCGCCTTGACGTGCTCGACCGCCGCGGCGCCGCCCCCCTCGAGGCCGAACTGGTGCTCGATCAGGTCGGGCGAGCACAGCTCGTCGACGACGGCGTCGTCACCGGTGGAGAACCCTTCGTCGAACATCCGTCGCAGGACACGCAGTGCGGTCGTCTCGGTGGTGGTCATCGTTCCTCCTCATATTGAACCGAAGCTATCCGGATGAATACGAGACTATAGGATGGAACGGCTGCGGCCGTCAACCACGCGGCGAAAGGGGCGGCTGATCGTCGGCTGGTCGCGGTAGCATCGATCGCGTCCCATCGGCGGCACCGAAAGCAGGCGTGCGTTCCCCTTGACCCATCCGGATCCCGTCCAGTCCCGCTTGGCCGTTCCGGACGCCGCTCTGCTCGCGCTACTGGGCTCGCGCGACGAGAGCCTGCGCACCGCCGAGGAGCTCCTCGACGCCGACGTGCACGTCCGGGGCAACGAGCTCACCCTCACCGGCGCCCCGGCCGACGTGGCGTTCGCCGAGCGCGTGTTCACGGAGCTGATCACCCTGGCCGAGCGCGGCCAGCAGGTGTCGGCCGATGCCGTGCGCCGCACCGTCGAGATGCTGGATTCCGGCGCGGGCCGGGAGGGGGAGTCGCCCGCCGAGGTGCTCTCGCTGGACATCCTGTCGCGCCGCGGCCGCACCATCCGGCCCAAGACGCTCAACCAGAAGCGCTACGTCGACGCCATCGACTCGCACACGATCGTCTTCGGCATCGGCCCGGCGGGCACCGGCAAGACGTACCTCGCGATGGCCAAGGCCGTGCAGGCGCTGCAGGCCAAGATGGTCAACCGGATCATCCTCACCCGGCCCGCCGTGGAGGCGGGCGAGCGGCTGGGCTACCTGCCGGGCACGCTATACGAGAAGATCGACCCGTACCTGCGCCCGCTGTACGACGCGCTGCACGACATGCTCGATCCCGAGTCCATCCCCAAGCTGATGGCGGCCGGGACGATCGAGGTCGCGCCGCTGGCCTACATGCGTGGCCGTACGTTGAATGACGCGTTCATCATTCTCGACGAGGCGCAGAACACCACGCCCGAGCAGATGAAGATGTTCCTCACGCGCCTGGGCTTCGGGTCGAGGATCGTGGTGACGGGCGACATCACCCAGGTCGACCTGCCCGGCGGCATCCGCTCCGGCCTGCACGTCGTGCGGGAGATCCTCTCAGACGTCGATGACGTGCACTTCTCGCAGCTCACCAGCGCGGATGTCGTGCGCCACCGGCTGGTCGCCGACATCGTCGACGCCTACGCGCGCTGGGACGCGGGCAACGAGCGCCCCAACCTGCGCGCCGCCCCGCGCAACGGCCCCCCGCCCGATCGCCGCGCCCGCCGCCGGTAGGGCCGCGTCCGGCAACGAGGGCATCTTCGCAGGGCCGGTGTGCGCTTCGCAGCGTCCCGGGACTCTGCGACGAGCGGGCTGGGTCTGCGAGGTCACGGGCCCGCGCCGGGCACGGCGATCGCGGAACCTCCTCGGTCGGTTACCCGGGCGGGAGGTGGCGGTCCAGGAACGCGTTGCGGAACTTGCCTGCGGGGTCGGCGGCGCGGGTGGCCGCGACGAAGTCGGGCAGGTGCGGCCACAGCTGCGCGAGCCGCTCCGGCGGCGTCGTGAACACCTTGCCCCAGTGCGGCCGCGCGTCCAGCCCGTCGAGCGCCGCCTCCACGGCCGTGACGACGGGCAGCACCGCGGCCTCGTCGGAGATCCAGGTGAAGTGCAGTGCCGCGCTGTCGCGCCCCTGCGCCGCGGAGAGCCACTGGTCGTCGGCGGCCATCGACCGGATCTCGGCGACGTGCAGCACGGGCGCGATGCGGTCGCGGATCGCATCGACCGCCCGCAGCGCAGGCACCACCGCGGCCCTCGGCACGAGGTACTCCGACTGCAGCTCGTCGCCGCTGCTCGGGGTGAAGTCCAGGCGGAAGTGCGGCAGCCGCGTGTACCACGGGCCCGTGGTGCCCAGCTGCGGCGTGCAGGACGCGGGGTCGACCCCGCGCACCATGTGGCGCGGCCCGTCGGCGGGTCGCGTGCCCAGCCAACCGTCGGGCAGCGCGGGCTCGTCGGCCCGCTGCTTCACCCACACCTGCTCGAAGCCCGCGCCCGCGAAGTAGGTGAAGAGGCTGACGCTGTAGGCCGCGGCGAGCGCCTCCGGCACGTCGTCGAACGAGCGGAGGCCCTCCACCACGGTCTGGCGCACGTCGTAGGTCGGGATCAGGTCGAGGGTCAGCCGCGTCACGACGCCCAGCGCGCCCAGCGCGACGACCGCGCCCGCGAACCCGGCGTCCCCCCGCCGCAGCGTGGCGAGCTCCCCGTCGGCGCCGACCAGCTCCACCGACGACACCGACGCGGCCAGGACGCGGTTGCCGTCCCCCGAGCCGTGCGTCCCCGTCGAGCACGCGCCCGCGACCATGATGTGGGGCAGCGACCCGGTGTTGGGCAGGGCGAGCCCGGCCGCGTGCACCGGGCCGACGAGCTCGCCGTAGCGGGTGCCCGCCGAGATCGTGGCGGCGCCGTCGTCGATCCGCAGCACCGGCGGCAGCTTCGTCAGCGACAGGAGATCGCCGGTGGTGTCGGCCACCGGGGAGAAGGAGTGCCCGCTGCCCAGCACCCGGACCCGCTCCGCGCCCGCCACCAGCTCCTGGACCTCTCCGACCGACGTCGGTTGGTGGAACCGGGCGGAGGAGAACACCACGTTGCCTGCCCAGTTCCGGATCATGCGGCCATTCTGGGCGTCGCGCGACGCCGGTGCACGCGGCTGCGCGGTGCGCGGCGGATCCGTCGGCCGGACGGCGCGCTGACGGCCGGTGCCCGCCGTCTATCCTCGGTGTCGTGTCGATCGAGGTGAGCAACGAGTCCGGCGTGCCGCTCGACGCCGAGCTGATCGTCTCGGTCGCGCGGTACGCGCTCGCGGCCATGCGGGTCAACCCGGCGGCCGAGCTGTCGATCCTCGCCGTCACCTCCGACGCGATGGCCGAGCTGCACGAGCGCTGGATGGACGAGCCGGGGCCCACCGACGTCATGTCGTTCCCGATGGACGAGCTGATGGAGGAGTCGCGGCGCCCCGACGCCCCCGACATGGGGCCTGCGCTGCTGGGCGACATCGTGCTCTGCCCCGAGTTCGCCAGGACGCAGGCCCGTGCGGCAGGCCACGGTCTCGACGACGAGCTGCACCTGCTCACCGTGCACGGCGTGCTGCACCTCCTGGGCTACGACCACGCCGAGCCCGACGAGGAACGGGAGATGTTCGCGCTGCAGAGCACCCTGCTCTCGCAGTGGCGCCGCTCCCGCAAGGAGGCCGCCGCCCGCGCGGCCCAGCGCCGCAGCGACTCGGCCGTGCTGGGCACCGGCGGCCTCGAGGATCCCTGAGTGGCCTCATGATCGTCCCGCTGCTCGTCGTCGCGGTCCTGCTGGTCCCGGTGGCGGGCGTGTTCGCGGCCGCCGACGCCGCGCTGAACTCGGTGTCGCGCGCGCGGGTCGAGGCACTGGTGCGCGAAGGACGCCCGGGCGCGCGGAGGCTGGCGAAGATCGTCGCCGACCGCCCCCGCCACGTCAACCTGCTCCTGCTGCTGCGCCTGGCCGCCGAGACGGCGGCGACCGTGCTGGCCACCATCGCGTTCGCTCGGCTCTTCGCCAGCGCCGTGGTGGGCGGGCTCGTGGCCGCCGCGGCGATGGTGGTGGTGTCCTACGTCTTCATCGGCGTGGGGCCCCGCACCCTGGGTCGCCAACATCCCTACCGCATCGGCATGGTGCTCGCCGTCCCCGTGCGGGCGCTCGCGACGCTCCTGGGGCCGCTCACCCGCCTGCTCATCGTCATCGGCAACGCGCTCACCCCCGGCCAGGGCTTCCGGCAGGGCCCGTTCTCGTCCGAGGTCGAGCTGCGCGAGCTCGTGGACATGGCCAGCACGTCCGGCGTCGTCGCCGAGGGCGAGCGGCAGATGATCCACTCGGTCTTCGAGCTCGGCGACACCTTCGCCCGCGACGTCATGGTGCCCCGGCCCGACGTGGTCTGGACCGAACACGACACCCCGGTCGACAAGGTCGTCCGGCTGGCGCTCAAGAGCGGCTACTCGCGGCTGCCGGTGCTGGGGGAGGGCATCGACGACATCATCGGCGTCGCCTACCTCAAGGACCTCGTCCGCGCGCAGGCGGAGCGGTCGGACGCGCCCCTGCACGAGGTCACGCGCCCCGCGGTGTTCGTGCCCGACTCGAAGCGGGTCGACGAGCTGCTCAAGGAGATGCAGGCCGCGCGCAACCACATGGCGATCGTCGTGGACGAGTACGGCGGCACCGCGGGGGTCGTGACGATCGAGGACATCCTCGAGGAGATCGTCGGGGAGATCACCGACGAGTACGACACCGACGAGGTGCCCGACGTCCAGGAGATCGACGACCGCACGCGGCGGCTGTCGGCCCGGCTGCCGGTGGAGGACCTGGAGGAGCTCTACCCCGCGCTCGGCGAACCCGACGGGCCCAGCCCCCTGTCGGAGGCGCTGGCCGAGGCCGACGTCGACACCGTCGGCGGCCTGCTCGCCCAGCGGCTCGGCAAGGTGCCGCTGCCCGGCTCGGTGGCCGAGGTCGCGGGCCTGCGGCTGCGGGCGGAGGGCGGCAAAGACGCGCGGGGACGGCTGCGCATCACGTCGGTGCTGGTAGAGGAGATCGAGCCGGTGGAGGAGCGCGATGGCGTCGGAGCCTGAACCCGGGACGCTGTCCGCCGAGGACGCGAAGATCGTCACGCTGGCGCGCTCGTCGCGGGCCCGCGTCGGCGCGAGCGAGGGCGCGGCGGTGCGCGACACCGACGGCCGCACCTACGCCGCCGCCACCGTGGCGCTCCCGTCGCTGCCGCTCACGGCGCTGCAGGCCGCCGTCGCCGCCGCGGTGTCCAGCGGCGCGCCCGGCCTGGAGGCCGCCGCCGTCGTCACCACGGCCGACACGGTCGACGCCGCGTCGCTGGCCGCCGTGCGCGACCTCACCCCGACCGCCCCCGTTCTGCGCGCCGACCCGTCGGGCACGGTGCAGGAGAGGATCACGCGTGACCCTGCCTGAGACCCCCAGGTACGACGTCGTCGTCGTCGGCGGTGGCATCGTCGGCCTCGCCACCGCCCACGCCGCGGCGCGCACCGGCCGCTCCGTGGCGGTCGTCGAGCGCGAGCCGCGCCTGGCCGCCCACCAGACCGGCCGCAACTCCAACGTCATCCACTCCGGCCTCTACTACGCGCCCGGCGGGCTCAAGGCCCGGCTGGCCGTCGCGGGCTGCGCGGAGACCGTGGCGTTCTGCCGCGAACACGACCTCCCGCACGCGGTGTCCGGCAAGCTCGTCGTCGCGACCGACCCCGAGGAGCTGCCCCGGATGGCGGAGCTCGCGCGCCGCGGGAAGGCCAACGGCGTCGAGGCCCACGAGCTCGATCCCGCCGCGATGCGCGCCCACGAGCCGCACGTGCGGGGGATCGCCGCGCTGTGGGTGCCCTCCACCGGGATCTGCGACTACCGCCTCGTCGCCGAGAAGCTCGGCGAGCTCGTCGCCAAGGAGGGCGGGGAGATCCACCTCGGCCGGTCGGTGACGGCGCTCGCGCGCCGCAGCGCTGACGTCGTTGTCCGGGGCGACGGGCCGGACCTGCTCGCCACCCAGGTCGTCGCCTGCGCTGGGCTGCGCTGCGACGAGCTCGCGCGCGCCTCGGGCGCCGACCCCGGCGTGCGGATCGTGCCGTTCCGCGGCGAGTACGCGGGCTTCTCCGACCGCGCGGCCGAGCTCGTGCGCGGGCTCATCTACCCGGTGCCCGACCCGGCGTTCCCGTTCCTCGGGGTGCACGCCACCCGCGGCATCGACGGGCACGTGCACGCGGGCCCCAACGCCGTGCTGGCCCTGGCCCGCGAGGGCTACGGGTGGGGCACGGTGAACCCCCGCGAGCTGCTCGCGACCCTCGCCTACCCGGGCATGCTGCGGGTCGCCAGGAAACACTGGCGCTACGGGCTGGGCGAGATGCACCGCTCGCTGTCGAAGGCCGCCATGGTGAAGCAGATCCAGCGGATGCTGCCCGACGTGCAGGCGTCGGACCTGTCCCCGGCGGGCGCGGGCGTGCGCGCCCAGGCCGTCAAGCCCGACGGCACGCTGGTGGACGACTTCCTCTTCGCCGAGCAGGGCACCGGCGCGGGCGCTGTGCTGCACGTGCTCAACGCGCCCTCGCCCGCCGCCACGGCCGCCCTGCCGATCGGCCGGGAGATCGTCGAGCGCCTCACCGGCGACCGGCTGGGCCCGCTGTGACCTTCGCTGAGGTGCCCGAGGGGTTCCGTTCGGGGTTCGCGTGCTTCGTCGGACGGCCGAACGCGGGCAAGTCCACGCTGACCAACGCGCTGATCGGGTCCAAGATCGCGATCACGTCGTCGCGACCGCAGACCACCCGGCACGCGATCCGCGGCATCCTGCACCGGCCCGACGCGCAGCTCGTCGTGATCGACACACCCGGCCTGCACAAGCCGCGCACGCTGCTCGGGGCGCGGCTCAACGACGTCGTGCGCGAGACGTGGTCGGAGGTCGACGTCATCGGCTTCTGCGTGCCGGCCGACGTGCCCGTGGGGCGCGGGGACGAGTTCATCGTGAACGAGCTGAAGACGGTGGCCGGGCGCACCCCGGTGCTGGGGGTCGTCACGAAGACCGACCTCGCGGCGCCCGAGCAGATCGCCGAGCGGCTCACCCAGCTCGCAGGCCTGATGGCCGAAAAGGGTATGCAGAGCGCCGAGATCGTGCCCTGCTCGGCCGTCGACGGCTTCCAGGTGCAGACCCTTGCCGACCTGCTCGTCGCCCGCCTGCCCGAGGGGCCGCCGCTCTACCCCGACGGCGAGCTGACCGACGAGCCGGAGGAGACGCTGGTCGCCGAGCTCATCCGCGAGGCGGCGCTGGAGGGCGTGCGCGACGAGCTGCCGCATTCGATCGCGGTGACGATCGACGAGATGGTCCCCCACGAGGGGCGCGAGGGCCTGCTCGACGTGCACGCCGTCATCCACGTCGAGCGGTCGAGCCAGAAGGGGATCGTGATCGGCAAGCGCGGTGCGCGGCTGCGTCAGGTCGGCACCGACTCGCGGCGGCAGATCGAGGCGCTCCTGGGTACCCGGGTGTTCCTCGACCTGCACGTGAAGATCACGAAGGACTGGCAGCGCGACCCGAAGCAGCTGCGCAAGCTCGGTTTTTAGGCGGCCTAACGCAGGTTGGGCACTGAGCTCGTGACCGCGGCGAAGAAGATGATGATGAAGACGATGTAGGCGATGAACAGCAGCGTGAAGATGCCGCCGATGATGATGCCCGCCAGCGCCAGGCCGTCGCCGTCCTCGCCGGTCTGCTTGATCTGGCTGCGCGCCACGAACCCGAAAACGAGCCCGAGCGGCGCCACGAGGATGCCGAAGACCAGCGCGAGGATGGCCATGGTGTTCGTGCCGCGGGGGGCCGGGTAGGGCTGGCCGTAGGCGGGGTAGGGCGGCGGCTGCTGCGGGTAGCCCGGCTGCGGGTACCCGCCGCCGTAGCCGCCCTGGTCGTACGGCGCGCCCGGGTAGGGCGGGGGCTGCTGCTGGGCGTAGGGGTTCGGGTCGTAGGCGGGCTGCCCGTAGGGCTGCTGGGGGTACGGCTGCTGCTGGGGGTAGGGGTTCTGCTGCTCGTAGCCGCCGCCCGGCGGGGGCGGGGTGTTCTTGCCCAGCGAGACGGTGTGGTCCGTTCCGTCCTCGGGCTGGTGCGGACTCGACATGCTGGACCCCCTGCGTCGGCGTTCGCCGCCGATCGTAGGCCCGGGCCGTAGGCTTGCGGCCATGGCCCTGTACCGCGACACCGGTGTGGTGTTGCGCGTGCAGAAGCTCGGCGAGGCCGACCGGATCGTCACGATCCTCACCCGCCGTCACGGGAAGATCCGCGCGGTGGCGAAGGGGGTGCGGCGCACCCGGTCGCGCTGGGGAGCGCGACTGGAGCCGTTCAACCACGTCGACGTGCAGTGTTATACGAGACAGGGCTATACGAGGCAGGGCTACACGGGCCGCTCGCTGGACGTCGTCACGCAGGCCGAGACCGTCGACGCGTTCGGGGCCGGACTGGTCGGCGACTACCCGCGGTACACGGCGGCGTGCGCGGTGCTGGAGACCGCCGACCGGCTCGTCGCGGAGGAGGGCGAACCCGCGCTGCGGGTCTACCTGCTGCTGGTGGGGGCGATCCGGGCGCTGGCGGGTCGCGAACGGGATCCGTCGCTCGTGCTCGACGCGTTCTTCCTGCGCGCGATGACCCACGCGGGCTGGGCCCCCGCGATCAACGACTGCGCCCGCTGTGCTGCGCCCGGCCCACACCCGGCGTTCAACGTGGCCGCCGGGGGAGCGGTGTGCGCGCGCTGCAGGCCGCCAGGCTCGGTCACCCCGTCGCGGGAGACGTTCGTGCTGCTCGACGCGCTGCTGCACGGCGAGTGGGACATCGCCGACGCCGCCGCGCCCACCACCCGCCGCGACACCTCCGGCCTGGTCGCCGCGCACCTGCAGTGGCATCTGGAGCGCCAACTGCGCTCGCTGCCCCTGGTGGAGCGGCGAGCGACGCCCGCCCCCGAACGGCACGGATCTGCCGCCGCGTCAGCGCATCGGTGACGCTCACCGCCACGAGCACGTCATAGGGTGGCCCGATGCCCGTTCCGCCTCCGCCACACCCCTCCGGTGCGCGGCCGCCCGCGATCCCGCGCGAGCTCGTGCCCCGCCACGTCGCGATCGTCATGGACGGCAACGGCCGGTGGGCCAACGCGCGGGGGCTGCCGCGGATCGAGGGCCACCGCAGCGGGCGAGGCGTCGCTCTGGACGTCGCGTGGCGGCTGCCTGGAGATCGGCGTGCGCGTGGCTCTCGGCCTACGCGTTCTCCACGGAGAACTGGAAGCGCACCCCCGACGAGGTGCGCTTCCTCATGGGCTTCAACCGCGACGTGCATCCGCCGCAGGCGTCGACGAGCTGCACGAGCGCGGGGTGCGGGTGCGCTGGGCCGGGCGGCGGCCGCGGCTGTGGCGCTCGGTGATCAGGGAGCTGCGAGGTCGCCGAGGAGCAGACCCGCGACAACGACCTGCTCACGCTCACCATGTGCGTCAACTACGGCGGGCGCGCCGAGATCGCGGATGCGGTACGCGCGATCGCGCGACGACGTCGCCGCGGGTAGGCTCAAGCCTGACAAGATCGACGAGCGGACCATCGCGCCGGCACCTCGACGAGCCGGAGATGCCCGATGTCGACCTGTTCGTGCGCAGCTCGGGAGAGCAGCGCACGTCCAACTTCCTGCTCTGGCAGTCGGCGTACGCCGAGATGGTCTTCCTCGACACGCTGTGGCCGGACTTCGACCGGCGTCATATCTGGGAGGCGATCGAGATCTACGCGCGACGGGACCGCCGGTTCGGCGGGGCACTCGACCGGCCGGACGTCTCATGACCACGGACGGGATGCGCGCCACCCTCGACAACGCGCGCGCCGCGTTGGAGCGCTACGTCGACGTCGCCGTCGACGAGGACGGGGCGATGACGTTCCGCCACGGCGACGTTCCCTGTGCGCTGCAGGGGCTCGAGCTCGCCGATGGCCTGCCGGTGCTCAGCCTCACCTGCGTGGTGGGCTGGGACCTGCCCGAAGACAAGGACGTGCCCGCGCGCGTCGGCGTGCGCGCGGGGGAGGGCCTGTTCGGCACGCTCGGGGCCACGCCGTCCGAGCGCGGCTGGGACGTCACGCTGCGTTATGCCTTCCCCGCGGTGGGGCTGACCGAGGCGGCGCTGGGCACACTGTTGATGCTCGTGGTGAGCAACGCGTCGGCGCTGCGCACCGAGCTCGTCTGAGCGGAGCTTGCGGAGCGAACATCAGCGCTGAGCGGAGCTTGCGGAGCGAACATCAGCGAACGGGCTGAGCCGCCCCCACCCGTCGAGCGTCCGGACCATCCACGGCGGCCCGGACACCGTCATCGTGCCCGCCCGCATGGCCCGCCCGAGCGTGACGTGGCCGCAGTGCCAGGCGATCAGCGTGGCCGCGTCGCAGGCGACGACCGCGTCGTCGCCGTGGCCGGGGTCGTGCACGCAGACCTCGCGCTCCGTCGCGCCGACGACCAGCCAGAACCGGCGTGGCCCGCGGCCGCCCGCGACGTCGAAGCGCACGACGATGCGGGACTGCGCCAGCGCGGACCGGTCGACCAGGTGGGCGAGGCCCCACAGCGCGAGATAGGGGTCGTCGTGCTCGGGCCGCGACTCCCGCCAGCGCGCACCCCAGACGCCGAGCGCCACGCAGACCTGGGCCAGCTCCGCGCCGCTCTCGGTCAGCCGGTAGGTCGGCGTCCGGCCGCCGGTCCGCGTGAGCAGGCCCTCCCGCTCCAGGGTGCGCAGCCGCCTGGCCAGCACGCTGCGCGGGATGCCCGGCGCGCCCGCCGCGAGGTCGCCGAACCGGTCGCTGCCGACCATGAGGTTGCGCAGGATGATCGGGGTCCAGCGCTCGGCGAAGATCTCCGCGCCGAGCGCGATCGGGCAGTACTGGCCGTAGCCGTCCACGTCACCGACGATCCTCCCCGGCAACGTCGGGCGATAGTCCGTTTTGTGAACTTCACCGGGTACTCGCGCGGTGCCATGCTCGCGGCATGACCCTTTCGGCACGCGATTTCTGGACCCTCGGCGACTACTCCCGCATCGCCGCCCTCATCGCCGCGATGGGCCCGGCGCTCGTCCGGGCTGCGGACATCGGACCCGGGCAGCACGTGCTCGACGTCGGCGCGGGCACCGGCAATGCGACCCTGCCCGCCGCTGCCGCCGGGGCACGCGTCGTGGGCGTCGACGTCGCTCCCGAGCTGATGGCGCTCGGCGAGCGGGACGCCGCCCGCCAGGGCCTCGACGTCACCTGGCAGGCGGCCGACGCCCAGGAGCTGCCCTTCCCCGACGGGACGTTCGACGTGGTGCTGTCCGCCGTCGGCGCGATGTTCGCGCCCGATCACGAGGCGACGGCCCGCGAGCTGCTGCGGGTCTGCCGCCCCGGCGGGACCATCGCGATGGCGAACTGGACGCCCGACGGCGAGGCGGGCCGCTACTTCGCGATCCTCGCGCGCTACGGCCCGCCCCGCCCGGGTCCGGCGCCGACGGCCTGGGGCGACCCCGCGTACGTGACCCGCCTGCTCGCACCCGCCACCGTGACGACCGAGCGGTCGCACGTCCGACTGGCGTTCGCGGGCGGGCCCGCCGAGGTCGTGGCATACTACCGGGCGCACTTCCCACCGGTGATGACCACGTTCGCGGGCCTCGGCGACGCGCAGGCGGCACGGTTGGAGGCGGAGCTCGTCGAGCACTTCGCGGGCGAGGGTGCCTACGACCTCGAATACCTGACGGTCCTCGCCCGCACGCCCGTCACGTCTCGGAGAGGTGTACGACAGGGAGCTTCGACAGGTCGACCGGGTTGAGCTTGCCCGCCGCGCCCAGCACGTCGTTCTGTGTCTTCTGCATCCGGGCGTCCAGCAGCCCGGAGAGCGCGTAGGTGACGCGGCCGAGCAGGCGCACCGTGGTGTCGTCGACGAGCGGCCGCGGCGTGGACACGACCGCGACGCCGGTGGGCCTGCCGTCGTTGGACTGCGCCACACCGATCGTGAACGACTCGCGCGGGTTGTTGTGGCGGGAGGCGTAGTGGTCGCGCAGCTTGAGGATCATGGCGTGGAACTCGCCCACGTCGCCGTCGAGCTCGAGCTCTTTGAGGTCTTCCTTGGAGAGCACCGCCTGACGTCCGGAGAAGCAGCGGGCGTAGCCGACCAGCGCGCCGGTCCAGAGGGCTTCGACGAACGCGGTGTCAGGCTGCGGCGGCGCCAGCACGGTGACCAGATGCTCGCAGCAACGCAGGACGTACTGGAGGTCCTCGAACACCGCCGCCTGCGTGGAGAGGAGACCCGCCTCGGGGCCGTCGAACCTGCGAACCGTCGTGGGCGCCGTCGCGGTCATTCCGAGGACGCTAGTGGGCCTGCCCCGCCCGTGTCGTGTCGATCTGAGACGCGGAGCACTCCCCGCAGAGCCCGAAGATCTCGACCGTGTGGGACAGGTCGGTGAATCCGTGCCGCTCGGCGATGGCCTGGGCCCATGCCTCGACGGCCTCGCCCTCGATCTCGACGGCCGCCCCGCAGCGGCGGCACACCAGGTGGTGGTGGTGCTGGGCGCTCGCGCAACGGCGGTAGACGGCCTCGCCGGACGCGGAGCGCAGCACGTCGACCTCGCCGGCGTCGGCCAGCGCCTGCAGCGTGCGATAGACCGTGGTGAGCCCGATCCCGTCGCCGCAGCGGCGCAGCTCCTCGTGGATCTCCTGTGCGGAGCGGAAGTCGTCGAGCCGGTCGAGGAGGGCGGAGACCGCGGCGCGTTGCCGGGTGGAGCGAAGGGCCCGCGTCACCGCGCCTCCTCCGCGTGCGCCACCGCGTCGACCACGATGTGCGCCAGATGGTCGTCGACCAGCGAATACAGCACCTCGCGCCCCTGCCGCTCGCCGTGCACGACCCCGGCCGCCTTGAGGATGCGCAGGTGCTGGCTGACCAGCGGCTGCGCGACCCCGATCGTGTCGACGAGATCATGTACGCAGCGGCTGGACTCCAGCAGCTGCAGGACGATGGCGATGCGCACCGGCGCCGCGAGGGCGCGCAGGAGATCACCCGCCGCGATCAGCGTCCCGGTAGGGCGGACGGCGCCTGCGACGGTGGACATGACAGTCATTGTACGGACGTGGCATCCTCCCCCGGTGCTGCTCGTGTGCCGGTTCCAGCCCGCCGACGCCGTCGCCTTCCGGGAGCGGGCGCATCGCGCGCTGACCTTGCTCACGACGGCGCCGGGCTGCGTCGGCGGGGAGCTCGGCCGGTCGGTGGACGAGCCCGCCCACTGGGTGCTCACCGTGCGCTTCACCTCGGTCGACGCCTACCGGCACGCGCTCTCGCCGTTCGACGTCCGTGAGCACGTGGTGCCGCTGCTGTCCGAGGCGGAGCCCGAGCCGTCGACGTTCGAGACACTCGTCAGCGCCGTCGACGGGGAGGCGCAGGTCCACGCGAGCCTGCTCACGGACGGGTGATGGGCGCGGACGGCCCCTCCGTTAGGGTCCGCGGCCATGGCGACGGCACTCATCACCGGCGGCAACACAGGTCTCGGTGCCGCGTTCGCGCGGCGGCTCGCGGCTGACGGCCACGATCTCGTCCTCGTCGCCCGCGACAAGGAGCGGCTCGAGGAGACCGCACTGCAGCTGCGGACGGCGCACGACGTGCGGGTCGAGGTGCTGCCTGCGGATCTGGCGGTCGCCGGGGAGCGCGCGCTGGTGGAGCAGCGCCTCGCCGACCCGGTCGCGCCGGTCGACATGCTCGTCAACAACGCGGGCACGATCGTCCGGGACCTGTTCGACGAGGCGTCGATGGACGCCCTCCAGGAGGAGCACGACGTCAACGTCACCTCGGTGCTGCGGCTCACGCGGGCCGCGCTGCCGGGGATGATCGAGCGGGGCCGGGGCGCCGTGGTCAACGTCGCGAGCTTCGCTGGTTACCTCGCGCCCGCGGGCTGGGCGTACGCGGCGGGCAAGGGCTGGGTGCTGAGCTTCACCGACACGATCGCCGCGTCCCTCCAAGACACCGGCGTGCGGGCCATCGCGCTGGCGATCGGCTCGGTCAAGACCGGCTACCACGAGCGGAACGGCCTGCCGACCGGCCGTTCGCCGATGTGGTTGGCGCCCGACGCGGTCGTCGACCGCTGCCTCGCCGACCTCGCCCGAGGCCGCGCGGTGAGCGTGCCGGGCCCGATCTACCGCGTGGTGGTCGAGGTGCTGGAGCTGCCTCGCAAGGGCCTGCGCGGTCTGTCCCGGCTGGCCCGCCGCAACCGCGAGCGTGGGGTCGCCCGCGGTGGGGCGAAGGCCTCGATCGCCCTGCGCTGACGTCCAGCACCGGCATCTGGCGCGCGGGCCCGCCGCTCCTGGCACTGGCGGGCCGCATGATCGCCGGATCCGGCGGATTCCCGCGCGCTGGGAGCCGACATCCGCCGGAGTTGGCGATCATGCGGGGCCCGCTTTTCCGGCCCGGCCTGCCGCGCCGGTCCGGCCTGTTGCGTCCGCCTGTACGGGCTGCGCCTGCCGTGTCCGCCGGGTCGCCCATCTGGCTCTCCGCCCGGCCGCCCCGCACCGCCGCCGACGTCGAGCCCGCCGCATCGAAACCGCCGCCACCGCAGCCGCCGCCTCCGCGATCTCGGGCACCGAGAACGGCCGGGTACGCTCGACACTTCGTCCCAACCCTTCGTCGTGGAGTGTCGTCCGTGGCAAGCAAAGCCTCTTCCGCCAAGATCGAGACCATCGTCGCGCTGGCCAAGCGCCGCGGGTTCGTCTTCGCGTCGGGCGAGATCTACGGCGGCACGCGGTCGGCGTGGGACTACGGCCCCCTGGGCGTCGAGCTCAAGGAGAACATCAAGCGGCAGTGGTGGAAGTCGATGGTCACCGGCCGCGAGGACGTGGTCGGCCTCGACTCGTCGGTGATCCTCCCGCGCCAGGTGTGGGTGGCCTCCGGCCACCTGAACGCCTTCCACGACCCGCTGGTGGAGTGCACGAACTGCCACAAGCGCTTCCGCGCCGACCAGCTGGCCGAGGAGTTCACCGAGCGCACGGGCAAGGACGCCACCGAGGACGACCTGTCCGAGATCCCCTGCCCCAACTGCGGTGTGCGCGGCCAGTACACCGCGCCGCGCGACTTCAACATGATGCTCAAGACCTACCTCGGCCCCGTCGAGTCCGAGGAGGGCCTGCACTACCTGCGGCCCGAGACGGCGCAGGGCATCTTCATCAACTTCCTCAACGTGCAGACCACCTCGCGGCGCAAGCCCCCGTTCGGCATCGGTCAGATGGGCAAGAGCTTCCGCAACGAGATCACGCCCGGCAACTTCATCTTCCGCACGCGCGAGTTCGAGCAGATGGAGATGGAGTACTTCGTCGAGCCCGGCACCGACGAGGAGCTGCACCAGTACTGGATCGACGAGCGCACCCGCTGGTATGTCGACCTCGGCATCAACCCGGAGAACCTGCGGCAGTACGAGCACCCGAAAGAGAAGCTCTCCCACTACTCGAAGCGCACGGTCGACATCGAGTTCCGCTACGGCTTCACCGGCCAGGAATGGGGTGAGCTGGAGGGCATCGCGAACCGCACGGATTTCGACCTCACCACGCATTCCAACCATTCCGGCGTCGACCTCTCGTTCTACGACCAGGCCACCGAGTCGCGGTACCGGCCGTACGTGATCGAGCCCGCGGCGGGCGTGGGCCGCTCGATGATGGCGTTCCTCATCGAGGCCTACACGGTGGACCAGGCGCCCAACGCCAAGGGCGGTGTCGACGAACGCGTCTCGCTCAAGCTCGACCGGCGCCTGGCGCCCGTCAAGGCCGCCGTCCTGCCGCTCTCGCGCAACGCCGACCTCTCGCCCAAGGCCCGCGACCTCGCCGCCGCACTGCGCAAGCACTGGAACGTCGAGTTCGACGACGCGGGCGCGATCGGCCGCCGCTACCGCCGCCAGGACGAGATCGGCACGCCGTTCTGCCTGACCGTCGACTTCGACACGCTCAACGACGAGGCCGTGACGGTGCGCGAGCGCGACTCGATGGCCCAGGAGCGCGTGGCGCTCGACCAGGTGGAGCCCTACCTCGCGGCGCGGCTCGTCGGCTGCTGAGAGCCCTAGCGGGCGTGCTCGATCGCTCAACTCGGCGTGCCGAAACGCGGGACTCACCTGACATCTGTCATGGGGCATCGATGACGGGTGTTCTGGGAGCGCGACGGTCCCGCGCGGCAGCCTGGCTGCATGCAGGAGGTACTGACGGGGGCCGTGGTCGCGCTGCGCGACCTGCACCGCGGATACGGAAGCGTGCGCGCGGTCGACGGGGTGGACCTGACGATCGCGCCGGGTGAGGTGGTGGCGCTGCTCGGCCCGAACGGGGCGGTCAAGTCCACCACGATCGACATGCTGCTGGGCCTCACCCGCCCCGACCGGGGCGAGGTCACGCTGTTCGGGCGGACGCCGCGCCGCGCGGTCGCCGAAGGGCTCGTCGGGGCGAGGCCGAGGAGTTCGCCGACCGCGTCGTGCTGCTGCGCGCGGGCCGGGTGGTGGCCGACGGGAGCGTCGCGCAGGTGCGCGCGCTCGCGGCGGGGCGGGTCGTCTCGGCCACGGTGCCGAGCCCTGATCTGGCCGGGTCGGAGTCGTTGCCGGGGGTGTCAGGTGTGCGCGTCGAGGGGTCGCGCATCCACCTGAGCTGCGACGACTCCGACCTGGCCCTCCCCTCCGCGCGCTGCTCGCGGCCGAGCCCGCGGCGGCCGACGTCGAGATCGTCGCGCACGGGTTGGAAGACGCGTTCGTGAAGCTGACGGAAGGGGTCTGAGATGGGTGTGCCGCTCTCCTCCGAGGTGCGCCGGATGTACCGCTCGCCCCGGTTCCTGATCTTCACGGTGGGCTTGCCGCCGGTCTATTTCCTGATCTTCTCGGGAATCTACGCGCAAGGCCAGGACAGCGGGGCGGTCGTCGTCGCGCTGATGGTGATGATGGCCGCATTCGGCGCGATCTCGGCCGCCATCAGCGTCGGCGGCCGGGTGGCCACCGAGCGCGGCATCGGCTGGAACCGCCAACTGCGACTGACCCCGCTTCCCGGGTGGGACTACCTCGCCGTGAAGGCATCGCCGTGACGCGCTACGGGTCTGAGCGGATTAGCGTGCTGGGTGTGCCGCAGCGGACGTCCGACCTCGCTGGCCTGCCCCGGCGCCGCTGGTACCTCATGGCAGGTGGCTGGTCGCTGCTGCTGATCGGCCCCGCCGCGGTGGCGCTGACCGCTGACGCGCCGCTGCCGGTGCGGTTGCTGATGGTGTTGCCGGTGATCGGGTACGCCGCCTGCTACGTCTTCGGTCTGTACGAGGCGGCCGCTCGAGGGTCGCGGGCGTGGTCGTCCGCCGTCGTCCTCGTGATGGCGGTGCTCTTCCTGGCGTTCGCCGCGCAGGGCAGCGGCGTCTACGCGGTCGCCTTCCTGGTCGTGGCCGTGATCGTGGTCGCGCCCGGCCGGTGGGGGACGGTGGGCGCGATCGTGGCCTCCGCGTGCGCCGTGCTCGCCGTGTGGTTCCTGACCGGCGTCTTCAACTGGAGCGACCTCATCGGCACGGCGGCGGTGTGCGTGGCCCAGATCGGCATGTTCGCGGTGATCAGGGCCAACGCGCAGCTGCGTGCGGCCCGGGAGGAGCTGGCGGTGCTCGCGGTGTCGGCCGAGCGGGAGCGGATGGCCCGCGACCTGCACGACGTGCTGGGCCACAGCCTGACCACGATCACGGTGAAGGCCGGGCTGGCCCGACGGCTGCTGGAGACGGGCGCGCACGGTCGGGCGGCCGACGAGGTCGCCGACGTCGAGCGGTTGGGCCGCCAGGCGCTCTCGGACGTGCGCGCGACGGTCTCGGCCAACCGGGTCGCGTCGCTGCCCCGCGAGCTGGCCGGGGCGGCGGAGGCGTTGCGCGCCGCCGGGATCGCGGCCGACCTGCCGCACGCGGTGGACGACGTGCCGCCCGAACGGCAGGAGGTGTTCGCCTACGTCGTGCGGGAGGGGGTCACCAACGCGATCCGGCACAGCGGGGCGAGCCGGTGCACGGTTCGGCTCACGCCGACCTCGGTGGAGATCGTGGACGACGGCGTCGGCAGCCCGGCCGCCACCCCGTCGGGCAACGGGATCCAGGGCCTGACCGAGCGGCTCGCCGCCGTCGGCGGGTGGGTCGACGCCGGACCGACGGAGACCGGGGGCTACCGCCTGCGCGCCGAGTGCCTGCCCGCCCGGAAGGGGGCGCGGGCGTGACCGGCGGTGCGGTGGCGGCTCGACCCCGGTGCGGTGCCGGGGGAGCGCGGGCATGATCCGGGTGCTGCTGGCCGACGACCAGGCGCTGGTGCGCGGCGCGCTCGCGGCCATGCTCGGGCTGGAGAGCGACATCGAGGTGGTCGCGCAGGTCGGGTCCGGCGCCGAGGTGGTGCGCGCCGCCACCGCGCACCACGCCGACGTCGCGCTCCTGGACGTCCAGATGCCCGGTGGGGACGGCCTGGACGCGGCCGCCGCGCTGCACGACGCGCTGCCGTCCTGCCGGATCGTCATCCTCACGACGTTCGGGCGCCCCGGCTACCTGGCCAGGGCGATGCGCGCGGGGGCGTCCGGCTTCGTGGTGAAGGACGCGCCGCCGGAACAGCTCGTCGACGCCGTCCGTCGGGTGCACGCGGGGCTGCGGGTGGTGGACCCGGCCCTGGCCGCCGAGTCGCTGTCGACGGGTGCGAGCCCGCTCACCGACCGCGAGCGCGACGTGCTGCGCGCCGCCGCGGACGGGGCCACGGTGGCCGACGTCGCCGCCCGGTTGCACCTGTCCGAGGGCACCGTGCGCAACCACCTGTCCGCGGCGATCGGGAAGACGACCGCCCGCACCCGCGCGGAGGCCGTGCGCCTCGCCGACGAACGCGGGTGGCTCTGAGACACGACCCGGAGGGCATGACCCCGGAGGTGACTTCCGGCACCCGAAGGCATGCCCGACCGCGGCCGATCCTTCCGGGCATGCGCACCCTGCTCCGTCTCGTCGCCTCCGTCTCAGCGCCGTTCGCGCGCTCAGCGCTCGGCGGCGTCGTCCGGCTCGGCCACCCACGCCGAGAAGGCAGGCAGCCGGTCCCACGGGCTCGACCCGTCCGCCGTGGTGGTCGCCACCACGGCATAGGAACGGTCGAACCGCAGCAGGGCGTCGCGCTGCCGTCCCCGCCGCGGCGGGCGGAAGCTCATCCTGCTCGCGATGACCGTGACGGCCGCGGCCTCGAAGCCGACGCGGTGGTAGCGCGCCACGGCCGCCTGGGCCGCCTCCCACTCGCCCTCGCCGAAGAGCCGCGCCAGCACCCCGGCCGCGGCCGCGAACCCGAAGGACGGATCGAGGAGCTTGTGCTCGGAGCTCGCCGACCAGGCGGGCAGCACCGCCGCCACCCGTTCCTGCCCCTCCTCGCCCACGGACTCCGTGATCGTCCACGCGTGCCCGTCCCCGACCGCGAGGTCGAACAATGAACGCCGCTGGACGCGGTCCCGCGCGGCGTCGTGGGCGGCGGCGAGCACCCGGTCGGCGGGGACGTCGGGCGCGGCGATCACGGACGTCACGACGAGCCCCTCCGAGCGGGCGCGGTGCAGCGCGATGTCGCCGACGTCGGGGTGGTGGGCGATCGCGCACTCGTGGCCGCGCTCGGGGGTGCGCAGCACGGCGGTGACCCGGTCGCGCCAACCGGAGCGGAACGCGTCGGAGCCCGTCGTGGTGAAGGGCACCGACCAGCTGATCTTGGTGGCGAGCGCGCTGGCCAGCACGCAGGCCCACGCGTCGTCCATGGCGAGCGGGAAGTGGTCGATCAGCCCGAACGTGTGCTCGCGGGCCCAGGCGTCGGCCTCGTCCTGCGTCGGGATGGGCCCGCGTTCGACCGCCGCGGGGAGCCGGGCCACCCAGTCCGCCGCCGGACCGCCCGGCAGGCCCCCGGTCCAGGCCGCGGCCGCGGCGGCCACGGCCGTCTGCGGTGCGTCGAGGAGCTGTCGGGCGTAGCGGGCCGCCTCGGGCGCGGGCATCCCCAGGAAGCCGGCCAGCCGGTCCGCCTCCGGCCCTTCGGCCGCGTCGGCGACGAGCGCGAGCACCAGCCAGGCACCCAGTGGCGACGCCACGTGGTGCGTGGCGCCCAGCTCAGCGTGGAAGCGCCGCGCGTAGGCGGCGACGGCGTCCCCGAGCACCTCGGTGGCAGCGGTGGTCATGTCCCCAGTGTGCCGACTTCGCCCGCATCGTGGCGCCGACCTCGGGCGAGGGCGAGGACGCCACGGCGGAGGCAGGGTGCGCCGCGGTTTACGCTGGTCCCGTGGCGGATGCGGACCTGCGGTCTCTGGGGACGGCGCTGCGCGCGCTCGCGCGCGACGGGGTGGGGGTCGTGCGGGTGCTGGACCGGCACGGTTTCGGCACGGTCGAGAGCGGCCAACTGTTGGCAGGCTCGGCGTCCGGCACGGTGGCGGGCGTGCTCTACCGCGGCGCGCTCGACGCCGTCGCCGTCCCGTTGGTCGCCGCCGCCTCCGCTGCGCCCCAGACCCGAAACGCGCACGTCCCCGAGCGCGACGCGCTGGCCGCGGGCCTGGCCTGCAGCGGCGGCGCCACCCTGCTCGGGCACCCGCTGCCCCCGGACTGCGCCGAGGCGCTGGGCGTCGCACTGGAGCGGGGCACCCCCGCCGCGCTGGTCTCGACCCCCGACGGCACGGCCGCGCTCGTGTTCACCGGGCCGGAGCTGGCCGACGCCACCGGCGGCCTCGGCACCGCCGCCCTCGACGCGTCCGCCGCGGACACCGCCCGCGGCCTGCTCCGACGCGGGGCCACCGTCACCGAGCGCACCGACGAGTTCCTGCTCGACCTGTGGGTGCCCGTGCCGTCCGTGCTGGTCGTCGGGTCGGGCGCGATCGGGGCGGCGCTCGTCGAACAGGCCGCCCTGCTGGGCTGGACCTCGCGCACCGCCGCGGACCTCGACGAGACCGTCGCGGCCGTCGCCGCGTTCACCGACGCCGACATCCTCGTGCTGCTCGACCACGCCCCCGCCTTCGACGCCGCCCTGATCGCGGGCCTGCGCGGCGGGCGGGGGTTCATCGGGGCACTCGGCTCCCGGCACACGCAGGCGGCGCGGCGGGAGCGGCTGCGCGCGGCGGGCCTCGGCGATGCGGAGCTGGAGCGGCTCTACGGGCCGGTCGGGCTCGACCTCGGCGCGCGCACCGCCGCCGAGACGGCGGTGTCGATCGTCGCCCAGGTCATCTCGGTGCGCGGCGGACGGACCGGGGCCGCGCTCGCAGGCGCCGCGGGCCGCATCGGCGGATGAGCGTGACCCGCCCCGTCACCCGCCGTCGCGGGCGCTGGGGCGTGCGGTTCGTGCTCGGCGCCGTGCTCGTCGCGCTGGTCGTCGTGGGTGGCACCGCGTTCCGGGTGTGGGAGGTCGCGCGGCTGGACGACCGGCAGCCCGCCGACGCCGTGGTCGTGCTCGGCGCCGCGCAGTACGACGGCCAGCCCAGCTCGATCTTCGCCGCCCGCCTGAAGCACGCCGCGGCGCTCTACGACGACAAGATCGCGCCTCGCATCGTCACCACCGGCGGCGGGCGCCCCGGCGACGCCTACACCGAGGCCGAGGCGGGCCGCCGCTACCTGATCAAGCTCGGGGTGCCCGCGTCGGCCGTCGTCGCGGTGCCCGTCGGCACCGACACGCTCGGCAGCCTCCAGGCCGTCGCGGCCCGCGCGCAGCAGGACGGGTGGAACCGCGCACTGATCGTCTCGGACCCGTGGCACTCCCTGCGCGCCCGCCAGATGGCCCGCGACAGCGGGCTCACGGCCTGGAGCTCGCCGACCCGGACGGGCCCGGTCGTGCAGACCCGGGAGACCCAGGCGCGCTACATCGTCCGCGAGACCGGCGCGATGCTCTACTACGAGCTCACCCACGCGTCGGTGGACACCGAGACGTCGGGCCTGGGGTGACCTACGGCATCGACCTCTACAGCGCCCACGACCAGGAGCGACGCGTCGCCGAGCCCGCCAAGTACCCGGGCCGCAGCGACCGGCGCAGCCCGTTCTCCCGCGACCGCGCCCGCGTGCTGCACTCCGCGGCGCTGCGCCGCCTCGCGGGCAAGACCCAGGTGGTCGGGCCGGGGGAGGGCGCCGAGGTCAGCGGGGCACCCCGCACCCGGCTGACGCACTCGCTGGAGGTCGCGCAGATCGGGCGCGGCATCGCCGAGGACCTGGGCTGCGACCCCGACGTCGTCGACACGGCCGGGCTCGCCCACGACATCGGCCACCCCCCGTTCGGCCACAACGGCGAGCGCGCGCTGGACGAGCTCGGCGGGGCGTGCGGGGGCTTCGAGGGCAATGCCCAGACGCTGCGCATCCTCACGCGGCTGGAGCTGAAGATCGCAGGCTGTGGCCTGAACCTGACGCGGGCCTCGCTCGACGCCGCGTGCAAGTACCCCTGGGTGCGCGCGGCGGCGGAGCGCAAGTACGGGGCCTACGCCGACGACGCGGCCGTGTTCGCGTGGGTGCGCGACGGCGCCCCCGAGCAGCGTCGTTGCCTGGAGGCGCAGGTCATGGACTGGGCCGACGACGTGGCCTACTCCGTGCACGACGTCGAGGACGGCATCGTGTCCGGGCGCATCGACCTCGCGGCGCTGGGCGACCCGGCCGAGCGCGACGTGCTCGTCGACCTCGCGGCGCGCCACTTCGGCGGCGACCCCGGCGCGCTGCGGGACGCCGCGCGCGACCTGTCGGCGCTGCCCGTCGTCGCCGCGGTGCGGGCGGCGGGCGCCGCGACGGTCGCCGGGCAGCTCGCGCTGAAGCGGCTGACGAGCGAGCTGGTGGGCCGGTTCGTCCTCGCCGCCACCGACGCGACGCGCGCGGAGCACGGCGAGGGCCCGCTGGCCCGCTACGGCGCCGACCTCGTGGTGCCCGCGCGGGCGGGCGCCGAGGTGGCGCTGCTCAAGGCGGTGGCGCTGCGCTACGTCATGCGCGACCCCGAGCGGCTGGCCATGCAGGCCCGCCAGCGTGAGCTGCTGACCGAGCTGGCCGACGCGCTGCTGACCAAGGCGCCCGACGCACTGGACCCGGTGTTCGCACAGGCATGGGCCGCGGCGCCGGACGACCCGGCCCGGCTGCGGGCGGTGATCGACCAGGTGGCGCTGCTGACCGACCAGCAGGCCATCGCCCGCCACCGCGCGGTCGTCGGCGGCTGGTAGGGAGGCGGCAACCCCTCCTGGCTGGGTGGGCTGCCCCGCGCGGACGTGTGACGCGGGTCTCTCCCCGTCACGGGCGGCGCGCCCGTCTCGTCCCCAGGGCAACCGACACTGAGGAGGAGACATGGCACGCATCCCCGCCGTTCCCGAGGCGCAGGCCGGAGCGTTGGGCAGGCTCGCCTACCGCTACGCCCGCCGCCGCTTCGGCGCGGTGCCCGAGCCGATCGCGGTGATCCGCCACCACCCGCGGCTGTTCTGGGCGTCCGCGTTGGCGGAGTCGGTGTACGAGAAGGCCGCCACGCTGCTGCCCAAGCGGCTGCGCCAGCTCGCGGTCTACCGGACGGCCACGGTCGTCGGCTGCTCGTGGTGCGTCGACTTCGGCACGATGCTGCAACGCCTCGACGGCCTGGACGTCGACCGGCTCCGCCAGATCGACGAGTACGTGACGAGCCCTCTGTTCACCGGCGACGAGCGGCTCGCGCTGGCCTACGCCGACGCGATGACCGCGCAGCCCATGACGGTGACCGACGAGCAGGTCGCGGACCTGGAGAAGGCGCTGGGCCGGGCCGGGCTGGTCGAGCTCACCCACGCGATCGCGCTGGAGAACATGCGCGGCCGCGCCAACCACGCACTGGGCATCACCGACCAGGGCTTCGACGCAGCGTGTCGAGTCCCCGGAGCTTCTCGGGGTTGAGCACGCCGTGGACGGCGACGATCCGGCCGTCGCGCAGCGCGACCGTCGTGACGGACGCGGGCAGGCCACCCCCGGCGGGCACGTACAGCCCGGGCTCGCCGTTGACGAGGACCGTCCGTGCGTCGAGCAGGTCCTCCGCGCCGTAGCGCTCCAGCAGACCCAGCAGGAGACGCGCCACCTTGTCCGCGCCGACGATCACCCGCCGCGCCGCCCGCACCCGGCCGTCGCTGTCGTTCACCAGCACCGCGTCCGGGTGCAGGAGGACGACGAGCGCGGTGAGGTCGGCGCGGGCCAGCGCGTCCGCGAAACGGGTGAGGGCCGCCTCCTGCTGCGCGGAGCGCGGGGCCGGGGGCGGCGGGTCCTGCGCGACGATCCGCCGGGCGCGGGCGGCGTGCTGCCGTGCGGCCGCGTCGGTGCAGCCCAGGACGTCCGCGATCGCCGCGAACGGCAGGTCCATCGCGTCGTGCAGGACCAACGCCACCCGCTGCGGCGGGGTCAGCCGCTCCAGCACGACCATCGCGGCCATGCGCACCGACTCGTCGCGCACCACGGTGGCGAGCGGCCCAGCGTCGTCCGGTGTGGTGATCAACGGCTCGGGCAGCCACGGGCCGACGTAGCGTTCCCGGCGGGCGGCCGCCGAGCGCAGGCGGTCAAGGCACACCCTACCGACGACCGTGGTGAGCCACGCCCGCTCGTCGCGCAGCGCGCCGCGGGCCTCCGCGTCGAGGGCGTGCCAGCGCAGCCACGCCTCCTGCACGGCGTCCTCGGCGTCGGCGAGCGACCCGGTGATCCGGTACCCGACCCGCAGCAGGTGGGCGCGGTGCTCCTCGAACGCCTCCACGCCGGTCGACGTTACGGGAGCGGACGGCCCGGGCAGGAGGTGAGCACGCGCGCGACGGCCTCCCGCTCGGCGGCGGTCACCCACAGCCGGTGGCGGGTCTTGACCGCCACCTGCCGCCCGACGTAGGCGCAGCGGTAGCCCTTGGCGGGTGGCAGCCATGTCGCCCGCGACCGCTGCCACGACCACCACCGCCGCCACGAGTCACCGCGTCGAAACGACCCTCCGCATCCGCACCGCGACAGGATGCCGTCAGCGGGCGTCCGGGCCCGGCGCCCGCGGGGGAGTGTCGGGCAGCAGTCCTAGACTTCACCCCGTGGCGGGACGCATCCGGGACAGCGACATCGCCGCGGTCCGCGATCGCGTCCGGATCGACGAGGTGATCGGGGAGTACGTCGCGCTGCGGTCCGCGGGAGCGGGCGCCCAGAAGGGCCTCTGCCCTTTCCACGACGAGAAGACACCCTCGTTCACCGTGCGTGCGAGCCACGGCACGTTCCACTGCTTCGGCTGCGCCGAGCACGGCGACGCGATCGCGTTCCTGCAGAAGATCGAGGTCATCGGGTTCGTCGAGGCCGTCGAGCGGCTGGCCGACCGGGTCGGCGTCCAGCTCACCTACGAGGGCGGCGGCACGGGCCAGCAGCGCGACCGGGGCACCAAGACGCGCCTGCTGGAGGCCAACAAGCGCGCCGCCGAGTTCTACACGGCACAGCTGCGCACCCCGGAGGCGGCGCCCGCGATGGCGTTCCTCACCGCGCGGGGTTTCGACGCGGCGGCCGCGCAGCGCTTCGGCTGCGGCTACGCGCCCGGCGGCTGGGACGCGCTCACCAAGCACCTGCTCGCCGCCGGGTTCTCCTTCGACGAGCTGGAGAAGGCGGGGCTCGCGCGCCAGGGCAACCGCGGCCCGATGGACCGCTTCCACCGCCGCCTGCTGTGGCCGATCCGCGACCGCGGGGGCGAGGTCGTCGGCTTCGGCGCCCGGCGCCTCTTCGACGACGACCGCGTCGAGGCGAAGTACCTCAACACCGCAGAGACGCCGGTCTACCGCAAGACGCACGTGCTGTTCGGGCTCGACCTGGCCAAGTCCGAGATCGTCAAGCGGCGCCAGGTCGTCGTCGTCGAGGGCTACACCGACGTCATGGCGATGCACCTCGCGGGTGTGCCCACCGCCGTCGCGTCGTGCGGCACCGCGTTCGGCGCCGAGCACATCGGCGTGATCCGGCGGCTGATCGGGGACGACTCGTTCGACCGCTGCGAGGTCATCTACACCTTCGACGGCGACAGCGCGGGCCAGGCGGCCGCGCTCAAGGCGTTCGACAGCGAGGACGCGTTCGTCACGCAGACCTACGTGACCATCGCGCCCGACGGGCAGGATCCGTGCGAGCTGCGGCAGAGCCACGGCGATGTGGCCGTGCGCGACCTGGTGGCCCGCCGTGAGCCGATCTACGAGTTCGCGATCCGGTCGGTCCTGGGTGACTTCGACCTCGACACCGCCGAGGGCCGGGTCGCCGCGCTGCAGCGCACGGTGCCGTTGGTGGCCCGGATCAAGCGCGAAGACCTGCGCGACGAGTACGCCCGTCGCCTCGCGGGTTGGGTGAGCTGGGACGACATCGCGATGGTCGTCCGGAGGGTGCGGGAGACGGCCGGGGTGCCGGTCGAGCCGCGGGGGCGGCGGGCGGCCGTCGTCGCGCCGCCGAAGGACGATCCCCGCCTGCACGTGCAGCGGGAGGCGCTCAAGGCCGCGCTGCAGGTGCCCGCGATCGCCGGTCCGAGCTACGACGAGCTGCCCGAGCAGGCGTTCACCCACCCCGCGTTGCAGGCCGTGCACCGCGCCGTGCAGGCGGCGGGCGGGGTCGGCGCGGGCATGTCCGGCCAGCCGTGGGTGGAGGCGGTGGCGGCCGAGTGCACCGCCGAGGTCCGTCCGCTGGTGTCCGAGCTGGCCGTCGAGCCGTTGGAGCTGCCGCGGCGCACCCACGCGCGCTCGGAGAGCGACGAGGCGCGTTACGTCGCGAGCGTCGTCGCGGGCGTGCGGCTCGCGCTGGTGGAGGCACAGGTCGCGGAGCTGAAGGCGCGGCTGCAGCGCACCAACCCGGTCGAGGAGCCCGACGCCTACCACCAGCTCTTCGGCGATCTGGTGCCGCTGGAGCAGTACAAGATCGCGCTGCGGGAGCTCGCCGCACGATGAGCGAACCTGCGAGCGAATCATCGAAACAACGCTTCGCGCAGCGCCGCCCGAGCCTCAGCGAAGGAGAGCGATGAGCCTCCTCAATCGCCTGCTGGGCCGTCCGGAGCTTCCCGGGTGGGTCGAGCTGGAGGCCGACGAGCACGTGGTCGCCGTCGGCGAGGCCGCCGGGGGCGGGCAGGTGGTCGCCACGTCCCGGGGGCTGTGGCTGCCCGGCGGCGAGGCGGATCCCGAGCGGCTGCGCTGGCACCTCATCAGCAAGGCGACCTGGGACGCGGGCACGCTGGTCGTCATCCCGGCGCGGGAGGTCGAGACGGTCGGGGGCGCGGTCCTCATCGCCGACGAGCCCGCTCGCCGGGTGCGGCTGGCCACGCCGGGCCGGGTGCCCGAGACCGTGCACCGGCGGGTCACCGGCTCGATCAAGACCCGCAACCACCGCGACCTGCCCGGTGGTGGGGCCTGGTTCGTGCAGCGCGCGGTCGCGGGGCGGGACGGGATCCTGCTGCAGGTGCGCGCGGACCCTGGCACCGATGCCGACGTCGTGCGGAAGGTCGCGGGCGAGGTCGCGCGGCGCCTTCGATCGTGATCCGCGCGGCGAGCGGCCACCTGGACGCTCTAACAGTACGAGCGTACTGTTAGAGCGTGAGCACCGTCTGGGACCCCGCGCTGTACCTCGACTTCGACGACCACCGCTCCCGGCCCTTCCACGACCTGATCGCCCGGATCGGGGCCGCGGCGCCGCGGCGCGTCGTCGACCTCGGCTGCGGGCCCGGCCACCTCACCGGTGTGCTGTCCGCGAGGTGGCCCGCGGCCGCGGTGAGCGCGCTGGACTCGTCGGCGGAGATGGTGGCCGCGGCCCGTGAGCGGGGCATCGACGCGCAACGCGCCGACGTCCGCGACTGGACGCCGCCGCAGGACGCCGACGTCGTCGTCACCAACGCGGTGCTGCAGTGGGTGCCCGACCACACCGCACTGCTCCCGGTCTGGCTGGCGGCCCTGCCGTCCAAGGCCTGGTTCGCCCTGCAGGTGCCCGGCAACTTCGCCGCCCCGTCACACGCGCTGGTGCGCGAGCTCGCCGCGGGCAGGGTCGAGCTCCGCGGTGAGGCGTCCGTGCCCGAGCCCGCGGTATACGCGGAGGTGCTCGCGGCAGGCGGGGCCGACGTCGACGTCTGGGAGACGACCTACCTGCACCGGCTCACCGGCCCCGATCCCGTGCTGCACTGGATCGGGGCGACGGCGCTGCGGCCGGTGCGCGACGCCCTTTCCCCCGAGGAGTTCGACGCGTTCCGCTGCGAGCTCGCGCCCCGGCTGCGTGCCGCCTACCCGGCCCGTCCCGACGGCACCACCTGGTTCCCGTTCCGCCGGATCTTCGCGGTGGCGCGAACCGGCTGAGCGATCTCAGCCGCCCGCCGCGTTCGGGTTCAGCTTGTTCCCGCTCGGCTGGGCCGTGCGCCGGGTCATGGCGAACCGGCCGGCGTGACCCACTGCCGGTCGGCGCCGAGCTGAGGCCGCCGTCGGCCCGGCCCGGGGACGGCCGTCGATGGGCGCGCCCGCGGTCACGCCCCCGCCTCGGCGAGGAAAGCCGCCACCACCTCCTGCAGCGCGCCTGACCGGTGCTTCGGCACGCCGTGACCGTTGTGGGGGAACACGTGCAGCCGCGAGTGGGGGATCGCGTCCGCGGTCGCGCGCAGCACGGCCTCGGGGAAGAACGGATCGCGCGCGCCGCCGACCACGAGCGTCGGCACGTGCAGCGCCCCCAGCGCCCGCCGGGTGTCGTGGGCGAGCACGGCCCGCACGGTGGTGCCGAAGTCGGCGGCCTCCTCGTCGGTCGGCGTGCGCCCCGTGAGCGTGAACAGCGTCCGTGCCAGCCCCCGTGCCGCGCGGCCGTCGACCGCGGACGCGGCCAGGTCGGCGTGCAGGGTCCTCCACCGCTGCTGTCCGGCCAGTCGGAGCCACCGTTCGCACCGGTCGCGGCCCGCCTGGCCGAGGTACGCGCCTGCGACGACGAGCGCGAGCCCATCGACCGCCGGTTCCGTCATCGCGAGGTGCTGGGCGATCAACCCGCCGGTCGACATGCCCACGAGCGCGAACCGCCCCAGCTCAGGCCGCAGCACCGCGGCGTACTCGGCGGCGAGGTCCGCGGTGGAGGCGCCCCCCGGCAGCCCGCGCGGGCGCGGCACGACGTAGAGCGTGTGCCGCTCTGCCAGCCGTCGGAACCCGTGGGCGTACGCGGCGAGCGTGAGCCCGCGGGGGACCGACTCGGTCAGGGCGAGCCCGGGCAGCACGACGAGCGGTGCCGCGCCCGCGCCGATCCGCACGTAGGGAAGGCGGTCGCTGAACGAGCCGACCTCGGCGGCGACGGACATGTCAGCGCACCCCCACCGGCTCGGCGTGGCGCCGCCGCAGCCAGCGGATCGCGAGCACGAGCGCGACGTCCACAATGGACAGGCCGACCAGCGCCGCGGGCAGGTGCGCGTCGGCGCCCGCCCCCTCGGCGTCGAAGAAGTAGGTCCAGGCGACCTTGAACAGCACCGCGCCGTTGATCACGACCAGGGCCCAGCCGATCGAGCGCCGCCACAGCGCCACCGCGATCCCGCCGAAGACCACCGGCACCAGCAGCGCGATGACGATCTTGCCGACCGTCCACGCGCCCAGCAGATAGTCGCGCTCCACCTGCAGCATCTCGACAACCGCCGGGTCCGGCCGCGCGGGCGCCGGGAACCACGCCATCGACGTGACGAGCGCGACGAGCGTGACCGCGATGCCCACCAGGCCGCGGCGGTAGGCGAAGAAGCAGAACGGCAGCAGGAACAGCGGGCGGACGTACCAGCTGAGGATGTTGTGGTGGCGCGCCCACGACCAGGACGCCACGTCGATCAGCCAGTCGGGCATCGGAGCCCCTCATCTCGTCGGATGCCGGAAGCCTCCGCCGGGGCCGCCGTCGCGAGAACCGGGCTGACCCGTGTCCGGGGCAGGGTCAACCCTCGGTCCGCGTCGCCTTCAGCCCCGCAGGTACGCCAGCACGGCCAGCACCCGGCGGTTGTCGTCGGGCACCTGGAGCAGGCCGAGCTTGGTGAACACCGAACGCACGTACGCCTCGACCGTCTTCGGGCTGAGGTAGAGGCGCTGACAGATGGCCTGGTTGGACCGCCCCTCCGCCATGACCGCGAGGACCTCCCGCTCGCGCTCGGTGAGGTCGTCGAGCGGGCTGCGTGTCCGTTTGCGGCCCACGAGCTGGGCGACGACCGACGGGTCGATCACCAGGCCGCCTGCCGCGATGCGCCGCACCGCCTCGGACAGCTCGTCGAGATCCGACAGCCGCTCCTTGAGCAGGTAGCCCGACCGCTCGGCGCCCGACTCGAGGAGCTGCAGCGCGTAGTGCGGCTCGACATGCGCCGAGAGCACCAGCACTCCGACCGAGGGGTGTTTCTCGCGCAGCGTGCGGGCCGCGTCGAGGCCCTCGGTCGTGTGGGTGGGGGGCATCCTGATGTCGACGACGGCGACGTCGGGCGGGTCCTCGCGCACGCGGTCGAGCAGGGCGGCCGCGTCCCCGACGCGGGCCGTCACCGCGAACCCGGCCTCGGCGAGGAGCCGGGCCACTCCCTCGCGGAACAGGACAGCGTCATCGGCGACCATCACCCGCAAGATCGGCCTCGCCGTGTCCGCGGTCTCCACTCGGCCTCCCGTTTTGTCGGGATGATACGGAAACCGTGAAGGGCTATCCCCGTACCGCGCCGCGACCGGCGCGAGGAGCATCGGCTTCATGTCCGCCCGGGTGCTGATCGTCGACGACCATGCGCCCTTCCGCGCCCTCGCCCGGCGGGTGCTGACCGCCGACGGCTTCGACGTCGTCGGCGAGGCCGCCGACGGCGCGGCGGCGATCGAGGCGGCCCGCGCCCTGCGTCCGGACATCGTGCTGCTCGACGTCCAGCTGCCCGACGTCGACGGGTTCCAGGTCGCGGAGGACCTGACCGGCGAGCCGCCCGGCCCGGCGGTCGTGCTCGTGTCCAGCCGGGCGGGCAGCGACTACGGCCGCCGCCTGACGACGAGCGCGGCGCGCGGGTTCATCGCGAAGGCCGACCTGAGCGGCGCGGGGCTGCAACGCGTCCTCGACGGCGGGGTCGCCCCGACCTGGGGATAACCCTGCCGGGGCGCACGGGAAGGCCCGCTACTGGAGGTCCGCAGCAGGCGGGACGGTTGGACCCGTCATCGCGGAATCCCGCGGGGCACCGCACACGTCCGCCCGGTCGCCGCGTCCGTCACCATCCCGATCGCCCGCTGAGGAGCTGGTCATGTCGCAGATCTCCGCATGGACGCGCAGGCACCGCCTCGCCGCCTTCTTCGTGCTCGCCTTCGCCGTCTCCTGGTGGTCGTGGCCCTTCTTCCTGGTGGGACTGTCGCCCACGGCGTTCTTCCCGTGCGGACCGCTGATCGCCGCGGTCGTCGTCATCGGCGTCACGGAGGGCAGGCGCGGCTACCGGGCCTGGGGTGCGCGGCTGTTGCGCTGGCGGGTCGGCTGGGTCTGGTGGGCGGTGGCCATCGGCACGCCGCTGGCGGTGCTGGCCGTCGCGACGTGCGCGAACGTCGTCCTCTGGGGCGCGCCCGCGCCCGTCCTCACGCAGCTGCCCTGGTCGAGCATTCTGCTGTTCGCCGCGCTGCGCTTCGTCGACCCGCTCGACGGGCCGATCGGCGAGGAACCCGGCTGGCGGGCGTATGCGGTGCCCGAGCTGCAGATCTCCCGGTCGCCGCTCGCGGCGACACTCGTGCTCGCCCCCCTCGTCGCTCTGTGGCACCTGCCGCTGGTGACCGCGGGGCAGCTCGCGCCCGTCGGGCTTCCGATCACGTTCGCGATCACCTTCGTCTACGTGTGGCTGTTCAACCACAGCGGTGGCAGCGCGTTGCTCACCATCGTCTTCCACGTCGCCCAGGGCACCTTCAGCTACGCCGTGCTCGGCTTCGCCGGAGCCGACGCCGCCCGGATGGACTGGCTCGTCGGCGTCCTGTGGTTCGCGTTGGTCCTCGTCCTGCTGGTCGCCGACCGGGCCGCCTGGCGCTCGGCGCCGCGATCGGCGGTCGCGCAGCGGTCGCCTGCGCCTGCGGCCGCCTGACGTGCGTGGTCACCGAACCGGGTCGGCCCGTTTAGCGGTGCTTGCCCGGTTCCGGCGCGGCTATAGTCTTCGGCCGCACACGAGCACCGGAGGCGCCATGACCACGGGATTTGCCTTGCCCCGCGGCCGTGGCGACACGTTGCTCGCGCAGCGTTTCGGCGCCGAGCGGCGCCCGTGTGCCGTCTGGGTGCTCCTGTGGGTCCTGGCGGCCGCGGCGACGTTCGGTGCGCTCGCGCCGGTCCTCTTCCGCCACGTGCCGTTCGAGCCCATCGACGTGGCGTTCCGCGTCGTGGGCGCCTCGTTCGCCGCCTGTGGCCTGGTCGCCTGGCGGCGGCGGCCGGACAACCGCAGCGGCCTGCTCATGACCGCCACCGGGTTCGCCCTGTTCGCCACGCCGCTGCTGGCGCAGGTCGACGCCCCGCTCGCCCAGACGCTGGGGCTGCTGCTGCCGGATCTCTGGGTGCTGTTCTTCGTCCCGCTCGTGCTCACGCTGCTGACCGGCGGTCGGTTGCGCACGCCGATGGACCGCGTGCTGGTCGCGGCCGTCCTGCTGGATCTGGTCGTGCTCGCGCCGCTGTGGCTGATGTTCGCCCCTGAGGACGGCAACCTGCTGCTGATCGTCGACGACCCCCGCGTCGCGGGCCTCGTCGACAGCATGCAGCTGAGCCTGTTCGTCGCGGTCCTGATCGGCGCTTCGCTGGTGCTCGGCGCGCGGTGGTGGGCCGCGTCGGCGCCCGGTCGGCGGGCGTTGCTGCCCGGTGTCGCGGGCGCGACCTGTCTCCTGCTGTTCGCCGCTCTGATCGCCGTCCAGCTCACCACCGGCGTGAAGTCGCCGGTGTTGCTCTGGATCGCCACCTGCTCGCTGATCACGGTGCCGGTGGCGTTCCTCGCGGGCCTGCTGCGCTCCCGGCTGGCGCGGTCGGGTGTCGCCGATCTGTTCCGTGACCTGCGGTCGATCGGCCCCGTCGAGCTAGAGACCACGCTGGCCCGCGTGCTGGGGGATCCGCAGCTGCTCCTGGCGTTCCCGGACGGCGAGGGCCTCGTCGACGCCGCGGGCCACCCTGTGCAGCTGCCCGCCGCGGAGGCCGGACGGGCGGTCACCCCGGTCGACCGCGACGGCGAGCGCGTGGCCGTGCTGATCTACGACCGGTCGCTGGAGGACGATCCCGAGCTCGTCGAGACGATCGGGGTCGCGGCGGGCGTCGCGCTGGAGAACCGCCAGCTGCACGCTGAGATCACCGCGCGGCTCGCCGAGCTGCAGGCCTCCCGCGAGCGCATCGTCACCGCGGCCGACGCCGAGCGCCGCCGCATCGAACGCAACCTGCACGACGGCGCCCAGCAGCGGCTGGTCACGCTCGCCCTGCAGCTCTCACTGATTCAGCGCGAGATCCGTCGCGACCCGGCGGAGGCCGAGCAGCTCGTGAGCTCCGCGAGCGAGGAACTGGCGCATTCGCTGGAGGAGCTGCGCGAGCTCGCCCGCCGGCATCCATCCGGCCGCTCTGGAGCACGGCCTCGACGTCGCCCTGGACGCGCTCGCCCAGCGCGCAGCGGTGCCCACGACCGTCCTCGCCGAGGAAGGCCCGCGGCTGCCCGAGCCGGTGGAGTTCGCGGCGTACTTCGTGGCGTCGGAGGCACTGGCCAACGTAGCCAAGCACGCGCAGGCCTCGGCGGTCGCGATCCGCCTGCTGCGCGGCGATGGCGCCGTCGTCGTCACGATCACCGACGACGGCGTGGGGGGTGCCGATCCCACCCGGGGCACAGGCCTGCAGGGCCTCGCCGACCGCGTGGACGCCCTCGGCGGGAGGCTCGAAGTGAGCACGCCCGCCGAGGGAGGCACCAAGGTCACCGCGACGTTGCCGTTGCGCGCTCCACGGCCCGATCCGACCGGATGAGCCAGCCGCCCACCGCGGCGACGGCCAACCCGAGCGGCGCGCCGTAGGGCGGGAAGCCCGACTGGAAGGCGATCAGGCCGCCCAGGATCAGGCCGAGGGCCGCCGCGGTCGGGAAGACCCGTGCCCGCAGCGCGGCGATGCCGAAGAGCGCCCAGCCCAGCGCGAACAGCCCGTAGCTCAGCACCGCGCCGAGCTTCAGGACGAACGTCGGGCCCGCGGTGGTGAACACCTGCGGCGCGACCTCGGCCAGCCATGGCGAGGCGAAGCCGTCGAACCACATGTCGCCCGCCATCGCCATCGTGCCGACGACCGCGACGCAGAACGCGAGGACGCCGAACCCGCCCGCCTGCCGGGCCTGCCGACCCTGGAGTGCGATCAGGGCCAGCATCAGCACGCAGAAGGCGAAGAAGTAGCCCGCGTTGACCGTCCGGATCAGCGGGTCCTGCAGGACCAGGGCGCGGTCATCGGCGGCGGCGATGGGCAGCCTGCCAAGGTCCAGAGCGGCGAACAGCAGGCCTGCGCCGAGGGCGAGCGGCCCGGTGTGGCGGGTGAACGTCTCATTCATCGCGGCGTCTCCCCGGCGCCCAGGACGATCGGGACGGCGAAGCGGCGGCGTGGCCGGGGCGTCCGCGGGGACAACGATGGTGGTCATGCGCCGATCGTTCGCTTCGCGGGCCGCGGCGGCCACGGGCCCACCACCGCTCATCGACCAGGGTTGACCCTGCGTCCACGGAGGCGTCAGGCCGGGGACACGACGACCGACGGCCTGCATGCCGCGCGGACGAGCCACGCCCCCGCCGCGGCGACAGCCAGCCCGAGCGGCGCTCCGAACGGCGGCATCGCGGCGAAGAATCCGGCCAGGCCGCCCACCACGACCGCCGCGGAAACGGCGGTCGGCATGACCTGAGCCCGCAGACACGCCAAGCCGAACAGCGCCCAGCCGAGCGCGAAGAGGACGTAGCTCGAGAGATAGCCCGCCTGCCAGACCGGCGCCTTCTCCGCCGTGAGCAGCTCCGGGGCCACGCCGATGATCCAGGGCGAGGCGAAGGCCTCGAACCACATGTCCGCGCCGAGGGCCATGGTGCCGACGATCGCGGCGCCGAGCCCGAACACACCGGACGTGCCCGCCTCGCGCGCCTGCCGGGCGTGCAGGGCGACGAGGGCGATCATCAGCGCCCAGAACGTCACCGCGTAGGCGATGTTGAAGAACCGGAAGGTCGGGTTCGCAAGCATGGCCGCGATGTCGGTGCGGTCCGCGACGACGAACAGTCCGACATGGACGGCCGCGAACAGCCCGCCCGCGCCGAGCGCGAGCGGTCCGGCGACGGAGCGAAGGGCGAGCCCGTCGAGTCCGGCATGACGTCCTCCTGAAGGGTTGCGGTCGGGGTCCCACTGTCGTGCCGAACCCTCGCGGCCACCACGGGGCACTCCCTGCGCGAACGCCGGGCTATCCCTCCCCACGCACAGCAGGTGAGACCTGCAGGATCCGCTGCAGCTCGTCGGCCAGCACCCAGATCGCGCTCACCCGGCCGTCGGCGTCGAGCGTCAGGACGTCGATGCCGAGGCCGGTGACCATGCGGCCGGTCGCGGGCAACTCGCCCAACGGCGTGCGCCAGAGCCCGGTGTGCCGCGCGGTGTGTCGAAACGCGATCACGAGCTTGCCCGGTGTCTCGACCCGGTCGACGACCTCGACGGCGTGCTCGGTGAACGCCGCGTGCAACGCCCGGGCCCGCTCGACGAGGTCGGCGACCGGCCACGCCGCCCCGTTGATGGTCACGGGGTCGGCGTAGACGTCGCGGAACGCCACCAGCGGGTCGAGGAGGTGATCCGGCGGCTGCGACCAGAGGTCGAGCAGGCGCGAGTCAGCGGTCATAGCCTCTCCCACGACGACGGCCACGCCCCGGGTTCATTGCGCGCAGTTGTGGTGAGCGTCGCAGACTGGCCGCCGCACGGGTACGTTCGCTGGGGTGACGAGACCCGTCCTCATGACCGTCGACGACGACCCCGGCGTCAGCCGGCTCCGTCGCCCGCGACCTGCGCCGCCGCTACGGCCAGGACTACCGCATCGTGCGCGCCGAGTCCGGGCGCGAGGCCCTCGATGCGCTGCGCGAGCTGACGCTGCGCGGTGAGCCCGTCGCCGCCATCCTCGCCGACTACCGCATGCCCGAGATGAACGGCATCGAATTCCTCGAAGCCGCCATGGACATCGCGCCGCACGCCCGCCGCGCCCTGCTCACCGCCTACGCCGACACCGACGCCGCGATTAGCGCGATCAACGTCGTCGACGTCGACCACTACCTGCTCAAGCCGTGGGACCCGCCCGAGGAGAAGCTCTACCCCGTCGTCGACGCGCTCGTGGACGACGTGGCTCGCGGTTCCACGCCGGTTCGACGAGGTCCGTGTCGTCGGGCACCGCTGGTCGCCGCAGTGCGTTCTGCGCGCGCGACTTCCTCGCCCGCAACATCGTGCCCTTCCGCTGGATCTCCGTCGACGAGCCCGCGGAGGCCGTCGGCTGGAGGCGGCCGGGGCCGCCCGGACGACGTGCCGCTCGTCGTCCCCACCGACGGCACCACGCAGCGCAACCCGAGCGAGGTGGAGATCGCCGCGGCGGTGGGCTCACCACCGACCCGGTGCGCGCGTTCTACGACCTGGTCGTCCTCGGCGGCGGACCGGCGGGCCTGGCCTCGGCGGTGTACGGGGCGTCGGAGGGGCTGCGCACCTTCGTGGTCGAGCGGCAGGCCACGGGCGGCCAGGCGGGCCCAGCTCGCGCATCGAGAACTACCTCGGCTTCCCCGACGGTGTGTCCGGCGCCGAGCTCACCACCGCGCGCGACCGCAGGCCGCGAGTTCGGCGCCGAGGTGCTCACCGCCCGCGACGTAGTGACGGTGGCGGGGCGGGGCTCGGCCCGCTGGTCGGATCGGCGAGGCCGCGAGCTCTCCGCGCACGCGGTCGTGCTCGCGACGGGGGTGAGCTACCGCTCGCTCGACCCGCCGGGCGTGCACGAGCTGCTCGGCCGCGGTGTGTTCTACGGCTCGTCCTCGCAGGCGGCCAGAGTACGAGGGCCAGGACATCTTCATCGTCGGCGGCGCCAACTCGGCGGGTCAGGCGGCGGTGTTCTTCGCCCGGCTTTCGCGCCGGTCGGCGCTGCTGGTGCGGGGACCCAGCCTCGTGGCGTCGATGTCGACGTATCTGATCGACCAGATCGACCCGCTCGCCCACCATCGACGTGCGCACCGGCACGGAGGTCGCGGCGGCCACGGCGACGCCCGGCTGCAGAGGCTCGTGCTCTCCGTCCGCAACTCCGGGCGAGGAGACGGTCGCCGCCGCGTCGCTGTTCGTGTTCATCGGCGCCGCCCCGCGGACCGAGTGGCTCGACGCCGTGATCGTCCGTGACGAGCACGGCTTCGTGCCGACCGGGCCCGATCTCGTCGTCGCCGGCCAACGGCCACCGGCTGGCCGCAGCCCCGCGACCCCTTCCACTGGAGACCAGCGGCCGGGCGTCTTCGCGGCGGGCGACGTCCGGTCCCGCTCGGTCAAGCGGGTCGCGTCGGCGGTCGGCGAGGGCGCGATGGCCGTCACCCTGGTCCACCGCTACCTGTCGGGCAGTGATGAACGCCCACTTGACCCCGGACGAGCTGCGGGAACTGTTCCTGTTCGCTGATCTGCCGCCGGAGCAGCTGGACTGGATCGCGGGTTGCGGCGACGTCGTCGAGATCGCGGCGGGCGCCAACGTCGTCGCCGAGGGCGAGCCGTCCCGCTGCTTCTACGTGCTGCTGTCCGGCACCGTCGCGATCGAGCCGGATAATCGGCGGCGACACCGTCGAGACCACCCGCACCGACCACCGCGGCTGGCCCTGCTTCGGGCGGTGCTGTTTACGTGGAGGACGAGTCGCGCGGGAGTGACCCGGCTTCGCCCTGTTCCTGGCCGTGCTGATGCTGGCCGCACTGGTCCAGCCGGGCCTGGTCGTGACCAACCCGCTGCCGACCTGGGCGATCACGGCGTTCTTCGTGATGAACCTGACCGGGCCGAGCGTCGTGGCGTTCGCGATGCTGCTCAGCTTCGTGAACGCCGAGTCGAAGCTGCGGACGCTGGAGCGCTCCTATGTGCAGCAGAGCCTGATGCTGCGGCAGAGCGAGAAGCTGGCCACGCTCGGCACGCTGGCCGCGGGCGTCGCGCACGAGCTCAACAACCCGGCCGCGGCCGTGTCGCGGGCCGCCGACCAGGCGCAGGCCGCGATCGTCCGGCTCAAGGACAGCTGCCTGGAGTTGCCGGTGGTGTCGCTGTCGCGGGAGCAGGCCGATGCTTGTCGCGGCTCGGCGACCGCCGAATCGGAACGCGCGTGACGCTGTCGCCCCTGGAGCGCTCCGCGCGCGAGGACGAGGTCGAGGACTGGCTGACCGATCGCGGCGTGCGACGGCAGCCTGGGAGCTGTCCCCGCTGCTTGTCGAGCACGGCCACACCCCCGAGGACCTGGCGGACGCGTTCGCCGGCTTCAGCGACGCGCAGGTGCCGATCGCGTGCGAGGCGCTGGGGCGCGGGCTGGCCTCGCGCGGGCTGCTGGCGGGATCTTCGACGGCTCCGCGCGGATCAGCGAGATCGTCTCGGCGATGCGCTACTCGTACCTGGATCAGGGCACGATGCAGGTCGTCGACATCACCGAGGGGCTGGAGAGCACCCTGGTGCTGTCGCGACGAAGCTGGTCAACATGCGCGTGGTCGCGAGGACTACGGCCGGACTCTGCCGCGGGTGTCGGTGCGCGGCAGCGAGCTCAACCAGGTGTGGACGAACATCATCGACAACGCCTGGACGCCACGGGCGGGACCGGGACCGCTGACCATCCGGACGTCGCGGGAGGGGGAGCGGGTGGTCGTGGAGATCGGCGACGACGGCCCCGGGATGCCGGCGGACGTGGTCGAGCACGTCTTCGATCCGTTCTTCACCACCAAGGAGCCGGGCAAGGGGACGGGGCTGGGCATGGACATCAGCTACCGGGTGATCGTGACCCGCCACCACGGCGACGTACAGGTGGCCGTCCCAGCCCGGCGACACCCGCTTCCAGGTCTACCTGCCCCTGACCGAACCCGAGCAGTGAACCCCCCGCACGGTGAGTCCCGCGTCCTGCCACGGTGAGTCCCGCATCTCGCCACGGCGAGTTGGCTGATCGTGCACGCCGACAGGCGCAGCTGGAAGCCTCGCGCGGCCGAAATCAGCCGCGTCCCGGCAAGCGGCGGCCCACCCTGCCGCCCGTGATCGAGCAGGACGGCGGCAGTGCCGCATGTCGGGGCCCGCAACCGGCTCAACGAGCTCGTCAACCGGGCTCTGCGCCTCTCCTACGGTCAGTGACCGGCTGCTGGACTGTCGTCGGTCGGCATCGCGAATCCCGGCAGCCACTGCCGCGCCAGGCCGCGCACGGCGACGGTGCAGTCGAGCTGCGCGAGGATGTTCATCCAACCGGAGAGCCCGCGCAACGAGGAGATAGCGGGCAGGCGGCAGCGGCGCGCCCCGCCCGTCGGTGTGCCTTGTCGTGCGCGATCTGAGCGCCCTGGTGGCAGCCAGGTCCGGTCGAAGTGGAAGCGCTCGACCCGGAGCGGGTCGCCGAGCGCGCTGAGGTAGGCCAGTACCTCCTCGGGCGCCACCTCACCCGTCACGAAGCCTTCGGCCTGCAGCAGTCGCATCATCGGCACGGGTTCACCGTCCGCGACGTGCCGCAAGATCCGCGAAAGCGCGGGCGGGACGCCGTCGGGCAGCGCTGCGACCGCCCCGTAGTCGATCATCGCGAGGCGCCCGTCGACGAGCGCCAGGAAGTTGCCCGGATGGGGGTCGGCGTGGAGGAGCCCGATCCGTGCGGGAGAGGAGAGCAGGGTCTCGATGACGGTATGCGCGTGCCGGTCGCGGCGGGCCTGCTCCGTGGCGTCGGTCGCCGGGCGCAGGATGAGCGCCCCGAGCATCACCCCCTCGACCCACTCTGCGACGAGCACCTTCGGCGCCGAGGCCACCACCTTGGGGACGACGATCCGGTCGCTGCCCGCGAACGCGGAAGCGAACTTGCGCTGTCGATCGGCTTCGGTGCGGTAATCGAGCTCGTCGAGCATCCGGTCCCGCAGCTCGGCCACGATCGCGCGTGCGTCCAATCCCGGGTAGACCACGTCGAACAGCCGGGAGAACCGTGCGAGGGTGCGCAGGTCGGCGTCGAGCGCGAGGTCGGCGCCCGGGTACTCGATGCTAGCTCACGGCCACCGCGCGCCCGTCGGCCCACACGGCCCTGTGTACCTGCCCACTCGCGGCCGCCGACGGCTCGTCGTCGAAGTCGCGGAACCGCCGCGGCCACCCGCTGCCCAGCTGCTCCGCGAGCATCCGGCGCACGTCCCGCGTGGGCATGCCGGGCGCTGCCGACTGCAGCCTGCTCAGCGCCTCGTGATAGGGCTCAGCGAGATCTCGCGGGAGATCATCGCGTCGAAGACGCTCAGCGCTTCCGGCCGATCTCTTCATCGCGCCGCCCTTGAGCTGTCCGAGCACGGCGAAGAGCTCGTGCGCGTTGCGCGACCTCGTAGCCGCGGAAACCGCCTCGTCCTCGCCGCTGACCAGCCTGCGGCCCAATCCGGTGACCGCGCGGCCCGCGAAGGTCAGCGGCAACTTCATCGGTGTCGCTGTGCGGCGATGCCGAGCGTCGGACCGGTTCCTTGAGCGTTCTCCATGTCTACTACCACGAGTAGTAGAAG
>CAVYOT010000019.1:0-73857 GCA_963770115.1 uncultured Actinomycetota bacterium
GAAATTCAGATGATCCAGACCAACGCGAACACGGTGTTCCGGGGGACGGCCGAGCGGGTGTCGCGCTAAACCAGGCGGGAGCGGGCCTCGGGATGAGAAGTGCCGTTTCGCGGTCTCTTTTGCCGGCGCCCGCTACTCTTTAGAGGCCCCGGGATACGGTGACAGTTTACTTGAGTTCTCACAGCAGCGGCAGTTGCCGCTTGGTGTCCCGTCCATTCGGGGCTTTGGGCCCGGTTTGCCAGGCGCCGGCCGAGCCGCCGCTCGAGCGCCGCGATCCATTCCGGCGCGCCGAGCGGCCGTCCGATCATGGGTGCCCGCTCGATCCGAGCCGTCGTCGCGGGATCGGCCGGTGCCGTGAGAAGCGCAGCAAAATCGGGGATCAGCGCGCGTAATGGCGCCACCGTCGCCAGTTCGTCATCCTCGCCCGCGAGATGGGCGCGAGCGCTTGACCATGGCCAGTCCTCGGCGCGGCTCACCAGCCCCGCGGCCACCGGATTGAGCGCGATGTAACGCGTTGCCGCCAGCAGGTGCGGCTCGTCCATCACCACCGCGCCGAAGCGGCCCTGGAATAGATGGCCCGTCAATTGGAACCGAGCGTTGACGGCACCGGTGTAACGGCGGTGCGCTTCGGCGAAGGTCGCCCGCAGCCCATCGTGGTCGGTCGGCGTCACGATCAGGTGGACATGATTGGGCATCAGGCAATAAGCCCAGATCTCCGCGCCGGCACGCCGCGCCGCCGCCGCGATCAACTGACGGTACAGCTGATAATCCCCGGCCCCGAAGAACACCGGCTCGCGACGATTGCCGCGCTGCGTGACATGATGTGGCAGGCCCGGCACAACCACGCGCGCAATCCGGGCCACTGCCCTTGCTTCCAGCTACCATCCTCACTCAATCGGGATTAAGCCGGTCGCCCTATCTTGTAAACTGTCACCGTAATCCGCACCGTAATCCGCGGGCCTGCTTGCAGGCCTCGGCGCCTTTCTCTTTTGGCGAGGACGCTCGGCCGCCGCGGGCGAAGGCGAACAGCACCCCTGATCCGGTTTGTAATACTTTTACCGCGAACCGCCGGTCGGCAGTCTGCATCTTGCGACGCCGGTGCTGCACCTGCGCGACTCAGCAGCAAAATCTCGCCTATGAGTTGAGGCAGTGTCCGACGATGATAGCCGGGTAGTGCTGCTCTCATAATTGACAAAATCTCGTTCTCGCGATATTATGGCAATTATATCGATGTGGTCCAAACAGTTTGAGCGCGTCCCCATTGGTGCAAGAACAGCAGAACACAGCGGCCGAACAGCGGGCGCCTCGCTGTTTTCTCCCTCGCCAGACCGTAATCGGTCAGGATTTCCGCGCCCACGAAATGGCAATGGCTGATAATTTGCTGCAGAAAACAGCAAAAACAGCCGGAAGCGACACGCCTCGTATGACACCGCCCGCTGGCGCCCTGCGCCTTTGAATTTGTCTGAACACCGGGACTGACACTCAGGCAACCGCCAGCGGCCGGGCATTGACCGAAGCCTCCACGCCTTCCTACAAAGAACCAGGGCGCGGCTACGGCTACGGAAGGATTGCGCGCAGTGACGGTCTTTCATCTGCTGCGGCACGGCGAACATGTGCTCCGGGGTCGCGTGCTCGCCGGGCGCACGCCTGGGGTCGGCCTGTCGCCGCGGGGGCGCGCCGAAATCGCTGCGGTCGCCGACCGCCTCGCCGAAGAATCGATTGCCGCGCTCTGTTCGAGCCCGCTGCAGCGCGCCCGCGAATCCGCGGAAATCCTCGCCGAGCGGCTGGAACTGCCGATCGCGTACCGCGAAGACGTGATCGAGCTCGATTTCGGGGAGTGGACCGGTCTGACCTTTGATGCGGTCAGGAAGGATGAGCGCTGGCGATTGTGGAGCACGTGCCGCAGCATTGCCTGCGTGCCCGGCGGCGAGAGCATGCGCCAGGTCCAGGAGCGGGCCGTCAAAGCGTTGTTCGAACTGGGTGAAGCGCACCGCGACGGGACGGTGGTCGTCGTGAGCCACGGGGATGTGATCCGCGCCGCATTGCTCTTCGCGCTCGGGATGCCGCTCGATTTCTATTCCCGGATTGAAGTCGGCCTCGCCTCGATCAGCACGATCCAGATCGACGATTTCGGGATTCGCGTGCTGGCCGTCAACGAACGGCCCCGGCTGGCTCCCTGATCTTGCCGCCCAATCCAAAAAGATTAAGGGAGCCGGACAGCCCTGCCCGCGAGCGGGGGAGGGAAATGGGTCGGCCGATAGATAGGATTTAGCCGAGGATGGCCAGCGACAACGATGTTGCTTACGCGTCGGCGGTTTCACTGCTCGAACTCTACCGACGGAAGGTGCTGTCACCCGTCGAGGCGACGCGGCTGATCCTCGATCGGCTCGAGGCACTGGAACCCAGGATCAATGCGTTCTGCATTGTGGATCGGGACGGGGCGTTGGCGGCGGCGCGGGCATCCGAGGAGCGCTGGTTGCGCGGCGCAGCGGTCGGGCGGCTCGACGGCGTGCCGGTGACGATCAAGGATTTGATCCTGATGCATGGCTTCCCGACCCTGCGCGGCTCGCGCCTCGTCGAGCGGGATCAGGACTGGTCGGAGGACGCACCGGCTGTGGCGCGGTTGCGCGAGGCCGGCGCGGTAATAATCGGCAAGACCACGACGCCGGAATTTGGCTGGAAGGCGTTGGGTGACAGCCCGCTGACCGGCATCACCCGCAACCCATGGGACCTCTCGCGCACGCCCGGCGGCAGCAGCGCCGGAGCGGTGGCGGCCTGTGCCGCCGGGTTGGGGCCGTTGCATGTCGGTAGCGATGGTGCCGGGTCGATCCGCATCCCGAGCGCCTTCACCGGCGTCTTCGGATTGAAGCCGAGCTTTGGTAGAGTAGGCGCCGGGCGCCTCCAGCAGCCGTTCCGGGCGGGGCTCCGGCCGCACCTCGTCCAGCGGCTCGACCCGCGGACGCCTCGGCGCGGGGCTGGTCGACGTCCCGCCGGTACCGCGCGTCGACCCCGCCACCGCGCTGCTGCCCGACCCCGAGGTCCCCGAGAACCGCAGGTTCTGCAGCCGCTGCGGGCATCCCGTCGGGCGCGGCCGCGACGGCAGGCCCGGCCGCTCCGAGGGCTTCTGCCCCCAGGACGGCGCGCCGTTCTCGTTCACGCCCAAGCTCACGCCCGGCACCCTCGTCGCGGGCCAGTACGACGTGCGCGGCTGCCTCGCCCACGGCGGCCTCGGCTGGATCTACCTCGCCACTGACCGCAACGTCCACGACCGGTGGGTGGTCCTCAAGGGCCTGCTCGACTCCGGCGACGCCGACGCGATGGCCGCGGCCGTCGCCGAGAAGCGCTTCCTCGCCGAGGTCGACCACCCCGGCATCGTCACGATCCACAACTTCGTCCAGCCGCACGACGGCGCGGGCGACGCGGTCGGCGCGGTCGGCTACATCGTCATGGAGTACGTCGGCGGGTCGTCCCTCAAGCAGATCATGGAACAGCGCCGCCACGAGGACGGACGGCTGGAGCCCATGCCGGTGCCCCAGGCCATCGCCTACGCACTGGAAGTGCTGCCCGCGCTCGGCTACCTGCACGGCCAGGGCCTGGCCTACTGCGATTTCAAGCCCGACAACGTCATCCAGTACGACCGCCAGCTCAAGCTGATCGACCTCGGGGCGGTCATCCGGTTCGACGACGAGCAGAGCGCGATCTACGGGACGGTCGGCTACCAGGCTCCGGAGATCGCCACCCACGGTCCGTCGCCTGCGTCGGACATCCACACCGTCGGCCGCACCCTGGCCGTGCTCGCGCTGGGCATGGGCCCCGTGCAGAACGGCAAGCCGATCGAGCTGCCCCACGACCACCCGGTGCTCGCCAGGCACGAGTCGTTCCACCGGCTGCTGCTGCGCGCCACCGACCCGGACCCCTACGCGCGGTTCGGCTCCACCGACGAGTTCGCCGACCAGCTCGCGGGTGTGCTGCGGGAGGTGCTGTCGGTCGAGGACGGGCAGGCCCGGCCCGCGATGTCGACGGTGTTCTCGGCGCCGCGCGGCACGTTCGCCGCCGACCTCCTCGACGCCCGCCGACCCGGCCGACCCAATCCCGCGCGCGTCGTCGCGGCGTTGCCGGTGCCGCTGGTCGACCCCGCCGACCCGGCCGCAGCCCAACTCGGTGCGGCGGGCCGCGAGGAGGTGCGGCGGCTGGCCGCGGCCGCCGCACAGCCCGGCTTCGAGCTGCGGCTCGCGCTGGCGCGGACCGAGCTCGCCGCGGGCAACCCGGCCGCCGCGGCGGCGCAGCTCGACGCCCTGGCCGCCGAGGATCCCGACGACTGGCGGGTCGACTGGTACCGGGGTGTCGCGGCGCTGTTCACCGACCCGGCCGCCGCTGTCGCCGCGTTCGACCGCGCCTACCTCACCTTCCCCGGCGAGACGGCCGTGAAGCTCGCGCTGGCCGCCGCCGCCGAGTGTGCAGGCGACGACGCGCGGGCCCACCGCTATTACGGGGTGCTGACCAGGATCGAGCCGAGCCTGGCCGACGCGGCCTTCGGGCTCGCCCGCACCGCGCTGCGGGCGGGGGACCGCGCGACCGCGGTCCGCGCCCTCGACGCCGTTCCGGACACGTCCAGCAGGCACGTCGCCGCGCAGCTGGCCGCCATCGACGCGACCTTGGCCGGGCGGACCGGCGCCGAGGTCGGCGACGCCGAGCTGCGCGCGGCGGCGACCCGCCTGTCGGGGCTCCCGGTGGATCCGGCGACCGCCGAGCACGTCCGCGCCGCGCTGCTCGCCGCGGCCGTCGAGCTGGTCACCACGAACGGGCCCGCGAGCGAGCCGGCAGGCGCGCCGCTCCTGGGCAGCCCGTGGCGCGAGCGCGAGCTGCGCCTGGCTCTCGAAGGCTCGCTGCGCACGTCGGCGCGGCTCACCACCGACGTCGCCGAGCGGGTCGCGCTCGTCGACCGCGCCAACGCCGCCCGCCCGCGGACGTGGGTGTGAACACCGTCTGCCCGGTCTGCCGGGAGCCCGCCGCGTCGGTCACCGACCGGTTCTGCGAGGTGTGCGGTGCCGCGTTGCTGCCGCCGCACGAGCAGGTCGCGGACCGCGTCGAGATCGACCTCGGCCCCCTCGCGGGCATCAGCGACCGCGGGCACCTGCACGCCCGCAACGAGGACGCGATGGCGTTGGGCCGCCGCCCCGAGGAAGGGCCGCCGACGACGCTCGCCGCGGTCGTGTGCGACGGCGTCTCGACCGTCCGACGCCCCGAGCTCGCCTCGCGCACCGCGACGACCGTCGCGCTCGCCGCGCTGCTCGACGGCACCGCGCCGGGGGAGACCCGGATGCTCGCCGCGGTCGCGGCGGCGGCCGACGCGGTGGCCCGGCTCGCCCCGGGCACCCCGGACGCGCCCTCGTGCACGCTCGTCGCCGCGCTCCTCGACCGATCCGCGGGCGGCCACGACATCACGGTGGGCTGGGTGGGCGACAGCCGCGCCTACTGGCTCGCCGAAGGCGACGCCGCCGGGCTGCTCACCTCCGACCACTCGTGGGCCGCCGAGATGGTGGACGCCGGGATCCTCGATGCCGCCACCGCGATGCGCGACCCCCGCGCCCACGCGATCACCCGCTGGCTCGGCGCCGACAGCGAGCCGGTGCCCGGCGTCACCACGCTGACACCCGCCGAACGCGGCGTCCTGATGCTCTGCACCGACGGTCTGTGGAACTACGAGCCGGACCCGTCCGAGCTGGCCGCGGTGGCCTTGCCGGTGATCGCCCGCGACGGTCCCCGCGCCGCGGCGAGCGCGCTCACCGCCTTCGCCCTCGACGCCGGGGGCCGGGACAACGTCACCGTCGTCTGCATTCCGGTCCATTCCGCTACCGAGGGGGGCGCGTCGTGACCGAGCCGTCCGGTTTCACCGTCGAGATCGACCAGAACACCTACCTGCCAACGGGCGTCGGGCGGGTCGACGCCGTCGTCACCCTGACCGCGCCGGAGACGCCCTTCGCTCCCGCGACCGGCGGCGGCCTGGAGATCATCATCCTGGACTGCTCGACGTCGATGTCGGGGGACCGGATCAGCGCCGCCCGCCGTGCCGCCGCCGAGGCGATCGCCCAGCTGCGCGACGGCGTCGCCTTCGCCGTGATCGCGGGGACGGCTACGGCCGAGCAGGTCTACCCCCCGTCCGGCACGGCCGTGGCCGACGCCCGGACCCGCGCCGAGGCGGCCGCGACCGTCCGCACGCTGCGGGCCAACGGGGCCACGGCGATCGGCACCTGGCTGACCCTGGCCGGGGAGATCGCCGACCGGCACAGCGGCGCCCTGCGGCACGCCATCCTGCTCACCGACGGCCAGAACGGCGAGCGGCAGGCCGTGTTCCAGACGGCGCTCGACCGCGTCGTCGGCCGGTTCACGTGCGACTGCCGCGGCGTCGGCACCGACTGGCGGGTCGACGAGCTCCGCGCGATCGCGTCGGCCCTGCTGGGCACCGTCGACATCGTCGCCGATCCGGCCGACCTCGCCGCCGACTTCCGGGCGATCATGGGCGCGGCGATGGAGAAGACCATGGCCGACGTGGCGCTCCGGCTCTGGACGCCGCGCACCGCGCAGGTGAAGTTCGTCAAGCAGGTGGCGCCGACGATCGAGGACCTCACCGACCGGCGCACGCCGTCGGGCAACCTCCGCGGGGACTACCCGCTCGGTTCGTGGGGCGCCGAGACCCGCGACTACCACCTCTGCGTCGAGCTGCAGCCCGGCGTCGTCGGCGAGCAGGCGATCGCCGCGGCCCGCGTCAGCGTCGTGTGCGGCGACGAGGTGCTCGGGCGGGGGGACGTGCTCGCGGAGTGGACCGACGACACCGCGCTCTCCACCCGGATCAGCCGCGGCGTCGCCCTCTACACCGGCCAGGCAGAGCTGGCCGAGGCCATCCAGGAGGGCCTGGCGGCGCACCGGGCGGGCGACGAGCGCCTGGCGACCGCGCGGCTGGGCCGGGCGGTGGCGCTCGCCGCCGAGACCGGCAACGAGGGCACGGCGCGGTTGCTGGCGAGGGTGGTCGACGTGATCGACGCGCCGTCCGGCACGGTGCGGCTGCGGTCCGGGCTGAGCAAGGCCGACACGATGACGCTGGATTCGCGATCCACCAAGACCGTGCAGGTCCGCGGCAGGTCATGAGATGGCGACCTGCCCGGTGGGCCACGCGTCCGCCACCACCGACTACTGCGACGAGTGCGGCGCGCCGATGGCGGCGCCCGCCCCGCCGCCGCAGCAGGCGCGCCGCTGTGTCGTCTGCGACGCCGAGCTCGACGCGCGGTTCTGCGAGACCTGCGGCCACGACAGCACCCGGCCCGCCCCGGCTGTGCCCCACCCGTCCCCTCCGCCCGCCCCGGCCGGACCCGCGACGTGGTCGGTGGTCGTGACCGCCGACAGGGCGTGGTTCGAGGAGGTCTGCCGCCGGGAGGGGCCCGACGTCGCCTCGGTGGCGTTCCCGCACTACTGCCCGCCGCGCACCTTCGTGCTCGCAGGCCCGCAGATGACGATCGGCCGTCGCAGCCGTTCCCGGGGCATCGAGCCGGAGATCGACCTCTCCGGGCCGCCGCTCGACCCCGGCGTGTCCACGCTGCACGCGGTGCTGCTGGTGCGGCCCGACGGCGGGTGGGACCTGGTCGACGTCGGCTCGACCAACGGCACGGTGATCGGCGGCGCCGCCGACCCGATCGCGCCCAACGTCCCGGTCCGGCTCGCGGTGGGTGACCGCATCAAGATCGGCGCCTGGACCGTCCTGACAGTGAAGGTGGACGGAGACACCCGGGCGCCTGGACCACAGCGGGGTGACACCGCTGCGACTGAGTCGCAGGAGGGTGACAGTGCTCCGATGCGTCCCGCCCGCGCGCCACCGCATCAGTCGCGGTAGACGGCTCTCGCGGGTTGGGGGACGGGGTTCAGCCTGCCCAGCCAGCGCCGGTCGCTCGCGGCCAGGCTGCCGTCGGCGCGGGCCCGCTCCAGCACGCCGTTGACGAAGCGCACCAGGTCCGGGGCGTCGCGGCGCATGCCGACGGCGTAGTCGGACGTGAGCAGCGACCGCCCGACGACCCGCGTCTGCGGGTCCTGCGCCGCGAGCCCGGCCAGGATCACGTCGTCGCTGGAGACGGCCGCGGCGCGACCGTGCTGCAGCTCCACCATGCAGTCGGGGATGCCCGGCAGCGTCTCGACGTCCAGGCGCACCGGCAACGCGCGCAGCATGACCTCCGTGGTGGAGCCCGCCGACGTGCACACGCGCTTCCCCGCGAGGTCCTCGACCTCGCGCACACCCGAGTTGACCGGGACGAGCACCCGCGCCGTCGCCACCAGGTACGTGGAGGAGAACTCCACCGTCTGCTGGCGGTCGCAGGTGACCGAGAAGCTGTTGACGACGAGGTCCACCTGCCCGCGGTCCACTGCGGCCGCCCGGTCGGCGATGTCCAGCACGACGTACTGCACCCGGCCGGGATCGCCGAAGATAGCCTGGGCGATCTGGCGCACGATGTCGATGTCGGAGCCCTCGAGCTGTCCGGTGATGGGGTTGCGGTAGCCGACGAGGTACTTGCCCTGGTCGACGCCTGCGATCAGCCGTCCGCGCGCGGCGATCTTCGCCATCGTCGAGCCTGCGGGCATCGCGCCGGGCGGGGGCAGCGGGTCGAGCGGGCGCAGGCTCTGCCGGATGTCGGTGCAGGCGGGGGCGGCCGCGGCGGTCGGCGCCGCGGCCTGCGCGGGGGGCGGAGCGGCCGCGCTCCCGCCGCCGGGCAGCAGCAGGCTGCCCAGGCCGATCGCGGCGGCCACGCCGAGGTAGGCGAGCGGCCGGGCGACGTTCACCCCGGGCCGCGCCGGTGCCTCCGGGGGCTTCTGCGCAGTCTCACTCATCGGTACTCACCCACCCGGCGTCCGATCCCGACCACGACGGCACCCGCAGCGAGGAGCGCCAGCACCCCGGAGGCCCACGCCAATGCCGCGAGGGCGTCGTCCGCCGCCCCGACGTCGACGGCGGATGCCGCCCGTTCGTCGCCGATCGCCTCGGCCAGGGCCGCGTCGAGGGTGTCGAACGCCCCGCCGGACGTGCCCGGCCCGTGCCCCACCACCGACGCGACGGCCTGCGGGTACTGCCCGTCGTCGTCGAGCCTGCGGACCTCGAGGTGCGCGTCACCCCACGCGGTGGCGGCGGTGCGCAGGGCGGCGACCCGATCGGCGATGGCCGGGTCGGCGTGCTGCGCGGTGTCGAGCAGTCCGCCGTCGCCGAGCACGCGCTGCAGCTGCGCGGTGAAGCCCTGGTCGGACGAGCCGCCCCCGCCGCTGTTGCGGGCGACGAGCACGAGGCTCTCGTTGCTGCGCGCCTGCAGCACGGCGATGCGGGTGTCGTCGAGGGCCGCACCGGCGTCGCTGTGCCCGCGCGCCTCGCCGAGCCGGGTGTCGGCCGCGACCGCCGCGATCGCCCACCATCCGACGAGCGCCAGCACCGCGATGCCCGCCACCAACAGCCCGGCGTTGATCACCCGGTTGGTGCGGCGCCGCTCCCGCAGCGCGAGGTCGAGCAGCGCGACCAGCACGGCGAGGCCGACGGCCAGCACCGCGAACGGGATGGCGCCGCCCTGGCGGTAGGCGGTGGCGAGCGCGGCGGACTCGGCGGTGCGCACCTGCTCGACCGCGGGCAGGATCGTCGTCCGCATGAGCTTCGACGCGCTGCCCAGGTAGGACTGGCCCAGCGGGAGGCCGAGCCGGTTCAACGCGCGGGCGTTCTCGATCAGCCCCGTGTAGACGGGCAGCTGCCCACCGATCGTGGAGATCGACGCGACCGCCGGGTCACCGGGAGGCAGCAGCCCGGCCGCCCCCGCCAGCCGCTCGCCCGCGCGCTGGATGTCGTCGTCGTAGCGGGCGCGCACGGCGGCGGGCTCCAGGCCGCCGGAGACGTAGCCGGTGGTTGCCATCGCGTCGGCGTCGGCGAGCGACTGGTAGAGGTCGGCCGCAGCGTCGGTGAGCTCCGCGACCCGGGTGCGGGCGTCGTGCACGGCGTTGCTGCGGGCCATCCCGCCCAGCACGCCGAGCACGCCGAGGACCAGACACCCGACCACCAGGACGACCCCGACGCGCCGCAGCCGCTCGGGTGTGGTCGTGCCGCTGCCCGCGACCCGCCGAAGCGGTGGCCGGACGGCCGCGCTCACGCTCATGATCGACCCCCTCGCCGCACCTGTCCGGGTGACATCCTGGCGCAGCGGTGACGGGAGCCCTCCCGCCTAGTGCTTGCGGACCACCCGTTCGGCCTCGCCGGGCTTCCAGACCGTCACATCCATGTGACCGTCGGCGACCTCGACCGCCGAGGCGCCGGTGATGTCGGCCGCGTAGAAGGGCTTGAACTCCTCACCGCGCAGGTCGAAGCCGGTCTGCGCGTACAGGTCCTCGGCGAACCGCTGATGCAGGCCGAGGTCCTGGACGTCGTGCACGACCCCCCACAGCTTCGCGTCGCCGTCACTCACGTGGGTGTCGACCGTGGCCGTGTGCAGGCAGAACCGGGGGTCGCGGGCGAGGTCGAAGAACTTCGTCGTCTTCGGCATGCCCGCGATCCACAGCTCGCCCTCGAACACCCGCGGCTCGATCGGGCTGATCCGCGGGAATCCGTCCTTGCGGAGCGTGGCCAGCATGCAGAGGTTCCCGGCGGCGGCGTGCCGTCGCATGAAGATCGTCGCAATCCGGGGGGCGCGCTCGGTGAGCTCGTTCCAGGTCGTCATAAGGGACAAACTAGAAGAGGTTCACGACATTTCCGTCCGCGTCGATGTCGATCTGGTGGGCGTTCGGGTGGGCGCCCAGGCCCGGCATCGTGCGCATGTCGCCGCAGATCGGGTAGATGAACCCGGCGCCGACCGAGGCGCGCACCTCCCGCACCGGCAGCCGCCACCCGGTCGGCGCCCCCTTCAGCGAGGCGTCCGACGAGATCGACAGGTGCGTCTTCGCGATGCAGACCGGCAGGTGCCCGAACCCGTTGCGCTCGTAGGTCGCGAGCTGGCGGGCCGCGGCCGGGTCGTAGTCGACCCCGTCGGCGCCGTAGATCGCGCGTGGCGATCGTCTCGATCTTCTCCCGCAGCGACGCCGCGTCCGGGTAGAGGAACCGGAAGTCATGACCATCGCGGGGCTCGTCGGCCGCCTCCGCGACCGCCTCGGCGAGCTCGTCGCGCCCCGCGCCGCCTTCGGCGAAGTGGGTGCACACCGCCGACCGCGACGCCCATCTCCGCGGCGATCTCGCGGATCGCCGCGTGCTCGGACGCGATAGTCGTCGGGGAAGGCGTTGATCGCCACGACCGGCGTCACCCCGTGCAGCCGGACGTTCTCGATCTGCTTGCGCAGGTTGGCGCCGCCGATGTGGACCTCGTCGGGGTTCTCGGCGAGCAGTCGCCGGCGGCAGCGGCCTACCGGCGACGATCGCGTGACGGCCCGAGTGCGCCTTCAGCGCGCGCACGGTCGCGACGACGACGGCCGCGTCGGGCGCGCAGGCCCGACGGCCCGGCACTTGATGTTGAAGAACCGCTCGGCGCCCATGTCGGCGCCGAAGCCCGGCCTCGGTGATCAGGAAGTCGCCGCCGTGGATGCCGATGAGGTCGGCGACCACCGACGAGTTGCCGTGCGCGATGTTGCCGAACGGGCCCGCGTGCACGAGCACCGGCGTGTTCTCGAGCGTCTGCAGGAGGTTGGGCTTGATCGCGTCGCGCATGATCACCGCCATCGCGCCGGCGCCCCCGAGCTCCTCGGCGGTCACCGGCTTCGCCGGCCGTGGTGTAGCCGACGACGATGCGGCCCAGGCGCGCGCGCATGTCCTGCAGCGACGTCGAGAGGGCGAGGATCGCCATCACCTCACTGGCCGCGGTGATGTCGAACCCGGTCTGCCGCGGGACGCCGTCCAACCGGCCGCCGAGCCCGACGACGACGTTGCGCAGCGCGCGGTCGTTGACGTCGAGCACCCGGCGCCAGGTGATGTTGTGCTGGTCGAGGCCGCTGACGTTGCCCTGGTAGAGGTGGTTGTCCACCATCGCCGACAGCAGGTTGTGCGCCGCGGTGACCGCGTGGAAGTCGCCGGTGAGGTGCAGGTTGAGCGATCTCCATCGGCACGACCTGGCTGTAGCCGCCGCCGGCCGCGCCGCCCTTGATCCCGAAGGTCGGACCCATCGACGGCTGGCGGATCGCCACCGTGGCCCGGCGCCCGATGTGGGACATGGCCTGGCCGAGCCCGACCGTCGTGGTGGTCTTGCCCTCGCCCAGCGGGGTCGGCGTCACCGCGGACACCACGACGTACTTGGCCCGCGGCCGGTCGGCCAGGGCGTCGATCGCGGAGAGCTTGATCTTGGCGACGTGCTCGCCGTAGGGCTCGAGCAGGTGTGGCCCGATGCCCATGCCCGCGGCGACGTCGCCGAGCGGCTTGAGTGACGCGGACTGCGCGATCCTGAGGTTGGGCGGGAAGGCCATCAGGCGCTCCTCTCCGATCTCGGGGCGTGGCGGGCGCGCAGGCCCTCCGCCCATTCCGCCGTCGGGACGAGTGACCCGAACGGGAAGAAGTGCACGGTGCGGATGAGGCACTGCGGGTCGGCGGCGACGGCGTCCGCGAGGCCCAGCAGCGTGTCCTCCGGCTGGTAGACCGGGCTCGTCGCGAGCATGAACATGCCCCCGGCCTGCTGGCGCAGCACCTTCAGGGAGGGCCCCACCCCGCACGACAGACCGAAGCGCAGCAGCCGGGTCGGCGACGTGAGCCCGGGCAGGCCGACGTGCACAGGCAGCCGGTTGCCCGCCTCGCGGATCCGCCGCTCCCAGGCCACGATCGGCGCGGCGGCGAAGCAGAACTGCGTGACGATCCGCAGGTCGAGCCCGCGCTCGAGGGCGATGCGGTTCTTCGTGGCCACCGCGCGCGCGAGGTCGTCCGCACCGATTTCGGGGTGGCCCTCCGGGTGTCCGGCGACGCCGATGCGGCGGATGCCCGCCTCCTCCAGACAGCCCGAGTCGAGGATCTGCGCCGACTCGTGGAACTCGCCGACCTGCGCCACCCCGCCCGCGACGACCAGGAGATCGTCCACGCCGACGGCCCTGAGGTCGGCCAGCATGCGGCGCAGCGCGGCGCGGTCGGGCACCGCTCGCGCGGCCAGGTGCGGCACCGGGCGCATCCCGGCTTCGGCCACCCACCGGGCGGCCGCCACGGTCTGGTCCCACCGCGTGCGGGGCAGGAACGTGAGGTAGACGGCCGTTCCCGCGGGCAGGACGTCCGACAGCGGCGGGAGCTTGGTCGTCTCCCGCGGCGTGATCTCGATGCTGAACGGGTTCAGCAGCCCGCACAACGCCTCGAACGGCGAGCCCGGGAGCCCGCTCACGCTCGCCGCCGTCGGATCTCGGCGTTGATCGCGGGCACGATCTCGTGCAGGTCGCCGATCACGGCGTAGTGCGCCTTGGTGACCATCGGCGCTTCGGCGTCGGTGTTGATCGCGAGGATCGTCTTGGAGCTCGAGCAGCCCGCCCAGTGCTGGATGGCGCCGCTGATCCCGCACGGGATGTAGAGCTCCGGGGCGATCCGGCTGCCGGTCTGGCCGATCTGCTCGTGTGCGGCCGCCAGCCCAGGCTGGTCACCACCCGCGAGACGCCCAGCGCGCCGTCGAGCGAGCTCGGTCAGCTCGAGCAGGTCGTCGAACCCGTCGGCGCCGCCGGCGCCGCGGCCGGCGCCGACCACGACCCGTGCCGACTGGTGAGCGCCCCGGCGTCGTCCGACTCCGCGGCCTCGATGCGCACGACGCGCGCCGCGAGATCCGCCGTCGGCCACCTCGGGGCGTGAGCTCCGCAGGCCCGGCGGCGACCGGCTGCCGCCGGCTGCGCGCCTCGACAGGCGTGCCCGGCGACGGTCAGCACCGCGGGCCGCTCGGCCAGCCGCATCTCCTCCAGCGCCGCGCCGCCGAGCACCTGCCGGGTCACGACGAGCGGGTCGCCGCGCCGCCGACCGCGACGACGTTCGCCGCCATCGCGACGTCCAGCCGGGCCGCCACGTGGGCGAGCACCTCGCTGCCGCGCGGGGTGCCGGCGCGCGAGGACGGCATCGGCTTCCGCGTCGGCCAGCACGGCCTGGACGGCCGCGGCCCACGCGGCCCCGGCGTAGGCGGAGAAGGCGTCGCCGTGGCGTGATGCACCTGGGCGACGCCGTGCTCGCCGAGCTGCTCGACCAGCGCCGTCCGGGCCGCGCGCCGACGACGACGGCCTGCAGCGGCCCCGCCGTTCCGGTCGGCGATGTCGCGGGCGAACGTCACCGCCTCCGCGACACCTCGATCGCGCCGTGCGCGTCGGTCTCGACCAACACGAGGATCATTGCGCTGACCACCCCGAGCTCGCTGCAGCAGATCGACGACCGCGGCCGCGGCGTCGGCCCCGTCGCCGAGCACCTGCACCGTGCTCGGCTGCGCGGCGGAAGCGTGAGCCGCACCCGGCCCGACCCGCGCGGCTCCCGGCGGGGAGCCACGTTCTCGACCGGCGTCCGCTTCGCCTTCATCCGGCCCGGTGATCGACGGGTAGCGCGGCTCGACGCCGCCCTCCATCACGGCGACGACCGCGGGCAGCGGCAGCCGCATAGGTCTCGACGCCGTCGATACCGTCGCCGCGCGCCGTCGCGATCCCGTCGGATCGACCGGCGACCTCGACGGTGCGCACCCCGGTCACCACCGGCCGCTCCAGCGCGTAGGCGAGCCGGATGCCGCACCTGGAAGTCGCCGGTGTCGGCGGCGTCGTTGCCGAGCAGCACCAGGTCGTAGGCGCGTGCCGTCCGCCGCGCGGGCGCTGCGACGACGTCGGCGATCGCCCTGCGCCACGTCGACCGGGCCGAACCGGTCGGGCTCGGCCTCGACCAGCACGCCGTCCGAGCAGCCGACGCGCGAGCGCGGTGCGCAGCTGCTCGACGGCGTCGTCCGGGCCCGACGGTGAGCACGGTGACCGTGCCGCCGTCGACGCTCGGCGAGCTGGGTCGCCAGCTCGACCGCGCACTCCTCGTGCGGGCTGATCGTGAACCCGACGTACCGGGCGTCGACGGCCTGCTCGTCGTCGGTCAGCAGCACCTCGCCGGACACGTCCGGCACCCGCTTGATGCAGACCAGCACGTTCATCAGCCCGATCCGCTCGTTGGTCGGGTCGAAGAGCGGGGTCGCGTCGTTCGCGCGCGACGGTGACCGGGTAGCGCTCGCCCAGGTAGTCGACCGCGAGCTGCGTTGCCCACCACGGCCTTGTCCGGCGGCAGGTAGGCCATCAGCAGGTGCTTGCCGAGCGACGGCGCCGAGCCGGCCGTCGTGACGTACGGGTGGTGGCCGTGGCCGTCGGTGAGCACGCTCGCCGTCGCGGGTGACGGATCGGCTCGCCGCCGAGCATGTAGCGCTTCGTGCCGTCGGCGCGACGTGTGGTCGTCGACGGTGAGGGTGCACAGCACGGTCTGCGGCGTCGTTGTCGCGCTGCTCGAGGTAGGCCTCGCGGCCGACGAAGTCGGCGTCCTTCACCTTCGGGCGCGCATCATGCCGGCCTCGACGATCGTGCGCTCGCTGTCCAGCTCGGCGCCGTAACGCCCGGTAGCCCTTCTCGATCCGGCCGGTGGTGCCGTAGACGCCGATGCCGACCGGCACGGCGCCGTGCGGGCCTGCCCGCCTCGCGCAGCAGATCCCACAGCCGCGCGCCCTGCTCCATCGGCACGTAGCAGCTCCCAGCCGAGCTCGCCGACGTAGGAGATCCGCGACGCGAGCACCGGCGAGCTGACCCGATCTCGATGTCGCGGCAGGTGCCGAACGTGAAGCCGCTCGTGGCAGATGTCGGCGTCGGTGAGCGCGGCCGAGGATGTCGCGGGCCTTCGGGCCCCACAGCCCGATCGTGGTGAACGCCGAGGTCAGGTCGACGATCTGCGCGCGCCGTCGGCGGCATGCGGTCGCCGAACCACTTGCGGTCGACGATGCCGTGCAGCGCCGCCGGTGACCACGCGGTAGTGGTCGTCGGCGAGCCGCATGATCGTGAGGTCGGACCGGAAGCCGCCCGCGCGTCGATGATCGGCGTGTAGATCACGCGACCGTCGGCGACGTCGGACCTGCGCGACGACGATCCCCTGCACGGCGTCGAGCGCGCCGGGCCCGATGACGTCGAAGATCGCGAACGCGGACAGGTCGACGATGCCGGCGCGCTCGCGCATGGCGAGGTGCTCGGCGTTGATGATCGGCGACCACCAGCGCGCGTCCCACTCGTGCTCGCGCGGCATGACGGCGCTCGCCGTACTCGCCGAGCAGCGCCTCGTTCGAGGCGTACCAGTGCGGCCGCTCCCAGCCGGCGGTCTCGAAGAACACCGCGCCCAGCTCGCGCTCGCTGGCGTGCATCGGCGCGAGCCGGACGTTCGCGCGTTGCTCGCCCACTGCTCCGCCGGGTGGACGATGCCGTAGGTCTTGTTGAAGCTCTCGTCGGTGCGGGCGCGGATGTGCGCGCGGGTGCGCTGGTGCGGGTAGAAGCGCGCGATGTCGGCGTGGTGCACGTCGATCTCGGGGTTGCCGTCGGTCATCCACTCCGCGACCGCGCGCCCGACGCCCGGGACCCTCCTTGATCCAGACCGCGGCGGCCGACCACAGGCCCTTGACCTCGGGCGTCTCGCCGAGGATCGGGGCGCCGTCGGGGGTGAGCGAGAGCAGGCCGTTGATGGCGTAGCGGATCTCGGCGCCCTTCGGCGCCGAGCAGCGTCGGGCATCAGCTCCAGCGCCTGCTCGAGCTGCGGGTCGAAGTCGTCGTCGGTGAAGGGCAGCTCGGTGGGGGAGAGCTTCGCCTGATCGATCGACGGGATGTCGTCCGGGTCGTGCAGGATCGGCCGGTGCGCGTAGGAGCCGACCTCCATGTCGCTGCCGTGCTGGCGCTCGTAGCAGAACGTGTCCATGTCGCGGACGATCGGGAACGAGATCTCGCCCGGCCGCTCGGCGAGCTGCGGGATCGGCCCGACGCTGATCATCTGGTGCACGGCGGGCGTGAGCGGGATTGCGCGCCGGCCATCCGGGCGAGCTTCGGGCTCCACACACCGCACGCGATCACGACGGTGTCGGTCTCGATGTCGCCGCCGGTGGTGCGCACGCGCCGGATGCGGCCGTCGCTCGACGTCCATGCCGATGCACCTCGACGTCGGCGACGACGGTGAGCGCGTCCAGCTCCTGCGCGCGCTCGCGCATGATCGTGCCGGCGCGCAGCGAGTCGACCACGCCGACGCTCGGCGTGTAGAAGCCGCCGAGGATGACTCGACGGGTCGAGGAACGGCACGCTGGCCGACGACCTGCGTCCGGCGTGAGCAGCTCGGCCTCGATGCCCCACGCCTGCGCGCCGACGACATCCGCCGCCGCAGCTCCTGCATGCGCTCCTCGGTGCGGGCGACCTCGATGCCGCCCGACTCGGTGAACACGTCCATCTCCTTGTACTGGCGCATCGAGTCCAGCGTCAGATCGGTGATCTCGCGGGAGTGGTCGACCGGGAAGATGAAGTTCGACGCGTGCCCGGTGGAGCCGCCCGGGTTGGGCAGCGGACCCTTGTCGATCTGGACGATGTCGCGCCAGCCGAGGCGGGCGAGGTGGTAGCACGAGGCTGTTGCCGACGATGCCCGCGCCGATCACCACGACGCGGGCAGTGGCGGGAACGCTGGCCATACACGTCTTCCCCTCTTGACGTCCTGCTCGACCGGCGTCACAGTAGCCCCCATTGTCGGAACACTGGTTCCATAATATGAAACTTTGGACGGAGTCGCGATGGCGACACAGACGGGAAGCCAGGCCGTCGAGCGCGCCAGCGCCCTGCTTCGATTGATCGTCGAGTCCGGTGCCCCGCGCACCTTCAGCTCGCTGGTCGACGAGCTCGGTCTGGCCAAGTCCACCACGTCCCGGCTCTTGCAGGCCCTCGAGCGCAGCAGGCTGGTGCACCGCGACCGGGCGGGGGCGTTCCGGCCGGGCGCGCTGTTCTCGCTGCACGCGGCCCGGCCCAGCGCGCTGCACGATCTCTCCGAGCTCGCGCGGCCGACGATGGAGCACCTGTCGGAGATCTCGCGGGAGACGGTGAACCTCGCGGTGCCGCGGGGGAGCCAGCTCGTGCAGATCGACCAGGTCGACAGCCGCTACCTGATCGGGGCGATTAACTGGGTGGGCGTCGACGTGCCCGCGCACTGCACGGCGCTGGGCAAGGTGCTCTACGCCTTCGGCGCCCTACCGGTGCCGCAGGGCAACCTGGAGCGCCGCACGCCGCATTCGCCGGTCGACCGCGCACAGCTCGACCACGCCCTCGTCGAGGTGCGGCGCCGCGGCTGGGCCGCGTCGCTGGACGAGCTGGAGCTCGGGCTCGCCGCGGTCGGCGCCCCGGTGCGCGCGGTGGACGGCGCGGTCATCGCCGCCGTGTCGGTCTCGGGGCCGACCGGGCGCGTCAACGACTACGGCATCACGAAGCTCGGCGACATGCTGGTGGCCGAGCTGCGCGGGCTGTCCGCGCTGCTCGGCCACCCGATCGGCGCCTAGCGGGGCTGGGACGTCAGCTGCTGCCCGCGGGCAGCCAGGCCTTGACCTTGTCCGGGTTGGCGTCCACCCACTTCTTGGCGGCTTCCTCGTCGGACATCTTGTCGACGGCGATGGACCGCGCGACCGAGTTCTGGTCGTCGTTGGTCCACTGGAACTTCTTGGCCAGCTCGGCCGCCGGGCTGCCCGAGCTCGGCGAACTTCGCGCTCGCGATCTTGTTGAGGTCGTACGGCGGGTAGTCGCACGCGACCTTCGCCGCGTCGGCGTCGCAGCCCTCCTTGTAGGGCGGGAGGTTCACCTGGACGAGCTTCATCTCCTCGAAGAACCACTGCGGCTCGTAGAAGTAGGCCAGGAAGAACTGCTTCTGGGCCTCGGCCTGGCGGAACGACTGGATCAGCGACGTCTCGCTGCCGCCCTGCACGACCTTGAAGTTCAGGTTGAGGTTGGTCACCAGGGCGTTGTCGTTGGTCACGTAGGACGGGTCGCCGTCGAGGAGCTGGCCCTTGTCGCCCGACTCCGAGGTCTTGAACTGCGCGGCGTAGTTGTTGAGGTTGTTCCAGTCCGTGATGTCCGGGTGCGCCGCGGCCAGCCACGGCGGCACGTACCACCCGATGATGCCCTTGTTGCCGGTCTGGCCGAGGTCGACGGCCGTCTTCTGGTCGGTGATGTACTGCTTGGTGAGGTCAGGGTGGCCCCAGTTCTCCAGGATGAGGTCGACCTCGCCGGTGCCGAAGCCCGCCCAGGACACCTGCTCCTTCAGGTCCTTCTGCACCACGTTGCAGTTGAGCTTGGTCTTCGGCGACGTACGAGTAGACCGCCGCGTCGGCCTCGTAACCGACCCACGGGTTGACCGCGAGGTTGACCGTGCCACAGGAGGCCCCCGACCCGCCGGAGCTGCCTCCGCTGCTGCCGCCGACCGTCGCGCCACCGCAGCCTGTCAGTGCCAGCGCCGCCGCGGCGACGAGCGCTACCCGCGCGCGCCGCCAGGCCCGCCAGGTCCGAACGTTGCCTGCTCCCACTGGTGCAACCTCCCTTATCGAGCATCGCTGGCGCGGCGCGCCGCCGCCTGGCTGATGCGGTCGAGCATGATCCCGAGGAGCACGATGGCCAGGCCTGCAGCCAGCCCCTTGCCGAACAGACTGCCCTGCGAGAACCCGGCGACCACGTCGAAGCCCAGCGCCGCCGCCCCGACCAGGCCGCCGACGACCACCATCGAGAGCACGTAGATCAGGCCCTGGTTCGTCGCGAGGGTGATCGCGCTGCGCGCCATCGGCAGCTGCACCTTCGTGATGAGCTGCCAGGTGCTCGACCCGGCCGCTGTCGCCGCCTCGACGGTGGTCGGCGATACCCCACGGATCCCATCGGCAATGATCTTCATCGCGACCGGCGCGGAGAAGACGATCGCGGCCACGATCGCGGTGAACCGGCTTGCACCGAAGAGCGCGAGGAACGGCACGAGGTAGACGAACGCGGGCATGACCTGGCCTGCGTCGAGCACGGGCCGGATCATCCGGTCGGCACGGGCGCTGCGGCCCATCCACACCCCGACGACGATGCCGAGCGCCATCACGATGACCGTCGCGACGATGGTCGCGGCCAGCGTGGCCATCGCGTCGGACCACAGCCCGGTGCCGATCAGGAGCGCCAGGCAGATCGCCCCCGGGATCACCGCACGCAGGCCGCCCAGTAGCGCCGCCAGCGCCAGCACGGCCGCGCACGTGAGCCACCACGGCGACTGAACGAGCAGGGCTTCGACGCTGTCCAGTACGACCCGGCTGATGCCGTCCTTGATCCCGGCGGTGATGACGGAGAGGTTGGTCTGCACCCAGGTCGTGACGGCGTCGGCGAACCGGGAGATCGCACCACCGATGCCGATGTCGGTGCTGGGGAACGTCGAGGCCCAGACGTAGGTGTAGGACAGATAGACGCAGACGACGGTGACCACGCCGCCCACGGCGAGCAGGATCTGCCGCCGCCGGTGCTCCTGCGGCGAGGGCGCGTGCGTCGCGTCGGCCCGCTCGGCCGCGGCGGTGGTGACGCGGTCAAGAATGATCGCGAGCACCACGATCGCGAGGCCCGCGTTGAACGCCGTGCCGACGTCGAGTGTCTGCAGCGCCTTGATGCACGGTCTTGCCGAGGCCGGGGGCGTCGATGAGCGCGGCGATCGTCACCATCGACAGGGCGGCCATGATCGTCTGGTTGATGCCGAGTGACGATCGTGCGGCGGGACATCGGCAGGAGGACCTTGGTGAGCGTCTGCGACCGTGTGGAGCCCATCGACTCGGCGGCCTCGACGGTCGTCTGCGGTACCGAGCGGATCCCGTGGGCGGTGATCCGCACCACCGGCGGCATCGCGTAGATGAGGGTCGCGATCGTCGCCGACGCCGGACCGATGAGGAAGAACAGGGTGAGCGGCGCGAGGTAGACGAACGTGGGCATCGTCTGCATGAAGTCGAGCCCTGGCGTGATCGTCCGCTCGACCCGGTGGGACAACCCGGCCCAGACCCCCAGCGGGATACCGATGAGCAGGCTCACCAGCACCGCCGCCAGCGTCAACGCCAGCGTGTCCATGGCCTCCTGCCACAGGCCCTGCAGCCCGATGAACAGCAGCCCGCCGACCGCCAACAGCGCCACCTTGGCGTTGCCGAAGGCCCAGGAGACGAAGCCTGCCACGGCGACGACGCCCAGCCAGCCCAGCACCGGCGCGGGCCTGCCGAAGGCGGGTTGGCTGATCAGACCCTGGATCACCCGGACAAGGGTGTCGATCACCAGCCGGATCGGGTTGAAGACGTACAGGAAGAGCGGACTGGTGCTGCGGCTGGCGTTGATCGCCTCGTTGAGGCCGTTGAGCCAGGTGTGCAGCGGCGTGAGATCGGACGAGGCCAGCGGTAGCGTGTTGATGCCGTGCAGCGGGAACCAGAGCACGATCCAGGCGATCAGCACAGCGGCGACCCCACGGCCCGTGCTGATGTGCAACTCCCGTACCCGGGGATGCGCCAGCGTGGCCATCAGGCGTCCACGCCCGCGATGACGCCGAGGATCTCCTCGTCCCCGACGATGCCGACCACCTTCCCGTTCTCGACGACCCGGACGGGCTTGTCCGCGGCGAGCACCGCCCGCGTCGCCTCGCGCACGATCACGTCCTGGCCCAGCTCCGGCCCGTCCAGCGGGTCGTCGGGCCGCACCGGGCGCATGATCCAGCGCAGCGTCAGCACGTGCGCCCGCGACACATCGCGGACGAAGTCGCGCACGTAGTCGTCGGCGGGCGCGCCCACGAGCTCGTCGCCGGTGCCGATCTGCACCATCGCGCCGTCGCGCATGATCAGGATCCGGTCGCCGAGCTTGAGGGCCTCGGAGAGGTCGTGCGTGATGAAGATCATCGTCTTCCCGACCTCCTTGTGCAGTCGGATGACCTCGTTCTGCATGTCCCGGCGGATCAGCGGGTCGAGCGCGGAGAACGGCTCGTCGAACAGCAGCACGTCCGGCTCGCCCGCCAGCGCCCTGGCCAGACCGACGCGCTGCTGCATGCCGCCCGAGAGCTCGTGGGGGTAGGAGTGCTCGTAGCCGGACAGGCCGACCAGCTCGATCACCTCGTTGGCCCGCTTGTAGCGCTCGGTGCGCCCGATGCCGCGGATCTCCAGCCCGTAGGCCACGTTGTCGATCACGCGGCGTTGCGGCAGCAGGCCGAAGTGCTGGAAGACCATGGAGAACTTGCGGCGACGCAGGTCGCGCAGCCTGCCCGCGTCGGCGGTGAGGATGTCCTCGCCATCGAACGTGACGCGGCCTGAGGTCGGCTCGATCAGCCGGGTCAGACAGCGCACGAGCGTCGACTTTCCCGAGCCCGACAGGCCCATCACGACGAACATCTCGCCCGGCGCGACGTCGAAGCTCACGTCGCGCACCGCGACGGTGCATCCCGTGCGGTCGATCAGCTCGCGCCTGCTCAAGGCGCAGAGCTCGGGCGAGTCCGGCACCGATTCGGCCTTCGGACCGAAGACCTTCCACAGGTCGTTCACCGCGATCGCAGGCTCGCTCGTGCTCGTCGTCGGCCGCTCGGCCGTCGCGGTCACGGTTCGTGTCGCGCTCGTCTCCGACATCTGGCTCACCCCGCCCCGTCCGTGTGAGGCGCACCACTCCTGCCCCGGCTGCATCGTATGTCCGGTGAAGGCCAGGTCAAGGGACGATGCGATCACGGAACGAATTGCTTGACGTAGCGTGACATTCGAGGACGATCGCGGCGTGGCCAGCCTCTATATCGACGGGAAGTGGACCGCAGGCTCCGGCGGTACCGCTGACGTGCTCAACCCTTTCGACGGGAGCGTCGTCGAGGTCGTCGACCAGGCCGGTCCCGGCGACGTCGAGGCCGCGGTCGCCGCGGCGCGCGCCGCGTTCGACGACCCCCGGGGTTGGCGCGCCACGCCGGTGGGCGAGCGGGCCGCGCTGCTGCGCCGCATCGCCGATCTGCTCCAGCGCGACAAGGAGCAGATCGCCCGTGTCGAGACGCTCGACACGGGCAAGACGCTCGTCGAGAGCCGCATCGACATAGACGACGTGACGGCGGTGTTCGGCTACTACGCGGACATTCGTGGTCGCCCAGGAAGGCCGGACGATCGACGTCGGGCAGCCGCACGTGCTGTCCCGGATCGCGCACGAGCCCGTCGGGGTCTGCGTGTTGGTCACGCCGTGGAACTACCCGCTGCTGCAGCTGTCGTGGAAGCTCGCGCCCGCGCTCGCGGCGGGCTGCACGTGCGTGATCAAGCCCAGCGAGGTCACGCCGCTCACGTCGGTGCTGCTCGTGCGCCTCGTCGAGGAGGCGGGGGTGCCGCCGGGTGTGGTCAACATCCTGCTCGGCACCGGCCCAGCCGTCGGTGCGCCGCTCACCGAGCACCCCGACGTGGACATGGTCAGCTTCACCGGCGGCCTCGCCACCGGGCAGGCGATCATCCGGGCGTCCGCGGCCACCGTGAAGCGGGTCGCGGTGGAGCTGGGCGGGAAGAACCCGAACATCGTGTTCGCCGATACGGACTTCGAGACCGTCGTCGACAACGCGCTCACCGCCGTCTTCCTGCACTCCGGCCAGGTGTGCTCCGCGGGCGCGCGGCTGATCGTCGAGGAGTCGGTCGCCGACGCCGTCGTCGCCGAGCTCGCCGCGCGCGCCGACGCGATCCGGGTCGGCAACGGCCTCGACCCGGCGAGCCAGACCGGCCCCCTCGTGTCCGCCGCGCATCGCGCCAAGATCGAGGACTTCGTCGCGTCCGCCCGCGCCGAGGGCGCGGGCGTGCTCGCGGGCGGGTGCCGCCCCGACGACCCCGAGCTGGCGAAGGGCTACTTCTACCGGCCCACCGTGCTCGACGCCTGCCACCGCGGCATGCGGGTGGTGCGCGAGGAGACGTTCGGGCCGCTGCTCACCGTCGAGCGCTTCGCCACCGAGGAGGAGGCGATCGCATTGGGCAACGACACCACCTACGGCCTCGCGGGCGCGGTGTGGACGGGCGATGCGGCGCGGGCCCACCGGGTGGCGGACGCCCTGCGCCACGGCACCGTGTGGATCAACGACTTCGGCCCCTACGTCCCGGGGGCCGAATGGGGCGGCATGAAGCGCTCGGGGAACGGCCGCGAGCTCGGCCCGACCGGGCTGCACGAGTACCAGGAGCAGAAGCACATCTGGCACAACACGGCGCCCGCCCCCGCGAGGTGGTTCTGAGAGCCTCAGCCCGACCGGTGCCGGTAGAACGCGGCCTTCACCGGCGGTAGCGGCGTGTTGCCCATGATGATGTCGGCGGCCTTCTCCGCCAGCATCATCACCGGCGCATAGATGTTGCCGTTGGTGACATAGGGCATCACCGACGCGTCGACGACGCGCAGCCCGCTGGTGCCGTGCACGCCCATCGTCAGCGGATCGACCACCGACATCGGGCCGTTGCCCATCGCGGCCGTGCAGCTCGGGTGCAGGGCGGTCTCGGCGTCCCGCCCCACCCACTCGAGGATCTGCTGCTCGGACTGGACGTCGGGGCCGGGGGAGAGCTCCCCGCCGTCGAACGCCCGCAGCGCGGGCTGGCCGAGGATGCTCCGGGTGACGCGGAGCGCCTCGACCCACTCCCGGCGATCCTGGTCGGTCGACAGGTAGTTGAACCGCAGCTCCGGATGCCTGCGTGGGTCCGTGCTGGTGATCTTCAGGGTGCCGCGCGCGTCGGAGTACATCGGCCCGACGTGCACCTGGTAGCCGTGATCCCCCGCGATAGGGGTGCCGTCGTAGCGCACCGCGATCGGCAGGAAGTGGAACATCAGGTTCGGGTAGTCGACGTCGTCGTTGCTGCGGACGAAGCCGCCTGCCTCGAAGTGGTTGGTGGCGCCGGGCCCGCTGCGCAGGAACAGCCAGCGGGCGCCGACCCCCGGGTAGTGCCGCAGCTTCAGGTAGGGCTGCATCGACACCGGCTGGGTGCAGGCGTGCTGCACGTAGACCTCCAGGTGGTCCTGGAGGTTCTGCCCCACGCCTGGCACCTCGGCGACGACCGGGATCCGCAGGCCGCCCAGCAGGTCCGGGTCGCCGACGCCCGACAGCTGCAGGAGCTGCGGCGAGTTGATCGCGCCGCCGCACAGGACGATCTCGCCTGCGTCGACCCGCCGGACCGGCCTGCCCCAGCGGGAGTACTCCACGCCGACGGCGCGGGTGCCGTCGAAGACCACCTTGGTGACCAGCGCCCCCGTGTGGACATCCAGGTTGGGCCGGGACATCACGGGGTGCAGGTACGCGCGTGCCGCGGACAGCCGCCGCCCGCGGGAGATGTTGCGGTCGAAGCGGGCGAAGCCCTCCTGGCGGAACCCGTTGACGTCGTCGGTCAGCGGGTAGCCCGCCTCTTGCGCCGCCTGCAGGAAGGCACCGTACAGCGGGTTGGTGGCGGGCCCGCGTTCCAGGACGAGCGGGCCGCTGTGACCCCGGAACTCGTCGTCGGACTCCGCGGCCAGGCAGTTCTCCATGCGGATGAAGTAGGGCAGGCAGTGCGCGTAGTCCCAGCTGCCCATGCCGGGGTCGGCGGCCCAACGCTCGTAGTCCAGCGGGTTCCCCCGCTGGAAGATCATCCCGTTGATGCTGCTTGACCCGCCGAGCACCTTGCCCCGCGCGTGGGGGACCCGCCGCCCGCCCATGTGCGGCTCCGGCTCGGAGACGTAGCGCCAGTCGTAGAACCGGCTGCCGCTGGGGAAGGTGAGCGCCGCGGGCATGTGGATGAACACGTCCCACCGGAAATCGCTCCGTCCGGCCTCCAGGACGAGGACCCGGGTGGACGGATCGGCCGAGAGCCGGTTGGCCAGCGCACACCCGGCCGAGCCACCCCCCACGATGATGACGTCGTAGCCGTCGCGAGCCATGCCGAGTCCCCCGTCTCGTCGGAGTGGCAGGCGCGGCGGCGGACGCAGCCGCGAGGTGCTCACTCGTACCGGCCTGCGATCTGCGCGTCAAGGTTCCGAGTGATCGGGACGAGGTGGCCGTTTCCGGTGATCGAAACCCCGAATCGATGGCCTCACGGCGATCACGGAACCGGCGCGTGCGGGCCCCCGTCCAGCTCGCGGGCGATCTCGCAGGCCGACTGGGGCCCGCCGCCCGCGCGGGTGGCCACCCGCAGCAGCAGCGTGCGCAGGGTGGCCCGCTCTGCGGCGTCGAGCGGCTCCAGCACGTGCTCCTCGGCCGCGCGGAGGGACCGCTCCAGCGCGCACAGCCGCGCGCCGCCCTCGTCGGTCAGCGTGATCCGGCGGACCCGGCGGTCGGTCGGGTCCGGGTTGCGCTCGACGAGGCCCGCACCCTCCAACTCGTCGAGCAGGTAGGTCATCACCGTGCGGTCCACACCGAGCCGCTGGGCGAGCGCGAGCTGACTGCTGGAACCGCCCGCGGCGGCCGCGGCGAGAACCTGGTAGCCCCGCGGGCCGCCGGGCAGCCCGCCGACGATGTCCTGCGCCGTGCGCAGGTGGGCCCGCATCACCGTGCCCAGCGCCCAGCCCAGGTCGTCCTGGACGCCCGACGGTGTGGTCACGCTCTCAGGTTACCGGGAATGCGGCGCCATCAATCGTCTGTTGCTACGATCGTCTGCAGGACAGAACATCTGCAATGCCAAGGAGCCTCGATGACCCTGTTCCGTCTCGACAGCAGCATCCGTGTGGAGGGCTCGGTGAGCCGCGAGGTCGCCGACACCATCGAAGCCGCGTGGGCGCAGCACCACCCACGGGACCGGGTGGTCCGCCGCGACATCGGTCTCGCGCCGCTGCCCTCCGACGCGTGGGCCGCCGCCGTGACAGGGTCGCGCACCCCGGCCGAGCAGCGCACCCCCGAGCAGCGCAAGGCCGTGGCGTTGGCCGCCACCCTCGCCGACGAGCTGCTGGACGCGCAGGCGATCGTCATCGCCGCGCCGCTCTACAACTTCGGGGTGCCCGCGCACCTCAAGGCATGGCTGGACCTGGTGATCACCGACCCGAGGTTCAGCCCGGCGGGGCGGCCGCTCGCGGGGCGCAGCGTCATCCTGGTGCTCGTGCGTGGCGGCGGCTACGGCGCGGGCACGCCGCGCGAGGGCTGGGACCACTCGACGCCCTACCTGCTGCGCATCCTGCGCGACGTGTGGGGCGCCGACGTGACGCTCGTCGAGGCCGAGCTGACGCTGGCCGACGTCAACCCCGCCATGGCCGAGCTGCGCGCCGCCGCCGCCGTCTCCCGGGCGCAGGCCCACGAGCGGGCGGCGGAGGTCGGCCACGCGCACGCCGCGCTCGTCGCGGCGGCGTAGCCCCGCGCCTCGACCGCCCGTCCTCGGAGACGGCGTGGGCGCGTCGCCGCGTCCCGGAGCCCTGCGGGGTTACGGTCGGGCTTGCGAGGCGGGGTCGCGGCGTCCACGGGCGCGCCGGGGGGGCGCCCGTGGACGGCCCCACGCCTGCCGGTGCCGAACGACCCGTCAGTCGCCCGGCACGACCACCGGCGGCCGGACGGGGCGGCCCGGGATCTTGGCAGACGCGAGCGGTGTGTTGCCGAGGACCAGGTCGGCGGCCTTCTCCGCCAGCACCATCGTGGACGCGTAGGTGTTGGCGTTGGTCAGTGACGGCATCGCCGACGCGTCGACGACGCGCAGGCCGCTGAGGCCGTGCACGCGCATGTCCCGCGGATCGACCACGCTGTCCTCGCCGCGGCCCATGCGCGCGGTGCACGCCGGGTGCAGGCCGGTCTGCGCCGCGCGCGACACCCACTCCAACACCGCGTCGGGCCCGGCCACGTCCGGTCCGGGCAGCACCTCGCCGCCGTCCAGATCGGCGAAGGCGGCCTGGGCGAGCAGCTCCCGGCCCAGCGCCACTCCGCGCAGCCAGCGCTCGCGGTCGCCCGCGCCGGACAGGTAGTTGACGCGGATCGCGGGGTGCACGGCCGGGTTCGCCGAGCGGAGTTGCACGCTGCCGCGCGCCTCCGAGCGCATCACGCCGACGTGCATCTGGTAGCCGTGCCCTTCGACCTGCGCCCCCTCCTCGCTGCGCATCGCCAGGGGGGCGAACGAGATCAGGATGTCGGGGCGGTCCTGCGTCGGGTCGCTGCGGAGGAAGCCGTTGACCTCGAGGTGGTTGCTCGCGCCCGGGCCGGAGCCCGCCAGGGCCCACTGCGCGACGATGAGAGGCCAGCGGTACTTCTGCCGCATCGCCGCCAGCGACACCGGCTTCGTGCACCGGTGCTGCATGTGGACGGCGAGGTGGTCCTGCAGGTGCTCCCCGACGGAGGGCAGGTCGGCGACCACGGGCACGCCCGTCCGCTCCAGCACGTCCTTCGGGCCGATGCCGGACAGCTGCAGGACGTGCGGTGTGGCCAGTGCGCCCGCGCAGAGCACGACCTCGCCCGCGAGCACGCGCTCCTCCGTGCCCGAGCCCCGCCGGAAGGCGACGCCGGTCGCCCGGGAGCCGTCCATCAGCACCCGCCCGACCTGGATGCCGGTGCGCACATGCAGGTTGGGGCGCTTGCGGATCGGGTCCAGGTACGCGCGCGACGCCGAGAGGCGGCGGCCGTGGTGGGTGCAGCGGTCGATCGGGGCGACGCCCTCCTGCACGTGGTCGTTGATGGTGTCGGCCACGCGGTGGCCCGCCTGGCGCGCGGCGGCGAAGAACGCGTCGAAGAGCGGGCCGTGGACTTCGCCGCGGTCGAGGTACTGCGGACCCGCGTGGCCGCGGATGCCGTCGGGATCGGGCGTGAGCACGTGCTCGTGGCGCTGGAAGTAGGGCAGCAGGTGGGCGTAGTCCCAGCCCTGCTCACCGGTCTCCTCGGCCCACTGGTCGAAGTCGGCCGGGTGGCCCCGCTGGTACATCATCCCGTTGATGCTGCTGGAGCCGCCCAGGACCCTGCCGCGGGGCTGGCGCATCCGGCGGTTCCGCATCAGGGGCTCGGGCTCGGTCGTGTAGCACCAGTCGTAGCGCGGGTTGCCCACCGTGAAACCCAGCGCGGCGGGCATGTTGATGATCGGGTCCCACCGATGGTCGGTGCCGCCCGCCTCCAACACGAGCACCTGCGTGCCGGGGTCGGCGCTGAGGCGGTTCGCCAGCGCGGAGCCCGCCGACCCCCCGCCGACGATGACGTAGTCGTAGATCACGGGCGCCATATGCCTAGTCCTCTGGGTGCTCGACGTCGGTTGTCGGTGACGCGGCGACCGGGCCCGGAGCTGCCAGCTGGGCAGGCAGCACCCGGGCAGCCTCGGTGAGGCTCGGGCCGTACCACGTCAGGAGTCGGCCACTGACCAGCACCGACCGCGAACCGGGGAAGGCCTCCGGGCCGTCCTCGGCGGTGAAGTTGTAGGGCTCGTCGGGCAGGACGACGAGGTCGTGCGGGGGGAGCGTCTCCGGGGTGAAGCGCGGATAGCGGTCCGGATCGTCGCATAGCACGTTGTCGACGCCGAGACGGGCCAGCACCGCGCCGGTGAAGGTGTCACGCCCGACGGCCATCCACGGCTTCCGCCAGATGGGCACGACAGCCCGGGTGCGCGTCCGCGGCTCGGGGACGGCGGCCCAGGCGCGCTCGGCCTCGTCGAGCCAGGCGGGCCGCGCGAGCCCGCAGGCGGCGAGCATCCGGGCGAGGGAACCGAACGCGTCGTCGAGGGTGCGGATGTCGGTGACGTAGACCGCCACCCCCGCGGAGCGCAGGGCGTCGAGATCGGTGCGCCGGTTCTCCTCCTGGTTGGCGACGACGAGGTCGGGCGCCAGCGCGAGGATCGCGGGGACGTCGGGGTACTTCGTGCCCTTGACCCTGGCGACGTCGAGATCGGCGGGATGGGTGCACCAGTCGGTGGCGCCGACGAGGAGCCCGCTTGCGCTTGCGGCCACCGCCTCGGTGAGAGACGGCACCAGGCTCACGACCCGTCGCACCTGATCCGGGGCGGCGACGGCGCCTCCCTCGTCGTCGACGATCACTCTCCGAGCCTAAGCGCGTCGACGGTGGGAGATCGACGCGGGGTCGGCAGGCCGCCTCACATATTGCGCCGGTACTGGCCGCCGACCTCGAAGAACGCGTCGGTCAGCTGGCCGAGCGAGCACACCCGCGCCGCCCGCATCAGCTCGTCGAACACGTTGCCCTCGCCCGTGGCGACGTCCTGCAGCCGTCGGATCGCGGCGGCGGCCTCGTCGGCGTGGCGGACGTGGAAGCAGGCGAGCCGGTCGAGCTGGCTCTGCTTCTCCGCCTCGGTCGCGCGGGCCAGCTCGATCTCGCGGTGCTCCTCTTCCGTGGCGGGCGCCCGGAAGGTGTTCACGCCGACGATCGGCAGGGTGCCGTCGTGCTTGCGGTGCTCGTAGAGCATCGACTCGTCCTGGATCCGGCCGCGCTGGTAGCCGGTCTCCATCGCGCCGAGCACGCCGCCGCGCTCGGCGATCCGGTCGAACTCGGCGAGCACCGCCTCCTCGACCAGGTCGGTCAGCTCCTCGATGACGAACGAGCCCTGGAGCGGGTTCTCGTTCATCGACGAGGCCCCACTCCCGGTTGATGATCAGCTGGATGGCCATCGCCCGGCGCACGGACTCCTCGGTCGGAGTGGTCACCGCCTCGTCGTAGGCGTTGGTGTGCAGCGAGTTCGCGTTGTCGTAGAGGGCGCACAGCGCCTGCAGCGTGGTGCGGATGTCGTTGAAGTTCATCTCCTGCGCGTGCAGCGACCGGCCGGAGGTCTGCACGTGGTACTTGAGCTTCTGGCTGCGCTCGTTGGCGCCGTAGCGGTCCCGCATCGCCACCGCCCAGATCCGCCGCGCCACCCGGCCGATCACGGAGTACTCGGCGTCCATGCCGTTGGAGAAGAAGAACGAGAGGTTGGGCGCGAAGTCGTCGATCTCCATGCCCCGCGCGAGGTAGCTCTCGACGTAGGTGAAGCCGTTGGCGAGGGTGAACGCGAGCTGGCTGATCGGGTTCGCCCCGGCCTCGGCGATGTGGTAGCCGGAGATCGACACCGAGTAGAAGTTGCGCACCTCGTGCTCGATGAACCACTCCTGGATGTCGGCCATCATCCGCAGGGAGAACTCGGTGGAGAAGATGCAGGTGTTCTGGCCCTGGTCCTCCTTGAGGATGTCGGCCTGCACGGTGCCGCGCACGTTGGCCAGCGCGTAGGCGGTGATCTCCGCCCGCTCGGCCGGGTCGGGCTCGCGCCCCTCGTCCTCGCGGAACCGGTCGATCCGCTGGTCGATCGCGGTGTTGAGGAAGAACGCCAGGATCGTCGGGCGCCGGACCGTTGATCGTCATCGACACCGAGGTCGAGGGCGCGCACAGGTCGAACCCGCCGTAGAGCACCTCCATGTCGTCGAGCGTCGCGATCGAGACGCCGGAGGTGCCGACCTTGCCGTAGATGTCGGGGCGGGTGTCGGGGTCGCGCCCGTAGAGCGTGACCGAGTCGAACGCGGTGGACAGCCGCGTCGCGTCGGTGCCCGCCGAGAGCACCTGGAAGCGGCGGTTGGTGCGGAAGGCGTCGCCCTCGCCGGCGAACATGCGGGCCGGGTCCTCGTCGTCGCGCTTGAACGGGAAAACGCCCGCGGTGAACGGGAACCGGCCGGGCAGGTTCTCCGCCCGCAGGAAGCGCAGCAGCTCGGCGTCCTCGGTGTGGCGCGGGAGCGCGACGCGCGGGATCCGGCTGCCCGAGAGCGATTCGCGGGTGAGCGCGGTGCGCAGCTCCTTGTCGCGGATCTGTACGACGAGCTCGTCGCCCGAGTAGTCCTCGACGGTCTGCGCCCAGCCGTCGAGGAGGTCGGCGTCGGCGGCGGGCGAGTGCCTTCTCGGCCGCGACGAGGGCGTCGTCGACGGCCTCGCCGACCAGCTCGCGGGCCGTGCGTCAGGTGCTGGCGCACGCGCGCGGCGTCGACCGGCCCGGTCAGTGGCCTCGTGGTAGCCGCGCACGGTCTCGGCGACCTCGGCGAGGTAGCGCGCTCGGCCCGGCGGGATCGACGGCGGCGTGCGGGGCCGAGGTCCTGCGGTCGGCGCGGGGCAGCCTGCCCTCGCCCACGGCCAGCCCGTCCTCGGCGAGCATGCCGCGCAGGTGCTGGTAGAGCGCGGTGACGCCGTCGTCGTTGAACGTGGCCGCGCGACGTGCCGAACACCGGCATGTCCTCCGACGTCGCGCCGAACGCCTCGCGGTTGCGCACGAGCTGGCGGCGCACGTCGCGGCGGGCGTCCTCGCCGCCGCGGCGCTCGAACTTGTTGATCGCCACGACGTCGGCGAAGTCGAGCATGTCGATCTTCTCGAGCTGCGACGGCGGCGCCGAACTCGGGCGTCATCACGTAGAGCGAGAGGTCGACGAACGGCGACGATCGCCGCGTCGCCCTGGCCGATGCCCGGCGTCTCGACGATGACGAGATCGAAGCCGGCCGCCTTGAGCACGCGGCGATCGACGTCGGCGAGCGCGCTCGGGGAGCTGCCGCTGCCGCGCCGCGGGTGGCCATCGAACGGAAGAAGACGCGTGTCGCCGTGTCGAGGCGTTCATCCGGATGCGGTCGCCGAGCAGCGCGCCGCCGCCCTTGCGGCGGGTCGGGTCGACGGCGAGCACCGCGATGCGGAGCTTGTCCTCCTGGTCGAGCCGGAACCGGCGCACCAGCTCGTCGGTGAGCGAGGACTTGCCCGAGCCGCCGGTGCCGGTGATGCCGAGCACCGGCACGGTCCGGCCGCGGCGCCGCGAGTCAGCGTCCAGCGGCCGGCCGGCAGCGCGCCCGACCTCGAGCGACGGTGAGCGTCCGGGCCAGGGCGGCGGTCGTCGCCGGCGAGCAGCGCGTCGAAGGACGCCGGCGGGCTCGGCGGCGAGGTCGACGTCGCACTCGCCGGATCATGATGTTGATCATCGCCGGGCAGGCCCAGGCGCTGGCCGTCCTCGGGGCGAGAAGATCCGCGCGACCCCGCGCGCGTGCAGCAGCTCGATCTCCGCGCGGCACGATCACGCCGCCGCCGCCGCCGTACACCTTGACGTGGCCCGCGCCCCGCTCGCGCAGCCGGTCGACGAGGTACGTGAAGTACTCGACGTGGCCGCCCTGGTACGAGCTGATCGCGACGCCCTGCACGTCCTCCTGGATCGCGGCGGTCGACCACCTCGTCGACCGAGCGGTTGTGCCCGAGGTGGATCACCTCGGCGCCCTGCGCCTGCAGGATGCGCCGCATGATGTTGATCGCCGCGTCGTGGCCGTCGAAGAGGCTGGCCGCGGTCACGAACCGGACGGGATGGGTCGGGCACGTGCAGGTCCACCATGGCCGGATGTCCTTCCCCCGGGGCGCCCGAATGCGCCGCCGACGGATTTAGTATGACATCCTACTATCGGAGGTTCTACCGCTTGCGGACGTGACGCCGGCTACGGCACGGGCGGGGGTTCAGGCGGCGCGGTCCTCCGGCACCGGTGGGATCTCCAGTGTCGGGAACTCCATGGTCGGAGACTCGACGACCGGCCGCGGCCGACGCTGCCGCCTGGCCAGCGCGGGCAGCAGGACGCCGAGCAGCGCCAGCGCGGCCCCGGCCAGGATGATCACACCGGTGGCCGCGTCCGGGTCGACGACGACCAACACGAACGAGATGGCAGGCCACCAGAGGAGGGCCCGCACCGGGGTGGGGATCGACCACTCGCGGATCTCAGACGGCATGCGCAGTTCCTACCCGATCACCGGATGAACCATGCGCGGGGGCGTACGCCCGTTAGGGTGGGCCGTCGTGGACCATGCCGCCGCGTTCGTCGACGAGAACCACCGCCTTGCCGAGCTCGCCGCGAAGGCCGATCTCGAAGCCCCGGTGCCCACGTGCCCCGGTTGGTCGCTCACGCAGCTGTTCCGGCACGTCGGGCGGGGGGACCGGTGGGCGGCGACGATCGCGCGCACCGGCCTGCCCGCCGACCCGCGCGAGGTGGCCGACGGGCGGCCGCCGGAGGGCGCCCTTGTCGAGTGGCTGCACGGCGGCCCGACGGCGGTGCTCGAGGCCGTGCGGGAGGTGGGCCCGGAGACCCCGGTGTGGACGTTCACCGGGCCGAAGCCCGCGTCGTGGTGGATCCGCCGACGCCTGCACGAGGCACAGGTGCACCGCGCCGACGCCGCGCTCGCCATGGGGCTCGAGTACGCGGTCGACCCGGAACGTGCGGCCGACGGCGTCACGGAATGGCTCGGTCTGCTCGCCGCGCGGAAGGCGGAGGCCGCCGCAGCCCCGCTCGCCGAAGGAGTCACGCTGCACCTGCACGCCACCGACGACGGCCTCGGGGAGGCCGGGGAGTGGATCGCGTGGGGCACCGGCGGGGGCGTCGCGTGGGAACACGATCACCGCAAGGGGGACGTCGCCGTCCGCGGCACGGCCGGTGACCTGCTGCTCGCGCTGAGCCGTCGCCTGCCGTCCGACAGCGTCGAGACGATCGGCGACGGCACCGTGTGGGAGCGCTGGCTCGCCAACACCGGCTTCTGAGGCACGCCTCGTCCGGCCTGCGGCAGGGTGACATTCCTGCAGTTCAGGCAGCGGCCCGGGCGCGGCGGGGGAGCAGGAACGCGAGCGCCGCGGCGACCAGCACCAGCGCGCCCGAGCCCAGCAGCACCGCGTCGATCGCGCCCGTGAGCCTGCCGGTGTCGAACAGGTCGAAGAAGACGGTGCCCAGCACGGCGACGCCCGCGGTCCCGCCCAGCTGCTGGTTCGCGTTCAGCACGCCCGAGGCCGACCCGACCAGCGGGAGCGTGACGCCCGCGAGGGTGATGTCGAAGAACGGCGTCATCACCAGGCCCGTCCCGAGGCCGCACACCAGGAGCGCGGGTGCGAGCTGCCAGCCCGACACCGGACCGGTGACGAGCGCGATCGTCAGCAGCACCCCGCCGAGGCCCGCGACCATCACCAGCGCCCCGACCTGCAGTCCCGCCCGGCCGAACCGGTCGGCCAGCAGGGCCCCCGACAGGGCCGACCCGATCGCGATGCCCAAGGCCCACGGCGCCTGCGTCAGCCCCGCCTGCAGGGGGGTGAAGCCCAGGCCCAGCTGCAGGTAGAGGCCCAGCGCGAGGATCAACCCGGTCATGCCCGCGAAGAAGGCCAGCCCGACGCCCATGCCCGCCGAGAACGCGCGGAGCCGGAACAGCGCGGGCTCGACGAGCGGCGCCCGGCCCGCACGCGCCCGCCGCACCTGGTGCAGCGCGAACACCGCGAGCACCACGACCGCAGCCCCCAGCATGGCGAACATCGAGGCGGGCCAGCCGAGCTCGCGGCCCTGCACCAACGGGAAGATCAGCAGTGTGAGGCCCGTCGACACCAGCAGCACACCGATCGGGTCGGGACGCCGCCCGTCGTCGGCGCGGGACTCGGGCAGCACCGCCGCGGCCAACGCGAGCGCGGCGAGCCCGAGGGGCACGTTGATGAGGAAGACGGTGCGCCATCCGGCACCCGCGATGTTCCAGTCGATGAGCGCGCCGCCGAGGATCGGCGCCCCGACCACGGCCAGCCCGATCGTCGGGCCGAACGCGCCGAAGGCCTTGCCGATCTCGTCCGCCGGGAACGTCGTCTTGAGGATGCCGAAGCCCTGCGGGATGAGCACCGCGCCGAGCAGGCCCTGGGCCACGCGGAACGCGATGAGCAGGGCGGGCGTGGTGGCCAGGCCGCAGAGCGCCGACGCGGCGACGAACCCGACGAGCCCGACGAGGAACATGCGCCGCCGCCCGTAGAGGTCGCCGAGCCGTCCGCCGGTGATCAGCCCGACCGCGAACGCGAGCGTGTAGCCCGCGGCCACCCACTGGATCATCGTGTCGCCGCCGCCGAGCTCCGCGCGGATCGACGGTGCCGCGATGCCGACGACCGTGCCGTCGATCAAGTCCATGATCTCTGCCGCCAGCACGGCGACCAGCGCCAGCCAGCGCAGGCGATAGGCGGGCGGCTCCGCCGTCGGGTCCGTCGTCGTGAGTACCTCGGTCATATCGTCCTGCTCTCGAACGGTGTTCGTTGGCGAACAGTGTTCTACTAGCGAACGATGTTCGTGTCAACTAGGATCCCGGTATGACCGCGCTCGTTCCCGAACCCCCTTGGTGGACGCCGCGCAAGACGTCGGGCCAGCGTCGGGCGCTGAGCCGGGAGGCGATCGTCGCGGCGGCCCTGGACGTGCTGCGTGCCGAGGGGATGGACGCGGTGTCGATGCGGCGGGTCGCCTCCGAGCTGGGCACCGGGCCCGCGTCGCTCTACGCCCACGTCGCCAACAAGGACGAGCTGCTCGACCTCCTCTACGACGAGGTCGTGGGCACGATCCCGCTGTTCGAACCCGATCCGGCCCGCTGGAAGGAGCAGGCGACCCAGCTGTGGAGCGACTCGCGTGACGCGCTGGCGCGCGCGGGCGACATCGCCCGCTATAGCCTGGGGCGGGTGCCGATGGGGCCCAACGCGCTGCGCCTGGCCGAGCTGACGATGACGCTGCTCCGCGCGGGCGGGGTGCCCGACCAGGCGGTGGCGTGGGCCGTCGACGTGGTCGGGATGTACGTCACGGCCAACGCCGTCGAGGACGCCGTCACCGCCGACCTGGCGCGGGCGGGGCGGGATCCGCAGGAGTACTACGACCAGGTCCACCGCTACTTCGCGGCGCTGCCCGCCACGCGGTTTCCGGTCACGGCCGCGCTGGTGCCCCGCCTGATGTCCGGCGACGGCGACGAGCGCTTCCGGTTCGGCCTCGAGCTGCTGGTCAACGGCCTCGCCGCGCTCGCTACCGGAGCTCCTCCGCCAGCAGTTCCATGAGCAGCGCGTCGTGCCAGAGCCCGTCGGCCGAGCGCTCGTAGCGGCGCATCACGCCGACCCGCTTGAACCCGGCGCGCTCGCAGCTGCGGATCGCCAGCGCGTTGTGGGCCGCGGGGTCGATCACGATGCGGTGGTGCCCACGCTGGCCGACGAGGTAACGGGCCATCGCGCGCATCGCGTCGTAGCCGAGGCCCTGGCCGTGGAACTCGGGGTGCACCGCGAGGTCCATCGCGGCATGGCGGTGGTCGGGGTCGTGCTCCTCGCGGTAGATGATCAGGCCGACCACCTCGCCCGCCAGCTCGATCGCGTAGCCGTGCGGACCCAGCAGCTCGCGTCGCACCCGCTCCAGGTCGTAGCCGCCCCACCACTTCGCGATGTCGGGGTGGTCGAGGATCTCGAGGAACGTCGGGACGTGCGCGGCGATGGTGGGCCGCAGGACCACGGTCTGGCCTGCGATCGGGCCGGGCGTGTCGTTCATCGGGTCAGCTCCAGTCGGGCGCGGACCTCCAGTGTGCCCGAAGTCACAGGCTGCTCGAAGAGCACCCGTGCCCTGCGGCCGTCGATCTCGAGGGTGGCGATGGTGTTGCCGAAGAGCGGCCCGGCCAGGCGCTCCCAGGTCACGGGCGTGGGCGGCGCGCCCGCGCGGGCGGCCCATCGGCGGGTCAGCGCGCGGGCGCCCCGCGACCACGCCAGGCGGAAGCCGGGCTTGACGTACCAGTCCATGACGTTGTGCACGGGCGAGCAGGTGAGCTGGTGCACACGGGCACCGGGCACGTCGGCCCGTGCGGCGTAGCTGTGGTGGACGTCCCCCGACAGGATGCTGACCGTCGCGGGGCCGCTCTGCGCTGCGCGCTCGACGAGCGCGGCGAGGCGGTCGAACGAGGCGCGGAACGCGGGCCAGTGCTCGAGGTCGGCGACCTGGCGCAGCTTCTCGCCCCACCGGCCCCGCCGACCCGGCCGCGCGGCGGCGATCTCGTTGACCGTCTCCAACTCGCCGACCGCGTGCGGCATCAGCCACGGCACGGAGGTGGCGAGCAGCAGGTGGTCGACCTGCCCGGGCGCCACGGACTGCTCCTCCAGCCACGCGAACTCGGCATCGCCGAGCATCAGGTGCTCGCCGCCGCTCAGCACCCGGCCGTTGCGGGAGTCCATCATCAGCAGGCGGCTGTGCCCGAGGTCCCAGCGGAAGCTGAACCGCACGGCCTCCCCGCCCTCGGCCTCGGCGTCCGCGCGGTCGGCCAGGTCGACGAGCAGCGGCCACGTGTCGCCGTCGTGCTCGAGGATCTTCCGCGCGTCGGGATCGGCCGCGGCCTCGGCGGGGGAGAGGTTGCCCAGGTGCTGGTAGACCCAGTACGAGGCGAGCGCGGACCGCACACGGTCGCGCCACCACGGCTTCTCCTGCATCTGCGCGCGCCAGACGGCCGAGGTGTTCCAGTCGTCGCGCACGTCGTGGTCGTCGAAGATCATCGCCACCGGCACGGTGGACATCAACCAGCGAACCTCGGGGTCCGACCATGCATCGCAGTAGACCCCGACGTACTCGTCGAAGCCGACGATCTCGTCGTCGGGCCATTCGGGGTGGCGGTCGCGCCGTCCGGCGATGCGCCGCCGCGTGCGGGGCGTGAGCTCGTCGGCGTAGATCTGGTCGCCCAGCAGCAGCAGCGCGTCGGGCCACTCCTCGGGAGGACGTCCTGCCATGCGGGCGGCATAGACGTCGAGGGCGTCCAGGCCGAGGTGGGTCGCGAGGCCGCGCTCGACGACCTTCGGGTAGCGGCAGGAGCCGAAGAGGATGCGGTTGCGCCCGTCCGATTCCGGGCCGCGGGTGCGGATCAGGCTAGGGGGGAACGGGCTCGACGGCTGTGGCCAGACCTGCTCGCCGTCGATGGCGACGGTGTAGGGGGTGCTCGTGCCCGGCGTCAGGTCCGCGACCGGGACCAGCGCATAGTGCCTGCCCGCCACCTCGAACGTGCGCGTCGTGGTGTCCAGGACCGTGACCGTGGCGGCGTGTCCGGTCTGCACCCACACCTGGGCGGTGGTCTCCCCGACGTGGCGCAGGACCGGCCCGAGCACGAGTGACACATTTCGCACCCTACTGGGCTGAGGCGGGTCGGCGCGGCCTCGTCGAGATCACGGATCACGCGACGTGGACACCCGAAATGCCCGCGTTTGTCGTCGACCCGTCCCGGGTACGTTGCTGACATGATCCTGCGACGCGTCGCCCGGCCCATGCTCGCCGCCATCTTCGTCTCCGGCGGCATCAACGCCCTGCGGTCGCCCCAGGCCCACGCGCAGGCCGCGAAGCCGGTGCTCGAAGCGGTGGGTCCGGCGGTGGACCAGGCGGTCGAGATCGCCCCGCTGGATTCGCGCCCGGACGACGTGACACTGGTCAGGGTCGACGCGGGAGTCAAGATCGTCGCGGGCACGATGCTGGCGTTCGGCAAGTTCCCCCGGCTCGCGTCCACGGCGCTCGCGGCGTCGCTGGTGCCGACCACACTGGCGGGGCACCGCTTCTGGGAGGAGGACGACCCCGAGGTCCGATCGCAGCAGCAGATCCACTTCCTCAAGAACGTCGGCCTGCTGGGCGGCCTGCTCATCGCCGCGTCTGACACCCACGGCAAGCCGTCGATCGGCTGGCGCGCCCGCAAGGCGGCCGCGTCGCTCTCGGGCCAGTCGTCGACGCTCGGCGACGCGGCGGCGGAGGTCTCGGAGCGACTGGCCGGGGCGGCCGCGGACGTGTCCTCGCGTGTCGGTGATGCGGCCCATGAGGTCGGCGCGCGCGTCGGCGACGCAGGCGGCCGGGCGGCGGAGCTGGCGCAGGACGTCGGCGCGCGCGTCGCCCCGCGGATCAGCGACGCGGGCGAGCGGGCGGCGGAGCTCGCGCAGGATGTCAGCGCGCGCGTCGCCCCGCGGATCAGCGTCGCGGGCGAGCGGGCCGCCGAGCTCGCGCAGGGCGTCAGCGCCCGAGTAGGAAGTCGGGCAGGCGATGCGGGCGGTCGCGCCGCAGGCCTCGCGCAGGACGTGGGCGGCCGGGTCGGCAGTCGCGTCGGTGACGCCTCGACCGCCGTCAGCGGCCTCGCCGCAGGCCTCATCGGCATGGCGCCCGGCGCAGGCGCCGCCCTTCAGTCGCAGGCGTCGGACCTGTCGCAGGACTGGGCCAAGCGTGCCGCGAAGGGCCGCCGCAAGGCCGAGAAGCGCGCCGTCAAGCTGCGGAAGGTGGCGGAGAAGCGCGCCGAGGTCCTCCAGAAGCGCGCGGCGAAACGCGGCGCCGAGCTGCAGAAGGAAGCGGCCAAGCGGGGCAAGAAGTGGCAGAAGCAGGCCGCCAAGCGCGGCGCGGACCTGCAGCAGGACGCCGGACGGAAGTGGGCGCAGCTCGAGAAGCGCGCCCCCGGCGTCCTCGACCAGGCCGCGAAGCTCGGCCACGACGTCGCCGAGCGTGCCGCGGTCGTCGGCGCCGAGGTGGCGCACCAGGCCGAGGGCGTCGCGAAGGACGCCCGCAAGCGCATGGCCGCCGTCAGCGGCTGACCGAGGTGCGATGCCCGGCACCGCCCCGGGTCGGCTAGTGTCGCCGACGCCGGGGCGGTAGCTCAGCTGGTCAGAGCAGCGGACTCATAATCCGTCAGGTCGTGGGTTCGAACCCCACCCGCCCCACCTCCTGAGCAGGGATTATCTGCCAACTGATGATCGTCTAGATGTACTTGTCCATGGTTGCGTCCATGAACAGCCGTCGTATCGTTGCCCCATGGGCGACGGCGCAGACCGGCGACGCGGAAGCATCAGGGTCCGCGGCGGGTCGCTGCAGGTGCGTGTTCGTGGGGCGAGACGCGGTCACCGGCCGGGATCGCTACCTCAGCCGGACCATCAGGGGCACGGACCGCGCCGCCCGCCGCGAGGCTGAGAAGATCATGACCCGGCTGATCGCCGGGAGCGATACCCAGCGAACCGCCGGGGACGTCCACGTCGCTGGCTGATGCGATCGACGCCTGGCTCGCCACTGTCCACGTCGAAGACACCACCCGCCGCACGTACGTCGGCTACATCGAGCGAAGCATCAAACCCGCCCTTGGCAGCAAGGGCATCGACAAGCTCAACGCTCGTCATCTCGAGGCGTTCTACGCCGAACTGCGTCAATGCCGAGCTCGTTGCCGTGGTGACAGGCTCATCGAAGAAGCATCGCTCGACGAGCAAGCACGACTGCGCCGCCGAGGGCTGCCGCCTGCACGTGTGCCGACCGATGGCGGCGTCAACGGTGCGGCAGATCCACTCGATCATCAGCGGAACTCTGTCGGCGGCCACCCGCTGGGATTGGATCTCTTCGAACCCGGCGCGCGTCACGCAACGACCGAAGTCGAAGGCGCCCGAGCCCAACCCGCCGTCAGCGAGCGAAGCGGCGCGCTTACTCGACGCGGCATTCGAAATGGACGAGGACTGGGGGACACTCGTCTGGCTCGTGATGACGACGGGCATTCGCCGCGGGGAAGTGTGCGCGCTCAGGTGGCGCGACATCGATCTTGATGCCGAGATCGTCGAGATTCGGCGCAACTATGTGCTGCATCGAGGCGTTGGTGCCGAGAAGGACACCAAGACGCACCAAATGCGACGCATCGCGCTCGATTCAGAAACGATCGGGTTGCTTCGTGAGCAGCAGAACCGGGTCGCGGCGCGACTCGACCAGCTGGGTGCTCGCATCGACGGGCAGACGTTCGTGTTCGGTGGCACGAAGTCGCCGGATCACTCGATGCCCTACTCGCCCCATGCGGTCTCAAGTCGATATCGGGACATGGCTGCCCGGCTCGGTATTCGGACGCACATCCACGCGCTTCGCCACTATTCGGCGACCGAGTTGCTCACCGCTGGGGTCGATCTTCGCACCGTTGCAGGTCGGCTTGGGCATGGTGGTGGTGGGTCGACGACGTTAAAGGTCTACGCCGCATGGGTGGCGTCATCTGACCGGAAAGCTGCCGAGCTTCTGCGGTCGCGTATGCCATCTCGCCGAGAGCGGATGCCAAAAGACGATAATTCTTCGTGAGCGAGCGAGTTGGCCGCCATGCGCTGTCGGCTGGCATGGCTGCGCCGGTGGCGAGGCCATCCGTGAGCCGGTCGTGCGGAGGCGGGTCCACTGCGTATGACCCCGATGCGGCGTGGGTCGACGCGATCCATCAGTGAGGAGCGCGGTGATAGCAGCGAAGTTGCTTCCACGTCCCTGCGCACTGATCCCGACCGAACGTAGCTCGCCGTGTGATCAAGAGGAATGAGCCAGCGACATCGACGCCGAGGTGCATCCCGGCGGTGTTCGTCGGGTCGACCAGGTGAACCCCTACGGTGGGTTGGTGGCGGACGAGCGCGGAGCCTGGCGCACATACGGCGAGAAGACGATCTATGACAATCGATGGGTGCGGCTAGGGCTCGTCGACGTCGAGGCGCCGAACGGGGAGCGGTGGGACTACCACGTCGTCCACTTCGGTCGGATCGCGATTGCGATGATCGTCAACGAGGACGACGACACGGTGCTCATGCTGTGGCGCTACCGCTTCGCCACGGACCAGTGGGGATACGAACTGCTCGGCGGTCTGGTCGAGGAGGGTGAGGACCCCGCTGCCGCGGCGGCGCGAGAGGCGGTCGAGGAGTCTGGTTGGGCGCCTGTCGGCGAACCCGAGAAGTTGATTAGCTTCGAGCCGCTGCCAGGCAATGTCACTGCGCCTGTGGATGTCTACCTGTGGCGCCGCGCCGAGCAGATCGGCGAGCCCACGGATACTGAGGAGGTCGGGCGGCTGGAGTGGGTGCCATTGTCAAGAATTCCGGAGTTGGCCCAGTGTGGCGAACTTCTCGGCAGCGGCGCGGTTGTGCCGCTTCTCTACTACTTGACCACACATCGATCCCGGTGAAAGAACGCATCCGATAGGCGAGTTCTCCGACAGAGGCGATAGCGACCGGTCATGCGGCGTAGCTGGGAGGCAGTACAAGTCGATCGAGGCGCCGTAGCTGGCGGTCGGAGTTGATCTGCCGGGCGATCGTTCGGGCTTCCCGGGCGCGGCTCATCGCAGCGTCGCGGTTGCCCGTTGCTGCGTAGGCGTAGGCGAGATCGACAAGCAAGCCGGCTCTCGCTCGAACCCATGACGCTGGGAGTTCTGCGAGCGCAGCGGTGCGTTGGTCGATCGCTTGGGGGTCGCCGACTTGCGCGAGGGCGTTGCCGCGCCATCGGTCGAGGTGGGAGTCGCCGAGGAACAGGAACGGCAGTGCGGGGTCGACAGGATCGGCCGGAAGGAGTGCCTGGCGGTGGTGGGAGGCGCTCCTGCCCCGGCAGCCTAACTCGTCGAACGGTCCTCCGACGGTACTCTGACCCAGCTGCTGGGCGCGGACCTGACCAGGCGATCCCGGTCGCGGACCTTCACGATCAGCGCTGGTTCATCGCTCGGCCGTGTCGACCGCGCCGACCGGTTCCGGCATGCGCGACCTCCGGTGTCGTAGGGCTCGCAGCGGGGTGTCGAGCGGCAGAACGCTGGGAGCGGGTGTCCTGGATCAGCGATCAGGCGAGCGGGCCGGGGCTGGGGAGGTCGACCGGGAGTCCGGTCTGACCACCGACCGGTTTCCGATGCCCGCGGGTGTCGTGGGTGGGCGGGCGCCGGCCTGCTCCGGGCGATCGGCGGCCGGCCGCATCACCTGCCCGACCGCGTCCATCAGGTCGGGATGCACCGGCCAGCGATGCTGGAGTTGCGCCTGCCCCAACACGGCCCGCACCGCCGACGATTCCGCGCAGACCAGGTGCACGACGCCTTGTCGCTGGTCCGGCACCTGCCCGACGCAGTCCAGGCAGTGCAACCCGGCGGCGGACAGGAGCCGGACGCGGGTCAGGTCGATGATCACCGCCCGGTAAGTCCGCGCGGCCTGCGCCACGACCGTGGCCAGCGCCGCGCAACTGTCGGCATCGACCTCACCGTCGACCGCGACGACCGCGAACGCATTGCCGCACCAGCCCTGGACAGCAATATCGATCGGCCCGCCGAGGTTCACCTCAACACCCGATACGGCTGTGCGTCCGCGGCTCCGCGAGGGCGAGGCGGAACCGGCGGCGGGGGTGGTGGTGCGGGTTGAGGCCGCCCATTGCCGGTGCACAGGGTCACAGCAGGACGGTCGGCGGGGTTCGCGGCCCGGGCCCGCGCTGTCGTGCGGGTGGGCTCACCCCTGTTCGTGTCGCCGTTCAGTTTCGTGATCGTCCCGACGGGTTCGGGTGGCGGGGTTGCGCAACGCTGTCCGGAACGCGCGTCGGGCCGCTGTGGCCGCAACCGGCGGGGCACCGCGGGCGGCCTGACACCGCGGGCGGCTGCGAACCGGCACCGGCGGGGCAGCGCGGGTGGGGACGGGATCGTGCGGGGGCGCCGACGCACAGGTCGACGATGCTGGTGCCGGCATGCCGGTCCTTACCTGGCGCGATCACCGGTGGGGACGTCCGTCGCCGGGGTCCGGGGCTGCGGTCCGTACCTCCCACGCGGTAGCGCTTCGGGAACCGATGGTTTTCGGTTTCTCCCGCAGCGCCGACCCGTTCCTCGCATCCGGGTCACCACAGGCATCCGCCGATCACCGCGCTGGCGGAGCACGGTGGCGGCCGACGGTCACCCGTGTGAACTCGGGGTGGCATTCGGGGTGGGGCACCGGATGACGGTTGCGTCATCCCGGACGGGCCGGCAAGAGTCGCAGGGTCCGAACGAACTCCCCCCAGACCCCGGGGAGTACCTCATCGGGACAAGCCGGATCAACGGTCGCGCACGCAGCGCCCACGACCGCGCCCACGACCGCGCCGACCTCCGTGACACCGCGAGCCGTGACACCGCGAGCCGTGACACCGCGAGCCGTGACACCGCGAGCCGTGACACCGCGAGCCGTGACACCGACGGCTTCGGGGCCGGCACCGATCTCGCCCCGGCGCGCACCGAGCCTGCGCGTGCGACGGCCGTGGAGAACACATCGGTGGCGGCAGACAGCACCCGGCAGCACGATGGGCCCCCGGAACGGGGTCGGTCATCGCGACGCCCGTCCTGGCTCGGCGCAACGCACCCCGGGCCCGGGCAGTGGCGCCCTGAATGGCACCGGTCCGGGATGCAGCGGCCCGAACCGGCGCCACCGTTCCCGCCCCACGACGTCGGCGCTGCTGATCTTGCCGCGCTGCGCGCCATCGTCGCGCTGGCCCAGGCCCACGGTGTCCCGGTCGCGTCCGATCCGTCCCTCGGGCACCTCGACGACGGCCGGACCGCGCTCTTGGACCTGCTCGACGCGCACCTGGCCGGGGGTCGCGGCGGACGAGCGGTCGGATCCGAGCATCCCGACATGCACGCCAGCGGGACGGGTCAACCGGCCCGGCCGAACGACCAGCCGGGAACCAACCCGCATCCGTCACCACGTCGCGCCAGGTATCAGGATCAGGGTCGGGGACGGTGAGTGCGGCGTCCTCACCGGCCGAGCACACCCGGCCCGATCCGATGCTCGACGTCGTGGCCTGCTGGCGCCACGACCCGATCGGCGACGTGCCCGGGCGGGTGCGGCGCGCCGTCACCGCGCAGCTCCGCACGGGGGAGCTGCGCGGGATCGATGGGGACGACGTGGCGCTGGTGCTCACCGAACTGGTCACCAACGCCGTCGAACACGCCCGCACCCCGCTCACCGTCACCGTCGGCCTCCGGTCCACCACCGGCAACGCCGGCGACGTCGGCAAGGTCGGCAACGGAGGCGCTGCTGGCCCGGTGGTGCGGATCGAGGTGGCCGACGGCAGCACCGCCCCGCCGCGGCCGCAGCCCCTGGACCGGTGGGCCGCCCGCGGCCGGGGACTGCAGATGATCGAGGCGCTCGCCACCGGCTGGGGCTACACCGCCACCGCCACCGGCAAGACCGTGTGGGCCGAATTCGCCCCGGCGACAGTTGGGCGCGTAGACGGCTGTAGCGGGGGTCTGCGGCGTCCAGTGCGGCGAGCTCGACCAGCAGCGGGGTGAGGTGGTCGTAGCCGCCCCGAATCCGCCCGGTCTCATCCGCCAGTCTGGGGGGACCCGCGGGCGACCCTGCGCCGCCGGCGCGCGCTGCTGCCTAACGGGCTGCTGGCTACCGGGCTGGTGTCCGCGGGGTTGCGCAGCCGCGCAGGCGGTGGCGGCGCGGGTCGAGGTCATCGGGCTGGCTGCTGAGGTATCACTGCGGTACCGGGTGGCCGAGTCGATTGTTGACCGCCACTCGGGATGACGACCTGTCGGCCGTTTTGACGCCATCGACGGTGACGACGAACATCGGGTGCACGAGTGGTTCGTCGGCGTCGCCACCGTGACGACGAACCAGCCCATCCCAGCCCAGGCGCACGCCGGCGGGCACCGGGCGTCGGCAACGTGCCGAGCCCGTCCCGGTCGGCCCGGCCCAAAGGGTCGAGCCGGCGGCACCGGACCGGCTGCCACACCAAATGACCCCTGCCACCGACGCGGCGGGTAGACCATGATCGTGCGCCGTGCCCCCACCGTGCCGCGATGATCGGGATCGCCGACCCCGGCCAGGCCGAGAACGCCCTGGCCGCCGGCGCGCTGCCTTGCCCGAGATGCGGTCGCCCGCTGCGCCCGTGGGGGCACGCCAGCACCCGCACCGTGCGCGACCTCGGCCCCACCACGCTGACGCTGCGGCCGCGGCGGGCCCGCTGCCGCACCTGCCGGATGACCCACGTGCTGCTGCCCGCCGCGGTCACCGTGCGCCGGGCCGACACCACCGCGGTCATCGGCTCGGCCCTGATGGCCAGCGCCGCGGGAGCGGGTACCGGCGCATCGCCGCCCAGCTCGATCGGCCGCTGTCCACGGTGCGGCACTGGATCCGCGCGGTCCGCGATCCCGACCACATCGAGTGGCTGCGCGCGCAGGGCGTGGGCTGGCTGGCCCAGCTCGACCATGACGTCCTGGGCGGCCTACGACCCGAGGCCACCCGGCTCGGGGAGGCACTGACCGCGCTGGCCGCCGCCGCGGTCACGCTCCGGGCGCGGGTGGCGCCCCGGGTGCCGGCGTGGACGCTGATCGGGCAGATCACCCGCGGCCGGCTCCTGCTCGGCCCGTCCGTACCGGCCGCGCCGGGCTGAGATCATGCTGCTGCCGGGTCCTTGCGCGCCCGCAGCCGGGCGCCACCGTGACGACGCCGAACCTCGCGGGCACGCGTTCGCCCGCGGCGCCGTGACGACAACGACGCCACCGTGACGATCACGACCGCCCGAAATGTCCGAACTCCATCGGCATGCTGAACGGCCGTCGTCGTCATCGTCAGCGGCAGGCAACAGTCGATGAGATCGCGACCTGCGCGGGCTGGCTGTGCGGTCACCGTGCCCGGCGCGGCGGCACGGACCGGCAGCTGGTCGATCGGCGAGCGTGGCGGCGGCGACGTGGACAGTCCGGGTGGGGCGGTGGTCGGTTATGGATGGGCCCTTCGGAACCTCGGTGGTCACCGGGGTCCGGAGCAACTGTGTTCGTGACGTTACGCCTGGTCACAGGCGTCGACAACTCGTGTTCACCTGACTCGTGTTCACCTGGTATTGCGCGTCGGGTCATCCATCGCGGTGCGCGAACTCGGAGGCCGACGGTGAGCAGCTCATGATCTTCGCCGCCGTGTCGTCTGGTCCGGCAACGCCTCCCCGCTCGCCGGCACGGCGTGGGCGTGGTCGTCGTTCACGGTGTCCACCGACAGCTCCCGGCCGCCCGCTGGGTCCCGCACGGGGGTGGCGACCGTATGAATGCCGGCGGCCGGGGCCGTCGCGGCCGCGTCGGTCTGTCATCGTCGCGGCGTGCCGGAGACCGTGGATGGTGTGGTGATCGGCGGTGGACATCACGGGTTGGTGGCGGCTGCCGTGCTCGCTGATGCCGGTTGGGATGTGGTTGTGCTGGAGGCGCAGCCGGAGATCGGTGGGGGGGCGCGGCTCGCGCAGCTGTTCCCGGGCTATGTGTCGGACCTGTTCAGCGCGTTCTATCCGATGGTGGCCGCTTCCCCGGTGATGCGTGCGCTGGGTCTGGAGGATCACGGGTTGCGGTGGGCGCATGCCCCGACGGTGCCGGCCCATCCCGCGAGCCCGGTTGACGAGCGCGGCGCGGTGCTGCACCGCGACCCCGCGGGCACGGCCGCGGGGTTGGCGGTGGCCGCCCCGCGGGACGGGGCAACCTGGTTGCGGCTGGTGGCGCAGTGGCGGAAGATCAGGGACCCGTTGTTGGCGGGCCTGTTCACCACGTTCCCGCCGGTCCGCGGCCGGCTGGGGCTGCTGGCCAGGATCGGAACGGGGGAGGCCCTGCGGCTGGCCCGGTTCCTGGCGCTTCCGGCGCACCGGATGGCGGGGGAGCTGTTCCATGCCGAGCCCGGACGGCTGCTGATCACCGGTCTCGCCATGCACGCCGACGTCCCACCGGATGCGCCGGGTAGTGGTCTGCTGGGTTGGTTGCTGGCGATGCTGGCCCAGGACGGCGGATTCCCGGTCCCGGTAGGCGGTGCGGGGCAACTGTCCACCGCTCTGGCCGTCCGGGCCCGGGCCGGGGAGCGCGGATCTGCGTGGGTGACGCGGTCGAGCGCATCCGGCGCGCGGTGGCCGGGTGGCGGGGGTGCGCACCGCGGGCGGGCGGGAGTTGCGGGTGCGGCGGGCCGTGGTCGTCGACGTGTCCGCGCCGTGTCTCTACGGCTGTCTGCTGCCCGCCGAGGCGGTGCCCGCCCGGCTGCATGAGGACCTGGCGCGGTTCGAGTGGGATCCGCCGGTGGTGAAGCCTCGAAACTGGGCCCGAGCGACCTGTACGGCGCGGATGCCAACCTCGGGCAGGGCGCTCTGAACGGGGGCACCGCGCAGCTGCACCAACAGCTGATCTTCCGGCCGGTGCCCCGGGTTGGGCCGCTCGGAGACCCCGGTGCGCGGGTTGTATCTGGGTAGCGCCGCCGCGCACCCCGGGTGGGTCGGTGCACGGTGCGTGCGGGGCGAACGCGGCCCGGGCCGCGTTGGCGGATCAGGGCTGGACGCGGTTGAGGCGACGCGGCGCCCGTTCCGCGCTGCTGGCGGTGCTCTACCCGCGGGGGCGTTCGGCCAGATAGGCGAGCCGTCGGAGGGTCTCGATGTTGCGGGGTGCGATGGCCAGCTGCCGCAGCGGTCGGGGATGAGCGTGCCGGGGCCGTGGGTGGCGTCCTCGCGCATGACGATCCGGCAGCCTCGGGTCCCGGCATGTCTGCAGGGGAGGAGTTCGAGTTCGACGCGGGCCTCACCGGCCGGCCAGCCGCGGGCCTGCATCACCAACTCGCCGATCGGGACGCAGGAGAGCACGGGGGTGATGTCGTTGATCATCAAGGGCCAGATGCCGATCGAATGATGGATCCGGGTGCCAGCGGCGGGCCAGTCGTCGTCGACCGCACGTACCCGGGCGGCGCCGACCACCCATGCCGCGTGCTGGAACCCGTCGGCCAACACCGCCTCCATGCCGGCCGGAGTTTGCCGACTCACCTCGATCACCAGCGCATCCGAGGGCGCGGTGTCGAGGACGGCTCGGTCGAAGCAGTCCAGGGGGATGCCGGGACCCGGTCGGGAATCGTGGCCGACGAGGTCGGCCCGTCCCTGCGGTGGGCCACCGCGGAGATCACCCGCGTCGCGACGGGCTGAGCCTGCATGGCCGCGCTCGGCCAGAACGGCGGGGGCGATCGTCGACACCAGGGTTCCTGGGCCGGATGGTCCGCGCGGTCCCGGTTCAACGCGCTGGCCGACCGGTGGACGTGGGCCGACCAGCGCTCCCGGCAGACGTCCTCGACGCGCTCGCGGCCATCACGCACGGCCGGTTCGGCGTCCCCGGCGCACCCTCGGAAGCGCCGCTGTGCCAACTCGTGATCCACGCCCAGGACATCTCCCGACCCCCGGCGTCGCGCCGCAGCTCGGCCCCGCTGCGCCGAGGTCGTCCTTCATGAGTTGACCGTCTGCGCGTCAGCGGCGCCCTCGTCCCCGGGCTCTTCGATGGCCTCTCCCTTGCCGCCTCCGACACCGGCCGCCGCTACGGCGCCGGCGCCGAGGTGATCGGCACGGCTGCATCACTGATCACCGCCGTCGCCGGACGCCCTGCTGCCCTCGACCACCTCATCGGCGACGGCGTGCCCGCGCTGCGCGAGCGGCTCCTGCACCATGCACCGCGGCTGGTGAGCCCGCCCCCGGGTGAGGGCTCGCCACCGCGACAGCACATCAGCTCTCCGAGCGCCAGAAGGCCTCGTCGAGAGATCGCGCGGCCCATGCGAGTGTGGCGAGGGCGGTGACCCGGTCGGGATGTAGCCGCAGAAGCCGGTCCAACGCGCTGATCGTGATCGGCCGAACGACGGTGGCGTGGTCGCCGGTGACGAGGTGCGCCTGACCGCGTCGCGCGTCAGCGGCGACATGGGTGACCCACGCCCGCAGCGGCCACATCCAGGGGGCAGGCCATTTGCCGCCGGCCGCGGCGACCGGGGCGCCGGGGCGCAGGTGGTCGAACACGTTGCCCAGCGCCTACGGCTCCCGACCGCGGCGGCGTCCGTCGTGGAAATTCCGTACTCGGACAACCGCGGAGGCCGTCCGCCAGCGGCACATGCTGAGACCGTGCGGGGAGCGCCAGCGAAACCCGCGGCTGATGATCGGCGGCGATGGCGACGTCGCTCTCCGTTGCGACACGCCAGAGCCTCCTCGGAGAATCAGCCGGGACCCCCGATGGGATCGATCCAGTCCGAACCGCGCGACGCCTACGATCATGCCCAGAGACGCCCCCGAAGAAGAGGATCAGTGGGAGTCACCGCGTGCGACAAGGCCGCTGCCTTCAGGGATGACGGACGAGTGGGTGGCTATCGTGGCCCATGACCTTCGATACGGACTTCACATCGTTGGTGGGCTGCCGCGTTCCCATCCAGCAGGCGCCGATGGGCTCGGTGTCGACTTCCAAGCTGGCGGTGGCGGTCGCCGATGCCGGCGGCGTAGGCAGCATCACCGCGCTGGGCATGACAGCCAGGGACCTCAACGAGACGCTGGCTGCCATGGCCACGCGAACCGCGGGGGTCTTGGTGGCCAACTTCCTCACCGAGCAGATCGACCGCGATGCCGTGGTCGCCGCAGCCAGCCGGGTCCGGATCATCGATTTCTTCTGGGCCAACCCGGACCGGTCGATAGTGGATCTCGTCCACGCCGGCGGTGCCCTGGGGATGCCGGCAGGTGGGGTCGCTCGATGAGGCGCTGGCCGCCGCCGATGCAGGGTGCGACATCGTCGTGGCCCAGGGAATCGAGGCCGGTGGGCATGTGCGGGGTCAGACCCCCCTCCGGCCGCTGTTGGAGTCGGTGCTTGCCAGGCTGGAGATTCCCGTCCTGGCAGCCGGGGGCATCGGCGACGCGCAGGGATTCCAATCGGTGCTAGAGGCCGGGGCGGCGGGGGCCCGAATTGGGACCCGTCTTGTTGCCGCCGTCGAGTCGGGCGCCCATCCGGCTTACAAGCAGGCGCTGGTAGCGGCCGGGATCGATGCGACCGAGATCACGGATGCCTTCTCGGTGTGCCCGCTGTGCGCAACCGTGCCCCGGGCCCGGGTGCTGCGATCCTGCATCGATGCCCTGCGGGAGTTTCCCGACCAGGATGTCGGAGCGACGACCGTCGGGGGCCGGCACATCCCGGTGGTCAAGGGGCATGGCCTTCCCCCTGGTTCAAGGGCGACCGGTCACGTCGAGGCGATGGCGATGTACGCAGGCGAGTCCGTGGTGGGAATCGAGAGCATCCCACCGGTGGTCGAGATCATGCGATCGTGGTGCGCTGCGGCCGAGTCTCGCTGAGTTAGAGGGGCGGTTCGTGATGACGCGTGCGGTTGGGTGACGCCGCAAGAGTCCGTTCTGGTATCAGTGTGCTGGCCGAGCTGCCAACCGTCGACTGCACGTTGAGTGGCCTGCTTGAAGGCCAGTGGCGGCGGCCATCCTTCGCTGCCGGTGACAGTGTTCGGAGCTGCCGCCGCCGCCAGGGCCGGACCTCGGGCGGGGCGCCATAGATGGGACCGCGCGGTCGACCCGGGGGCGCGCTGCTGGTATTTTCCACCGGTGGGTTTCCCCGGGTCGACCTCACGGGTCGCCGTTCGGGGCGACGACGCCGACTGGGATGCCCTCCATCGCGAGCGACCGCACGACCTCGATGGCGCGGGCACCCAGCACCAGGGTCATGGGCTTGCGGTGGCGCCATCCTCACTCGGCGGCCCCCGGGCAATGCGGTCGTGGCTCGGTCGGCGGGGTTGTCCGTCACGCGCATCTCCCATTCGGCCGAAAGGGAACCTTTCGTCAGCCTGGTACGCGCGCAGAGTACACAGCGGACCATCGCCCGATAAGTCGACACGGAAGAATGACGCCGCTATGTCTGTTTCGCCGCTTTCGGCAGCGGATTTACCATCGCGTTCAGAGCGTAGGCACGCCAGGATCAGGATGTCGGCGAGAAGCCGGTCGGCAATGCCGACAACAGGCCGATCACCCGCCCGCTCCGCTGGTGTCGACGACCTCCGGTTCGGCCCGGTCCGGGAAGAAGACCTCGCGGACCACGCGCGGAGCGCTGAGCGCGGCGACGGCGGCGGCGACCTTTGCCCGGTCCAGGGTTCGCGCCGCTGTGATGGCGTCGGCCAGTTCGGCTGGATCCCGCCCGCAGACGAAGCCCGAGACGCCTTGCTGAACCAGCCCGCCGGTGTCGGCGCCCTGGGTGACCACCGCGGGCAACCCTGCGGCCATGGCCTCCACCAGGACCCGGGGGAAGCCCTCGTAGCCGGCGTGGGAGGTCATGAGGAACACCCCGGAGCGGCTGCGCGCGTCGGCGACGTCGGCGGCGGCGAGCCTGCCGCGCAACGTGATCCGTCCGGCGACGGACGGCGGCAGGGTGGCGATCAGCGCCTCGAGCGCGGGCCGCAGCGTGCCGGAGCCGATGACCTCGAGCGTCCACGGCTCGTCCCGGTCGCCTTGTGCCAGCGCGGCGAAGGTCCGGACGGCGAGCTCGGGGTCCTTCGGCTCCTCGAGCCTCCCGACCCAGACAACGGCGGGCGGAGCCGGGTCGCGGGCCACGATGGTGATCGCTGGGTCAAACCAGGTGGGCGCGGAGACGGTACGCGGGTTCCACTGCCGCACCTTCTCGGAGTAGGCCGGGTTGAACACGATCACCCGCTCCGCCCGCCGCGCGACAGCGCGGTCCAGCCGCTCGTGGAGGTTGCCCAGCAACCGCCAGAACGAGTCCGACGTCGGCCCGAGCAGGCCGCGCTCCTGTGTGTGAATGCAGTACACCAGCGGGCCACGGAACAGCACGCGGGTGACAAGTCCGACGTCCACCCTGTGCGCCTGCAGCGACGCTGCTCGTGGGATTCGCGCCCGATAGCGCAGGAGGCCCGCGACCAGCCGCGCCGAGTGCGGCACGAAGCCCTTGGGTCGTGTGCTGTCGATCCGCGCGACGGGCAGGAACCAGACGTCGCGGTCGCCCCGGCGGATGGTCTGCCAGCGTCCCAGCGGGCTGTCCGCCGAGCCCGAGTCCTCGACACCAACAATCGCCACCGTCACCCCAGGTGGGGCGTAGTCCAGCACACCCCGCAGGCAGGTGACGATTCCCCCGATCGTCACCGTGCGCCGGGGGTCGAACTGCTGGACCACCAGACGGTCGATCCTCCCGATCGTGGGCCGTTCACCTCGCCACGGCCAGGCCATCCGTCCCCCTCCCACCCCCGGCATGAACGCCGACACCGAGCCCTTCCGACCTGACCACGACCGACGATACCTGCGCCCTCTCGATGGGCCGGACACCGCGGCCACGACGCGCCGCGTCACCGGGGTGACGGTGCCGCCCGGCCTCGACGCGGAGTCCGCCGAGCCGCGGGAGTGCCGCAATACCAGGCTCAGCAGTACCCATTCGGCCTATCGGTACGCCGAAACGCTCCAAGCTCTCTCGGCGACATATGATTCAGACCGACTCTGCCTGGGCACACGCTGGAGGCTGGCTGGCACTCGACGTACCCAATATTGCTGAAGCCGGTCCGGGCCGTACTCCGCGGTATCGGAGCGTACTGACACCGGGCTACAAGGCGCGAGGGCTCATTGTGCGGATTTACACGACGTGTCCACCGTCGACGGCGATGGACCGCACGGGTTACGTCGCCACGATACGTGACGTGGCGCGATGGAGCGACCGTGCAGGATGCGCCGGAATCCTCGTCTACACCGACAACAGCCTGGTCGATCCGTGGCTCGTGTCTCAGATAATCGTCGAGAGCACCGAGCACCTGTGCCCGCTGGTCGCGGTGCAGCCGGTGTATATGCATCCCTACACCGTCGCGAAGATGGTCGCGTCGCTCGCCCACCTCCACCGTCGGCGGGTGCACCTGAACATGGTGGCAGGTGGATTCCGAAACGATCTCCTGGCCCTCAACGACGATACGGAGCATGACGAGCGCTATCGGCGGCTCGTCGAGTACACACAGATCGTCATGGCGCTTTTGCGGGGCGAAACGGCGGTGACGATCGAGGGGCGGTACCACTCGGTCACGGGACTGCGGATGCGACCAAAGCTTCCGGCACACCTCCTGCCGGACGTCCTCGTGTCTGGCTCGTCACCGGCGGGTCGGGACGCGGCCCGGGCGCTCGATGCGACCGCCGTCAAGTACCCCCAGCCCCCGGGCGAGGAGGCCGCATGGATGGGGAACGGGCTCGCCAGCGGGTTCGGCATCCGGGTCGGCATCGTGGCACGAGGCACCGCCGAAGAGGCATGGCGCGTCGCGCACGCACGCTTCCCTCCCGACCGGAGCGGCCAGATCACCCATCGCCTCGCCGTCGCGGTCTCCGACTCGCACTGGCACGGCCAACTGTCGGATGAGCGAGACCCGTCCGTCGATCTCGACGTCGAGCCTGACCCCTACTGGCTCGGGCCGTTCCAGAACTACAAGACGTTCTGCCCCTACCTGGTCGGCAGCTACGACCGAGTCGCGCGCATGCTGAGCCACTACGTCGGTCTCGGCACGACCACGTTCATCCTGGACGTTCCGCTGAGCGAGGAGGATCTGGCCCACACCGCGGTCGTCTTCGCCAAGACGCACGAGATGGCCACGACATGATTAGTCGACTGCAGGACTATCTGACCAGGTCCGCGGATCGCGATGCTGGCGCCGGCGCGCTCGTGATGGGCGAGGAACGCATGTCGTACGCCGACCTGGAGTTGGACACCAACCGATGGGCGCGCCTGATGCAGGAGTCCGGCTGCGGCGACGGGGACCGGGTCTGCGTGCTCGCGAGCAAGACGCCGCGCACGGTCGCAGGCCTTCTCGCCGTCCTCAAAGCCGGTGGGGTGTATGTGCCCGTCGACAGCGCGAGCCCCGCCGCGCGGGTAGCACGCATCTTCGGCTCGGCGGAGCCCAGCCTTGTCCTCGTCGACGAGTCGGCGATTCCGCTTGTCGACGGGCTGATCGACGCCGGTGCGCTGTCCCGGCTGCGCACCCCGATCGGATCGGTCGACGGCCCCCTGACCGGAGATCTCTTCACCACGCAGTTCTGCTGGTCCGACGCCGCCGCGTTATCGGCCAATCCTCTCCCGAACCGACGCTGCACCGAGGATCTCGCTCACCTCCTCTTCACCTCGGGTTCGACCGGCGCGCCGAAGGGCGTCATGATCACTCACGCGAACGTCCTGGCGTTCGTCGAGTGGGCGGTCCGGTACTTCGGAACGCGGACGTCCGACCGCATCTCCGGACACCCGCCCTTGCACTTCGACCTGTCGACGTTCGACATCTTCGCCACCCTCGCAGCGGGAGCCGAGCTGCACCTGGTGCCGGGAAATCTGAGCCTCAACCCACGGGCGCTGGCAGCGATGATCCGCGACCACGAGCTCACGCAATGGTTCTCCGTTCCCTCGGTGTTGACTTACCTCGCGAAGTTCGACGTCATCGCCCAAGACGACTTCCCGGCTCTGGAGCGTCTCCTGTGGTGTGGTGAGGTGCTGCCGACGCCCGTGCTGGTGCACTGGATGCGCCGCCTGCCGCACGTGCGGTTCACCAATCTCTACGGGCCGACCGAGGCCACGATCGCCACCAGCTACTACACCGTTCCAAGCTGCCCGGACGACCAGACGGCGTCCATCCCGATCGGCACGCCGTGCGCCGGGGAGAATCTGCTCGTCCTCGACGAGGAGCTCAAACCGACTGCCCCTGGCGATATCGGCGATCTCTACATCTCCGGTGCGGGACTCTCTCCCGGATACTGGCGTGACGCCGAGAAGACGGAGGCGGCGTTCATCACCTGCCCCGACGCGCCCGGCGGGCGCATCTACCGGACCGGTGACCTGGCGAGGCGCGCCGAGGACGGTCTCGTGCACTTCCTCGGCCGGGCGGATTCGCAGATTAAGAGCCGGGGCTACCGGATTGAGCTGGGTGAGATTGAGGCGGCGATGAACGCCCAACCGGGCGTGCGGGAGTGCGCCGTCGTCGGCATCGACGTCGGTGGCTTCGAGGGAACCACCATCTGCTGCGCGTTCTCGGTGGCCGACGGTGTCGACCTGCAGCCGCTCGCCCTGCGGACGGCCCTGTCCAAACTGCTGCCCGCGTACATGCTGCCCGCACGGTGGCGCGAGTTGGGCACCCTTCCGAAGAACGTGAACGGGAAGATCGACCGCAAGGAACTGAAGTCGAGCTTCACTCGAGAGATGGCCGCGCCGGGACGGCCGGTGGTCGGGCCATGAACCACGAGGGGATGCAGACCGACGCCGGGATCCTCGAGCTGATTCGGAACCGGCTCAACATCGATGTCGTGGACGTCGATGTAGACCTGATCGAGACGGGCATGGTCGACTCACTCGCGCTGGTGACGTTGATCACCGCCCTCGAGGAGAGGTTCGCGTGCGAGCTCCCGCTCGACGACTTCGACATCGAGAACTTCCGCTCGGCGCGCCGGATCACCCGGTACCTCGATGCCTCGGGATTGCTTGACACCCGGAGTGCGTCGTGAGACGGGAGAGACCGTGACCGGCATCCGGGTGCTCCGCAGTGACGATCCGCAAACGGTGTGCACACGGATGATCGCGGCCCCGCTCTCCGCAGCGTCGGTCTCATGAGGATCGCGTTGGCCGCGGAGGAGTCCGCAGGCGTCCAGGCCGTCCGACTCGTGGCCGACTCCGTCCACGAGGCCTGCGCGGTGCTCACCGCATCGAACTCGGGCGACCGCACGCGCGGCCTGACGGTCGCCGCCGTCGCCGACGAACTCGGGATCGACACGTTGCCCGGCGCCGCCGTGCGAGATCCGAGCCTGGCGGGGGTCCTGCGCGCCAGGGCCGTCGATGTCCTGCTCAACGTGCATTCGCTGTATCTCGTGCATCCTGCGGTTGTTGCCGCTCCGCGGTTCGGCTGCTTCAACCTCCATCCGGGTCCGCTACCTCGGTACGCCGGCCTGAATACCCCCAACTGGGCGCTTTACCAGGGGGAGACCACGCACGGGGTGACGCTGCACTGGATGGCGCCGGGCATCGATACGGGACCGATCGCCTATCAGGAGAGCTTCCCCCTCGGAGCCGAGGACACCGGGTTCAGCGTGTCCGCAGCCTGCATCTGCGAGGGTCTGCGACTGGTCTCGCGGCTGCTCGATGACCTCGCGACCGATCCCCGTCGGGTACCGGTCATCGCGCAGGACGTCACGCTGCGGCGCTACTTCGGGCGCGATGTCCCGCACGACGGCTGGATCCCGTGGACGGAGGACGCCGTCCATGTCACCGGGCTGGTGCGGGCGTGTGACTACGGCCCGTGGGCCTCGCCGTGGGGTCGTGCCCACACCCGGGGCAACGACGGCCTCGAGATCACTGTGCGACGGGCGCGCCGCACCGGTCGACCGGCGACAGAACTGCCCGGTACGGTCGGACCATCCGACAGCGCGGAGGCCTGGGTCGCAGCCAGGGACGAGTGGGTCGTGATCAGCCGTCTGCAGGTCGCCGGCGCGGTCACGCCGGTCGACCTCGTCCTCGCCACCGGAGACGTGCTGACCACCCCGGATCGCGCTCTGCGCTGAGACCCAGCGAGCGACTGAACCGAAAAATCGCCCGCGCACCGATGTCGTCGCGATCTTCCCCGATCGTAACGCACTGATCAGACTCGGCAGAACCGTCCTCACCGAACAATGTAATGAATGGACAGAAGGCCATGCAAGAGAAACCCGGAATCATCGACTTTGAGGACACGTCTATACGCCTCCGGCCGCCAGGGTCGGGGCGACCGGCTAGAGGGCTGGTCGATCTTGCCGGACCGCGAGAGGTGGATCATGCTGCAGGTGTACACGCCACGTTCTGCATCCATGGCTCTCGATCGTCGCGGTTACCTACCGCGATAACGCGGTCTTGTCGCAGCGCGCGCGGGCCGGAGCGATGACCCGCATCCGGAGCCTGCGTCACGATGATCTCTCGCAGGTCGTCGCGCTGTATCGCTCCTATCTGGCATGGCCCAATGTTGCCGACGACGACGAATTACGCATGGCCTTCGAGCAGGTGTTCCTCGGCCAGCCGCTGTCGGACCCCTCCATTCCCTCTCTGGTCTTCGAAGGCGCCGATGGAGAGATTCTCGGCTTTATCGGCTCGCTAGTGCATCGGATGCGGTTCGAGCAGCAGCCCGTGCGTCTGGCCTGCAGCAGTTCGCTGGTCGTCTCACCGCGCGCGCGACAACTCGGCGCTGGCGGCTTGCTACTGCGGAAGTACATGGCCGGACCACAGGACCTCACCATCACCGATACCGCCGGGAGCGCCACCGAGCGCATGTGGAAACGCCTCGGCGGTTCCATGTATCACCTCGGTTCGGTGACCTGGCTACATCTCTTACAACCGCTGCGAGCGGGGGTCGGCCTCAGGCTCTGGCGACTTGGCAGGCACCAGTGGCTGCCACTGGCCCGGCCCTTGTGCCGGCCACTGGATGCCGTGTACTCCCGCTTCAGCGATATCGACGGGACAAGTGATGTTGAGGGGCACACCGAGGAGCAGCTGTCGCCCCAACTCTTGATCGATCACCTCCGTCTCGGACCTCAGCAGTTCCGCCTCTGGCCGGACTACGACGCCGAGTCGCTCGGCATGCTGTTCGGCCAGATCGGCCGTTCTCGGTCCAACGGCCAGCTCGTCAAGAACTTCGTTCGAGACGCCCGAGGACAGCCCTTGGGCTGGTACATCGCCTCGCTCCTACCGAGCGACATCTATCGCATCCTAGGTCTCGCAGCAGCGCCCGGAAACGAGGAGATCTTGTTCCGCCATGTGCTGCACAGGGCGAAGGATCTTAATGCTGCGGCTGTGGCGGGCAGGCTTGAGCCATGGTTGCTCGAGGTCCTCCCACAGCGCGTGATGATGTTTAGGCGTGTGCGGTTTCTCTTCCATTCGCGCAATGACGCCATCTGTGATGCAATCCGTTCGAGCAAGGCGTTGCTGACAGGGCTCGAGAGCGACATCTGGATGCCCAGATAGCGCGCGCATTCGTGTACGCCGGCTTCGTCCATAAACCTTTAACCGTGTCTCGTGTCGCAATCCGCGAAGTGCCGTTGGCCGACGGCGATCAGGCCTGTAGGGTTCCAGAACGTGGCGCACGCTGCTGACCAGCGGTGATCGGCGGTCACCGGCGGTCGGGCATGATCGCCGGCGTGACGCTGCGGCTGTTGCGCCACCCCAGACGCGCCAACGTCTCCTCCGGGAAGAGGTGGGCGCAGGTGCGCAGCGACGTCGGACCCCGCGGGGTGACCGAGTACGGCCGCAACAGGGCAGCGGGGTGTCGAGAGGCGTTCGGTCGGGCGTTGCCGCACGGGCGCGTCGCGCGTCGTTCCGAGCGTTGATGACGGTGCGTCGTCGGCGCCTTCGGCGGGATGGTACCGGCGGCGCCTTCGGCGGGATGGCACCGATGGCACCGGCGGTGCCGTCGGTGCCGTGCGAGGACCTCCGGGGGCAGACGGCGGGGATACGGACACTCGGCGCTGGCCGCCTGGCACACTGCGGGGAGTGCGGTGGCCGGATGAGAGAGCCTGGACGTGGGCGGTGCTCCTTGCCGCCCTCGCGCTCGCCGGTGTCGGGATCAACTCGGGGACGGCGTTGAATACCGAGACCGTGCGCGAAGGGGCGGCGGCACTCACCGTCGGATGCGGCTCACCGTGGGCACCGGACTACACGCAAGCCGAACGCGCCGACCTCGCCATCGCGTCGCGAACACACAGCGTCCTGCACGCTTGCCGGGATCATAACGACTTCGAGGCGTTGGCCGCCGATGCTGCCACCCCCGGCGGCCTGTTGATCGCGTTGATGATGCTCGGGGTGATCGGCTTCGAGGCCTCCAGTGCGCGAGCGGATCGCCAGAGGTCGTTGGATGCCTGATCATGTCGCGAACTATCGGGGTCCGATCCCGCCGAGGTGAGCTCTCCGCGGGTCAGGTCCCACGGAGCCGGTCCGCCCGGCCGGCCACCGATCACGCGTCCAGGCCGCATGTGATGCTGCTCCCGGAGCCACGGATCGGGCTGTCCGTGCACACCCACTGATCAGCAATGTCCGGGTCCGGATTGGCCGGACTCGGTTCGTCGAGCGCTGTGGCGGCGACGAGCTGTCCTGCTGCGCGGGATCGGGTTCTGGGTCAAGCTCGTACCCCTCCTGCGGTTTCGACGCCGAGATCCGCAAGATCGTGTGCACCACAAGCGACGTGCAGCACGTATTCTGGGATTCCAGAATACGAGCCTCATCTCGACGAGTCGCAGCGATCACTGGCGGCGGCGGAGCTGGCTCATCGTCAGGCGAACGCGAAGGTACGGCTCCTGGCGCCCAAAGCCACGGTGGATCTTGCCAAATGATCTCCGGCGAAAGCTCGTGGCCGCACGTAAGAGCATCACTCCCACTTTCACGCAAGAGAAGTTTGATCAATGCGTCGGTTGGAGCCCCGTGGGTCGTCGGCGACGATCCCTTTCGCCGGGCCCCTTATCGCCGGTTTCGCGGCTAGGACAGCCCGCTGCGCAGCAGCCGCGCGGCGGCATCGAGCGCCTGCCGACCGCGGGGCGAGCTTTGAGCGAGGCGGTAGCCCGCGCGGACCAGGGGCGAGCGGATCATTTCGACAGCGGGCGGGTACCGGAATGCGGTGCCGCCGAAGGTCAGCTTCGGCTGGTCGGCGGCGGTCCATCCCCCCTCGGGGCGGCAGCCGCCGCTGAGCAGAATGTCGAGCGTGCGCTGGCTCAAGCCGCCGAAATCCAGCCAGTGCGCGCCCTGGTCCTTGGCCCACTGCAGGATCTGCCAGCGCACCGCGGCGGGCAGGCTCACCCGCGTCGCCTCCCCGGACCGGTCGAAGCCACCGAGGCGTCCGCGGACCAAGCCGCCGCAGCGGGTGACCAGGTCGGCCGCCAGCGGCACCCGGTCCAGCTCGCCGACGAAGAGCGCGGCGTTGCCCGGTGCGAGCTCCCGGTACAGCGTCGTGACGTAGGCGGCGGGCAGCGGAGTGCGGCCCTGCGCGGCGGCGGTGTGTTGCATGAGCTCGCACAGCAGCGGCAGGTCGCGCTCGTCCCCGCGGCGGACGACCACCCCGCGGGCGGCCCACTGGTTCGTCCACGACCGGACCCTGTGCGTGCCGAGAACCATGTCACCGCCGCTGATCCGCTGATCAGCGCCTTCACGGCTGGCCGACCTGAACATCAGGGGTCCGGACCAGCCCAGCATGATCGCTGGCTGTGGGCGTCCCCCAGGGTCGACGTGACGCGGGCGCCACGGGGGAAGCACGGCGAGTCCAACGCTACCTCGTGTGGTCGACAATTCGGAGATGCCGCTGCGACGGCGGTGCGCTACGACCGGAGGGAATCGACGAGCGTAGCGGAGTCCGAGTAGGCGCCTGCCGAGGCCTGCTCAGCAGGCGCCGCTCTGTCGCTCCTCGTCGATCATCCCCCAGTCACAGTCACCAGGAAGCTGCTGTGCCGGTCAGTCCTTGTACTCCACCAGCGCGGATAGAGGACCACGGAGAACAGTTGCCGTCGTAGCTGTTCAGCCTGAGTGACAGGTAGGCGGCGTGTCGGCGGCGGCCGCCGTCGATGATCCACTATGATTTGATCATGGGGTCCGGCCGGGACGCACACGATGACGTCGTGTCGTTGCTGGCGGCCAAGGACGCCGAGATCGCGGCGCTGGTGGCGCGGGTGACGCAGCTCGAAGGCCTGGTCGCGGCGCTGCAGGCCCGACTCGGTCGGGATTCCTCCAACAGCGGCAAACCGCCGTCGTCGGATTCGCCGTTCATCAAGAAACCCGCCGCCAAGCGTTCCGTACGGACGCGTTCGGGTAAGCCGCAGGGTAAGCAGCCTGGTGCACCCAGCGCCACGCTACGTCTGATCGCTGATCCCGATGACACGATCACCCACATTCCCTCGGTGTGTGCGGGATGCGGGGATGGTTTGATCGACGCGGAGGTCTTCGGTGTGTGTCGCCATCAGGTGGTTGACCTCCCGCCGCCTCCGCCGCGCCCATATGTCACCGAGCATCGGGTGCAGTCACGAACCTGCGGCGGGTGCGGCACCGTCACCGAGGCGAGTGCACCCGGCGTCGCGTCGGGCCGGGTTCAGTACGGACCCGGAGTCAAGGCTCGGGCAGCGTGGCTGACGTGCGCGCATTTCCTGCCGGTACGGCGGGCGCGGCGGGTGCTCAACGCGTTGCTGGGGTTCGCGGTGTCCGGACGGGTGGGTCGCCGGGCTACGTGCTCAGGCCGCCCGACTGCTCGAGACCCGGTTCCTGCCGCATGTGCGGGCGTTGATTGCCGCCGCGCCGGTCGCCCACGCCGATGAGACGACCGCCCGCGCCGAAGGCGCGCTGACCTACCTGCACGTGGCCTGCACCCGGTTCCTGACCGCGATGCACGTCGGCGACCGCAGCCGCGACACCATCGACGCCGCCGGCATCTGGCCGGCGTTCACCGGAGTCCTGGTCCGGGACGGCTACGCCGGTTACGAACACCTCGACACGATCGAACACGCCTGGTGCGGCATTCATCTGGTCCGCGACTTACACGCGGTCCACGACCCCGACCCTCAGGGTCAGTCCGGGCCGAGGCGATGGTGAATACCTTGCTGCTGGCCAATGACACCGCGCACGCCGCCCGCGCCGAGGGCCGCGCGGCCCTCACCGACACCGAACTGTCTACCATCCGTTCCCGCTATGCCGGAGCGATCGCCCGTGGCCGGCAGGAGAACACCCGCGACGCGATCCGCTGCACGAGCAGGCCCGCACCCTGCTGCGCCGTTTCCGGCGACATCGGGACATGATCCTGCGGTTCACGGTCAACCTGGACGTGAGCTTCACGAATAACACCGCCGAGTTGCCGGCCAGATCAGTGAAGGTTCAGCAGCGGACCTCCGGAGGTTCCTGGCGCACCCTGCAAGGACTCATCGACTTCGCTGTCGTGCAGTCCTACCTGTCCACCGCGACCAAGTGGGGTCTGGACGCTGCCACCGAGTGGCTGACCGCGATGCACACCGGCGGCCGCTCCAAGACCGACATCGACAACGGCGCGATCCTGCCCAAATACGCGGGCACCATCGTGCGCGACGGCTACGCCGGCTACACCCACCTCGACGACGCCCTGCACGCCTGGTGCGGCGCCCACCTCCTGCGAGACCTGGCCGCCTACCACCGCGCCGACCCCGACCAGCAGGTCTGGGCCAAGGCCATGGCCGACCTGCTCATCGACGCCCACCACCACGCGCAAGCAGCCCGCGCAGCAGGCGAGAAGCACCTCGACGAGCAAGTTCTCACCGATCTGCGGCGACGCTACCTGGGCGCCTACACCGCAGGCATCCGCGACAACCACAACCGCTGCGGACCCCTGGCCAAAGACGCCGCCGCCTTGGCGCGGCGCTTCCGCGACCACCAGGACATGATCCTGCGCTTCGTGCTCGACCTCGCCGTGCCCTTCACCAACAACCAGGCAGAACGCGACCTCCGCCCGGTCAAGATCCAGCAACGCACCAGCGGCGGCACCTGGCGCACCCTCGCGGGCCTGGCCGACTTCGCTGTCGTCCAGTCCTACCTATCCACCGCCCGCAAATGGGGAATCGACAGCCACGACGCCCTCACCCGGCTGTTCACCACCGGCGCCTGGCTACCACCCGCTGCCGTCCCCTGCTGAATAGCTACACCGCGGTGAGGGAGGGGAACGATTCGATCGATCGGAGGGTTATTCCCTCCGCCCGCCTGCGGATCTATATAGAGTGCAAAGGCTCCTGAGCTCATTTGTGCGCTCCTTCAGATCGACAACCCATGGTTGACCACGTCGTCCCGAACGGGTTCGACAGGGCCACGATGAAGAGCGCACGCGGCCCACGGTTGATACGTGCCGATCGGGTGATTCTCAGCCCTTTGCGAGATCATCGTGTACTCGTGTAGTTGGCGAGAGGCACCTTTGGGCGCGGCCGTTCTCGTCGTCACTGCGTTCGCCGCGGTGCCCCGGTCAAAGCCTGGTTAAAGCCCGCTGAGGCGACGCTACCGCCGCCCACCGACAGAATGGGACGGCGCCGTCCTCCCGGGGCTCAACCGTCTACGCCAGTCGCTCAGCGCTGTCGTAGCCGTCCACCAGGTCGCACACGTCCAGCGCAGCGTGGAGCCAACGCCGAGCCTCATCCGTTGTCAACGTCGCCGAGGACTCCGCCCACAGACACCCATGCGGGCGCGCCCGGCTCTCGCACCGCGAACGCTTCCAGCACCGGTTCACCCTCCACGCCGAGAACGGCATCCCCAGGGAGGCTGGACATGCACCGCTGCTCTGCTCGGGACGTCTGCCGCGGATGCCCGTCGCCGACCGCGCACCATGGGGCGCACGACACCCGTCGGAGGTAGCCGCCAGACGGCACGGAATCTGCGCCGACCACGCCGTGACTTGTCATACTCTGATACGTGCCCGGCCGACCCGTCATGATCATTTCCATCGTCTCCGATGAATGCTGAGTACGCGCTCACTACACGCCGGGGGCGCATTCGGAATACTCGTGCCAGACGGCCCAGTCCATGAGCCAACCGCACGAAACGTTATGCGCACGTAGTGCGGGTCAGCTCGACGAGGCGGCGGAACGCATCCGGCCCGACTCGGCTCAGGAACTCGACGGCGTCGAGGCCCTTCGGGACCACGTGCTCGACGACCTCGAACGGCAGGCCGCGTTCCTCCAGCCACGCACACGCAGCCTGAGTGGACTCCTCCGCCGCGTCCAGCAGGCCGGTCGGGTCATGCCGTGTCCGCTTCCACGTACGCGCAGGCAGGGTGATCACCGGCTCGGCGTCCTGCGTCGCCGCAGCGATCTCCTCGTCGGTCTTCTCGCCGATCCCGACCCGGCCCTTGAGGCCCTTCGTCCACACCAGCTGGCGCATGCCCTTGGAGCCGGTCTCCCACTCGTGCCAGATGTCCAGGTCGTCGGAATGGCCGGTGGCGAGGAAGTCGGCGAGGACCTGGAACGGTGTCCGGCCACCCTCGCGGCCGCGTTTCCACACACCGCCCACGGCCTCGAACGCGATCTTCGACGCTGGCCCGCTTGTCGCTCGGAACGAGATCCGCAGGCTGCACCTGGCCCGCTCGAACGCGCCGACGACGGCCGCCTCGGCACGCTGCACCAGGATGATGACGCGGATGCCGACCTTCGCGCCCTCGGCGAGCAGGCGGCCCATCAGCATTCGCACGCGCTTGCCGGGGTCGCTGTCGTGGGTCTTCGCCGCGTCCAAGGCGCGGAGCAGTCCGGCGAGTTCCTTGAGCACGACGACGAGCAGCCGGAGATCCTCGGATACCCCGAGCACGTCCCGGTCCGCGGGCAGGTCAGCGATCCGGGCGTCCATCTCGTCGACGAGGCGCTGTAGCAGGGCCTCGTGTGCGTCCAGGTCGGCCAGACCGGACACCTGCCACTCGGGCCCGTGCCGGGAACCGGCGAACGGGCGCCACAGCAGCCCTGTGGGGTCGCAACCGCCTACGATGACGTCGAGCTGCGCGGCCAGCTGAGCCAAGGCGCCGTAGGTCCACACGCTCTTGCCACTCCGGGTGACGCCCTGGACGATCGTGTGCGCGCCGCGGCGCCAGTCCTCGACGAGTTCGACGCCGCCCTCATCGCGACCAATGAGCACACCCGGCCCGGAACCCGGCATGTGCAGCGGTAAGACGCCGTCGAGCGGGTCGGAGTCGAGGACGTCGACCAGGGCCCAGCCGTGGCCGCGGTCGGTCACGCGCATGCCGACGCCGCCGAGGTGGGGCGCGATCAGCGGGCCGACGCGGGTGAGGGCCGCGGGGATCTGGCCGGGCAGCATCCGCACCGTCAGCCTGACCGGCGGGCCGAGCTGCACGCGGGTCACCTCGGGGGTGCGCTGCGATGTCCCGGCCACGGGCGAGTCCACGGCCAGCGCAACTCCGCCGCCGATGCAGGCCTCGCGGAACGCCCACCGCAAGGATTCGATCAGGTCATGTTCGGCCCAGCGCTCGCAGCGACGGGCGGGAAGAAGGTCAAGCAGGGAAGTCACGGCGTCTCCTACAGACATCCGTGCGCGCGGCCGAGTCGCCAAGGGGTAGAGGCTCGACCGCGCGTACGGATTATCGGGGCCGTCCAGACCTCGCAACCCCCGGGGGTCAGCGGTTATCGCTGGACGAAACGGGTACGCAGAGGGTGAGCGGTCCTGCCTTTGGACGGGACCACTTGGTGGGGCCGCTCACCCAGAGGCACCGACACCGCAGATGCGCGCGGATCCGCGCCTCCCCCGCGTAAGCGCGGAACCGCGCGCACGTGATGATTCGGAGTGAGGTCAGCCTGCATTAGCCGCGCGGTGGGTCAGGCCGCCTCCGGCTTACCCTGCTGCCCGGGCAGGTCGAACCCTTCCGCGGCGAAGGACAGCGACACCCGGTTCTGACCCCTGCAGCACGTACGGCAGGGCGGTGAGGCCGACGAACTTGACCTCCTGGCCGAGCCGGAACTCCGGCACCTCGTAGGCGTAGACCTTCACCGCGGCAACCTCGGCGCGATCGGCGTCCGGGTCGTCGACAAGGCAGTCGATGACCCAGCCGGGGCGGCCCTGATCGTCGGTGTCCTGGGCATCGGGGACGCGCTTACGGCTGCCGTCCGAAAGCTCGGCGTACTTCGCGCGGGCGGCGGACTTGCCGGTACTGATGAACTTGACCTTGGTCGAGTCGACGGGGATGCGCCTCATGATCCTCTCCTGGCGTTGACGTGGGGTGTTGCGACCGTGCGCAGAGCTGCGGGCGGACAGGTGAGAGCGGCGTCCGCGGCAGGCGGAACCGTCCAGTACAGGTCGCGATGGAGGGGGTGTCCCGTCCCGATCGGAGTCAGAGGTGAGCAGGCGGCAGCTGCGCGTGGAGCACAGCAGTGGTGCGGTTCGGGCCCCTTGACCCATTTGCGTTGGAGGTGCACCGGGCGATCACTGTGGCGGGCAGCAGCGGGCTGCCGGTGTTGCCGCCGTATCTGGGACGGGAGCACGACGAGGAGCTGCGCGGACGCGTCGGCCGGGCGGTCGATGAGGGGCGCAGCGCGATGGTGGTGCTGGTCGGCGGATCATCGACCGGCAAGATCCGAGCCTGCTGGGAAGCACTGCACGCCGCAGCCCCAGCCGGGAACCGACCCCGGCCGCCCGATCAAAACACGCTAACTATAGTACGCACCCGGCCGGGCCCGATCTATCTTGGGTTGTCCGACGATCCCGCTACGGCGGATCGGCCGAGGCCCAGGGCCGACAGACCGGCGACCCTCAGCCCACCCCCGCGCATTGCCCGCCGGCCGCGCCCGGCGCGGTCATGCCCACGTCGACCGCGCCGGCAACCATGTGAGACCATCATCACTCGTTTCATTCCGCCCTGGACCTCGGCGGCCCAACACCGACGGGCCATTTGGGGCGGAAATCGGATGACCGACAGCGGCTGGCTCGGCCTCCCCCGTGCACGCCGCGATCCGTCCCGGTGCGGCCGCCCGAACCCGCACCGGAACCGGTCGGCTCCCGGCGGTGCGATGTGAGCGTCCGCGTCTGCGATCGTTGTGGCGATATCACCGTGGACGGGGAAGGGTGCCTCTGTACCACTCCCTACAGCCTGAGCGAGGTCCGCCGCCGTCATCGGGTCGCGGTCGAAGCGGCCCGCATCACCACCGCCCGCGGCCGGGCCCGGGATGAGTCGGGCGGGTGCTCGCGCCACCGCCGCGAGCACGACGGCATCCCCCGCGGGCCCGCACTCGCCTGCCCAGGACCGGCGGCCCCTCGCAGGACCGCCGCCGCTGCCGTCACAAGCGAGCGCGCCCAGGCCCGCGTACCCGGCCCCGACCCGATATCCAGACCCGGCAACGGGACGCCGGGCGCCCACACCGACGCTGCTGCGCCCGCGCCGCGCCACCCCGACCAGCGCCGGATCCCGATTGGCTGCCCGCCGCTGAACACACCACCAGCACCGAATGACGCTCAAATCCAGGGGAGCAGACGATGACCGCACCACAGGACCAGTTCACGCAGGTCGCCCGCCAGGGCCAGGAGGCGATCACCACCGCCCTGCAGACGTGGACCGAGAACTTCCAGTCCATGATCGGAAGCGGAACCCCGCACAATCCGGGTTGCCCAGCCCCCAACAGGTCCTGGACAACGTCTTCGACTTCGCCGAACAGCTACTGGCCAGCCAACGCGACTTCGCCAAACACGTGCTCGCCGCCGCAACGGAGGCCAACGACGCCGCGACCAGCAAGGCCCGTGAGGCCGTGGAGTCCATAAGCGCCCACACGATGGCAGCCACCGACGCCACCCCCGCCAAGGTGGTCGACGCCGCCCAGCCAGGAGACGGAGCGCGCGGCAACCGGTAGCGCCCCGCGCAAGTCCGGCACGGTGCAGCGGGACGGGGGCGATCGGTCGCCGACACGATCACCTCGATCCTCCCGACGTTCACCGAGCGCAGCAGCATTCCCTGACCGAGATCGCCGCCGCGCCGGAACGCTGATCCCCACCGCGCACCGGCTCGTTTGGGAGCAGCCCGCCCGGCGCCCGCGCGGCGGCGGTAGTGACATGGTCCGCGATCGGTTCTGGGCGGGCCGCGCAATCTCATCGGAAGGACGGCGTTGTGGCAGGCAACTCGACCGAATCCGGTCGCTCGGTCACCAGCAAGATCACCTCAATTCTGATGACGTTCGCCGAGGGCAGCGAACACTCGCTGACCGAGATCGCCCGCCTCGCCGGACTGCCCATCTCCACCGCGCACCGGCTCACCGCCGAGCTGACCTGTTGGCGGCTGCTCGAACGCACCCCCGACGGGCGCTACCGCGCGGGCCTACCGCTGCGGATGATCAGCAACTGCCCCCACCGCGCCCCCACCCTCCACGAACGCGCCCCTTGCGTGCTGGAGGACCTCGCCGCCACCACCCGCCGCCGCGCCCGCCTGGGCGTGCTGCACGAACTGGAGGTCGCCTACATCGAGAAACAACCCGGCCACCGCCCGGTCACCGGCTTCACTCCCGCCGCCACCCTGCCCGCCCACCCCACCGCGCTCGGCCGCGCGCTGCTCGCGTTCTCCCCACCGGGCCTCGTCGAGATGACCATCCGGCGCGGGCTGCGCCCCTACACCGCGCACACCATCACCGCACCCGACCGGTTCCGCCGCGCGCTGGCCATCACCCGCCTCACCCACGTCGCCGTCACCCGTTTCGAACTCGAGGCGCGGGCCTGCGGGGTGGCGATGCCCGTGTTCGGGCCCGGCGGCGACGTGCTGGCCGCGATCGAGCTGACCGTGCGCGACCTGGGCACCACGCTGCAACCCGTCCTCACCGCCCTGACCATCGCCGCCCGCAGCCTCACCCGCGAACTCGCCACACAGCCCCGCCAGGGCCGCACCGGCGAGCCGATACACAGACCCGACCCGGTGCTGGTCGCGGCGGCGGGCAGCTGACAGCGGTCGGGGTGACCGGGCAGCTCGAGGTCGACGAGGACCCGGGCCGGCACCGATCCCGGCTCAAGGCCTGGCAACGGGCAGGCCGCCGCGACCGGCGAGGCGTAGGAAACCAAGGCTGCGGCGAAGATGGGCTGCGAGTCCGTGAGTTCATTTCGGCGGGCCGCCGCCCGCCAGCACATCGTCCAGTCCGCGCTGAGCCAACGGTTGCAGCGCCCAGAAGGGGAGCTCGGTATGACACCGATGGACCGCACCGACCCACCACGTGCGGCTGACCGCTGCGGGCGCTGTCTTCCTGGCCGACGCGAGGCAGATCCTCGCCCACGTCGAACGGGCCGCGGTGGCAGCGCAGCGTGCAACCCCGTTCACGGCTGAGCCTGCGGGAAGCCTGCGGATGGGAGTCGTTGATGCCAGCTACGACTGGATGTCGTTGATCCTGCACGAGGTCCAGGGGAGATACTCCGACCTGGAGACCCACCTCGGTCGAGGTCGGCGTGCCGGCGCAGTTCCGACGCCTGGTGGACAGGCGGCTCGACGTCGGCATCGGGAACCCCGAAATCCTCGCGGCACCATCCGCCGCCGAATGACCCGTCGCTCTCCGGCCGGTGCCACGACCGCTATCTTCCCCACGGACAGCGAGCGGACGGTCTCCCGCCGCGCCTTGCTCGAGCGGCAGGTTCTGTGACCAACGCCCTTCAGTCCGGGTGAACCCACGGCCGACCTGGTGATAACCCGCTCTATCCCCAGATCAAGGCAGCCAATGCGTTGGCCGACGGTCGGCTTCGAGTCAGGTCGCGCGATACGGCGTCGGCCCGGTCACTGCGGTGGTCGATACGTCTCGCGCACCATCTGGTCGATGTCGATGTCGATGTCGACGTCGTCGCGGTCGACCGGCTCCATGTACATCCGACCCCCCGCGACGCGCCCGTCCTCGATGCCCAGCACCGTGACGCCGCACATCGCGAACGGCGAGCCGTCCACGTGCGTCCCGGACCACCGCCACTCCCCGATCTCGACCGCACCGGCGTCAGCGGACACGAGCCGCTCGGCGCGGAAGTCGGGCACCCCCGCGAACACGCTCCGCCAGTTCTCCCGGACCTGGTGGCTGCCGTCGAAGACTCGGCTGGGATGCTCGTCGGCTGCTCGCTGCGGTACCCGGGCGCGAAGCACTCGACGAACGCATCGAGGTCGTGCGCGTTCATCGCCGCCAGGAACCGGTTCATCACCTCGCCCGTGATCACCCTCCTCGCCATCGGTGCGATCCCGGTCGCTTGAGGATGGTACGGCTCAGGACCGACCCCGCGGACGGGGCCGCGAGCTCGGCGTAGCCGAGCCGGCCAGGCGCGTCGGTTGATGAACTCCCGGGCTCAGGACGGTCTGATCCAGCGAGGAGTGTGAGCCGAGGCGCGCGACACGACCGGCACACCATGCACGACGACGTCTGACATGAGGCGACGGCCCACCACCCTCATCGAGCCCGGTTTTGGTGAGAAGACGGGTTATCACCCCTCACGGGCCAGTTGACAGCAGAGCAGAGATCATTGGGACCAGACTGCGGCGGTGAGTGTCGTCGTCGGGATCGTGGCCGCCGCGCTGCTGCTGGGAGTCCTGGCCTTCGCCGTGGCGCGTCCCGCGGGGCCTGCCCGAGGCGACAGCGGCGGTGCCCGCGGCGCTGCTGCTGGTGGCGATCGGGGCGGTCGGCCCGTCGGAGGCCGTCGCGCAGATGGCGCGTCTGGGGCCGGTGGTGGTGTTCCTGGCGGTGCTGCTGGTGCTCTCGCACCTGTGCGACGAGGAGGGCCTGTTCATCTTCGGCGGGTGTGGTGATGGGTCGGGTGAGCCGGGGCCGACCGGTGGGGCTGCTGGCGGCGGTGTTCACGGTGGCGTCGCTGGTGACCGCCGTGCTGAGCCTCGACGCCACCGTCGTGCTGCTGACCCCGGTGGTGTTCGCCACCATCGAGCGGCTGCGCGTGCGCGCCAAGCCGCACGTCTACGCGTGCACGCACCTGGCCAACTCCGCGTCGCTGCTGCTGCCGGTGTCGAACCTCACCAACCTGCTGGCGTTCACCGTGCGAGCGGCCTGTCGTTCGCTCGCTTCGGCGCGACCATGGCGCTTCCGTGGCTGGCCGCATCGGCGTCGAGTTCGCGATCCTGCGCCGGATGTTCCGTCCGATCTGCGCGTCGGCACCGGCGAGGCCCCGACCGACAAGGACGACAAGGACGACAAGGACACCGCCGAGCGGCCTGCCGTGCCGACGTTCACGCTCGTCGTACTGGGGGTCATGTTCGTCGGGTTCGGGGTGGCCTCGGTGGTCGGGATCGAGCCGGTCTGGGTGGGATTGGCCGGCATGCTGGTGCTCGCCGGACGCGCGCTGGCCCGGCGGCGGGTTACCGGGTGGGACCTGGTCGATGCGGCGAGCCCACTGTTCTGTCTGTTCGTGCTGGCACTGAGCGTCGTGGTCGCCGCCGTCGTCGAGCACGGCCTGGGAGCGCTGCTCGGGGCGCTCCTGCCGCACGGCACGGGCCTGCTCGCGCTGCTGACGATCGCCGGGATCGCGGCTCTGCTGGCCAACCTGATCAACAACCTGCCCGCGGTGCTGGCGCTGCTGCCGCTGCTCGCATCGGCCGGCCCCGGCCCAGTCCTTGCCGCGGTGATCGGGGTGAACATCGGCCCAACCTGACCTACGTGGGGTCGTTGGCCACCCTGCTGTGGCGACGGATCCTGCAGGAACACGACTTCGACCCAGGGCTGGGCGAGTTTACCCGGGTCGGCGTGGTGACCGTGGTCGCCACGCTCGTCGGGGCAACGGTGTCGTTGTGGGCGGTCTTGAGCATGACAGGAGGGTGATCGATGCCACCGAGATCGGCGGCGGGCACGACGGTGCTGGTGTGGGTGGCCGAGGGGACCTGGCCGGCATGCGTCGACGCCGCGCCGGCCCGGGCACCCGCCGATGCGCAGGTGGTGCTGCTGCACGTCGTCGGCAGCCAACTGGCCGCCGCACATGGCGCGCTGGCCGGGCTGCTCGGGCGCGGGAAGCGCGGCCGCGACCCGGACAGAACCTTCGACGCCCTGGCGGCGTCGGCGGCGGAAGAGCTGCTCGAGCGCGCCGCGCAGCGATTGGGCCGTCCGGCCGCCACCCAGCGCCGCTTCGGCCGGATCGAGCGCGAGGTCGTGGCCGCGGCCGAGGGCGAGTCGACCTGCTCGTCTGTGCCCGGGACGGCGACCGCAGTCGGCTCGGGCCGCGCAGCCCTCGGCGCCGACACCCGCTTCGTCGTCGACCACGCCCCGTGTCCCGTGCTGCTCGTCTGGCCCGAGACCGCCCCGCACGTCGGCTCGATACCGCCTCCGCCGCCGCCCGGACACGAGCCACCGCCACACCAGCGAGAGTGACAGGCTGCGTCACCGTGCCGCCAGATGGTCGACCGGCAGGGTAGTCCGAACGCGCAAGTGGCAACGCATGCTGGGAAAGCGATGGCGGGTACTCCCGGTATTCACGGTGACACGCGGGGTTTGGCTTGGGCACCACCATTGCCGGGGCGGTGGCCCGCACCGTCGCGTCAGCCTTGCGACGTGCGGAACGAAGGCCCCGGACCTACAGTGCGTTGGGCGACCTGGCCGGTCGCGAGGTGATCCACAGCTTCGCGTACCCGCAGGCGTGGCGGGACGCCGCGCGCACGCACCCTACGAGCTGCCGCACCCGCGCCGAAGAGATGCCCTGCCAAGCGACGTGACCGCTCGGTCTCGGGCACCACAGGTCCTCGTCAGGGTGTGGAACCCGGGGCAAGGGGTCCGTAGAAGTAGGACGCCGTCACCCCGCCGTCCACCAGGAAGTCGCTGCCGGAGATGAAGGCGCTGTCCGGACCGAGGAGAAGGGCACCGAGCGTGGCGATCTCGTCGGGGGTGCCTGCCCGGCCTGCTGGCGATAGCTCGAGCATGCGCCGGTAGCCGGCGCCCCGTGGGCCCGTCAGCTCGTCCCGGGCCAGCGGTGTGATGACGATTCCCGGGCTGATCGCGTTACCCGGGCGCCGCGTTCTCTTTGCCCCACCGAACAGCCTCGGCCATCACTCTGAGCACGTTGCCGCGTTTGGCCAGTTGGTAGGCGTTGAGCGGGTCCGTGACCCGGTCAAGCGACAGCAGAGGCAGCCCCAGCAGCTCCTCGGTCGGGGTTGTCGCGAGTGCCCTGTCCTCCTCGACGGTCAGAGCGTGCAATCGGTGACCGGACTGGGAGGCGATGACCACTCCCGCACCAGCGGCGGCGGCCACATTGCCGAACTCCTCCAGCACCGCCGTGCCGTAGAGGTCGACGT
>CAVYOT010000020.1:0-486468 GCA_963770115.1 uncultured Actinomycetota bacterium
CGACGGACGACCTTGTCTACATGCTCAACCGGATGGGCCGTCCGACGGGGATCGACCTGACGACCCTGCTGCCCGTCGCGGCGTTCCTCGGCGAGCAGCTCGGCCACGAGGTGCCCGCGCTGCTGCCGCGGGCCGGGATGTTCCCCTGATGCCCGACACGCTCACCCACCAGCTGTTGCGCGGGCACCTGCGCTCCGGCGCGCTCACGCCGGGGAGCGACATCACGGTGGCCGTGGACCAGGTCCTCATCGAGGACGCCACCGGGACGATGTGCGCGATGCAGTTCGAGATGCTCGACGCCGACGCCGACACTGTCGCCGTGCCGCTCGCCGTGATGTACGTCGACCACAACGTGCTGCAGATCGACGACAAGAACATGCAGGACCACCGCTACCTGCGGTCGTTCTCGGAGCGCTACGGGCTGCTGTTCTCCCCGCCGGGGCACGGGATCTCCCACTACGTCCACCTCGAACGCTTCGCCCGGCCGGGCGCCCTGCTGGTGGGCGCCGACTCGCACAGCACGATGGCGGGCGCGGTGGGCATGTTCGCGACGGGAGCGGGCGGCCTGGAGGTCGCGGTGGCGATGGCAGGCTACGGGTTCGACCTGCCGTGCCCGCGCGTGCTCGGGATCGAGCTGACCGGCACGCTCGCGCCCGGCGTCGAGCCCAAGGACGTGATCCTGGAGTTGCTGCGTCGCCACGGCGTCCGCGCCGGGCGCGGCGCGGTGTTCGAGTTCTTCGGCGACGGCGTCGCCGCGATCCCGACGACGGGGCGGGCCACCATCTGCAACATGGTCGTCGAGACCGGCGCCACCGCGGGCGTCTTCCCCGCCGACGACGAGACCCGCCGGTGGCTCACCGCCCAGGGCCGCGCGGACGAGTTCGTCGAGCTGGCAGCGGAGCCGGGAGCAACCTACGACGAGGTCGAGCGGATCGACCTGGCTGCGCTCCCGCCGCTGGTCGCGCTGCCACCGTCGCCCGGCAACGTCGTCCCCGTCGCCGCCGTCGCGGGCACGGCGCTGGTCCAGGTGTGCGTCGGATCGTCGGTCAACAGCTCCTACGAAGACCTCGCGACCGTCGCGGCCACGCTGCGTGGCGCCGCGGTGGCGCCCGGCGTGGTGCTCACGGTGACGCCGGGATCGCGGCAGATCCTGGACACGATCATCCGTTCCGGGGTGTACGGGGACCTGTCCGCCGCGGGCGCACGGATGCTGGAACCGGTGTGCGGGCCGTGCGTCGGCATCGGGCAGGCACCGGTGATGGCGCAGCCGTCCCTGCGCACGTTCAACCGGAACTTCCCCGGTCGCAGCGGCACCGTGGACGACGCGGTGTACCTGTGCTCACCCGCCACCGCGGCCGCCAGCGCGCTGACCGGCGTGATCACCGACCCCCGCCTGCCGGCCGCGCGCACCCTGCGGCCCTCCGTGGCGCCGGACACGACGATCCACGACCACCATCTGGTCACGCCGCCGCCACGGGAACGGCGCCGGGGCGTGGTGGTCGAGCGTGGGGAGAACCTCGTGCCGCCGGTCCTGCCGGGACCGCTGCCCGGCGAGGTCGACGGACGGGTGCTCATCGTCGTCCCCGACGACATCTCCACCGGCGACATGGCCCCGGACGGGGCGATCGCCATGGCGGTGTGGTCGAACATCGCCGCGTGCGCGGAGTTCATGTTCCGCAGGCTGGACCCCGAGTTCCCCGCACGCGCCCGCGGGTGGGGCGGCGGCGTGATCGTCGGCGGCCACGACTACGGCCAGGGCTCGTCGCGCGAGCACGCCGCCCTGGCGCCGGTGCACCTCGGCGTGCGCGTCATCGCCGCAGGCAGCTACGCGCGCATCCACCGACGCAACCTGATCGCCGTCGGCGTTGTACCGCTGGTCGTCACCGACGACGACCGGGCGGCCACCGCGGTCGGCCAACGCTGGCACCTCCCCGGTCTTGGCGAAGCCGTGCGCTCCGGCGCCGATGCGGTGACCGCGCGGGTGGACGGCGGGCGGGACATCCGACTGGCGCTCGCCCTATCCTCCGGTGAGCGTGCGGTGCTGACCGCCGGTGGGCTCCTCGCCCACATCCGCGCGGGCGGGCGGCCTCGCTCGTCGACCTCCGACCGCACACCCACCCCGTGACCCCGTCTACAAAGGAGATCCCCGTGGCCGAGCACATCTACCGCATCGCCGAGATCGTGGGCACCTCGCCGACCGGCGTGGACGACGCGATCCGCAACGCCGTGGCCCGCGCGAACCGGACATTGCGCGACACGGACTGGTTCGAGATGAGCGAGATCCGCGGCCACCTCGTCGACGGGCAGGTGGCCGACTGGCAGGTCACAGTCAAGATCGGCTTCCGCCTGGAGGAGACGGGCGAATGAGCCTCGGCGACAGCCGCTGACAGCACGGATCGCATGCAATTTCTGCCAGTCGGCCCGGCGGTGTTGCCCAGATCTCAGATGACACGCCGGATTGCATGCGATACGCTCCCGCGGGTGAACGGGCAAGGGGGCTCGCGGTGACGGTGCAGACAACCGACGGTCATGCCTCCGACACGCGCGACCCCGTCCGCGCCGCCACCACCCGTCGCGCCTACGACGCCGTCAAGGAGCAGATCGCCTCAGGCGCCGTCGTACCCGGCACCTGGCTGCGGGAGCACACGATGGCGACGTCGCTGGGCCTGAGCCGTACCCCGGTGCGCGAAGCACTGCGCCTGCTCGCGGCGGAGGGCGTCGTGGAGCTGGTGCACAACCGCGGCGCCCGCGTGGTCAGCTGGACGCCGGAGGACATCGACGAGGCCTACCGGCTCCGCGCGCTGATCGAGGGATACGGCGCGGGGCTCGCGGCCCGGATGGCCGACCCGGCCACCATCGCCGAGCTGCGCGCGCTGCAGGACCGCTACGAGCGCGCCGTCGACGAGGAAGGTCTGTCAGGCGGCACCACGGCGCAGTGCAACGACGACTTCCACGCCGCGGTCCTCGCCGCGTCCGGCAGCGCGCGACTGGCTACGTTGGTGGCGATGGTGTCGAGTGCGCCGCTCGTCCGGCGGGTATTGCAGGGCTACGACGACGACGACCGGCGACGGAGCGTCCTGCAGCACCGCGACATCATCACGGCCATCGAGAACGCCGACGAAGAGCTGGCCACCTCGGCGATGAGCAGCCACATCCTGGCCGCGCGGTACACGGCGCTGCGCCGAACGCGCTGACCCACGAAGAGCCCCGATTTCGTCCAATGGAGGACTCGGTCATGGCTGATCGCCGCCACACGCTCCGCCGCTTCCCCGTGATGTCGACATCGAGCGTGGACGAGGCGCGTGATGCCGTCACCCAGGTCTACCTCCCGCATGCCCTCCGCGCCGACAACGCGCCTCTCCGGATGCAACTCAACGCCGCGCACCAGAAGCGCTTCACCCTGGGCTTCCTGGCCTACGGGGCGCACGCCGAGCTGCGGATGCCGCCCACCGAGACCACCTACCACGTCAACCTCACGACGAGCGGCACGACGTTCGCCGAGCGCGGAGACGGCACGCGGGCGCACACCGAGGCCCGCACCAGCGGCGTCGTGCTCCTTCCGAACCAGTTCAACACGGTCAGGTGGACCGAGGACGCCGAGCAGCTTCATCCTCAAGATCCCCCGGACACGGCTGGAGTCGCACCTCGCGGATCTCATCGACCGCCCGGTGGTCGGGCCCATCGACTTCCGGTTCGGCTTCAGCATGGTGACGCCCCGCGGCCGCAGCCTCCTCGCCGCCGTCGAGTTCCTGGCGCGCGAGCTTGATCGTCGCGGGGGATCACCGAGACGCCGCTCGCTCGCGAGCAGCTCGAAGCGTTCGTGATGACACAGGTCCTGCTCACGGTGCCCAACACCTACACCGACCAGCTCGAGGGGTACGTGACCCGCGCGCGTCCCTCGCGCCTCCAGCCCGTGCTCACCTACATGGAGACCCATGCGGACCAGCCGCTGACGCCCGGCGAACTCGCCAGGGTCGGCTACATGAGCGTGCGCGCCCTGCACGCGACCTTCCAGCACGAACTCGGCATGTCACCGATGGCGCACCTGCGCAGGATCCGGCTGGACCGCGTCCACGCCGAACTGCTCCGATGCTCCGGCTCGGCGGTGCGCATCAGCGACGTCGCGATGCGCTGGGGATTCTTCCACCCCAGCAGGTTCGCCCGGCAGTATCACGAGCGGTTCGGAGAGCTGCCGTCGGACACCGCGCGCGGGTACGCGGAATGACGCTCCGGCTCCGGAGGTCGCGGGTCAGCGTCTTCTCCTGGGCACACGCCTGTGTGGAACGGTCCGGTAGCCGGTCGGGGTCCCGCAGGCCGCCTCATCAGCCGCCCGCGCCGACCAGTTCGTCCTCTTCGGCGGCCAGGTCGCTGTCGGTGCGGTCGGCGACCCGGGGGCTCACCTGTGCGGTGCCCGCCCAGTCGGCGAGGACCTGGCGCTCGACGGCGAGCAGTTCCGCCGCCACCCGCCAGAACGCGACCGGGCGCGCGTGCGCGGCGGCGGCGGCGCGGGCCTGCTCCATCGTGGCCTCGATCCGCGCGATGCGGCCCTCGAACAGCGTGCGCAGCGCTGCGACCAGCTCGTCGGAGACGCCGCTGGCCGGAGCCAGCTCGTCGAGCCGGTCCAGGGCGGCGCGGGAAGCCTGCAACCGCGCGGCGGCCTCCTCGCCGATCCGGCGTCCGACCGCGTGCGCGCCGCCCGCGTCGGGCGGCGCCGCGGACGGTGCCCGCGCATGGGCCCGCCGGTCCGCCTCCAGCACGTCGAGCACGAGCTGCCATCCCGTAGGCGGCATCGATGAGGACCGGTCCGACACCAGGCGGGCCTGCTCGCCCAGATACGCGATCCGGGCCTGGAAGAGCTGACGGAGGGGTTCGGCGTGCACGGGGTCGAGCCCGTCACGGGCGGCGATCTCGTCGAGTCGTTCGAGAGCCGCGCGCGCGGCGCGGATCCGCGCCTGTGCCTCCTCCAGCACCTCGGCGGTGCCCGAGCGGACCATGCCGAAGCCCTCGGCGACGGCGTCCAGCGGCGCGACGCCGGAGCGCAGCGGCACCTCCGGCAGCACCCACGACAGCACGAAAGCCACCATGGCGAACGGGATCGCGGCGAGGAACACGCTGCTGAGGGCGTTGCTGAACGCCTCGATGACGGCGGTGCGCACGGGAGCGGGCAGCTGCGCGACGAGGGTCGGGGTGATCGACTGTGTTCCGCCTGCCAGCGCCGCATCCCCGCCAGCAGGCAGGGCCGCGGCGAGGTTGTCGGCGAACCGCGCGTTGAAGATGGAGCTGAAGACCGACACGCCGATCGACCCGCCGATCGAACGGAAGAACGTCGCCGCCGAGGTGGCCGTGCCCAGGTCCGAGGGCGGCACCGCGTTCTGCACCGCGAGGACGAGCACCTGCATCACCAGGCCGAGACCGAACCCGAGCACGAACATGTAGAGCCACGCCACGGGCTCGGGGGTGTCCGGGCCGAGCCGCGAGAGCAGCAGCATGGCGACGGTCATCACCGCCGTGCCCACGATCGGGAAGACCTTGTACCGGCCGATCCGGGTGATCAGCTGCCCGCTGCCGATCGACGTCAGCAGCACGCCCGCCATCAGCGGCAGCAGCTGCAGGCCGCTGGACGTCGGCGAGGCGCCCTTGACGATCTGCTGGTACTGCGGCAGATAGGTGACGGCTCCGAACAGCGAGAAGCCGACCACGCAGGCCGATCACGCTGGACAGCGTGAACACCCGGTTGCGGAACAGGGACAGCGGGATGACCGGCTCGGCCGCCCGCCGCTCGACGAGGACGAACAGCGACCAGCGCCACGACAGCGCCGACCACCAGCCCGATGATCACCGGCGAACCCCAGGCGTACTGGTTGCCGCCCCAGGTCGCCAGCAGCACGATGCACGCGCACGCCGGCGGACAGCAGCGCCGTCGCCGAGGTAGTCGATGCGGCGGCTGCACCCGGTTGGTCGCCGACGGCAGCACCGCGGAGATGACCAGCGAGCGCGACGATGCCGACCGGCAGGTTGATGTAGAAGACCCATCGCCAGCCGAGGCGTGGTCGACGATGAAGCCGCCGATCAGCGGGCCGGCGACGCTGGTGACAGCCGAACACCGCGCCGAAGTAGCCGGAGTAGCGGCCGCGCTCGCGCGGCGGCACGACGTCGGCGATGATCGCCTGGGCACCGACCATCAGACCGCCGCCGCCGAGGCCCTGCAGCGCCCGGAAGCCGATCAGCTCGCCCATGTTCTGCGCGAGCCCGCACAACGACGGAGCCGACCAGGAAGATCACGATCGCGACCACGAAGAGCCTCTTGCGGCCGTAGAGGTCGCCGAGCTTGCCGTAGATCGGCGTCGACGACCGTCGACGTCAGCAGGTAGGCCGTCACCACCCACGCCAGCTGGCTCGAACGCCGCCGAGCTCGCCCACGATCGTCGGCAGGGCGGTCGACACGATCGTCTGGTCGAGGGAGGCCAGCACCATGGCGAGCATCAGCCCGCCGAAGATCGCGCCCAGCTTCGGCCCTGCCGATGGCTCCCGCCGTGCCGGGACCGCCGTACCCGTCGTCATCGCGACCCTCATCTCACCGCGTCAGGTGCCCGGCGCCAGACGTCGTCGGCGTGGGGTCATCATCAGGCCCGGAACGGGGCGCGGCAAAGCCAGCCGACCCATCTGAGCCACGGGCATGAGCACCGACATGGAACATGGTCGGTCAAGGAAATCGGGAGGCATCATGACCACCGTTGCGGTCACCGGCAGCAGCGGCAAGCTCGGCCGTCACGTCGTCCGCGACCTGCACGAGCACGGCTACCGCGTGATCGCCCTCGACCGGGTGCCGGATCCGCACACGGCCGCCGATGCCGCGGTACGCGTGGACCTCACCGACCACGGCCAGGTCGTCGAGGCACTCACCGCGGTCGACGACCGGCACGACGGGGTGGACGCCGTGGTGCACCTCGCGGCGATCCCGGCACCCGGGATCGCCACCAACGCGGCCACCTTCGCGAACAACGTCACCGCCACCTACAACGTCTTCGCCGCGGCCCGCACCGCGGGGGTGCGCAACATCGTGTGGGCCTCCAGCGAGACCGTGCTGGGTCTCCCGTTCGACGTGCCGCCGCCCTACATCCCGGTCGACGAGGACTATCCCGTACGACCCGAGTCCACCTACTCCCTGGTGAAGAGCCTCGAGGAGGAGATGGCGCGACACTTCTGCCGCTGGGACGAGCGACTGAAGATGATCGGCCTCCGGTTCTCCAACGTGATGGACCCGCAGGACTACGCGCGGTTCCCCGCCTTCGACGCCGATGCGCGACTGCGGCACTGGAACCTCTGGTCCTACATCGACGGCCGCGACGGCGCCCAGGCCGTGCGGCTGGCCCTCGCCCGCGACGCGACCGGCGTCGACGTCTTCGTGATCGCCAACGCCGACACGGTCATGTCGCGGCACAGCGCCGACCTCGCCGCCGAGGTCTACCCGGGCGTACCGGTCCGGCGCGAGCTCGGTGAGCACGAGACGATGCTGTCGATCGACAAGGCCCGCCGCGTGCTCGGGTACGAGCCACGGTTCAGCTGGCGCACGGCGGGATAGCGGCGGTCGGGTCTCCGCGCGCCCAGTTGACGCAACTCGCGGATTGCTATAGTTTTATTAGCAACTGAACGGTTGCTACCAGCAGGGAGGACGTCATGGGATTCCCCGACCGCATCGAGAGGACCGTCGAGATCGCCCAGCCACCCGCCGCGGTGTGGACGGCGATCACCACGGCGGAGGGACTGGGCGCCTGGTTCGGGAACCAGGCGACGATCGACCTGCGCCCCGGCGGCGCGGCGCAGATGACCTGGGACGGCGGCCACAAGGCCGACATGCGCGTCGAGCGGGTCGAGGAGCCCAGCGTGTTCGGCTTCACCTGGCACATCTACGGCCTCCCCGAGGAGCGACCCGCGCCGCACCTATGTCGAGTTCACCCTCGAACCGGCCGGTGCGGGCACGCGGCTGACCGTGGTCGAGTCCGGCTTCGCCCAACTGCCCGAGGACGCCCACGGCAAGGCGTTCGAGCGGCAACACCGAAGGGTGGGCGAGCGAGCTGGGCGAGCTGGTCGACTACCTCAATGCCGCCTGACGTCGAGGCGATCGCCGAACAGGTCTTCGTCGCGCTGGCCGACCCGACCCGACGCGCCATACTGGCCGCGCTCGCGGCGGGCGGTCCCGCCACGGCCACGGACCTGGCCGATCGACTCCCGATCACCCGTCAGGCGATCGCCAAACACCTGGCCCTGCTCGCCGAGGTCGGCCTGGTCACGGCCGAGCCCGGCGAGCGGCGCCGCGTGCGCTACCGGCTGCGCTCCGCCCCGATGCAGGTGGCGCAGCAATTCCTGGCCGCGCTGGCCCGCGACTGGGACGACCGGCTCGACGCCCTGAAGGACCACCTCAGCCGGTGAGCGGGGATCGAGGCCGACCGCGCAGAGGATCGTGCGTCCCCGCACAGGGTCGACCTTGTGCGGGACGCCACAGGTTGTGCGACGTCAGCCGCGTTGCGTGCCCGCGCTCCCATAGAGCTCCGCGAGAAGGCCGAGGGCGTCGCCGGTGGCGGGGTGGGGGTCGTCCCGCCACCAGACGAGCCGCACCGGCACCGGCGGGGCATCGCGGAGGCGGCGGAAGACCACGCCCTGGCGCCGGTACTGCGTCAGGGTGCTCGCGGCCGTCACCCCGACGCAGCGTCCGGTGGCGATGACGGCGAGCCAGTCGTCCACATCGTGCACCTCCTCGACCGCGAGCAGGCTGCCCGGCGGCCAGAGGTCGGGCGTGGTCGTGCCGGTGCGGGGATCGACGGCGAGGCGGCGGCCCGCGAGGTGGGTCAGGCGCAGCTGCCTGCGTCGGGCCAGCGGGTCGTCGGCCGCCAGCGCGCAGAAGCGCGACTCGAGGCCGACGACCGCGCCGTCGAACCGGCGGTCCGGCGGGGCGGTGTCGGCCCCGTCCGGCCGACTGCGCACGACGGCAACGTCGCAGAAGCCCTCGGCGAGTCCGCCCGTGGGCGTGTTGGTGCGGACCAGGTGCAGGTCGACATCGGGGTGCCGCGCGGCCCATCGGCGCTGGAACTCCACGGTGTGCTCGCCCATCGCCGCCCAGGCGTGCCCGATGCGGAGCCGACGGTGACCGCCCGCGGCCTCGCGGACCAGGTCGTCGACCTCGGCGAGCACGCGACGGGCCCGGGCCAGCACCCGCTCCCCCGCCGTGGTGAGCACGACCTCCCGGCTGGTGCGCCGCAAGAGGCGCACCCCGAGGACGCCCTCCAGCGCCGCGAGCGCGCGTGACACCGCGGGCTGCGACACCCCCAGCTCGATGGCCGCGTCCGTGAAGCCCCCGGCCTCGACGATGGCGGTCAGACAGCGCAGGTGACGCAGCTCCACATCCATGCGTGCAGCGTATGGGTTGATCGAGCGATGCATTTTGTGAATGGACGTCGACTGCGCACGCTGAGGGCATGGACACCGCCCTCAGCGCCCGGCCCGCCGCCTCCGCCACGCACCGGGACGCGCCGCGGGCCCGCGCCGCCGGGGTGGCGCTCATGCTCGGCAGCGCCCTGGCCAGCCAGACCGGCGCCGGGTTCGGCGCGTTGGCCTTCCCCGTGATCGGGCCCGTCGGGGTCGTCGCCGTGCGGCAGTGGGTGGCGGGCGTGATCCTCCTGGCCGTGGGCAGGCCGCGGCTGCGCGCGTTCACCCGCAGGCAGTGGCTGCCCGTGCTGCTGCTCGCCTGCGTCTACGCGGTCATGAACGTCGCGCTGTACTCCGCGATCGACCGTGTCGGCCTCGGCCTCGCGGTCACCCTGGAGTTCCTGGGCCCACTGGCCGTCGCACTGGTCGGGGCCCGCACCGCGACACCCCGCGGCGTGCGCCGCCACATCGCCCGGGGCTGCGCCGCGCTCGCCGCCATCGGGGTCGTCGCGCTCACCCGACCCCGGCCGACGACAGACGTCCTCGGCGTCGGCCTCGCCCTGCTCGCCGCGCTGTGCTGGGCGGGCTACATCCTGCTCAACCGCACACTCGGGCAGCGCGTGCCGGGCGTCGAGGGCTCGGCGGCGGCGGGTGCCCTGTCGGCGCTGGTGTACGTGCCGGTGGGGATCGCGACCCTGCTCGCCCACCCGCCGACGCCCGCGGCCGTGGCCTGCTCCGTGACGGCGGGTGTGCTGTCGTCGGTCGTGCCCTTCCTCAGCGATCTGCTCGCGCTCCGGCGGGTGTCCGCGCACTTCTTCGGGATCTTCATGAGCGTCAACCCGCTCTTCGCCGCCGCGATCGGCGCCGTCGTCCTCGGCGAACCCCTTGCCGCGGTCGACTGGGTCGCGATCGGGCTCATCGTCACCGCGAACGCCCTCGGCGTATCCGTCGGCTTCGCGGCCGCGCGGCCGCGACAGTGCGGTGGCCACGACGTCGCCGGGGTGACCGCGTGACCCGGGCGGCGACGCGCAAGGCGCCGCCCGAAGCGCATACCGGGCGTCGTCGCGAGGGCGGCAACGCCGCGCGTCGCCGTCTGGGCGCGCGAGGACACCGGTGAACGTTTGTGGCCGCCGCGCTACAGCCAAGTGGCAGCCGCGGCGGGTGACCGGGAAGCGCGGCCGCCGGGGTGCGGCCGGTCAGCCAGCCGACGACGACGGCAGCGGGCGCCGCCATCGGATGTCGGCGACGGGCATCGCCTGCCGAGCGCGTTGCCCACCTCCGCGCGCCACCGCTGCGGGGTCAGTGCGGCCAGGGCGTCGTCGAGGGCCGCGGCCGTCGTGGCCTGCTCGGGCGCAGCCGAACCGCGGAGAACCGGGACGACGTCTCGATCTCCGCGGCGCGACTCCCGACGGGGGTACATCGGGTTCTCGACGCCGGTGCGCGCCCGACTCCGCGACGCGTGTCGCCGCGGCGCCGTCAGTCGCCGTAGGGCGGCCGCATGCGCAGTTCGACGTGCGCTGCGGGTTCGGCCGGAGCATCGGCGTCGGTCACCAGGCTGCCGTCGAGCTCGACCCATCCGCGCTTCAGATGGGCCAGCGCACGATCTCGGGTGATGCCCGCCTCCAGAAGTCGATCGAGAACCGTCTGCTGCGTCGTGGTCGCGGTGTCGCTCATCGCCGTCGCGGTCATCGTCATGCCTTCTCTCCTCGGGGACGGCCGCCATCGGCCGGCAGCTCACCGTCCCTCGCGCAGGCGCGGCTGCCCAGCGGCCGAAGGTCCCGGTTAACGGGGACGGTCGGCACCCGCCATCAGCGGTCCGACGCCGCTCGACAGCGCGGGGTCCCGCGTACCAGCATCTGTGCTACGACAACCAGGGAGGATCGAGCATGCGCACAGTCCTGGTCACCGGCTCACCCGAGGCCGCGACACCGGTCCTCGAGGCCGTTCGCTCCATGGGCGCCGAGGCCATCGGCCTGACCGAAGCCTCGGGGCTGGTCACGGCGCTCGGCGAGCTCGAGGCGGGCTCGGTCTCCTGCTACGTGCAGCTGCCGGTCGGGATCGCCCCCGAAGGGGAGAGCGCCGTGAGCAGGGTCCACTCGTTCCTGGAGCAGGGGCTGCTCACGCGGTTCCGGCTCGCCGACGCCGTCCGGCCCGCGCTGACCGACGACGCCACGGTCGTGCTGGTCGGCGGCCACACCCTGGTGGAACAGCAGGCGCCGGATGACCAGGGCGCCCGGCTCGCCCTGCTCACCGTGCTCGCCTACGCCGTCCGGGCCGACCGCGCGCCGATCATGACCCGGGTCAGCGTCCTCGACCACTCCAACACCGCGCAGGAGATCGCCGACATCGCCCTCACCGGGCGGGGACCCAGCCAGGAGCAGGCGACGGCCCGGTCCGCCGAGGCGATCCGCGCCTACGAGGACTGGCGGACCGAGCTCTTCGGGCTGGCCAGGGCCGAGATCTAGGGCGGGCGCACGACCTTCGCAGGGCCCCGGGCCGCCCCGGGGCCCTGCGAAGCCTCGACCGGGTCTGCGAAGCCGGAGGTGCGGGCCGTCGGGCGCGGCGCGGCGCGGATCGCGATCATCAGGCAGCGGTGGCCGGATGCGGTGCCGCAGGCCGTCGGGGACGCCGTCACCCTTGGTCGTCCGGCTGGTAGCGGGCGAAGGCGGCCAGCGGGCCACCGGGCGGTCGGTGGACGTCGGGCCAGGTCGTGACCTCGGCGATGGCCCAGCGGGCCCAGTCCCGGAGCATCCGGAAGTGCTCGTGCAGGAACCGCCAGGCCAGCCCGGAGACGTGCAGCCGGTCCGGGAAAGTGCCCTGCCCGCTCAGGTACCGCTGCGCGACCTCCGCGCCGAGGGCGAGCCGCAGTTCGGCGTCCTCCGCGATGTCGGCCAGCCGCGCGAGCAGGTCGTCGCGGGTGCCGAGGTCGGCGAAGGCCACCTTGAGCATGCCCTCGAACTCGAGCGTCGGGCCGGCGCCGGGAAGGGACAGCCAGTCCGCGACCGCGGCCCGTCCGGCGTCGGTGATGGCGTAGACGGTGCGCGGTCTGCGCCCGGCAGGCTCGGAACGGGTGACGGCCAGGCCGGCGGCAGCGAGCTTCTTCGCCTCGGCGTAGAGCCGCGCCTCGGCCCGCGGCCACACCAGCCCGACGCTGCGCGGGAGCTGGCGGGCCAGCTCGTAGGTCGACCAGTCCCGCAGGCCGAGCAGGGCGAGGAGCGCGTAGGAGGTGCTTGTCAACGACTCCATCGTCGACCACGATACTTCCGTCGGAAGTATCGTGCCGGTTGAGGAGGCCCGACATGCTGGTGGATCTGTATCGTCGCTGGCTGTTCGAGGTGTGGGACGCGGGCCGCTACGCGGTCGCCGACGAGGTGCTCGCGGAGAACCTCGTCGACCACAACCCGTCGCCCGGGCAGCCTGCGGGGCGGGCCGGGGACGTGTGGGCCGCCGACATGGTGCGCACCGCGTTCCCCGACGCGGCCTTCACCCTCGACGTCGCGTTCGAGAGCGGCGACCTCGTCACGGGCCGCTGGACGATGTCCGGGACGCACACCGGCCCGCTGGCGCTGCTCGGCCTCCCCCCGACGGGCAGGCCGGTGACCATGACCGGGCAGGAGATCTTCCGGGCCGCCGACGGCCGGTTCGTCGAGGTCTGGCACCAGGAGGACCTGCCGGGCCTGCTCACCCAACTCGGCCTGCAGCCGCCCGCACCGATGATCCGGCTGGCCGCCCGGCGCAGCGCCTGGCAGCACCGCAGGGCGCAGCGCCGGCTCGATTCGGGGGCGCCGCGGTGATCGACAAGCGGGCGGTGGGGATCTTCCTGCTGCGGCCCGGAAACGCCAGCCGCTGCCGCGGCGCTGAACGGCTGCGCCTCCCGACGGTGCGCTGACACAATGTGGCCCGCCCGTCGAAAGCGCAGACGACGGTCGAGGACGGGACGGGTGAGGCGGATGTCCGACGAGCACGCCGCGATGACCGCCGATCCGCGGTGCTCCGACGCGGCGAACGGGCGCCGGTCGCGGGTTGATGCTCTCCAGCGCCTGGCGAGCGAGCTGCTCGGGGCGATCACGCCCGCGGCGATCGGCGACCTCGTGGTGACGACGGCCGCAGGCCTGCTGGGCGCGGACGGCGCGGGCGTCTACCTCCGCACGGACGCCGACACACTGGAGGTGCTGCACGCCACCGGCTGGCCCGACGACGTGCTCCGCGCGTTCCGGCGCCTCCAGCTCCACCGCGGGCGGCCGCTGTCGGACGCCGTGCTCGACCGGCGGCCGGTCTGGCTCGAGGACGCCGGGCAGTGGCGCACCCGCTACCCCGACATGGCCTCCGTCGGCACGGCGGCCGACATGCAGGCCAGCGCGTGCCTGCCGCTGTGCGTCGAGGACCGCGACCTCGGGGCGGTGGTGTTCAGCTTCGCCGCGCCGCGGCGGTTCTCCCCTGAGGAACGCGACTTCCTGCTCGCCGTCACCGCGCTGTGCGCGCAGGGCCTCGAACGCGCCCGCCTGCTGGGCGCCGAGCGGGGCGCCCGCGAGACCGCCGAACGCCAGCTCCGACGGATGACGTTCCTGAGCCGCACGACACGCCTGATGGAGGCCCCGCTGTCGGTCGAGCAGCGGCTGCAGCAGCTCGCCGACCTGGTGGTCTCCGAGATCGCCGACTGGAGCGCGGTGCACCTGGTGCGCGGGAACCGGGTAAACCGGGTGGCGGTCGCCCACAGCGACGCCACGAAGGTCGCGTTCGTGGCACGGCTCGAGGAGCGCTACCCGCCGGACCCGGGGGCGTCCGGGGGGGCGATCCAGGTGAGCCGCACGGGCGAGTCCGCCTTCTACCCCGAGATCCCCGACGGACTGCTCGAGTCCGCCGCGATCGACGACGGGCATCTCGCGCTCATCCGGTCGATCGGGATGCGTTCGGCGCTGATCGTGCCTCTGGCCGTGCGGGGCCGGAACCTGGGTTCGCTCACGCTCGTGCAAGCGGAGTCCGACCGCCGGTTCAGCCGGGTCGACCTCGCCTTCGCCGAGCAGTTGGCGAGCACCGCGGCCGTCGCGCTGGACAACGCGCGTCTCTACGAGCAGCAGTGGCACACCGCGCACACGCTGCAGGCCGCGCTGCTCCCGGCCGCGCTGCCGGAGGTGCCCGGGCTGCGCCTCGCCGCCCGCTACCGCGCCCAGACCGACGAGCACGACGGCGTGCACGTCGGCGGCGACCTGTACGACGTCGTCCCCGGCGCCGCCGCGGGCCAGTGGGGCTTCGTCGTGGCCGACGTGTGCGGGAAGGGCGCCGAGGCCGCCGCGCTCACCGCGCTGATCCGCCACACGGTGCGGGCGGAGATCGGCCACGGCCTCGGGCCCGCCGCGGTGCTCACCCGCCTCAACCAGGCGATGCTGCGGGAGACGGGCGGGCACCCTGGCCGGTTCGCCACGGTGGCGCACGGGCAGCTCACCGTCACCGCGGCAGGCGCGACCGTGCGGCTGGCGAACGCCGGGCACCCGCCGCCGCTCGTGCTGGGCGACGGGCAGGTCACCCCCGTCCACGCGCCGGGCACGCTGCTGGGGGTCTATCCCGACGTCACGGTGACCGAGGTGACACTCGACCTCCACCGCGGCGAGATCATGGTGCTCTACACCGACGGTGTGACGGAGGCGCGGGGCATGGACGGGCTCTACGGAACGGATCGGCTGGAGCGGGCGCTGCGCTCGGTGGCACGTCCCACGGCCGAGGCCGTCGCCGACCGGCTGCTCGCGGACGTCGACGCGTTCCAGAGCGGCGTGCAGCGCGACGACATCGCGATCCTGGTCGTCGAGGCCGTGGCGTGACCGGCGCCTCCGACGGCTCCGCCGAGGTCGTGCTCACCGGCGAGCTCGACATCTCGACCTACGACGACGCCCAGCAGCAGGTGGAGGACGCCGAGCGGGCCGCACCGCGGCTCCTCGTCATCGATCTGGCGGCGCTGGAGTTCGTCGACTCCACCGGGGTGCGCCTCATCCTGCTCGCCGACCAGCGGGCCCGGCAGGATGGCCGACGGCTCGCCATCCGGCTGGGCGACGGGCTCGCGCACCGGGTGTTCGCCGCGCTCGGCCTCCTCGACCGGTTCGACGTGCTCGATGGCCGCCCGAACGGCACGTCCCCCGGGGCGACGCTGTGACCGGCGCCGTCCTCCACGCGCGGATCGACCTGCCCACCAGCGCGCGGAGCGTGCCGGTGGCCCGGCGCCTCGTCGCCCAACTGCTCGCGGCCTGGTCGGCGGAGGCGCGCTACGAGGAGTCGATGCTGCTGCTCAGCGAGCTGGTGACGAACGTCGTGCGGCACGTGACGCCCGCGACGACGTTCACCATCGAGCTCATCCTGTCGACGCTGAAGCTGCGCGTCGCCGTCGTCGACGGCTCGCAGGCACCACCGGTCCTGCGCGAGCGCGGCCCGACAGGCGGACACGGGATGTGGCTGGTCAGCGCGCTCGCCGACCGCTGGGGCAGCGACCACCAGACCGGCGGCAAACAGGTGTGGTTCGAGCTCGACCAGTGAGAGCCGGTCAGGCCGTCGACCACTGCGTCGGGGTGCACGCGTCGAGGTCGTCCGCGAGCGCGGCGCGCTCGGCGTGGATCAGGGGTCAGGGGGTGTTCGCGCATGGTCGAACTCCTTCCGTGCGGCGCGCCATGCCTGCCCACCCTCCAGAAGCGACGATCGGCAACTCGGCCGGGTGACCGCGCAATCTCCCGTGCCGCTCCGGACGTCATCAGTCACGAGCGGGCGGCGACCAGGGGGACCTCATGTTCATCCAGAGCACGACAACCGAGCAGGACGAGCCCCGGCTGGCGGCGGTGTACGGCGCGGCGACCGCGCAGTTCGGCTTCCTCCCGAACTGGGCCGTGGCGCTCGCAGGCCGTCCGGCCGTGCTGGCCGCCTGGCAGCAGCTGAACGTGACGATCCGCGACGGCATGGACCGTCGGCGCTACGAGCTGGCCACCATCGCGGCGGCGCAGGCGCTGCGCTCGACCTATTGCGCGATCGCCCACACCTGGGTGCTCTCCCAGAAGCTCGACCTCGTGGCCGCCGACGAGCTGCCGCAGATGCTCACCGACCGCGCGCACGCGGCCGGGCTCAGCGACGTCGAGCGCGCGGTGATGGACTTCGCGGAGCAGGTCGCGCGCGACGCCGCCGCCGTCACCGAGGCGGACGTGCAGCGCCTGCGCGACCTGGGGCTCTCCGACGACGACGTGCTCGACGTCGCGCTCGCGGCCGGGGCGCGGTGCTTCTTCGCCGCGGTGCTGGACGCGGTCGGCGCCCAGGCCGACCACGAGCTGGGCGACGCCCTCGGGCCGGAGCTGACCCGGCTGTTGACGGTGGGGCGACCGGTCGAGGCCTGACGTCGGGTCCGGTCGCCCGGGGCGGGTCAGGCAGGTTGGGTGGGGATCAGGCGGACGAACGCCACGGCGGCGGGTCGGTCTGGACGTCGTCGAAGGCGAACTCCGCGTAGGTGAGCGGGCCGTCCGACAGCTGCCACACCGCGCTCGCCCTGGTCGGTCGCGGACGCCCGTTCCGGATCGCCCACCCGTCGACCGGCGTGTGCCACCGGGCCCTGACCAGCCCTCCGGGCAGGTCGGCGTAGCGGTCGTCGGTCCAGAAGTCGCTGGGTGCGCCGTCGTCGTCGAGGAGCACCTGCGCAGCGACCGTGCGGCCGCCGTCGGTGACCTCGACGCCGAACCCGTCCGCCGTGCCTCCCGTGAAGCGCACCGCCGCGTCCAGCAGCATCGACGGGGCCAGCAGCACCGCGTCGTTCAGCCAGGTCACGAGCTCGCTGGTGGTGAACTGCGGACCACTTCCCGACGCGACGGGGAACACGCCGAGCAACGTTCCGCGCATCCTTCCCTGCCCGTCGGCGTAGGTGTCCCAGCCCGTCATGGACAGCCCAGGGGCGACGCGCAGGCGCATCCGGAAGAGCCGACGCAGCGGGATCACCGTGTTGTACTGCCAGGCGCGGCAGGGCATCCACTGCGCGCCGGGCCCGCGGCGGAAGCGGCCGTGCATCGCCGCGCGCAGCGACCGGGCGCGCGGCCTGCCGACGACGTCCATGAACCGCAGGTAGCGCACGGCGGCGTCGGGGAGGCCGACGAGGTCGGCTTCGGACGCCGGCTCGATCGGGGGCGGGGCCTGCGCCGACGCCACCCGCCGACGGAACGCCCGGGGGTAGGTGGGTATGGCGCGGACATCCGCCACGGGTGGGGCGGAGCGGTCTCGGGTGGTCATCGGCGTGTCCTCGGTCGGGTGCGTACCCAGCGTGGCGCGGAACCGGTGGCCGCGATCAGGGCCGATCGCCCTGCCTCCCAGGGTCGAGCGCCCCGGCCGCCGGGCTTGGCGACGGCGGCCTTCCAGGTCATCCTGGGAAGGACCGAGCCGCCCAGCCGCGAGAGAAACCCCATGTATGTGCCCGCGCACTTCGCCCCCGACGACGAGGCCGTCCACGAGCTCCTCGCCCACCACGGCGCGGCCGATCTGGTCACCGCGACCCCACACGGCCTGGTCGCCACCATTCTCCCCTTCATCTACGACCGGCCGGGTCAGCGGCTGCGCGGGCACCTCGCGCGGAACAACGACCATTGGCGTGCGGAGGTCGTCGGCGACGTGATGGTGATCATCCGCGGCCCGGACGCCTACATCTCCCCGTCCTGGTACGCGTCCAAGGCCGAGCACGGCCGGGTCGTGCCGACCTGGAACTACCTCACCGCCCACGTGTACGGCACGCTGACCGTGCACGACGACCCCGCGTGGCTCGCCGCACAGATCCGGGAGCTCACCAACCACCACGAGGCCGACCGCGCCGAGCCGTGGTCGGTCGAGGACGCACCGGAGCGGTTCGTCGCCGGTCAGCTGCGCGCCATCGTCGGCCTGGAGGTCGCCATCACCCGCGTCGAGGCCAAGTTCAAGCTCAGCCAGAACCGACCCTCCGCCGACATCGACGGCGTCATCCGCGGCCTCGCCGCGGCGGGTGACACGGCCAGCGCCGCTGCCGTCGCGGCCCACCGCGGGTCCCGGTAGCGGGCACCCGCGGCCCGGCCGTCAGGCGTTGCCGAGGGCCACGACGGCCGCGGCGACCCCCACGGCGACGACGGCCGCCGACGCGATGGCGACCTGGCGCGGCCCGGTGCGGACACCGCGGTGCCGCACGTCGGCCAACGCCCCTCGTCGGGCGGCCACGAGTGCCCCGACGACCAGCAGGCCGCCGACCACCAGCAGCGCGAGCGGAGCGGCGAGCGCGTTCGGGAACCACCGGTCCGTCACCACGGGGACGTCGACCAGCAGCGCGATCGAGCCGACGACCAGCAGCACCAGGTCGCGCAGGCCGACCCCCGCCACGACGAGCGCGACGGCCGTCACGATCGCCAGGACGCTGCCCCACGTCCTGTCGACGCAGAGCGTCGTGCCGAGCACGACCGCAGCACCGCCCAGCACGTCGGCCGCGACCCGGTGCCCGATCACGCCGCCCCACCCGAGCAGCAGCCACACCACGCCGACGCCCCAGATCGCGAGCCCGATGACCGCCTCGTCCTCACGCGGCAGACGCTCGGCCAACGCGGCCGCCAGGAACACCAACGCCGCGACCACGGCGGCCTGCTGCAGGACGGTGCGGTGGCGCCACCACAGAACGGCCGCGCACACGGCACTGCCGCAGGCGGCGAGGAGCAGGACGTCGTCGGAGCTGAAGCCCCAGACGTCGTCGGCGAGCAGCCCCAGCCCGAACCCGAGCACCGCCACGGACAGCAGCCACAGGACCGCACGCAGCCGCCCACCCGGCGTGCCCTGCGCGGCCGGGACCACGCCGCCGACGGCCACCAGCACGACGAAGGCGGCGAACGTCGCGACCAGCCGCCCGCCGACGCCGAGATCCACCCAGAAGCGGCCCGCGAGCACGCCCGTGGCGACGAGGATCAGGACGCCGCCGACGTAACCGAGGGCCTCGGCCACCATCGACGCGGGCCGCCGCGGCTGCTCGACGGGCTCGCCGTGCTCGACGGCCCGGATCCGCGCCGCCTGTTCCCGGGTGATCAGGCCGCGCGCAACCCACGCCTGCAGCCGCCCGTCCAGGTCGTCGGACGCGGCGGCGGGCAGTTCCCGTGACGACGTCATCGCCGGATCCTGCCGCGCTTGCGCCCCCGCCGGAAGGCCGGTATGTCCTTTCTCGCCGGGTCGGGCGGCCCACACCCGCCGAGGCCGGGCCGGGCCTCCGCGAGGAGCGCCGGGCGTGGGAGGGGTCGCGGGCCACGCCGAGCTGGCCGCGCTCGCCCACCGACGCTGGTACGAGCCGCTGCGCGGGGAGGGCATCCCCGGCCTTACGGCCCACATCCTTACGGCGCGGTGGGGCTACCTAGGCGGTCCCCGTCGCCCTTATGCCCATGCCCGGCGAACACACGGGGCCGCCCAGATAGGTGGCGATCACCGATGTAACAGGAGGTCTGTCTGAAGCACGATCGGGTCAAGCCGTTCCGGTACGGCGCCAGGCCTTCGCGCCCGGACAGCCGCAACCGGAACGGGCGGGGAACGGCGCGTCCCTAGCGTCGTCTCCCAGCCCCGGACACGGGGCCCGACCTCCTGAGGAGCTGCTTCATGTCCACCTTCCTGCGCACGCTCACCGGATCCGGCCCGATCACCGACGCCGCTCGGCTCGGCACGGTGCTGGGCATCTGGGCGCACCCCGACGACGAGGCGATGCTGACCGCGGGCCTCATGGCCGCCGCCCGCGAGGCGGGCAACCGCGTCGTCTGCGTGACCGCGACACTCGGCGAGCATGGCACCGATGACCCCGGGTGCTGGCCACCAGGCAGGCTGGCGCGGATCCGCGAATGCGAGCTACGCGCTTCGCTGGCCGCGCTCGGCGTCACCGAGCACCACCTGCTGGGCCTCACCGACGGCACCTGCGCCGCCGCGCCCTTCGACGCGGTCGTGTGGCAGCTCGTCGAGATCATCGACGCCGTCGCGCCGGACACGATCGTCACGTTCGGCCCCGACGGGATGACCGGCCACGAGGACCATCAAACGGTGTCCGCCTGGGCGACCGTCGCCCGCGCCGCCGCCGCGCCCGACGCCCGGCTGCTCTACGCCACCACCACCGAGGAGTTCGTGCAGGCGTGGGAGCCCGCCCGCGAGGAGTTCAACGTGTTCCTCGCCGACGGGCTGCCGCTGCGCACGGCCACTGATGATCTCGCGGTGTCGCTGCACCTGGACTCCGCCGCCGTCGACCGCAAGATCGTCGCGCTGCAAGGCACAGGCCAGCCAGACCGGGGCGCTCTTCGCGGCCCTCGGCGAGGAGCGCGTACGGCAATGGTGGTCGACCGAGACGTTCGTCGCGGCCGAGACCGCGCTGTCCCGCTCCCAGGGATGGGGCACCTGGCGGGTGGCGGCGTGACCACCACCTCGGACACCGCCGCGACCCCGTTCGCACCGACGCCGAGCGCGTCGGTCGCGGGCAAGGCCGTCCGGGACGCGATGCCGGTCGTGCTCGCGTACGTCCCGTTCGGACTGGCGCTGGGCGCCACCCTTGGCGCCACCCGCGTGCCGTCGTTCGTCGCCTGGTCGTCGTCGCCGTTGCTGTTCGGCGGCGCGGCCCAGCTGCTGGCGGTGCAGTTGCTCGACCGCGGCGCGGGCGTGGTGATCGTCGTGCTCGGCGCGCTCGTCGTGAACGCGCGCATGCTGCTCTACAGCGCGGCGCTGGCGCCGCACACCGCCGAGTGGCCCGCACGCTGGCGGTGGCTGGGCGCCTACCTCCTGGCCGACCCGGTGTACGCCCTGGCCGTCAACCGGTTCGACCGGCCGGACGGCGGCGGCAGCTCCCGCGACCGGCTCCGCTACTACCTCGGGGTCGGCTGCGTCCTCTGGACCGCGTGGATGGCGCTGACCGGGGCCGGGGTGCTGCTCGGCGGCGTGCTGCCCGCCGGGCTGCGCCTCGACCTGGCCGCGCCACTGACGTTCCTGCTCCTGCTGCTGCCCATGCTCACGTCGCGGCCCGGCTACGCCGCCGCGGCGACCGGCGGGCTCGTCGCCGTCGCGGCATCGGGGTTGCCGTTGGGACTGGGTCTGCTCGCCGGTGCGGCCGCGGGGATCGCGGTCGGCGGGTACCTCGGAGGTCGTCATGCCTGAGCTGTTGACGCTCGTCGCCATCGGGTTGGGCACCTATGCGATGCGGGCGGTGTTCCTCGTGACGGCCGGTCACCGGCCACCCGCTCCGGTTGCGCGGCTGTTGCCCTACGTGGGGCCCGCGGTGCTGGCTGCGATCACGCTGCCCGCCTTCGTCGCCCCGCGCGGCGCGGTGTCGCCCGTCGAGACCGTGCCCGCGCTGCTCGCCGCCGCCGCGGCCTGGGTGGCCTGGCGGTTCGTGAAGAAGAACCTGCCCATCGCGCTGTTCGGGGGCCTCGCCGTGTGGTGGCTCGCGTCCTGGGCGCTGGCCGCGGCGTGAGGGGCGTCATGGACATCCGCATGCGTGAGCTCGGCCCTGACGAGTTCGACGTGCTCGACACGGTCTTCGCGGGGCTGTCGCAGGAGAGCCGGTTCACCCGCTTCCACGCGGGCATCCCCTTCCTGACACCTGCCGTGCGCCGCGCGCTCGCCGCCGTCGACGGGTGCAGGCACATCGCGGTCGCGGCGTTCGCCTGCGGCGAGCCGATCGGCATCGCCCGCCTGGTCGGCACCCGCGGCGGACCGGCGGACCTCGCGGTCGAGGTGGTGGACGACTGGCAGGGCAACGGGATCGGGACCCGGCTCGTCCTGGCCGTCCTGGAGCGGGCCCGCGCCGTGGGCCACACCGCGGTGACGGCGGACGTGCTCGCCACGAACCGGGCGGTGCACCGGCTGGTGGCGCGGGTTCTGCCGGACGCGGTCGTCGTGGAGGACGGCGTCGAGATCACCTACGCCGCCGACCTGTCCGGCGCGCCCGCGCTGGCCGCCTGACCGCCGTCAGTGCCGTCGGCGGGCCGCCTTGACCCGCCGACGGCGCACCTCCGTGGCGTAGCCCTCGGGGTAGCCCGCCTTCATCGCCCGGCTCTCGGCGGCGTTGTCGACGAACGCGGTGGAGAACAGCAGCCCGATGAGGGCGCCCATCCCGATCCCGATCGCCAATATGCTGCGGTCGACCGGCACGACCAGCAGGATGACGACCGCGAACGGCAGGAACTGCACGATCGACCGCACGACGTGGCGCAGCACCCAGGTGGGTGCCGTCACGTCGTGCAGCACCCAGGTGTGGTAGCGCTCCGGCAGTCCGCCGCCGTAGGCGTAGCGGAGCCAGAGCAGCGGGTTCGGCCGTACGCGATCGGCGGTCTCCTCGATATCCATGCCTGTCACAACCTTCTGGACGGATCGGGGACGCGTTCCCACCCGTCTTCCCCATGAAAGCACGGACCCGTGGCCGAGGGGCAGCAGCAACGGCGCGCCGAAGATGAGCGCGCCCGACCCCGGTCGTGCGGCGGCGGGCCGCGCACTGGCCGCCCGCCACACCTGGGCCGACGCCGCCGACATCAGGAGCTGTACCGCCCGTCGTGGACCGCGCCTCATCGGAGGAATGTCACCCTGCTGCAGGCAGGCGTGGCAGGCTGCACGCGTGAGCGATCCCGCACCGGTCGTCCTCGTCCACGGGCTCTGGCACGGCGGGTGGGCGTGGGACGGGGTGCGGGCAGGCCTGAACGGCGCGGGCATCGCGAGCACCGCGGTCGAGCTGCCGCTCACGAGCCTGTCCGACGACGTGGCCGCGACGGTCGCCGTCCTCGACGGCCTCGACCGGCCCGCGGTGCTCGTGGGCCACTCGTACGGCGGCGCGGTCGTCACCGCGGCGGGCGGCCGCCCGGGCGTCGCCCATCTGCTCTACCTGGCCGCTTTCCAGCTCGCGGAGGGCGAGTCGGTGGGGCGCGCGCTCCCGGAGCTCGATATCCCGCCGACCCGGCTGGGCGACGCGCTGCGGTTCTCCGACGACGGCGAGCAGGTGAGCCTCGACCCGGCGCTGGCCGTTGAGCTGATGTACGCCGACGCGCCCGCGGAGGAGGCGGCGGCTGCGGTCGCCCGCCTGCGGCCCGTCGGACGGGCGGTGTTCCGCGGCGTGCCCGACATGATCGGCTGGCGCGGGGTGCCCTCGACCTACGTCGTGTGCGCCGACGACCGGGCCGTGCACCCCGACCTGGAGCGGGCCATGGCCGATCGCGCGACGTTCCACCTCGAATGGCCGAGCGGGCACTCCCCCGCCATGACGCATCCCGACGCGGTCTCCGACCTCATCGCCGCCCTCGCGACCCGGGGTCGGCCGGACTGACCGGGGATGCGGGCCCCGATCCGGGACGTCGAGCGCGACGTGAGCGGAGATTGCGCTCCGCCGAACCCCGCTGACGTCGCGTGCGAGCGTCAGCCGCGCGGGAGGGTCGGGCGGTGCGGAATCGCGCACGCGAAGGCGAGCACCGCGATGTACGACAGGAGCAGCAGGGCCGCCCATGCCCCACGGGGGGTGGCCGGGGAGGAGTCGGGGGTGATCAGAGCGACCGCGACCGGCACTCCCACGAGCGGGACCACCACGACGAGGCCTGCCGCGATCCGCCCCCACCGCTGCCCCCGCCCGGACATCGCGTAGCCGCCTGCCATGCCGAAGAGCGGCAACGCGATCGCCCCGCCCCCGATACCGCCGTCGGTGAACAGCGACACCAGGACGGACGGCGTGGCGAGCACGAACACCAGCGGCGCCAATGCCGTCCACCGCCAGCCGGGGCGCCCGCCGGTGCGCCGGGCGTACTCCGCCCAGCCGAGCAGCAACCCGGTGACCACGCCGGGCAGGAGGATCCCCTCGAACGTGCCGAACCACGTGAAGGTGGACTCGGCCCCGGCGATCTCGACCATGAAGCCGCGCAGGCCCGCGGCCCACGCCAGCCCGCACACCCCACCGATGACGAGCAGCGGCCACGCCCGCACCGTCGGTGCGGCTGCGACCTGGACGGCCTCGTCGCGCTGGACGGTCACCGGATCATCCCCACTGACCCGCGGGGGTGCGCTCGCGGGCGGTCTCGGCCAGCACCGCGACGGCGGCGAGCGCCCAGCACAGGTCCCAACCCGCGATCGCGAGCACCGGCGCGGTCGCGGGCGGCCCGTCGAACACGATGATCAACGGGATGACGACGAGGAGCATCCACGCCCCCACGACGAGCGGCATCACCCGGTGCCACCCGCGCCACACGCCGGAGCGCAGGACCCCGATGCCCGCGAGCACCATCCCCAGCCCCGACAGCAGGGGAGCGCCGTTGAAGATCTGTTCGCCGATCGGGCCGTTGAACGGGAACACCAGCTCGGCCACCACCAGCAGCACACCGCCGAGCGCGGCGATGCCGAGCCCGATCCGCCCGAGGAGCCCCGCGCGGACGCCCACCGATCCGGCGATCGCGAGCACGACGGCCAGCTCCCCGACGTGGATGAGGGCCTGCACCACGAAGCCCCACGACAGCTCGACGCCGGTGACGGCGACCCCGAGGGCGTAGACGACGGCCACCGCGGTGATCGCGAGGCCGACGGACGCGGCGGTTCGGGCGGTCGTGACGTTCATGGGAACTCCTCGGGGCAGACGGGGGGCCGACTGACGCTAGCGCCGCCCACCAGACCGAGGAATCGGGTATTTCCCTACTCGGATGCGGCGAGCCGCCCGCCGAGCTCGGCGCGGGAGCGGACGGCGAGCTTGCGGTAGACGCGCGCAAGGTTGGCCTCGACGGTCTTGGGGCTGATGAACAGCACCGTGCCGACCTCGCGGTTCGTCATCCCCCGCGCCACGAGCTCGGCGACCCGCCGCTCGGACGGCGTGAGCTCCTCGGCCCGCAGCGGCCCGACCCCGACCCGGTCGAGATCGGCCCGCGCCTGGGCGGCCCACAGCGTGACGCCCAGCTCCTCGAAGACCGCGAGCGCCCCCTGCAGCGCCATGGCGGCGGCCCGCTTCTGCCGTCGTCTGCGCCGGATCCGGCCCAGCACGAGCAGGGTGCGCGCGCGTTCGAGCGGCATCGGCAGCCGGTCGTGTTCGGTCATGGCGGCCTCGGCGGCGTCCGACGCGCCGACGAGGTCGCCCTCGGCGGCCAGCAGCAGCGCCCGGCAGCGGCCGCCGACCGCGAGCGCCCACGCCCGGTCGAGCCGCCGTCCGTTCGCGAGCAGTTGGTCGACCAGCACCCGCGCTTCGTCGAGCCTGCCCAGCCCCACCAGCGCCTCGATGGCATCCGGCGCGAACGGCGCGGCGGTCGGCTCCCCGTAGCCCATCGCGGCGGCCGCGGCGGCCAACGGGGCCAGCGTCGCCGCCGCCGCGGCGTGGTCGCCGCGCGAGACGTCGAGGAAGCCCAACGTCACCAACGGCCAGACCATCACGGCCACGCAGCTGCCCCGTTGGAAGATCTCCAGCGCGGCGTGGGCACAGCGGCGGGCCTCCGCGGCGTCCCCCGCATGCGCCGCGACCGCCGCCCGGGTGGCCAGCGCGATCGCCGACGGCATCTCGGTGCCGAGCAGCGCGGCCCGCTCGGCGGTGTCCTCGGCGATCAGCCGGGCGCCTGCCAGGTCGCCCCGCCAGCACTCCAGCGTGACGAGGTGAAACGCGCTGAACATGAGGTCGCTCTCGGCGCCGCGCTCCAGGCAGTCCCGGCGCACGGCCAGCATCGCGGTGCGGGCCTCGGCGAGCCTGCCGGTCCACATCAGGAGCAACCCGTGGATGAGCGACGGCCGCAGCATCACCGGGACGGGCGTGAGCGGATTCTCGTCGGCGAGGGCACGCGCCATCATCGGCGCGTCGAGACCCTCGCCCGCGAGGAAGCGGTTGATCACGGACTCCGCGCGCGCCACGGCGACGAGGCCGGGGTCGCCCAGCGACTCGGCGGCCGTAAGCGTCTCGCCGACCATCGCCAGCGCGTCGGGGATGCGTCCCAGGTTGACCAGCACGAACGGCAGGTCGAGCAACACCTGCACCCGCAGTCGGGCCTCCGCGCCCGACTCCGCCAGCGCCTGCTCGAGGCACGCCGCGGCCTCGGCGTAGCTGTCGTCGTGCAGCCGCACGATCGCGAGCGCCTGCAGCGCGGCCGCGCGGTCGGGGCCAGCGGGCAGCGTGGCCACCGCCGCCTCCAGCAACGCCCGCGCCCGTTCCGAGTCGCCGGACGCGAACAGGTGGCGGGCCAGCAGCACCCGCCGCTGCGGGGTGTCGCCACCCCGGTCGAGGGCCATCCCGAGCAGCTCGGCAGCCGCCGCCGGGGCACCGCGGGCGCCCGCGCGCTCGGCGGCGTCGTCGAGCGCGGCAAGGGTCGCGGCGTCGGCCCGCACCGCAGACAACGCCAGGTGGCGGGCCCGGCGTTCGGGCTCGGGCACGACGGCGGCGAGCCGCCCGTGCAGGTTGCGCCGGTCCGGCGGGCTCACCGCCGCCTCGACGCCCGCGGCGAGCAGCGGGTGGGTGAACCGGATCCGCTGCCCGTCGATCCGCACCACCCCGGCCCGCTCGGCGGCCTCCAGCCTGCCGATCGCATCGACGCCGTCGAACACGCGCATGACGAGCTCCACCGTCGGATCCGCCGCGACGGCGACGGCGAGCAGCACCTCGACGTCCAGGTCCGCCAACCGTGCCCGCACGGCGTTCGCGAGCGAGCCCGGCAGCGCGTCGCCGCCGCGGGCGAGCTCCAGCGCGTAGAACGGGTTCCCGCCCGAGACCTCCTGGATCCGGGTGAGCTCGCCGCGGGTACGGGGCAGCCCCCGCTCCTCGAGCATCTGGTGCAGCCCGGACAGCGTGAGCGGCGCGATCCGCACCCGCTGCACCTGCTCAGGCTGGGGCAGCCGCACCAGGCGGGCGCCGTCGTCGTCCGCCCCGGTCCGACACGTGGCGAGCACACCAGCGGCCACCGCCAGCCGCCGCAGCCCGTAGCCGAGGACGAGCGCGCTCGAGGCGTCGACCCACTGCACGTCGTCGATGGCGAGGAGCACCGGCCCGGCCTCGCTCAACCGCTCCAGTACCCCCAGGAACGCCACGGCGACCGAGCGGTGGTCGACGGGCGCAGGACCCGCGGCCCGCAGCAGCACGCCGTCGACAGCCCGGCGCTGCGGCACCGGCAGCCGATCGAGCACGGCGTCCTCGACCTGACCGAGGAGGTCGGCCAACGACACGTACGGGAGCAGGGTCTCCGCCTCGGTCGGCTCGGCGCTGAGCACCCGGAAGCCCCGCCGCCGCGCCTCCGCGACGCCCGCAGCCCAGAGAGCGGTCTTGCCGATGCCCGCCTCGCCGTCCAACACGAGGGCCGCGGGCCGCCGCGCGGCGACGTCCAGGAACGCGGCCGTCGCGTCGAGCTCCGCTCGGCGCCCGACGAGGACACCGGTCACGAGCGCAGCCTACGAGAGCGGCTTGACCTTGACGCAGGGTCGGGTTCGTCCCCACCGCGACGACGCCCGGACCGGTGGGCTGGTTCGCCGAGCACCAGCCCCGCACCCCGGTGACCGGGACGATGCGGGGGCTGTTGTCCGGCACGCCCGTCGGCGGCCGTGGGGCGCTCGCCGTGGGCCGGGTGCCGGCGCCACGACGCCACGGCCGTGATCGGCCTGACCCGGATCAAGACGCTCGCCAGCGTCCGCGAGCTGCCGCGTGCGGATCCCGAACGGTTCGCGCGGGCCGTCGACGACATCGACGCGGCGCTCGCGGAGCGGATCGCGGCCTTGCAGGCCAGCCCGGAGCGCGTCCGGCACCTCGGCTCCGGGGAGCGCCTCGTGCGGCCCGCGAAGGTGGTCGCCTACCTCGCCCGGATGTGCGCGCTCAACTTCTCGGAGCGGGTGGTCGACCTGGAGCGCGACGGCTGGATCCCGCCTGCCGCTCAATCCCCCGAGCGGATCGCCGGGTGGATGGCCGAGAGAAGCAGGCCTTCCTGAGCGGCCGTGTCCCCCGATCGACGGACGCCCGGGTCATCCCCCCACGTCGCCCGCCCACCCGACGGTCAGCGGCGCCGATCGCGAGCACTGTAGGTGCTACCAGGGCAAACGGCCCTGACACCCACTGAGGAACGATCATGAACACCACGACCACCACCCCGGCGCCCACCGCCACCACCACCTCGTCGCGCGGCCGCACCGTCTTCGTCGCCGCCGTCTCCGCGATCGTCGCCGCGGGCATCGCCGCGGGTGTCGTCATCGGTTTCGGCGGCACCACCGACGGCACGCCCTCGGCCACCCCCGCCGCGCCCGCCTCCGCAAGCACCACCGGCGGCGGCAGCCACCCCGTCCGCCCGGTCGTCCCCTCCGCAGCCGTCGAGACCCTGCAGCGCGAACTGGGCCAGCTCAACTACTACGAAGGCCCGATCACCGGGATCATGAACCGCCAGACCGAGCAGGCCATCACCTACCTGCAGCGCGACGCCCACCTGCCCCAGACCGGCACCATGAACGCCGCCACCCAGGCCGCGCTCGCGCACTTCCTCGCCGACGGCAACAACCAGATGGGCGCCAACTGAGCGAGCGGCAGCCTTACTCGACCAGACCGCGCCGCATCCCCTCCGCCACCGCCGCGGCCCGGTCGGAGACCCCGAGCTTCTCGTAGAGGCGCTGGGTGTGCGTCTTCACCGTGCTCACCCCGATGAACAGCTCGCCTGCCACCTGCGGCACCGACAGTCCCCGCGCGAACGCCTGCAGCACCTGGCGTTCGCGTTCGGACAACACGGGTCCTTGGGACTGGGCCCGGATCCTGATCTCCCCGGCGAGCCCGGCCGCCAGCTCGGCGGGCACGACCGTGCGACCGCGCGCCACGTCGAGCACCGCCTCGACGATCTCGGCGCGCTTGGCGTCCTTCGCGAGGTAACCCGCCGCGCCCTCCTGCAGCGCCTGGAACACCACCGCGCTGTCGGTGTGCGCCGAGAGCAGCAGCACGCGGGTGCGCAGGCCGTCGCGGACCGCCGCGCGGACGACGCCCAGCCCGTCGATGTCGGGCATGTCGTAGTCCACCAGCGCGACGTCCGGGTCGTCGCGCCGGATCGCCTCCAGCGCCTCGCGGCCGTCCCCGGCCTCGGCGACGACCTCGATCCGTCCGCTGTGGACGAGGCCGCGGGCGACGCCGTCACGGAAGAACGGGTGGTCGTCGGCCACCACGACGCGCACGCGGGCGTCCGAGGACTCCATTGCGCCAGCATAGGGTGCGCCAACCGAGGAGGTCGCAGCCATGACGCCCGAGCCGAGCGAACAGCCCGAGGTCGTCGCCGTGGCGATGCAGCACGCCCGGCGCGGGGTGCTGCTGCAGGTCGTTCTGCGGTGGGTGCTCGTCGGCTTCGTCGCGCTGACGGTGCTGACCGTGCCGCCCCACCGCTACGTCGGCCTCTGCGCCGCAATCGCCGCGGGCTACGCGCTGTGGGCGCTCGCGGTGGCGCTGTTGACCCGGCAGGGGCATGAGTCGGCCATCCGGCTCGCGTGGCTCGCGCTGCTCGTCGACGTCGTCGTGCTCGGCGTGCTGACGCTGCTGACGGGGGTGGCGGAGCCGCAGAGCTGGACGTCGGACGTCCTCACCACCGGGTTCCTGCTCATCCCGGTGCTGGCGGCCACCCAGCTGCGGCCGCGGGTGTGCGCGGCGGTGGTGGTGCCGACCGCGCTCGTCTACTTCCTCGCCGGGGTCGCGACCCAGGACTCCAACGAGGAGCCGTGGGCTTCGTTGCTGCTGCGCACGCTGGTGATGGTCGGCGTGGCGTTGGGCTGTGTGGGCCTGTCGCGCATCCAGCGCTCCCGCGTGCGGACGATCGACCGGCTGGTCCGCACCCGCATCGCGCTGCTGGCCGAGCTGACGGGCATCGAGGAGCGGGAGCGGCGTGCGTTGTCCGAGCATCTCCACGACGGCGCACTGCAGTACGTGCTCGCGGCCCGTTTCGACCTGGACGACGCCCGCGAGACCGGCGACCCCGCCGCGTTCGACCGGCTGGAGCAGGCGCTGGCGGAGTCGTCGCGGCTGCTGCGCTCGACGGTCGCCGAGCTGCACCCGGCCGTTCTCGCCCGCGCGGGCCTCCCGTCGGCGCTGCGCGACCTGGCCTCGGCGGCGGCCGCGCGCGGGGGCTTCACCGCCACCGTCGACACCGAAGGCTGGCCCGCGGGGGCGCGTACCGCGGCCGACGCGCTGCTGTATCGGACGGCGGGCGAGCTGCTCAACAACGTCGTGAAGCACGCGCAGGCCGCGACCGCCACCGTGACGCTGGCGCTCGACGCGGGCGTCGCCCGGCTCGTGGTGGCCGACGACGGCGTCGGCGTGCCCGCGGGCGCGAGCTCCGGCGCGCTGCGCCGCGGCCACATCGGGCTGGTGTCGCACACCGTCCGGATCGACGCCGCGGGCGGGCACTTCACGACGTCGGCGAACACCCCGCACGGCACGGTGGCGAGCGTCGAGCTGCCCGCGGCCTGAGCGGAGGTTGCGGAGCGAACATCGAGCCTGAGCGGAGCTTGCGGAGCGAACATCGAGCTGAGCGGAGCGAACCACGACGCCGAGAGCTGAGCGGCCTGTCGGTCGATCGGGGGACACGGGATCGTCCGGCGCATCGGCCATCGGGCCGACGGTGCGGGGCGCGCCGCGGCGGGATCGTAGAGGCATCGGGGAAACGCCCCAGCCACCAGGTTCAGAGAGGCACCCGCCATGAGCACCACGACCTACTCCGCCGAGTTCGACCGCCCGACCGTCCAGATCTCCCGCACCGCCCCCCGCCCCGTGCTCGACGCGGGCAGGCTGTGGACGGGCGGCCTCGCCACGGCCGTCGTCGCCGCGCTCATCGGGCTGGTCAGCGTCCTCGTCGTCCGGGTGCTCGCCACGAACGTCCCGCAGATCCCGGCCGCCGCGGGCCTGCACACCGCCAACGCCGCCGTCCTGCTGTGCACGATCGCCGCCGTCGCCGCGCTCGCCGCGACCGGCCTGGCCCACCTGCTGCTGGTCTCGACCCCGCGGCCGATGGCCTACCTCGGCTGGATCGTCGGCCTGGCCACCGCCGCCGCCGCGGTGCTCCCGCTCACCGCGGGCCTGCCGCTGGCCGCCGCCGTCGCCGAGGGCGTGATCAACCTGGTGATCGGCCTCGCGATCGGCAGCCTGGTCGCCGGTGCCGCCTACGCCGCCACCCGCGGCACGTGCGCCCGGTGAGCCCCGGCCCCGGAAGGCCCCGCCCTCCCCGCCTGACACACACGGTGTGTCGGCCTCGGGTGGGGCGGGGCCTTCTTCGGCGGTCGTCGACGTGCGCTCGCCGCTCCGCGACGATGGCGCGGTGATGACCCAGGGCCAGACCCGCGACGCCCGCGCCCTCTTGCTCTCCGTGGTGGCGTCGAGCGTCTTCGCCGTGGGCTCGCTGGTCTGGGGCCTGCTCGCGGGCTCGCAGATGATCGTGTTCGACGGCCTGTACTCGTTCGTCTCGGTGGCGCTGTCGCTGATGGCGGTATGGGCGCTGCGGGCCGCGCGGTCGGGGCCCGACCAGCGCTACCCGTGGGGCCGTGAGGTGTTCGAGCCGCTGACGATCACGGTCAAGGCGACCGCGCTGGGGGGCCTGTGCCTCTACGCGATGATCGGCGGGGTCGAGGAGATCGTCGCGGGCGGGCGGGAGATCGAGGCGGGCTGGGCGGTGCTCTACGGCGTCGTCGCCACGGGGGTGGGCGTCGGGGTGTCACTCGTGCTGCGGCGGATGAGCCGCGGGGCCACCGATCTCGTGCGCGCGGAGGCCGCGGAGTGGATGGGCGACGCCCTGCTCTCGATCGGCACCCTCGCGGGCTTCGCGGTGGCGCTGGGCCTGCAGCTGACCGGGCATGACGACCTCGCCCGCTACGTCGACCCCGGGATGGTCGTCCTCACCTCGGCGATCTACCTGCGGATACCGCTGCGCCTGGCCGCCGAGGGCCTGCGCGAGGTGCTGACGATGAGCGCGGCCCCGGCGATGCGCGAGCAGGTGGCGGCGCTCGTCGACCCGGTCGCGCGGGAATGGGGGCTCGGCGAGCCCGCCCTGCGCCTTTCCAAGGTCGGCACCCGTCTCGACGTCGACATCGTGTTCCTCGTGGACGGCGCGGCCACCGCACGCACGGTCGAGGACTTCGACCGCGTCCGGGGCGAGTTGGAGGAGCGGCTGCGGGCCACCGGGCTGGAGCCGTCGCTCTCGGTCGGGTTCACCGCCGACCCGCGGTGGGTGGCCTGACGCTCACCCCGTCCACTCCAGCCAGGCGGCGCCCGGATGCGCGCGGCCCAGCACGGCCCCGGTGCGCACCCCGTCCCGGACGCGGACGTGCCCGATCACGCCGAACACGCCGCCCTCGCGGTTCTCCGCGACCCATTCCGGGGGGACGCCGAGGCGCTGCACCGTGTGGCGGGCCTGCGGCCCGAGCGGGACCAGCGGGTCGACCGACACCCAGTCGACGTCCCGCTCCCGGCTGAGCGTCACGAGCAGGTCGTCGAAGCGGGCGAGGTCGGCGGGGGGCAGGAAGACGTGCACGTAGGTGTCGACGAGGCAGACCAGCGCGTCGCGCGGGAGCCCGGCGACGACGTCGGGCAGCACGTCGAGGAGGCTGCCGCGCACCGACCGGGCGGGCGCGGCGCGGGCGAGCGTCGACGCCGCGGCGAACCGGGTGACCGCGCCCGCCTCGGGCGGGACGCAGGCCGCGAGCCACGCCAGCGTCGCGGGATCGGCGAGGTCGAGTGGCTCGACGTCGACGCCGACCCGGTCGGCGAGCACGGGCATCGACGACGGCACCGGGGGCTCGCCCGCGCGCACGACGCAGGCCAGCCGCACCGGGGCCGCGGGGTCGCCGACCGTGCGCGCGCTCCCGTCAGGACCGCGGTAGCTGTAGTGGTAGCGGTCGAGGTGCAGGCCGAGCCCGGCGCCGGTGCCCAGGTCGACGAGCGCCAGCGGGCGCCCCTCGGCGGCGGCGATCATGCCGAGCACCGGCAGCACGTCGACGCAGCGCCCGACCTCGTTCATCTGGTAGCGGTGCAGGCCGCACAACACCGCAACCCGCTCGCGCCGCTCGGCCGCGAAGGCCGCCAGCTCCGCGCCGAACCCGGGATCGTGCGGCGGCTGCGGCCCGCCCGGCACCGGGTAGTGCCGCGCGATCGGCGCGTCCGGCTCGGCGGCGGCGAGGTATTCCAGCACCGCCGCCAGCAGCAGCGGCGGCAGGCGGTCCGGCGGGATCGCGGCGGCGAGCTGCAGCAGCGCGTCCTCCTGGGCGATCGCCGCGAAGGTCGCGGCGGTGAGCCACCAGCTTTCCGGGGCGTCCGGCGGTGACCACGCGTCGGCGATCGCCATCGCCTGGCCCGCGACGACGTCGGGCTCGGTGCCGTTCATGTCCTGATTCTCGTCATACCGCGGCGGTCGTGAACACACCCGCCACGGTGGCGGCCGTGGCGGCCGCGGCGGCCTGTTCGACGGCCGCCCGGTCGAGCGGCTCGCCGGTGACGAGCAGCCGCACCAGAAGCGGCGCGCTGAGCGTGCGGGCGACGCCGACCGGATCGGTGCCGGACGGGGCTTCGCCGCGCGCGACGGCCCGGTCGATGATCCTTCCGACCTGCCGGTAGCGCTGGAGGAACGCCTCCTGCCGCAGGTCGTCGAGGCCCGCTCCGCCCATCACGTCGACGCGCAGGAGGGCCCGGCCGACCGGCGAGGAGATCTCGGCGGCGACGGCCCACGCCAGCTCACGGAGGTCGCTCGCGAGCGCCCCGGTATCGGGGACCGGGATGCGGTCGCGCGCGTGCTCGGACACGGCGTCGAGGGCCAGCGCCTCCCGGGTGCCCCACCGGCGGTAGAGGCTGGTGCGGTGCACCCCGGCGGCGGCAGCGACCGCGTCGATGCTGAACGCCGACCAGCCCGCGTCCGCGAGCAGCGCCACCGCCGCGTCGAGCACCGCATGACGCACCCGCGCGCTCCGGCCGCCCGGCCGCCGCTCCACCATTGCTTAACTCTACAAGATGTTGCGTTTGGTGTCCGGTCGTGCCACCCTTAACGCAACAAGCTGTTGCGCTAAGGAGCAGTCATGTCAGAGATCCGCGTCCATCACCTCAGCTGCGCCCACCTCCTCGGGATGCGGCTCGGCGGCACACCGCTGGCCTGCCACGTCCTGCTCGTCGAGACGCCCGCGTCCGGGCTGGTGCTGGTCGACAGCGGGCTCGGCACCGCCGACTACGCGGACATCGGCTCGCGGCTGGGCGCGGTGTTCGCCCGCGTCTACGCCCGTCCCGCGGTCGCCCCCGCCCTCGCGGCGATCCATCAGGTGGCCGCGCTCGGCTTCGACCCCCGCGACGTGCGCCACATCGTCCAGACCCACCTGGACCTCGACCATGTCGGCGGCCTCTCGGACTTCCCGTGGGCCACCGTGCACGTGCACGCCACGGAGCTGGCCGCCGCCACCGCACGCGCGACCGTCAAGGACCGCGGCCGCTACCGGCCGTCCATGTGGGCGCACCGGCCACGGTGGCAGACCTTCTCCGAGCGCGGCGAGGACTGGTTCGGCTTCGGCGCGGTCCGCGCGCTTTCCGGGCTGCCTGCGGAGATCCTCGCCGTCCCGCTGCCCGGCCACACGTCCGGGCATTGCGGCGTCGCCATCGACACGGCCGAGGGGTGGCTGCTCGACGCGGGCGACGCGTTCTTCGACCCGCGCGAGGTCGAAGGGCCCACCCGCCGCTGCGCGCCGCAGCTGCGGCTCTTCGAGCACATCGTGACCACCGACCGACCCCTGCGGATAGCGAACCAGGATCGCCTCCGCGAGCTCGTCGCCCACCATCCCGAGATCGAAGTCTTCTGCGCGCACGACCCCACGGCCCTCGCCCGTGCTGCGGCGCGCCCCGGGTAGCCGACGTCTTGCGCAGTCCCCGCCCCAGCCCCCACGATGACGACGATCGGGCGGAGATCAACGGCGGAGGGCGCGGTGACGGCAGCCAGTTCCGCCACGGCGTGGATCAGCGCCCGCGATCCCGGCCTCCTGGCCTTCCACCGCGCCCTGCGGAACACCCTGGCCGCGTGCGTCGGGTTCTTCCTCTGCCGTTACGCGATCGGCGATCCCGTCCTCGCGACCTACGCGGTGTTCGGTGCGATCGCCATCGGCGTGCTCTCGGACGTCACCGGCTCGCCGAAGCAGCGCACCCGCACCTACCTCGGGGCGTTGCCGGTCGGGCTCGTGCTGGTGGCGATCGGCACGGCCGCGGCCCGGTCCACCGTGGCGGCGGTGATCGGCATGCTCGTGGTGGGCTTCGCCGTGGCCTACGCGGGGGTCGGCGGACCGCGGATCGCGGGCATCGCCAACGGCCTGCAGCTGTTCTACATCCTCCCCTGCTTCCCGCCGTACGACCCCGGCTCGCTGCCGGAACGGATGGCCGGGCTCGCGATCGGCATCCTGCTGGTCACGATCGCCGACCGGCTGCTGTGGCCCGCGCCCGCGCCGGAGAGCTTCGCCGGGCGGATCGCCGACACCGCCGACGTCGTCGCCCGGTACGTCGCGGCCGTCAGCACGGACGAGCGGACCTCGGACGGACCCGGCGACGAGGCCGAGAACGCGGTGCGGGAGCTGCGCCCCAGCAGCCTTCCCGCGGGCGCGCGGCCCATGGGGCCGGGCCACCGCGACCGCGGCCTGACGCACGCGGCGACGGCGCTGCGGACGATGGTCTTCCGGACGCGGCTGCTCGCCCGCCTGCTCCCCGACGTCCGCAACCCGGCGGCGACGCGCGACGCCGACGACCTGCTCGCCATCGTCGGGGACGCCGTCAGGTGCTGCTCCGCCGCGCTGCGCGGCGCGGGACCGGCCCCGAAGGGCGGGCCGGTCGTCGCGGGGGTCGAGCACTACCTGGACGACCGCGCGGATCGGATCGCCCGACGGGTCGGGCGCGCCGACCTGCCCCCGGTGGTGCGGGTCGGGGGCCTCGCGGCCGACGTGGGCGAGGCCGCGCGCGGGCTCGTCGCGGCCACGCGGGCCGCGACCGGCGCCCCGCGCGATCCCACGGCCGCCACACCCGCGGCCGCGTGGTACGTCGACGTGCCGACGCCGATGCTGTGGTGGCGCAGGCTCCGCGCTCACCTCACACCGCGCTCGGTCTACTTCCAGAACGCGCTGCGGCTCGCGCTCGGCCTCGCCGCGGCCCGGCTCGCCGCCGACCTGCTCGACCTCTCGCACGGGTTCTGGGTGCTCCTCGCGACGCTCAGCCTCATGCGCACGTCACTCGTCTCGAGCGGGCTCGCCCTGATCCCCGCGTTCCTGGGGACGCTGGCGGGCGCGTTCGCCGCCGCCGGGGTGCTGGCCCTGGTCGGCGGCAACACGACGGTGTACGCCATCGTGCTGCCGCTCGCCATGGTCGTCGCGTTCGTCGCCGGACCCCTGATCGGGCCCTTCGCGGGGCAGTTCGGGTTCACGGTCGTGGTCGCCGTCCTGTTCGCCCAGATCGCGCCGACGACCTGGAAGCTGGCCGAGGTGCGGCTCCTCGACGTGGTGGTCGGCGGGCTCGTCGGGACGCTGATCGGGGCCGCCGTCTGGCCGCGCGGAGGCGGCGGCGAGGTCCGTCGGTCGGCCGCGGAATGCCTGCGCCGCGCCGCCGACGAGGTGACCGCGACCGTGCGCGCGCTGACCGGAGACCCGCTGCTTGCGGCGGCACCGCCCCGGTCGAGCCCGGCCAAGGACATGGCGGTGCTGTTCGACGCGACCTACGCCCAGTACCGTAGCGAGCCAGGGCGGCGGCCCGCGACCCGGAACTGGATCGAGGTCCTCGGGAGCGTCCAGCGGGCCGCGTCCGACGCGCAGACCCTCCGCACCCGCTACCCCGAGCCGCCGCCGCTGCCGTGGCCCGCGGTGTCGGAGCGCCTCGTCGCGGCGTCCGAGGAGTTCGCCGACGCCTTCCGGGACGCCGCGGACGCCGTCCGCGCGGGGACGACCGAGCCATCCGAACGACACCTCGTCGAGGGCCTGGACGCGCATCCACCCCATGGCGCGTTCGCCGACGACCCGCACGCCGCACTGCGCGTCATCGACGCCTGGGGATGGCTGCACGGGCTGGCCGACGACCTCGACCGGGCCGAGCGCGCCGCAGCGGGCCGCTCACGGTGAGACACCCACCGCGCCCGGATCGCTCTACGGTGGCCGTATGTCCACGGCGATCGGGCTCGAGGCGGCGCGGTGCGCGTTCCTCGCCGGGGAGTGGTCGGAGGCGCGAGCCGCGGAGGTGGTGCGGCCCGCGGTGGTGGCGTCCTGGCGACGCAGCCTGCGCCACGGGCTTGACCCCAACGGCGTGCTCGCGACGTTCCGCGGCATCGACGCGGGACCGGATCCCGGCAAGGAGGTCTTCGACGCGTTCGTGGCCTCGGGCGCGCGGTGCAGCCTCGTGCTGCTCGACGCCGACGTGGTGGTGCGCTCCCGCGTCGACGCCGACCCGGACCTCGCCCGGCTGCTCGACGGGGTGCGGATGGTGCCCGGGTACGGCTTCGGCGAGGCGGCGATGGGCACCACCGCGGCCGCCGTCGCGCTCGCCGAGGACGAGGCCGTCGCGCTCTCGGGGCCCGAGCACTTCGCCGCGTCGCTGACCTGCCTGTCGGAGGCCGCGGCGCCGATCGCCCACGCGTCGGGCGTCGTCGCCGTCGTCTGCCACCGCTCGGAGGCGTCCACACTGCAGCTGCCGCTCGCCCGGATGCTCGCCGCGCAGGTCGCCGAGCACCTCGCGGGCGAGCCGGACCGGCAGGTCCGCATGCTGCTCGCGCGGCTGCGGGCGCACGGCGAGGGCCCCGACTGGGCGATGGCCACCGACGGCCACACCGTGCTCACCAACGCCGCCGCGCGCCAGCTCGACGGGCCCGACCTCCGCGCGCTCAGCGACGTCCTGCTCGCCGCCATGGCGCTGGACGAGCGCGGGCATCGGCACGTCGACCTGCCCTCGGCCGGGTGCGTCGACGTCGAGCTGGAGCCGGTGCTGCTCGCGGGCGAGCCCGTCGGGTGCCTCCTCGCCGCCGGACCTGCCGCGCCGAGCCGCGGCGGGGTCGCGGAGGCGACGCGGCGGCAGGGCTCGCACGTCGCGCCCGTCACCCGCCGCGACTACGCCGAGGACCTGCGCCACGACGCGGGCCCCGAGCACGCCAAGGCCCGCATCCGCGCCAACCGGGAGCTGCTCACCCCGTTCCTGCGCGCCCGGCAGGAGGTGGCGGCGAGCATCCGGCAGGGGCGCCACCACCTGCTGATCGGGGAGCCCGGGGTCGGCAAGCGCACGGTGGCGCTGGAGCAGTTCCGGCGGGCCCACCCGCAGGGCCGGGTCACCGAGCTCGACGGCGGCGCGTGGCCCACCGACGCGCGCGACGTCGACGCCGCCCTGGCCCCGCTGCTGCACCGGCGCGACGGCCGCGCCCACCTCGTGCTCCTGCGCGCGGTGAACCTGCTCGGGCCCGTGGCGGCGCGCCAGCTCGACGAGGCGTTGCGCCCGCTGCTCGCCCTGGCGAGCCCGCCGCTGGTGATCGGCTGCGTGGACACCCCCGCGGTCGACGCCACCCGGCCGTACGGCCTGCTGATGCGCCACTTCCACGAGATCACCCGCATCCCGCCGCTGCGGTACCGGCTCGACGAGGTCGGCGACATCGCCTGGTCGATCCTGCGGCGGATCTCGCCGCGGCGGTCGTTGCGGCTGTCGCTGCAGGTGATCCGGGTGTTGGAGGGCTACGCCTGGCCGGGCAACATCAGCGAGCTGGAGGACGTCCTGCGGTATGTCGTCGCGCGCAAGCCGCTGGGCGAGGTGCAGCCGCCGGACCTGCCCGCGCTGTGCTTCCAGAGCCAGGCCCGGCGCATGTCGATGCTGGAGGCCGCGCAGTGCGACGCGATCATCCAGGCGCTGTACGAGTCGCACGGCAACCGCTACAAGGCCGCCGCAATGCTCGGCATCGCGCGCTCGTCGCTCTACCGCAAGATCGATGCGTTCGGGATCAGCTACATCGCGTGACGGCGGTGGGGTCGTCGACCCCGCCGCCGTCCGCTGCGCCCGATCCGCTCAGCCCGGCGTGATCACGACCTTCAGCGCCTCGTTGGCCGCGGCGTTCTTGAACACGTCGTAGGCCTGGTCGATCTGGCCGAACGTGAACGAGTGGGTGCCCATCTTCTCGGCCGGGATGCGGCCGCTGGCCACCATCTTGAGCAGGGTCGGGATCGAGACCGTGTCCACGAGGCCCATCGTCAGGGTCAGGTTCTGGATCCACATGTCCTGCATCGGCAGCTCCACGGGGGTGCCGTGCACGCCGATGTTGGCGATCGTGCCGCCCGGCCGCACCAGCGACGCCGCGGTGAGCAGGGTCTCCGGGTAGCCGACCGCCTCGATCGACACGTCGACGCCCAGGCCGTCGGTCAGCGCGATGACGTCCGCCACGGCGCCGGGTCCGACCTCGACGGCGTCGGTCGCGCCGAACTCCAGCGCCTTGGTGAGGCGGAACTTGTTGGTGTCGACCGCGATCACCTTCGACGCGCCCCAGAGGCCGGTCGTGAGGATGGCCGCGAGGCCCACCGCCCCCGCGCCGACGACCGCGACGGTGTCGCCGGGCCGCACGCCGCCCGCGAGCACGCCCACCTCGTACCCGGTCGGCAGCGAGTCGGCCAGGAAGATCGCCTGCCCGTCGCTGACGCCTTCGGGGATGGCGTAGAGCGAGGTGTCGGCATAGGGGACGCGCACGGACTCGGCCTGCGTGCCGTCGATGAGGTGGCCGAAGATCCAGCCGATGCCGCCGACGGTCTGGCAGTGCGAGGGCATGCCGCGCTGGCAGTACACGCACCGGCCGCACTTGGTGATCGCCGGGACCAGCACGTGGTCGCCGACGCCGAAGCCCCGCACCGCCTCACCGACCGCGGTGATCGTGCCGACGGCCTCGTGGCCGAGGATCCGCCCGTCGGTGACGGCCGCGACGTCGCCCTGCAGGATGTGCAGGTCGGTGCCGCAGATCGTCGTGGTCTCCACCCGCACGACGACGTCGGTGGGCTCCTGGATCGTCGCGTCCGGCACGTCCTCCCACGCTTTGCTGCCCGGACCGTGGTACACCAACGCCTTCATCGGCACCTCCGTCGCTTCTGCGCGGGCCTGCCTCCCGGCCCGCGCACCGGCTCCGACGGTAGTGGCGCCTGTCACGTCCGAGTGTCCGAGAATCGGACGATCCGGCCTACCCCGTCTGCGCGACCCGCCCGCACCGCCCCGGATCCGGGACACTCGACCCCTGTGCCCCGTCCCGCGACCCCACGCGCCGCCGGGGAAGCGCCCTTGCGGTGGCGCGCCGGGCCGGGGCGGATGCCGTGGCGCGGCGCCGCAGGGCGTCGACGGACCGCACGCCGCAGGGCGTCGAGAGGCCGCGCGCCACAGGGCGTCGAGAGGCCGGGCGCGGTCAGGCGGCCGGGGCGGTCTGCGGCGCCGGGAAGCGGGGGTGTCGGCGGCGCCGAGGCATCGAGGGTGTCGGCGGCGAGGGTGGCCACCGAGTGTTCGGTTCGTGTCAGGACGCCGTCACCGCCGCGCAAGACCGCGGCCGGTCAGGGGTGGGCGCGCACGATCGTGATCTCGCCGAGCCGCAGGCGATAGGTCAGCGGCGCCTCGGTCTCCAGGCCCGCCCCCGCGATCCGCCCGACCATGCCCGCGTTGTCGCGCACGAGCGCGGACGCGGTCATGCGGCGGTGCAGCGGGCCGCGGCCGTGCAGGGCGGCGTGCCCGTCGATGTCAGCCAGCACGAGCAGGCCGTCCGGGCGCAGCACGCGCCGCACCTCGGCGAGCAGTGCGTCCTTCGCCTGCGGATCGAGGTGGTGCAGCATCAGGCTGGAGAACACCCTGTCGACCGAGCCGTCGGGGTGGGGCAGCTCCTGGGCGAACCCGCGCTGCCAGGCCACCGCCACGCCCGCCCGGCGGGCCTTGCGCGCCGCCCGGGTGAGGGCACGGGCATCGGGGTCGAGGCCGACCAGCTCGACGTCGGGCCGCCCCCGGCCGAGGGCGAGGAGGAGGTTGCCGGTGCCGCAGCCGACGTCGAGCACCCGCTGGCCCGGTGCCACCTCGGCGAGCCGGATCATCTCCGCGTGCAGGCCGCCGAGGCCGGACACGCGATGGACGACGTCGTAGAACGGGGTCAGCAGGCCGCGCCCCATCCCGGGGACGAAGGCGTGCTCGTGGGAAGTTGTTTCGCTCACGATCCCAGCATGACGCCCTTGTGAGCTGCGGGGCTGTCAGATTCTCGGCCGGAGTGGGACGATCCTGCGGTGCAGACCGTCCGCGTCGGCGCAGGCGGGGACCTGCCGCCGACCTACGGGCTCGCGCCGATGCCCAGCGAGCTCCCGGTCGCCGTGTGGCGGCTCGACCACGCCGCTCCTGCGCAGGGCCATCGGACGCACGCCCACGACTTCCCGGTGATCGCCTACTTCGAGACCGGCCGCGGTGAGCTGACCACCGCCGGACGGGCCTGGCCGATCGAGGCGGGCGACGTGTTCGTCATCGCGCCCGGCGACATCATGGGGCCCTTCGACGCCGCCCACCCGATCCACGGTCGGGGCTGGGCGGTCTCGTTCACGGCGGAGGTGCTCGGCCCCGACGTGCCGGGCTCCTCCCTCGCCTGGCGCACCCATCCGCTGCTCTTCCCGTTCGTTCGCGGCCGCGCGTCGGGGGCGCTGCGGCTGTCGGTGCCGCCCGCGTCCCGCGCCGAGTGGACCGAACGCGTCCAGACCCTGGCCCGCGAGCTGGAGGAACGGGCCGACGGCTACCGGGAGGCCGCGCTCGCGCACCTCACGCTGCTGCTGGTCGGGGTGTCCCGGCTGGCCGCCGACGTCGTCGACGACCTGCGGGTGAACCGCGAGCCGCTGCTGGCCGACGTGTTCGCGGTGATCGAGCGGCGCTACCCGGAGCCGCTGTCGCTGCGCGAGGTGGCACGCGCGGTGAACATGTCGGCGGGCCACCTCACCACCACGGTGCGCCGACGGACCGGGCGCACGGTGCAGGACTGGATCGTCGACCGGCGGATGGTGCAGGCCCGGCGCCTGCTCGCCGGGTCGGAGCTGCCGGTCGGGGAGATCGGCAGGCGGGTGGGCTACCCCGACCCCGGGTACTTCGCGCGGGTGTTCGGGCAGGTGCACGGCATGAGCCCGACCCGGTGGCGCAGCGCCCGCTGACCCGGACGCGGAGACGCCGAGCGCCCGTCCCGTGATCGGGACGGGCGCTCTCGGGGGCGATCAGCTGTTCATGGTGTTGACGTTGCCTGCCATCTGGTTGTTGCCGTCGGCCAGGAAGTGCGCCAGGGCGGCCTGGGTGGCGGCGTTCATGGTCCCGGTCTGGGGCAGGTGGGCGTCGCGCTGCAGGTAGGTGATGGCCTGCACGGTCTGCTGGTTCATCGTGCCGGTGACCGGGCCCTCGTAGTAGTTCAGCTGGCCCAGCTCCCGCTGCAGCGTCACGATCGTGGCGGACGGCGCGGGCGGGGTCGGCACGACGTGGTGGTGGGCGCTGCTGCCGCCCGAGGCGGGCACGGCAGGCGCGGTGGGCACGACCGAGGGGGCGGCCGGGGTCGAGGCGGCGGAGCTGCCGAACCCACCGAGACCGAACACCAGCCCGGCGACGACGGCGGCACCGGCCACCGCGGCACTGACGGCGACGAGCGCGGTGCGCCCGCGCGCACCGGAGGTAGTGGGAACGGTCGGGGTGGTGGTCGTGGTGCTCATGGCTTGCGGCTCCTTGTTTTCGCTGGTCCGGGGGTTCCCCGATGCCTCTACGATGCCGCGCCCGCACTTGCGCCACCGTCGGTCGGGCGGCCGACGACCGGGCTGAACCGCCCGTCCTCCGATCGGTGGACCCCCGTTCCCCGAGTATGGCCGACAGCCTGCTCATTTGAGCAAACGCTCGCCTTCTGGCACTCACAAGTGCGACACTGCGGGGACCATGCCCGTCCGTGATGCTCTCCGCGGCGAGATGCCCACATGAGCGAGCCTCTGCCGCTGCGCCTGGACGACCTCGTCCTCGCGGCGACCGTCGCGCGGCGGTACTTCCTCGAGGACCGCACCAAGGTCCAGATCGCGTCGGAGCTGCGGCTGAGCCGGTTCAAGGTCGCGCGGCTGCTCGAGCTCGCCCGGTCCAGCGGCATCGTGCGCATCTCCATCGCCACCCCGGGCGCGGTCGACGCCGACCTCAGCGTGCTGCTTCGCCAGCGCCTCGACCTCCGCCGCGCGATCGTCGTCAATACCGTCGACGACGATGACGTCACCGCCCGAGGACATCTGGCCGAGGTCGCCGCAACGCTGCTGGCCGAGGTGCTCACCCCCGCCGACGTGTTGGGCCTGGGCTGGTCGCGGGCCGTGCTGGCGACGGCCGAGCGGCTGCAGCGGATCCCGGCCTGCGCCGTCGTGCAGCTGACCGGCGGCCTGACCCGGCCGGACGTCACGGCGAGCCTCATCGACACCGTCGACCGTCTGGCCCGCCGCGGCGGCGGCCCCGGCTACTCGTTCTACGCGCCGATGTTCGTGTCCGACCCGGCGAGCGTCGAGGTCGTGCACCGCCAGCCGGAGACCGCCGCGGCGTTCGCGCGGTTCCCCGACGTGACCCGCGCCGTGATCGGCATCGGCTGCTGGCGTCCGGTCAGCTCCAACCTGCACGACGCCCTCACCGCCGACGAGCGGGCCGCGCTGCAGAGCAACCACGTTCTCGCCGACCTCTCCGGCACGTTCCTCGACACGGCGGGCAAGCCGTTGACGATGCCGCTGTCCCGACAGGTGATCGGGATCAGCGCCGCGCAGCTGCACGCCGTGCCCGACGTCATCTGCATCGCGCACGGCCGCGAGAAAGCGCCCGCGGTGCGCGCCGCCGTCGCCGCGGGCTACGTCACCACGCTCGTCACCACCGCCGCTCTGGCCCAGGAGCTGCTCGCCACAACGAAAGGCTGACCGGCATGCCCCGCCGTCTCGACCGCAAGCTCGACGCCATCTTCGCGGGCCGCTACACGCCCGACGACTTCATCATCGCCGACGCCAAGGACGCCGACATGGCCTTCGGCGTCGCCGCACCCGGGCCGGTCGCGGGCCAGCCCACGGCCGCCGGTCCCGGCCGGTACCACACGCGCGCCACCTACCTGGACCACATGCGCGCGCTCGTCGCGGCCGACGCGCTCGACATCCTGCTGACCTCGGCGTCCAACGGCGAACGCCTCGCGGGCGACGGCTCGCTCGACGACAGCGCAGATGGCGAGGGGGTCACCCTCGCGGTGCGGGCCAACGACACCACCGACATCTGGAACCACCGCGGCAGCACCTACACCGCCGCGCCGTCACGTCCCTTCCGCACCGCCGACCTCGCCGCGATCCGCCCGTTCTGCGACCTCGTGCTCTACTCCGTCACGTTCAACAACGACCTCGAACGCGACATCGCCACCCTCGAGACCTACGGCGCGTTCCGCCGCGAGGCCGCGGAGCGCGGCATCCGGCATTTCCTGGAGGTCTTCAACCCCAACGCGCCGAGCGAGCTCGCGCCCCACGAGGTCGGGGCGTTCGTCAACGACGCGATCATCCGCACCCTGGCCGGGGTGACCACCGCGCACCGCCCGCTGTTCCTCAAGATGGCCTACAACGGCGCCGACGCGCTGGCCGAGCTGGTGGAGCACGACCCGTCCGTGGTGGTCGGCATCCTCGGTGGCTCGGCGGGCACCACGCGCGACACGTTCGAGCTGCTGCACCGGGCGGAAGCGCACGGCGCCCGGGTGGCGCTGTTCGGCCGCAAGATCCAGCGCGCGGAGTCGCAGCTGGACCTGGTGGGTCTTATGCGCCCGGTGCTGCGCGGCGAGCTGAGCCCGGCCGATGCCGTCCGCGCCTACCACGAGGCGCTGGCCAAGGCCGAGCTCACGCCCCACCGTCCCCTGCAGGACGACCTGGAGGTGACCGATCCCGTGTTGCGTGCCGAGTGAGCGAGCTCGCGAGCGGATCATCGGCACGGCACACGCGCGCCGGGGTGGTGTGCGCCGGGTCGATCGTCGTCGACGTCGGCAAGGTCATCGCGGCCTACCCGCCGCTGGACCACATCACCACGATCGAGGAGGTCTCGCTCTCGACCGGTGGCCCGGGCCTGAACATGGCCGTCGACCTGCACCAGCTCGGTGCGGGCTTCCCGCTCGCGATGCTCGGCGCGATCGGCGACGACCAGCACGGCGCGTACGTCCTCGCCGAATGCGCGCGGCTGGGCGTCGACACGACGGGCGTCGTGACGCTGCCCGGGGTCGCCACCTCGTTCACCGACGCGATGGTCGAGCGTGTCGGCGGGCGGCGCACGTTCTTCCACCACATCGGCGCCAACGCGCTGTTCGACGGTGCGGCGGCCCCCATCGAGAGCTCGACGGCGCGGATCCTGCACGTGGGCGCCCCCGGCCTGCACCCGCTCATGGACGCCGCGACGCCCGACGGCGGCAACGGCTGGTCGGCGTTGCTGCGCCGCGCGCGGGCGGCGGGTCTGCGCACGAACATGGAGCTCGTGAGCCTCGCGCCAGAGCAGCTCGCCGAGGTGGCGCTGCCCTGCCTGCCGCACCTGTCCAGCATCGTCGTCAACGAGCTGGAGGCCGGGGCGCTGACCGGCATCGACGCGCCGGTGCCGGGCGCCGACGGACCCGTCGACTGGGCGGCCGTCGAGGCGATGGCCCACGGCCTGATCGCCCGCGGGGTCGCCCGCGTGGCCGTTGTGCACTTCCCGGCGGGCAGCGTCGCCGCCGACCCGGACGGGCGGACCTGGCGACACGGCTCGGTCCGGCTGCCGCCCGAGCGCGTCCGCAGCACGACGGGCGCTGGCGACGCCTTCGCCGCGGGCGTCATCCTCGGCCTCCACGAGGACCTGCCGGTCGAGGAGTGCCTGCGGCTCGGCGCGGCCTCGGCCGCCGCATGCGTCCAGGGTCTGAACACCTCGGACGGGATCGGCCCCGCGGAGGTGTGTCTCAAAGAGGCGGACCTCGCAGGCTACCGGCCGGTGCACGACCCTTTGTGATCGCCGCGAACCCGACCTTCGCGGGGTTTGATCACCAAGAACGCCCCTGCTCGATCGCGACGAGCGCCGCCGCACCCCGCGTCGAGACGCCGATCTTGGCGTAGGTGCGCTGGACGTGCCCGCGCACACGGTCAACGCGGAGATCAGCTCATCGTCGGCAGCGGGCGCTCCGCACGCCGCGCCCAGGACATCGACCGCGGCAGCGAGGAGGCCGTGCGCGGCGACGATCGGAGAGCAGGACACGATTCCACACTACTCGAACATGTGATCGCAAACATGGGTTTCAACAGATCCGAACGGCCCGAGTCAGCGGGCCGAGCTCTCAGCCGGGGTCGAGCGTGACGTAGCCGTCGAGCACGGTCAGGAACGGCGAGGACGGCTCGGGAGGGAGCCCGCGGCCATGCGCCTCGCTGCGCACCTCGCCGATCCACTTGTCGTGCTGGTACTCGTGGTTCACCAACGCCACCAGCAGCGTCCTGGCCACGACGCGCAGCTGGGCGGGGGCGCCCACCGCCCCGTCGTCGATCGCACCGACCCGGAAGTGCACCCGGTCGGCCACCGCGTCGCGGTAGTCGACGATGCGCTCCAGCGCGGGCAGGTCGCCACGGTCGGCCTCGCCGGTTGCGGCGTCCATCAGCGCGTCCAGCTCCGTGTCGAGGCTCGCCTCGGCCGCGGTCAGGTTGCGGACCATGAAGTGGGCGACCGCGGGCTGGTGCCCGAGGTGCCACCCGATCGCGCTGGAGTGCTCGTGCGGCCGCCAGCGGACCTCGTCGTCGCTCAGGTCGCTCCAGAGGTCGCGCGTGTAGGCGCGGGCACGGTCGTATTCCACGAGCAGCTCGGCGAGGGTGGGCGCGGCCATGGGTCGACAGTAGAGAGGGAGCGCGCCGCCACATCGGGCCACCGGGCGAGGAGGCGTTCGCCGAGCTCGGCGACCGGACCGGCCCGGCCGTGCTGGACGTCGGCGCCCCACAGCAGCATGTAGAGCGGCACGGCCCGCTCCGGACTCACGTCGCTTCCCAGGACGTGGCGCAGCGCGTCGTGCACGTCGTGGCGCAGGGCGTCGGCGACGGCCATCTGCTCGGTCGTCCAGCTCCGCCAGGGCTGCCGCTGCAGCGTGCGGGCCTGCTCGGCGGTCCAGCCGACGCACCGGTCGGTGATCGTCTCCAGCTCACCCCGCTCATACAGTCGAGCCCTGGCGTAGGCACGGATCGTCTCCAGCAGCCCATACCAGGTGCGCCCGGCTCGCCGGTGGGACTGTACGAGCGAACACCCGACCAGCCGGTCGATGTGCCCGACTACGGCGAGCAGGTCTTCGCCCGGCTCGCCCGCCACCGCATGCGCTGCCTCGGCGGTGAACCGGTCCTCGGCAACGCCCATGCGGTCGAAGAACCGCCTGAGGCCGGGATCGAGCCGCTGGTAGGACCAGTCGATCAGCGCCGGGAGGCTGCGGTGCCGTGCGGGCCCGCGGCGGCGGCCGACGAGCGCCTCCAGCCGCCGATCGAGATGGCCGAGGATCTCCGACGGTGTGAGGACCGGCGTGCGGGCCGCGGCGAGCTCGATGGCCAGCGGCAGCCCGTCCAGCCGTCGACACAGCTCGGCGACCACCGGCGCGGTCTCCTCGTCGAGCGACACCGCCGCCCCGGCCGCGGCGGCCCTGGCGAGGAACAGCTGAACGGCGGGCGCGGCTGCGGCCGCGTCGGGGTCAGTGCCTTCGGCGAGAGCCAGCGGTGGCAGACGCAGCACGTGCTCGTCGTCGATCGCGAGCGGCTCGCGGCTGGTGGCCAGCACCGACACGCCGGGCCATCGGGCCAGCAGCAGCTCCACCACGTCGGCGGCGGCGTCCAGCAGGTGCTCGCAGTTGTCGAGAACGAGCAGCGTGTGGCGGTCGGCGAGCCCACCGAGGGCCGCCTCCCACGAGGGGAAGCACAGCGCCTCGGCGACCGCGCCGGGCACCTGTTCGGGGCTCGCATGGCGGGCCAGCAGGCAGGTCGCGGCGGCGGGGGCGCCGCGGCCAGCGCCAGCCGTGTGTTGCCGACGCCGCCGACACCCACGACCGTGACCAGCCGGTGGCTGCCGAGCAGCTTCCGGACGGCGGCCAGCTCACGGTCCCGGCCCAGGAACGTCCCGCCCATCTGTCGACCTCCCCCACGAACCCGACATCTCGGACGCTGCTGGGAGTCGCCCCGAGGGTCCACCTTCCGTGGCGAGGCGGGACCTCACGCCGTTCCGGTCGAGGTCACCGAACAGGAAGGAACCCCCATGACCGTCACGATCCCGGCCGTCCGCACCCTGCGGACGACCGACACCGCGGCGGCGGGCGCCGTGCTCGCCAAGGCCTTTGCCGACGATCCGGTCGTCGGCTGGATGCTGCCCGACGCCCGGCGTGGCGAACTGCTGTTGCCCGGGTTGTTCGGGCTCTTCGTCGACGCCTACGCGCCGCTGCACGCCAGCCATATCGGCGGGGCGGGCGTCGCGCTCTGGTCTCCGCCTGGACGACAGGCCGTGCCCGAGGACGCCGCCGAGCGGTTCGCCGAGCGCATCGCCGCCGCGGCCGGGCCGGACACGGACCGGATCTTCGTGGCGATGGCCGCGCTCGAGCCGTGCCATCCGCACCGTCCGTGCCATCACCCGAACTTCCTCGGCGTCGATCCCGAGGCGCAGGGCCGCGGCCTCGGCTCCGCGCTGCTGCCCGCCACCCTGCTGCGCGCCGACGCGGCGGCCGAGCCCGCCTACCTGGAGGCCACCTCGCCCGGGAACCGGCGGCTGTACGAGCGCCATGGCTTCGCGACCGTCGGGGAGATCGTGATCCCGGACGGGCCGCCGCTCCGGGCGATGTGGCGGGAGCCCCGACCGGTCACGTGACCGCGAGCGGCGCCACCCACGCCCGGGCGGCGCCGCGCGGCTTCGCGTGCGCGATCACCGAGGAACGCAACCGCGACCTGCCGCCGCCCGCACGCGCCCGTACCCGCGAGCGCGCACGTGAGGATGCAGCCGCCCGCACCGGACCCGATGACGATGACGTCGTCGTGCTCGCTCATGCCGACCCCGACGGCCGAACATCCGATGCTGCTACGCCCGTAACGTCGACGCTCCAGCGGGGTCCTTGCCGCGACACCGACACGAGGAGCTCCCATGTCCGTCCCCATCGCCGACTACGCCCTGCTGTCCGACCGCCACACCGCCGCGCTCGTCAGCCGCGAAGGCTCGGTCGACTGGTTCTGCGCCCCGCGGTTCGACGCGCCCTCGGTGTTCGGGCGCCTGCTCGGCCGGGGCGCGGGCCACTTCGCCGTGCGCCCGACCGACGCCTCGGCCGACGTGAGTCGCCGCTACGTCGACCTGACGATGGTGCTGGAGACCACCTGGACCACCGCGACGGGCACGCTCGTCGTCGTCGACGCGCTGGCCAGCGGCCCCGGAGACGACCCGCATGCGCTCGGCGCGCACGCCCCCCGCATGCTCGTCCGGTCCCTGGAGTGCACGGCAGGCCGGGCCGAAGTGGCGGTCGAGTTCGCGCCGCGGCCCGAGTACGGCCTGGTCGAGCCGCTGCTCGCGGCCGTCCCGGGCGGCGTGATGATGCGCGGAGGGGCCGACGTCCTGGCGCTCTCGTGCCCGGTCGAGCTGGTCGTCGACGGCCCGGCGGCCACCGGGACGCTCACGCTGCGCGCAGGTGAACACGTCGTCCTCGGCCTGACCCACCGCACGACGTCGGAGCCGTACCCCGCACCGTCGACCGCGGCCGAGCTGGACGATGCGCTGCGCGTGACGCTGGACGCCTGGCGGGCTTGGTCACGGATCCACCAGAGCTACCAGGGCCCGTGGCGCGAGCTCGTGCACCACAGCGGGCGCGTGCTGCAGGCGCTCTCCTACCAGCCCACCGGGGCCGTCGTGGCGGCGCCGACGACGTCGCTCCCGGAGGAGCCGGGCGGCGAGCGCAACTGGGACTACCGCTACGCCTGGGTGCGCGACGCGTCGTTCACGCTGGAGGCGCTCTGGGTCGCCGCCTGCCCCGACGAGGCGCACCAGTTCTTCGACTACCTGGCCGCGAGCTCGGCGGGCGAGGTCCGCAGCGGCCGCGACCTGCAGATCATGTTCGGGGTCGGCGGCGAGCACGACCTCACCGAGCGCGAGCTCGGGCACCTCGCGGGGTGGCGTGAGAGCCGCCCGGTGCGCGTCGGCAACGGCGCGTGGAGCCAGCGCCAGATCGACGTCTACGGGGAGCTGCTCGGCTCGGCGCACCGGCTGGTCGCCCAGCTCAACCCTGATCACCCCGGCGCGACGGCGTGGCGGGAGTTCCTGGTCGCCTGCGCCGACGCCACGACCCGCCGCTGGCGCGACAAGGACCAGGGCATCTGGGAGGTGCGCGGCGAGCCCCGACACTTCCTCTACTCCAAGCTCATGTGCTGGGTGGCGCTCGACCGGGCCATCGCGATGGCCGACACGCTGCGCGCCCGGGACCGGGTGGCGGGCTGGCAGGCGGTGGCCGACGAGATCCGCGCGGCCATCCTCACCCGGGGCTGGAGCGAAACCGCGAAGTCGTTCACCCAGTCCTTCGGATCCAGCGACCTCGACGCGTCAAACCTGATGATCCCCATCGTGGGGTTTCTGCCCGCCGACGACCCCCGCGTCCTGGCCACGATCGACGCCGTCGCCGATCAGCTCACCGACTCCCGGGGCCTGGTCTACCGGTACCGCACCGCGGCCGGGTCGAACGCCGACGGGCTCGCGGGCGAGGAAGGCACCTTCCTGCTTTGCACATTCTGGCTCGCCCAGGCGCTGGCCGTGTCGGGACAGGTCGCGCGCGCCCGCCAGGTGTTCGAGCGCGCCGTCCGCTACGTCAACGACGTCGGGCTGCTCGCCGAGGAGGTCGACCCGGCGACCGGCGACCTGCTCGGCAACTTCCCACAGGCGTTCAGCCACATCGGGCTCGTCAACGCCGCGTGGGCCATCGCCCAGTCCGAAGGAGAGGGTTCGTGACCCCCGCGCCGAACCTCACCGCGGGGCGGGCTGAGCGCCGCGCAAGTGGGCCCGTCGTTGGGCCGAGCCGGCCCTCTCGGCCGCGCCGTCACTCCGGGCGCGACGGCCCCGCGGACGCACGTCCTGCGGTCGTGAGCCGCGGAATGCTGCCGAATGCCAGCACGGCCGCGACCAGCGCCACGGCCGCCAGCAGCACGAACACCCCGGGGTAGCCGCCGAGCGGCACGGCCAGGGCGGCGCCCGCCCACGGCGCCACGGCCGTCGCGAGCGTGGACGGGGCCGAGACCAGGCCGTTCAGCCTGCCGTAGTGCATGCTGCCCCACCGGTCGGTCACGGCGGTGGCCTGCAGCAACGTGAAGATCCCCCGGGCTGCGCCCGCGAGCATCGCCGCCGCGACCAGCGCCGCCTGGGGGCCGGGCAGGAGGCCGAGCAGGGCGGTGGTCGCGGCGCACAGGGCCAGCACACCGACGGTGCGGCCCCGCACCCCCGCCAGCCGGGCCAGAGCGCCGTAGCTCATCCGGCCGAGCACCTGGCCGACGCCGCCGAGCCCGAGCGTCCACGCCGCCGCGGTCGTCGACATCCCGCGCTCGATCACCAGCGGCACCTGCCCCACCAGCACCGCGTAGACGGCGAACGCGCCAGCGGTGAGCGACGCCGTCAGCAGCACGAACGGCCTGCTGCGCGCCACGGGCCCCGGGTCGGCGTGGGCGGGATGCGCAGGCGGCTCGGGCGCAGGCCAGGGGCCGCGCAGCCCGAGGAAGTGGCCGGGGATCGTGACGACGGCCAGCACCACCGCCAGCACCAGGTAGGTGTCGCGCCAGCCCAGCGCGCCGAGCAGCGCGGCCGTCAGCGGGCCGAAGATCGTGCTGGTCAGCCCGGCGGCGAGCGTAAGCCCGGTCAGCGCGGCCACGCGCCGCGCGCCCCACCAGCGGGTCAGCGCCGCGAACGCGGGCGGGTAGAGCGTGCCCGCCATCGCCACCCCCGCCAGCAGCCAGGCGACGACGAACCCCGCGAACGTCCGCGCTATGGCGATTCCGACCACCGCGGGCACCGCGACCGCCGACCCGACCGTCATCACCGCGCGCGGCCCGATCCGGTCCAGCAGCCGACCGACCGGCACCCCCACCAACGCCGAGACGACCAACCCCGCGGAGAACGCCGCGGTGACACTCGGCACCGACCAGCCGGTGTCAGCCGACAGCGACGGCGCCAGCACGGGGAAGGCGTAGTACAGGACGCCCCAGCTGGTGATCTGGGTGCCGCACAGCACCGCCAGCACCCGTCGCTGCAACCGACGCTCCCGTCTCACGATGACCCAAGGCATTGTCTGGGCCCCGTCGCGATGGTGCAGTGGCCAGTGGGTCGCCACGAGGAGGACAACATGGACCGGGACGCGACGCTGCGCGAGGTGGAGCAGCGGGTGCTGTGGCTGGCCACGTCGATCGTGCACCACGCGAACCGGGTGCGGCCCAACCCCGGCGGGCTGAAGGTCGGCGGGCACCAGGCGTCGTCCGCATCCCTGGTGTCGATCATGACCGAGCTGTGGTTCGAGCACCTGCGCCCCGAGGACCGGGTGTCGGTGAAGCCGCACGCGTCGCCGGTCCTGCACGCGATCAACTACCTGCTCGGCGAGCTGTCGGCGCCGCAGCTGGAGACACTGCGGGCGTTCGGCGGCCTGCAGAGCTACCCGAGCCGGTCGAAGGACCCGGACACCGTCGACTACTCCACCGGCTCGGTCGGCATCGGCGCGACCGCCCCGATCTGGGGCGCGCTGGCCCGCCGCTACGTGCGGGCCCGGACGGGCCGCCAGTACTCCCTGGTCGGCGACGCCGAGCTGGACGAGGGCGCCTGCTGGGAGGCGATCCTCGACCCGATGGTGGCGGAGCTGGGCGAGGTCTGCTGGATCGTCGACCTCAACCGGCAGAGCCTCGACCGGATCGTCCCCAACATCGGCGCCGTGCGCCTCGCCGGGATGTTCGACGCCGCGGGCTGGCAGGTGCTCACCGTCAAGTACGGGCGCCTCCTGCACGAGCTGTTCACCCGCCCCGGCGGCGACGCGCTGCGGCGGCGGATCGACGAGATGTCCAACCCCGAATACCAGCGGCTGCTGCGCTGCGCCCCGGCCCAGCTGCGCGAACGGCTGCCCGGCGAGGACGCGAAGCTGGGCGAGCTCGTCGCCGGACTGGACGACGCCACGCTGCACGCCGCCATCCGCAACCTCGGCGGCCACGACATGCACGCGCTGCGCGAGGCCTTCACCAGCGTCGACGACACCCGCCCCACCGTGATCTTCGCCTACACGGTCAAGGGCTACGGCCTGGCCACCGAGGGGCACCCGCAGAACCACTCCTCGCTGCTCACGGCCGACCAGATGGGCCAGCTCGCGCAGCAGGTCGGCGCCTCGACCGAGGACCCCTGGGCACGGTTCCCCACCTCCTCGGCCGCCGCGGCGCTGTGCCGCGAGACCGCCGAGCGGCTGCGCCGGGAGCCCGTTGCCCCGCACGCCGTGCCCGCGCTGCCCACCGACATCGGCCGCACCCCCGGCGGGCACGCCACCACCCAGGCCGCGCTCGGCCGCACCCTGCTCGACCTCACCCGCACCGCCCCGGACGCCGCGAAGCGCATCGTCACGCTGGCCCCGGACGTGTCGTCGTCGACGAACCTCGGCGGCTGGGTGAACAAGGTCGGCGTGTGGTCGGCGCGCGAACGCGTGGACTGGTTCGCCGACGACCCCGAGACCATCCTGCACTGGCGCGAACGCCCGGACGGGCAGCACCTGGAGCTGGGCATCGCGGAGACCAACCTGGTCGGGCTGCTCGGCGAGCTGGGCGCCACCTGGAGCCGGTGGGGCGAGCCGCTGCTGCCGATCGGCGTGCTCTACGACCCGTTCGTGGAGCGGGCGCTGGAGCCGTGGTCGTTCGGGATCTACGCGGGCGGCCAGTCGATCCTCGTCGGGACACCGTCCGGAGTGACGCTGGCGCCCGAGGGCGGGGCGCACCAGTCGATCACCACGCCGTCGGTCGGGCTGGAGCAGCCCGGCTGCACGTTCTACGAGCCCGCGTTCGCGATCGACGTCGAGTGGACGCTGCTCGCCGCGCTGGCCCGGCTGGGCAGGCCCGGCGGCCGGTCGGCCTACCTGCGGCTCTCGACCCGGTCGGTCGACCAGACCCTCGCCGCCGTGCCCGAGGACCCGGCCGCGCGCGAACGGCGGCGCCGCCAGGTGGTGGCCGGGGCGTATCCGCTGCGCCGTGCCGAGGGCACGCCCGCGGTGACGATCGCGGCGATGGGCGCCGTCGTCCCCGAGGCGCTGGCCGCCGCCGACCGGCTCGTCGCCCAGGGCCTTCCCGCCGACGTCGTGTGCGTCACCGGCCCCGGCCTGCTCTTCGACGCCGTCCAGGCACGGGCCGGGCGCTCTGTCGGTCATCCCGGGGGCGAGAGCTGGATCCTCGACGCGGTCTTCCCCGGCCGCCGGGCGGCGCCGCTGGTCACGGTGCTCGACGGGCACCCGCACGCGCTCGCGTTCCTCGCCGGGATCAACCAGGTGCGGGCCGCGCACCTCGGCGTCTCGACGTTCGGCCAGTCCGGGGGGCTCGAGGAGGTCTACCGCCACCACGGCCTGGACACCGACACCATCGTCCGCGCCGCGCTCGACCTGACCGCCTGACCGCCTGACCCCGGACACGGCGCGCCGCTCTGCGGCGGGTGGACATCGCGCTGCGGCGGGAGGGCCATCTCGGGCTGCCCCGCGCCACGATGACCCGTTCAGTCGAATGGACACCGCCGGACAGTTGACGATCGGCGCCAACGGCCGCGTTGCCGTCACCACTCGCCGCTGCTCCCATGCTCACGGGCAACTTGTGTGAACTACTGCCGGGGTTCCAGCCGTGTCGTCCTTGTCGGGCGTCGACTGCCGAGGGGGACCATGTGACCGCGCCAACCGACGACACGCGCCGCAAGCGCCCCGTCCTGCGCCGGATTCTCACGGTACTGGCCGGGCTGCTCGTCTTGTGCGCCCTCGTCATCCCCCGGACGATCGACCAGCTCACCCCGGCCGCGTTCCTGCGCATCCCGGTGGAGGGCCTGGTCGCCGTCGCCGTCCTGCTCGTGCTCCCGGCCCGGCCGCGCCGGATCGTCGCGGCGGTCGGCGGCGGCCTGCTGGGCCTGCTCACCATCATCAAGATCATCGACATGGGCTTCCTCGCGACGCTCGACCGGCCGTTCGACCCGGTGCTGGACTGGACGCTCGTCGGCGACGCCTACAACTTCGTCCACGAGTCGTTCGGCGGCGCGGCCGCGGTCGGCGCCTCGATCCTGGCCTGCGTGCTCGTCGTCGGCGTCATGGTGCTCATGACCCTCGCGGCGTTGCGGCTCACGGGCGTCCTGGCCGGTCGGCGGCGCCCGGCGACCAAGGCCGTCGCGGTGCTCTCGGTGGTCTGGCTCGGCGCGGCCGCACTCGGCACCCAGCTCGTGGACCCGGTGCCGGTCGCCTCCCGCAGCGTGGCCGCGCTCGTCTACCAGGACGCCACGCAGATCCCGGTCAGCCTGCGCGACCGCGAGGAGTTCGAGGCGCAGGCCGCCATCGACGCGTTCCGGAACACCCCCGACGACCACCTGCTCACCGCGCTGAAGGGCAAGGACGTCGTCCTGACCTTCGTCGAGAGCTACGGACGGTCGGCGGTCGAGGACCCGCACTACGCGCCCCTCGTCGACGCCACGCTCGACCAGGGCACCCAGGCGCTGAAAGCGGCCGGGTTCTCCGCACGCAGCGGCTTCCTGACCTCGCCGGTCGCGGGCGGGGGCAGCTGGCTCGCCCACGCGACGTTCGGCTCCGGGCTGTGGATCGCCAACCAGCAGCGCGACCGCAGCCTCGTCTCGAGCGACCGTCTCACCCTGACCGACGCGTTCAAGAAGGCCGACTGGGACACCGTCGCGGTCATGCCGGGCACGATCTCGGCCTGGCCGGACGCGAACTTCTACGGCATCGACCGCACCTACGGCCGCGACGACCTCGGGTACAAGGGGCTGAACTTCAGCTGGTCGCCGATGCCCGACCAGTACACGCTCCAGCAGTTCCAGCAGCGCGAGTACGGCAAGCCGGGCCGCCCGCCGATGATGGCCGAGCTGGTGCTCACCTCCAGCCACGTGCCGTGGACACCGGTGCCCAAGATCGTCGACTGGAACGCGATCGGCGACGGGTCGGGCTACGACGCGCTCGTGCGTGCCACCGACGGGCCGGACGTGGTGTGGCAGAACACCGACCGCGTCCGCGCAGGCTACCGCGACTCCATCGCGTACTCGGTCGGCAGCCTCGTCGACTGGGTGAAAACCTACGGCAACGACAACCTCGTGCTCGTCTTCCTCGGCGACCACCAGCCCGCCCCGATCATCACCGGCGACGGCGCCAGCCACGACGTGCCGATCACGATCGTGGCGCACGACCCTGCCGTTCTCGACCGCGTCGCGGACTGGGGGTGGACGGACGGTCTCAAGCCCGCCCCGACCGCCCCGGTGTGGCGGATGGACACCTTCCGCGACAAGTTCCTCACCGCCTTCAGCCAGCCCGCGGAGCCGTCCCGCTGATCAAGGACCCAGAACTGTCGGTGCCTCCGGTTAGCGTCCCCGGCGGATGACGCGGAGCACGTGAAGGAGGGCAGCGCGATGCGGATCCTGCACATCGACGGCATCGACGCGCAGCGGCTGGTGGAGGTCGTCGGGTCGTCGACGTACGTCGCGGCCACCGAGGCGGCACAGCAGCGGGCGGTGCTGCACATGGAGTGGGACGACTTCGGCCACGTCCTGTACGCCACCGTCCGCGGCGGCGCCCGCCGGTATGACACGGCGGCGTACTTCCGCCGATCCGGAGCGCGGCTCCGCTATGCCACCAGCCACTGCGCCTGTCGCAGGTCCGTCAACTGCGTACACGCGGTCGCCGCGGTGATCGTGGCGGGGCAGCTCACCGGGCAGGCTGCCGATGGGTGGGAGCGCTCGCTCGACGCGCTGCTGTCGCCCACGCCCACTGCGGCCACCGGCGACGTTCTGCCACTGGCCGTCGAGCTGTCGCTGTCGGTTCCCGCGACCCCGCGCCACGGCGGCGTGCCGGAGCGGCCCCGGCTGCTGGCCAGGGTCGTGCGGCCGGGGCGCACCGGCTGGGTGGCGGGCAACCTCTCCTGGGGCAGGCTGCCCGCGCTGCAGGCCACCGGCCAGTACGAGCCCGAGCACGTCCACCTGCTGTGCGAATGGCATGCGCTGCACCGCACCCACACCTACGCCTCCGGCTACTGGGCCACCGGAGACGACACCCGCCTCGACATCGCGCGCACCGGCACACGGCTGTGGTCGCTCCTCGACGACGCCGCCGCGCACCGGCTGCCGATCGTGCACGCCGCGAAGTCCCTCGGCACGTTCCCGCCCTACGGCGCCGCGGAGGTGCATCTCGACGTCACCCGCGAGGGCGACGGGCTCGCGGTGGCGCCGGTGCTGCGCGTCGACGGCGAGCCCAGCACGCCGGTGCTCTTCCTCGGTGACGAGGGGCACGGCGTGGTTCACGTCGCGGACGCCCAGGGCGATCCCGGGCGCTGGCCGATCCGGCTCGCGCGGCTGGCCACGCCGGTGCGGCCCGAGCTGCAGGAGCTGGCGCTCGCGGGGCAGCGGATCGCCGTGCCCGCGGGTGCGCACGAGCGGTTCGCGGAGGCGTTCTACCCGCGGCTGCGCCACCTCGCGCCGGTCACGTCGTCGGACGGGGCGTTCGCACCGCCCGCGATCTCGGAGCCCACGCTCGTCCTGCGCGCCGCCTTCGGTGACGCCCACGAGCTCGACCTGAGCTGGGAATGGGCCTACGACGTCGGCGGCCGCGCCGTGCGGGCACCGTTCGCGGGCACCGAGGGCGCCTTCCGGGATCCGCAGGGCGAGCGCGCCGTGCTGGAGTCCCTCGATCTGCCGTTCGCCGATTTCGGCCTGCCCACCCCGCTGGGCGACGCCCGCCTGCGGGGGCTCGCCACCATGCGGTTCTCCACCGAGCTGCTGCCCCTGCTCGACGACACCCCGGGCCTGATCGTCGAGCGCACCGGCCGTCCCGCGCCCTACCGGGAGGCGGGCGATTCGCTGCGGATCGGCGTGTCCACGGAGGCGCTCGAGGGCCAGACGGACTGGTTCGACCTGCACGTCACCCTCAGTGTCGAGGGGCGGGAGGTGCCCTTCGCCGAGGTGTTCACCGCACTCGCGATGGGCGAGTCGCACCTGCTCCTGGCCGATGGCGCCTACTTCTCGTTGCAGAAGCCCGAGCTGGAGACCCTCCGCACGCTGATCGAGGAGGCCAGGGCCCTGCAGGAGTCCGCGCGCGGGCCGCTGCGGATCAGCCGTTTCCAGGTCGGCCTGTGGGAGGAGCTGGCGGCACTCGGGGTGGTCGAGCGACAGGCCGAGGCATGGCGGCGGCAGGTGTCGGGCCTGTCGTCGCTGTCGGGGATCGAAGGGCTCGGCACGATCCCCCTGCCGGAGGGCCTGTGCGCCACGCTGCGGCCCTACCAGCGCGAGGGGTTCCAGTGGCTCGGTTTCCTGCACGACCACGGCCTCGGCGGCATCCTCGCCGACGACATGGGGCTCGGGAAGACGCTCCAGACGCTGGCGTTGATCAGCCACGTCCACCAGACCCGGCCCGACGCGCCGCCCTTCCTCATCGTCGCGCCCACCAGCGTCGTCGCGAACTGGGCGGCCGAAGCCGCCCGTTTCACGCCCGATCTCGCGGTGGTGCCGATCCCGGACACGCTGCGCCGCCGCAAGCAGGACCTGGCCGAGGCCATCGCGGGCGCGCAGGTCGTCGTCACCTCCTACACGCTGTTCCGGCTCGACGAGGACGCCTACGCGAGCGCCGCGTGGTCCGGCCTGGTGCTCGACGAGGCACAGTTCGTCAAGAACCACCAGTCGAAGATCCACCAGTGCACGCGGCGGCTCTCCGCGCCCTTCAAGCTGGCGATCACCGGCACCCCGATGGAGAACAACCTGATGGAGCTGTGGTCGCTGCTGTCGATCACCGCGCCGGGGCTCTTCCCGAGCCCCACCCGCTTCCAGGAGCACTACGCCCGGCCCATCGAGCGCAAGCGCGACGCCGAGCGCCTGGCCCGGCTCCGGCGGCGGATCCGGCCGCTGGTCAAGCGCCGCACGAAGGAGCAGGTCGCCGCGGATCTGCCGCCGAAGCAGGAGCAGGTGCTGGAGGTCGAACTGGAGCCCCGGCACCGCCGCCTCTACCAGCGCTACCTGCAGCGGGAGCGGCAGAACGTACTCGGCCTCCTCGATGACGTGGAGCGCAACCGCTTCACGATCCTGCGCTCGATCATGCTGCTGCGCAGGCTCAGCCTGCACCCCGGGCTGGTCGATCCCACGCAGGAGCACCTGGGCAGCAACAAGATTGACACGCTGGTGGAGCAGCTCGGCGACGTGATCGGCGGCGGCCACCGCGCGCTGGTGTTCAGCCAGTTCACCGGGTTCCTGGCCCAGGTCCGCGCGCGGCTCGACGCCGAGGGGGTGCCCTACGCCTATCTCGACGGCCGCACCCGCAACCGGGCGCGCGTCGTCGAGCGCTTCCGCGGCGGCACCGCGCCGGTCTTCCTCATCAGCCTCAAGGCGGGCGGGTTCGGGCTCAATCTCACCGAGGCCGACTACTGTTTCCTGCTCGACCCCTGGTGGAACCCCGCCACCGAGGCGCAGGCCGTGGACCGCACCCACCGCATCGGCCAGACCCGCAACGTCATGGTCTACCGGCTGATCGCCAAGGACACGATCGAGGAGAAGGTGCTCGCCCTCGCCCGGCGCAAGGCGGAGCTGTTCACCGGCGTGATGGACGACGGCGACGCGTTCGGCGCGGCGCTGAGCGGCGAGGACGTCCGCGCGCTGCTGGAGTGACTACTCGGTGTCGAGGAGCCCGCGGAACGCCGCTTCCAGGCCCGGCGGCAGCGCGGCGGTGTCGAGCTCGACCCGGCCGTAGAGCCACAGCAGGAGGTCGGCGGCGGGGGCGGCGAGCACCGGTGGCGCCGGCGCCCACCGACACCCTCCGCGCGGCGGCGCCTGCGCCCCATCGCTGCCGACCCCGCACCCCGCGTTGCCGCGCTCGCGCGTGGCACGCCGGCCGGACCTGCGGGCCACCGCGCCGCGGACGGGCAGGCCGCGCCTCACCGGACCAGGGCGTAGCGTCCCCGCTGTGTTGACGATGGCCGTGGCCACCGCGCCGTTGACGCTCGCCAGGGTCTTCACGGCGTGGCGCGCCGAGCCGGGCGTGCTCGCCGCCGCCGCGGCGCTGGGCGGGGGCTACGGCTGGGGCCTGCGCCGTCGGGCGAGCGCGGGGGGCGAACCGTGGCCGTCGGGCCGGACGACGGCGTTCCTCGCCGGTGTGGCGACGATCCTGGTGATCGGGTGCTCGTTCCTCGGCGTCTACGACGACGCCTTCTTCTGGGTGCGCGCGGTACAGAACACCGTGTTGCTCATGGTGACGCCCATGCTCCTCGCGCTGGGCGCCCCGATCCGGCTGGCCGCGGACACGCTGCCGCCTCGGATCCGCGCGCCGCTGAGGACGGCGCTGCACAGCCGCGTCGCACGGGCGTTGACGTTTCCGCTGGTCATCACCGTCGTGCTGGTCGTGCCGCTGCTCGTGCTCTACCTCTCGCCGCTGTACGAGCTGACCCTGCGCAGCGCCGTCGCGTCGGGCATCGCGGGCACGGTCGTGACGCTCACCGGGTTCGCCTACTACTGGTCGCGGTTCCGCGTCGACCCCACGCCGCGCCGCGACTCGTACCTGGTCACGCTGTGGATCACGATCGTCGAGATGATCGGCGACGCGGTGCTGGGCGTCGTGCTCTGGCTCGGCCCGCTCGTCGCGGCGGCCTGGTACGCCGCGCAGGCCACCGGCATCGACCCCCGGCTCGACCAGACCCTCGGCGCGGGCATCCTCTGGATCGGCGGCGACATCGTCGGCCTGCCGTTCATCCTCATCGTCGTCCACCGGCTGAGCCGCGAGGACGACCACCGGGCGCGGGTGATCGACGCCGAGCTGGACGCCGCCGAGGAGCGCGACAACGCGCCCGCCCGGCTGTGGTGGGAGGACGACCCCCAGCTCAGCGAGCGCTTCCGCCGCGGGCGCTAGGCGCTCAGCAGCGGGAGCGTCGAGCGGCCGGTACCGAGCACGGGGGCCGGGTCGGCCCCGAGCACGTCGGCGAGCAGGGTGGCGTAGACGTCCCGGAAGTCCGTGGTGGGCTTGAGGTCGCCGTCGTCGAGGTCGGCGAGGCTGGGCTGCGCGCCGACGAACCCACCCTTCACCGGAGCCCCTGCGACGAACACCGGTCCGGCCGTGCCGTGGTCGGTGCCCTCGTTCGCGTTCGCGGCCACCCGCCTGCCGAACTCGGAATAGGCCGTCAGCACGACGGCGCGCCCCCGGTCGGTGCCCGCCATGCGCGTGAGGAAGCCCGCCACCGCCTGGTCGACCTCGGTGAGCAGCCGCTGCTGGGTGCCGCGCTCGTCGGCGTGGGTGTCGAAGCCGCCGAGGCTCACCGAGTACACCCGTGCGGGCGCGCCCGCCTCGATGCAGCGCGCCACGACGTCGAGCTGGGCGGCGAGCGCGCCGCCCTGCGCGGCCCCCGCCTGCGGGGCGGCCGTGGGCTGGGCACTTGCCTGGGTCCCGGTCTTCTGGGCCTTCTGCGCTCCGGCCTTCCGCCCCGCGGCGCCCTGCTGTGCGTCGACGTCGCTGCCGAACGTCGCCACGGTGCGGTGCAGATCGGTGATCGAGCGCGCCGCGTAGGCCTGCAGCTCCGACTCGCCCGCCGACGGCTGCCCCAGCGCAGTGAACGCCGTGCCGAGCGAGCCTGCGGGGAGGGCGAGCCCCCGCAGCGGCAGCGCGGCACCCGCGGTGGTGGCGCCCGCCAGCAGCGGCGGCAGCACCGGCTCCAGCGACACGGCCGTCAACGGGTCGCGCCCGTTCGCGTCCAGCCAGCGCCCGATCCAGCCGGTGCCCGCGGGGTGGTCAGGGGAGGCGGTCTGCCAGATGTCCATCGAGCGGAAGTGGCTGTGGTCGGGCTTCGGGTAGCTGACGCCACGCACGATCGCCAGCGTGCCGTCGTCCCACTGCTTCTTGAGGCCCGCGAGGCCCGGGTTGAGCCCGAGCCCTTCGCCGAGGTCGAGCACCTCGTGCTCGGCGTAGGCGAGGTCGGGCCGGGCGGCCTGGTAGGCCGGGTCCCCGGCGGGCACCACCGTGTTGAGGCCGTCGTTGCCGCCGTACAGCGTGACGAGGACGAGCACCCCCGTGCCGACGGGCAGCGGCTCGCTGCGGGTGCGATCGGCGAGGTCCTTCCAGCCGATGCCCGCGGCCGTCGCCGCGACGGCAGCGGCACCCGAGGCGAGCAGGAAGCGGCGGCGGGTCAGGGTGTTCATGCGCTCACGCAGCTTTCCGGGGAGGCCAGCGCCGCCGCGACGAGCTGGGGCGGGTTGCCCACGAGCGGGTTCAACGCCGCCGCCGTGCGGGGAGTGAGGGCGGGCAGGCCGAGCAGCGCGGTGGTCGCGGCGACCCGACCGGGCACGGGGGCGTCGGTCACCGGGGACATGTCGCCGACCGTCACCAGGGCGCGGGCGAGGTTCAGCCGCGCCAGTGCGGACGCGGTGGTCAGCCACGGCGTGCCAGCAGGCCATCCCCCGACGTTCGGCGGCGCGAACGGCATCTGACCCAGCCCGGTCAGCCCGCCCGCGAGCGCCGCCACGGGCACCTTCGACGCCGGCACGTTCAGCGCCCGCAGCGCGCTCACCAGCCAGAGGACGGGCTCGCGGACGATCACTGATCCCGGGTCACGGAACGCGGGGGTCCGCACCGCGGCCCGCAGCAGCGCAGTGACGTCGTGGCCCGGCCCGTAGGCGTCGACGAGGGTGGCGAGGGTCGCCGGGTCGGGCGGGGTGTCGGACACGAACCGCGTCCAGACCCGGCCCGCGATGAACTGGGGCGACACCGGCAGGCCGACGAGCTCGTCCACCAGGCTGGGCGCGTCGCTGACCGACCTGCCCAACACCGTCTCCGGGCCCGGGTCGTGGCGACGGGGGACGAGCGACGCGGTGGCGTTCGGGACGTCGACCGCCCACCCGGTGAGCGCCCGGGCGGCCGCGCGCACGTCGTCCTCGGTGTAGTGGCCCACCCCGAGCGTGAAGAGCTCCATGAACTCGCGGGCGAGGTTCTCGTTCGGCTTGCCGACCCGGTTGCCGCCGCCGTCGAGCCAGATCAACATGGCCGGGTCGACGGCCATAGCCTGGGCGAGTGCGCGGAAGTCGCCGGTGCCGAGCCGCCGTTGCGTCGCGTTCTGGACGGCCATGAGACCCGGGTAGCGGACCTTCTGGATGCTCGTTGCGAAGTGGCCGTGCCAGAACCACGTCAGGCGCTCGGGAAGAGGCCGGTCGGCGGCCGCCATCCGGTCGAGCCACCACGTGACGAGCTGCGTCCGCTGCTGGCGCACCTGCTGGAGGGACGCCGGGTCCTTGGCCTTGCGGTCGATCGGCGCGAACGTCGGGAGTGGGGTGGCGGCAGCGCCCGCATCGGGGCCGGGCGCGGTGAGGGCGTCGAGCGTGGCGGCGAACCCGGCCGCGGTGGCGGTGTCCACCTCGCCCCGGCGCGGGCCGAGACCCAGCCGCTGCAGTAGGCGCCGGACGGCGTCGCGTTCGACGATCGGGGCCATGGGGCCATCGTGGCGCGCGAATGTTCGGGGAGTGTCAGGAATCCGCGCACGTTGGGCCAAGGCTGCGGGGATCCGCGTTCGCCTGGGGGCCTACGGTGGACAGCGTGGCCCGCCCGTCCCGTTTTGTGCTTGCTCTCGCCCTCGGGATCGGAGTGCTCGCGGCCTGCGCGGCCCCCGAGCCGACACCTTCGGCGCCGCCGTCGTCGACGTATTCGACCTCGCTCGCCGACCTGCAGGACAAGGTCGACGCGATCGCCCAGGACAGCTGCACCATCCGCCCCCCTGTACAGGCGTACCCGGACTGCGCGCGGTACGTCGCGGAGGTGGGCAACGCCGCGCTGGCCACACAGAGCGCGGCGGCATCCGCGGCCGGGGAGGCCCAGCTCGGCGCCACCGCCGCCCGGCTCGCCGACGAGGTGGGCCAGTTCAGCAAAGTGGGGTGCGTGGCGGCGCCCGGCGTCGCCGGGCCGCCCGCGCAGACGTGCGGCGACGCCCTGAAGAAGATCCAGATCGACCTGACCGCCCTCCGCACCCAACTCGAGGCAACAGGCTCCCACCCCACCCCCTGACGGTGAGTCCCGCACTTCACCACGGCCAGTCCCGCACTCGGTAGGGTGAGTCCCGCACTTCACCACGGCCAGTCCCGCACTCGGTAGGGTGAGTCGCGCACCTCGCCACGGCGAGTCCCGCATTTCGCCACGGTGCATCCCACGTATCACCACGGCGAACTTGCGGCTGGACACCACGAGTCGTACTTCTTGTCACGGTGAGTAGCGCGCTCTACAAGGGTGGGTCGCGCAGCTCGTCACGGGCGAGTTTCGTGCCGGGGTACGCGGGTCATGCGCTACGCGACGGTGAAATCCCGCAGCCGTGCACGGCGAGTCCCCGGTTCAGCCCACGATGGGGCGCCTACCAGCCCGCATCCGGACGCCGACCAGTCCCACGGATTGGTCACCGCGAAACCGAGCCCAGCCAGCCGGTAGCCGGTGGCCGCATCCGATGAATGCTGATACCTGGCGCGACGTGGTGAGTCCAGCCACGCCACCCGGGTGGGTCCCGCCTCGTACTCCCGGCGCGCCGCGAGCCTGAGCTTGGCCCACGGGATCAGCGTCGATGCATTTTCGGCGGCCTCGCAGACCGCGTGTACGGCTCGCAGGGTCCGTGGAGTCTGCGACGTGACAGCGCGCTCTGCGAAGCCGCCTACCCACGCGCATATGCACGACTCACCGTGGCGAAGCGCGGGACTCACCGTGGCGAAGCGCGGGACTCACCGTGGCGAAGCGCGGGACTCACCGTGGCGAAGCGCGGGACTCACCGTGGCGAAGCGCGGGACTCACCGTGGCGAAGCGCGGGACTCACCGTGGCGAAGCGCGGGACTCACCGTGGCGAGACGCGGGACTCACCGGGCGGGGGTGAGGGCGTGGAGGACCGCTTCCTCGGGGGATGTCGCGACGGGCACAGCGTCGGGAAGCGGGCGACCTTCGGCGTCGAGGACGGTCCAGCTCAGCATCCCGACGACCGGCACACCGACGCGGCGGGCGAGCGCGAGCTCCGACAGGGTGCCCCATGACCCGCCGACGACGATCACCGCATCGGCCGAGCGGACGAGGACGGCGTTGCGCGCCTCTCCGAGGCCCGTGGCGACGACGGCGGACAGGTCGGGCGCCGCGTCGTCGAGGTCGTCGCCGGGACGGATGCCGATCACCAGCCCGCCCGCCGACCGGGCTCCTGCCGCGACCGCGGCCATCACCCCGCTGCCACCCCCGCACAGCACCACCGCCCCGGCCGTGGCCAGCCGCTCCCCGACCTCCCGGGCTGCCTCGGCCTCGGCGTCGGTGCACTCCCGCGGGCCGCACACGGCCACCTGTCGCGCTCTCATGCGGCCGCGCCGCCGCGCGCAGGCGTCCATCCCATCGCGGAACGGCGCGCGCAGGCCTCCACCCGGTCGCGCAGCGGCGCGCAAGCGTCCACCTGGCCGCAGCCCAAAGCAGGCGTCCGCCCGACCGCATCCGGGACAGTGGCCCGGGCGCGGGCGAGGAAGGGGACGGGTAAGCGGAGTGGGCCGCGCACGCGGAGGGAGGTGGGGGCGGGGGCCGGGCTCATCCGCCCAGGAAGCGCTCAAGCGCGGCGCGGGCGGCGGCGTCGCGGGCGGCGATGCGGGTGAGGTCCTCCGCGAGGGCCTGCAGCCATTCGTCGATCCCAACGGCCTTGCGGCTGATCACCACACCCCGCACCACCTGCCGAACCTGCGCCTCGATGGCGCCGCGGGCGCCTTCGCGCAGCTCCAACTCCCGGTCGACCCCATGCACGACGAGGGCGACCGTGCGCCCGTCCCGCCCGGCCATGCGGTCGGCGAGCCCCCGGCGTTGCTCGACCTCGACCATTCCGTCCGGCAATGCCGCGGCGAGCGTGCCGGTGAGGACGCGGGCGTAGGAGGCGACGTCGGCGCGGTCGGCGCGCAGCATGGCGGCCAGCAGCGCGACGTCACCGGAGGGTCCGAGACCGCTGGGCTCAAGCGTCACGTACTCAGTCGGTGAGCGGGAGGACGAGCTGCGGAGTCGCGATGTGGTGGTCGGCGCGCAGCGGCCGCACGGCCGTGCCGATCGCGAAGAACTCGGTCGTGTGCCCGCCCCACCGGTGCGCCGTGCGACAGGAGCTGCACGCCGACGATGCCCTCCGCGTGCAGCGCCTCGGCCTCGGCCTGCATCCGGCTCATCGCCAGCTCGCGCGCGTCGTAGAGCGCCTCGGTGAACTGCGGCATCTCGACGTTCTGCCCGATGTTGGACATCGCCTGCCAGAACCGCTGGTGGGCGATGTGGTAGACGCACGTGCCCATCACCATCCCCAGCGGCGCGTAGCCCGCCTGGATGAGCGTCCAGAAGTCCTGGCCGGAGAGGTCGGAGGTGAACGGCTGGTTCGCGGTTGTTGCGCCACGTGCGTCCCTCGGCGCCGGGTGGTCGGACTTGACGGCCGTGCCGACCGCGATGAACTCGGCGAGGTCGTTGCCGAACTCCTTGAACTCGATCTCCAGGCGCACACCGACGATGCCGTCGGCGCCGAGCTGCGTCCGCCTCGGCCTCCATGCGGGTCATCGCGAGCTCCCGCGCGTGGTACATCGCCTGGGAGAGCGTGGCCAGCTCCTGGTTCTTGCTCCACCGGCCGATCTGGAAGCCGACGTGGTAGATGCTCGAGCCCAGCACCAGCCCCAGCGGCCGGAAACCGGCCTCACGGACGAGCAGGAACTCGTTCACGGAGAGGTCGGAGGTGAAGAGGCTGGTGGCCTGCCCGGGACGCATCTCGGCGAGACGGCGCATCGCGTCCTCGGGGATGCGCAGCTCAGTGGGGTCGGCGGTCACGATCGGCTCCTCCGCAGGGGCAGGTAGGTCAGGGACCGGCTCGGCGGCGTGGTCGAGCGGTGGAACTGGGTGATCGCCGTGCCGAAGATCGTCGCCTCGGCGATGTGGTCGGTGTGGCCTTCGCCAGGCTCGATCTCCCAGGTCGACAGGCGCATGTCCGAGACGACCGCGCCTTCCGCCCCTGTGGCCTTGACGTGCCGCCCGAACAGCATGCGGGCGTCGGCGCGCGTCTGGTTGATCAGCTCGGTGTACGCGCCGATCTCGACGTTGCCTGCCGACCACGTCCGCTGCTGGCGGGTGTTCCAGTCGTCGTGGCGGATCCCGACGGCGATGCCGAGGACGAGGTCCGTGGGCATCCAGCCCGCGAGGACGAGCTTGGCGACGTCCTGACCCGGCAGGTGTGTGGAGAACACGCGGCGCGGCCGGGTGACCGAACGCGCTTTGACGCCCGTGCCGATGGCCGTGAACTCCCGCACGCTGCCGCTGCCGATCGTGCTCTGCGACAGCCGGATCCCGACGATCCCGTCGGCGCCGATCGTCGACGCCTCGGTGACCATGCGCCCGATGGCCGTGCCCCAGCCGTTCTCCAACGCGTGGGCGTACGGCGCGAAGCCTACCTGCGGGTCGCGGCCTGACGAGATCGTCCGGCTGCCCGCGCCGTACCAGCCCGTTGAGCCGCAGCCGAAGTAGCCCGACCAGCCGATGCGCTGGACCATCGAGCCCATCACCTCGCCGACCGGGTCGAACCCGGCCACCTCCAGGCCGGCCGCGGCGGGAGCGGACAAAAGGGACGTCCATGCCCCGCCTGCTGCCGCGCGGCGCGCACGCTCGGCGGCCACCGGGGGCAGCCCCCGCCCGTCCCACTCGGACACAACACGACCCTAGCGCCGGACGACCCCGGGCGTCGCGGACGTCACGGCCGCTCCGCCACCACCCATCGGAAGGTGCTGCGGAACCGGTAGGACCCGTCCGCGCGCCGGAACGGCGCCGCCGCCTCGGCCAGCGCCGCGACGACCGCCGCCGCACCGGCATGCTCCACGACCGGCTGCAGGTTGCCCGCCGCGAGCAGCCCGCGCTCGAGCGTGCGGCGGTCCGGCGGCTGGTAGGGCACCGCGACGTCGCCCGCCGACCCCGGCCACAGCCCGGCGGCGGTCAGCATGCGTTCCAGCACACCGGGTTCGTCGATCGGGCGCCGCGGCACGAGCGTCGCGTCCGGGCCGAGCGCCTGTAGCGCGTGGATGACGGCCAGCAGTTCCTGCGGCCCCTGACCGCCCCAGTTGCAGACGGCGACCCGTCCCCCCGCCCTCGTGACGCGCGCAGCCTCGCGCAGGGCGGCGACCATGTCCGGCGCGAACTGGAACGCGTTGAAGCCGCTCACGACGTCGAACGCGGCGTCGTCCCACGGGAGCCGCTCCAGGGTGCCGACCCGCAGGTCCGCGCCCGGCACACGCGCGCGGGCCAGCGCGATCATCGCCTCGGCGGCGTCGATCCCGTGGACGAGCGCGCCCCGGGCCGTCGCCATCGCGACGAGCTCGCCGCTCCCGCACGCGACGTCGAGCAAGCTCGTGCCCGCCCCGATGTCCGCGGCGTCGAGCACCGCCTCCCACGCCGGGCGGGACATCGACGCGTAGTGCTCAGCGCGCACGACGGCCCCGGCCGACCACCGCCGCCCGTAGGTCTGCGCGACCGTCACGCGGCCACCAGCGCGGCCGCCGGGCACGCGGGTCCGCGCATCTGGTCAGGGACGGCCCACCGCGGGCGGGACCGGTCGAGGGCGTTGTTCAGCGGCGCCGTGGCGGGTATCCCGAACCCGCCCAGCACGAGGATGTCCACGATCCCACCTTGGCCCACACCGGACTCCCGCACACACGGGCCGCGCCGGGAGGTTCCGGACGCCGTTCGACCAACCGGACGCCCGGATGCGCCGCTCGCCGCACTCGTTCGACCGATTGTCCGAGTCGGATCTGTCCGATGCGGGCCGACGTGCATAGCCTCGCTTCCGGATCGGTCACGGTTCGGTCACGTGCAGGGCGTCGCGCTCCCCCTCGGACGCCCTCCCGAACCGTGGATCCGGAAGGCATCTCGTGGCCCGACATCGCAGGCGTGCGCCCCATGCACGCCGGTCTGTGGCGGCCCCGCTCGTCTGCGGGGCGGCCGCGCTCGCCGCTTCCGGCGGGGCGTTCACGCTGCACGTGGGTGCGCCCCTGTCCCCGCTCGCCGCGAGCGCGGCGCTGCGGTTGCCCGCGGGACCCGCGCAGGTGACGGCGCTGGTCGAGCCGGTGACCGCCGAGCCGCGCGTCGCCGACGCGGGCGACCTCATCAAGGCGGTGCGCCGGGCCGAGGACCACGCGGCCCAGGACGTGGCGGCCCAGAACAAGGCCATCCAGGAGAAGGCCATCCAGGAGAAGGCGCAGGACAAGGCCACCCCGGGCGCGGCCGCCCCGACACGGCAGGCGACGGCCGCCGCCGACTGCGGCCTCGACACGTCCAGCCTCGGCCCCGTCAAGCCGCACGTGCGGGCCGCGGCTCATGTGCTCGGCTGCTGGTTCGGCGAGCCGACGATGTTCGGCGTGGCAGGCCGCGCGGGCGCGTCGGACCATCCCTCGGGGCTCGCCGTCGACTTCATGGTCGACCGCCCCACCGGCGACGCGCTGGCCGACTGCGCCCTGCGGAACCGGGCCGCGCTCGGCGTCACCTACGTGATCTGGCGGCAGCGGATCAACTTCGGCAGCGGGTGGCAGTTGATGGAGGACCGCGGCGGCGTCACCGCCAACCACTACGACCACGTGCACGTGTCGTTCGGCTCATCGGCGGGCAGGGGCCCGTTCATGTGTTGACCACACCCGCTAGCGTGTGAAGCTCCTGTGCTTCTGCATCGATGGAGAGCCCAATGCGTGTCGGTGTGCTCACCGGTGGCGGCGACTGCCCCGGCCTGAACGCGGTCATCCGAGGGATCGTTCGCAAGGGCGTCCCCGATTACGGCTACGCGTTCCTCGGTTTCCGCGACGGCTGGCGCGGCCCGCTCGAGGCGCTGACCAAGCCGCTGGACATCCCGGCCGTGCGGGGTCTCCTCCCCCGCGGCGGGACGATTCTCGGCAGCTCCCGCACCAACCCGTTCGCGATCACCGGCGGCGTCGAGAAGATCAAGCGCAACCTGCAGAACCTCGGGGTCGACGCGCTGATCGCCATCGGCGGCGAGGACACCCTCGGGGTCGCCACGAAGCTGCACGACATGGGCGTCAACGTCGTCGGCGTGCCCAAGACGATCGACAACGACCTCTCGGGCACCGACTACACGTTCGGCTTCGACACGGCCGTCAACATCGCGATGGAGGCGATCGACCGGCTGCACACGACGGCGGAGTCGCACCACCGTGCGCTGATCGTCGAGGTCATGGGGCGGCACGCGGGCTGGATCGCGCTGCACTCCGGCATGGCGGGGGGCGCGAACGCGATCCTCATCCCCGAGCTGCGGTTCGACATCGCGCAGGTCTGCCAGTGGGTCGAGCAGCGCTTCCAGCTCGACTACGCGCCGATCATCGTCGTCGCCGAGGGCGCGAAGCCCAAGGAGGGCGAGGAGTCGCTGCTCGCCGGTGAGAAGGATGCGTTCGGACACGTCCGGCTGGGCGGCATCGGCGACTGGCTCGCCAGGGAGATCGAGTCGCGCACCGGCAAGGAGGCCCGCACCACGGTGCTCGGGCACGTCCAGCGCGGCGGCACCCCGACCGCCCGCGACCGCTGGCTCGCCACCCGTTTCGGCCTGCACGCCATCGACGCGGTGCACGCGGAGAAGTGGGGACACATGGTCGCGCTGCGCGGCACCGATATCGTCACGGTGCCGCTGGCGGAGGCGACCAAGGAGCTGAAGGTGGTCGACCCGAGCCTGTACGCCGAGGCCGAGGTGTTCTTCGGCTAGCTCACGAGGGCGGCGGCGCGCCGGGCCCGCCACGCCTGCAATCGGCGACGGCCGCGGCGCACCCGCGTCCAGAGCAAGGCCAGCAGGAGGATCCCCATGGCGAGCAGGACGCCCGCGATCGCCAGCGCGGCGGTCGGGTTGAGCACGGCGAGACTCGTCACCCCGGCGACCGTCACGTCCTCACCGACGCTCACCGAAACGTTGCTGACCGGCTCGGGCGAGGTGTTGACGACCAGCCGCAGGCCGCCTTTGACCAGGTGCGACACCAGCGCGGCCGCGCCGCCGCACGCGGCGAGGATCGCCTGCTGCAGGGTGGGGGCGTCGTGGGCGATGAGCAGCCCGATCACCGCGCCGACCGTCGGGCGGATCGCGGTGGAGACGGCGTCCCACGCCGAGTCGACGTAGGGGATCTTGTCGGCGACGAGCTCGACGATGTACATGACCGCCGCGACGACGAGGACGTCGGTGCGGGTCAGCCCTTCGGGCACCGCGGCGACCTCGCCGAAGCGGCCGATCAGGCCGAGGACCAGCACGACCAGGTAGGCGTTGATCCCGCTGGCCCACCCGCTGGTCAGGACGAGGGGAAGGAGCTCCACAACCCGAGCGTACGGAGGTGGACATCACGGTCGCGCAACGTCCCGGCAACGAGCTGGAACGGTGCTGGGGGCGCGCCCTGCTAGACGATCCCCTGCCGGGTCGCCGTGTAGACGATCTCGGTGCGGCGGCGGACCTCGAGCTTGTCGCGCAGGTTGCGCACATGGAACTTCACGGTGGCCTCGCTGATCACCAGCCTGCGCCCGATCTCGCGGTTCGACATCCCCACGGCGAGCAGGCGCAGCACCTGGTTCTCCCGCTCGGTCAGCATCGCGGCGCCCAGGCCGCGGACCGGAAGCGGGTCCTCGCGCATGACGTCGGTGATGACGGGCGCCGACCCGCGCGAGTCGAAGACGCTCTCGCCGCGCAGCAAGGCGTGCACGGCGCGGAGGATGTCGGCCGTCTCGGCGCCCTTGCGCACGTAGCCGTGCACGCCGAGGCGGATCGTGCGCAGCATGACGTCGCGGTCGCGGCAGCCGGTGAGCACCAGCACCCGCACCCCGCGGTGGCGCTCGAGCAGCATCCGCACGAGCTCGACGCCCGCCGCGTCGCCACGGCCCAGGTCGACGTCGAGGATCACGAGGTCCGGGGGGCAGCGATCGGCGATCACCAGCGCGTCGCGCGGGCTGGCCGCCTCGCCGACGACGCTCAGCTCGGGCTCCGGCGCGAACAGCTGGCGCAGGCCGAAGCGGACGATCGCTTCGCCGTCGACGATCAGCAGCCGGGCCGTGCGGCGGGCCGCCGCAGGCGCGAGCGTGAACGATCGGTCCAGCACGGCGTCCGTCGTCACGGCGGCCTCCCAGCACACTCGGGGATGGTGCGCCGAGGGTAAGGAGCGTGACGTTGCCCGGACGTTGCACCGTGGGTTGCCCCACCTGCGGCCCGCGCGGGATGATGGCCGGATCCAGGGGCGATGATGGCTCGGAGCGCTGATGACCCAACCCGGTGCGCACGATCCCACCGCGCACGCCCATGTCCTGCACGATGTGTTCGAGGCCGTCATGTCCGGCGACGAGCCGCGCGTCTCCCCGCGCTCGCTCATCTCGGCGTCCTGGGAACGCAGCCTGGCCGCGCACGTCGACCCGGATCGGCGCATGCCGCGCGTGGTGCACGGCGACGACCAGATCGCCGATCTCCGCGCCGCACATCCGCTCAACGAGGTCATGCCGCTGCTGCGCAGCACGCTGGTCAGCATCGCCGACGAAGCCATGCACGTCATGCTCGTCACCGACGCCGATGGCACGATCCTCTGGCGCGAAGGCGCCACCCGGCTGCTGCACGCGGCCGACGCCACGGGGCTGTCTCCGGGCTTCAGCGTGTCGGAGGCCTCGATCGGCACCAACGCGATGGGCACCACCCTGGCCGTCGACGCGCCCGTCCAGATCCACTCCGCCGAGCACCTGGTGCGCGCCTACCACATCTGGACGTGCGCCGCCGCGCCCGTGCACGACCCCGACACCGGCACGATCCTCGGCGCGATCGACATATCCGGGCCCATCCACACCGTCCACCCGGCCATGGCCCAGCTCGTCTCGGCGACGGCGCAGCTCGCGGAGAACCAACTGCGGGTGCGGCTGGCCATCGCCGACGAGCGGCTGCGCGTGCGCAACATGCCCCACCTCACGAGCCTGCACGGGCGCGAGGGCGCGCTGGTCACGGCCACCGGGCGGATCATCGCGAGCGAGCCGTACGGCATCTGGCCCGCGCGGGTCACCCTGCCGTCCGACGGCGGGTGCGTCCTGCTCGACGACGGCCGCGAGATGGAGGTCGAACCCCTCGCCGAGGGCTTCCTCCTGCACGCCCCGCGCCGCGCGGCCGCGCCCCGCCACCGCAGTGCGCTCTCGCTGCGGTTCACCGGCGAAGGCGCGCCGCACGCCACGTTGGACGGCCGGTCGATCCCGCTCACGCTGCGACCCGCCGAGCTGTTGACGGCGCTCGTCCTGCACCCGGACGGGCTGACCGCCGAGCAGCTCGCGGTGGCGCTCTACGGCGACGACGGCAACCCCACCACCGTGCGCGGCGAGATCCTACGGCTGCGCGGGGTGATCGGGGCCGAGGTGCTGCGTACCCGTCCCTACCGGCTGGACGCGGTGGTCGACACCGACTTCGGGGCCACCCGCCGGGCCCTGCGCAACGGGCAGGTGGCCGAGGCGCTGCGGGCGTGCGCAGGCCCCCTGCTTCCCCGGTCGGACGCTCCGGAGATCCGCGAGCTGCGCGACGAGCTCGCAGCGGGCCTGCGCGGCGCCGTGCTCGACGCCGACGACGTCGAGCTGCTCGCCGCCTTCGCCGCCCACCCGCTCGGCGTCGACGACCTCGAGACCCACGACCGTCTGGTGAACGAGCTGCCCCCGCACGACCCCCGCCGCCCGGGTCTGGCCGCCCGGCTCGCCCGCCTCCTGTCCGAGTAGCCACCCATCCCCACTCCCGTCGGTGATCACCGGCTGGGCGCGGGGCCGGGCACCTTTGGCCGCCTTCCGCACCGAGCAGGCGATCACGGCCGGGGCGCTACTCGACGGTCACGCTCTTGGCCAGGTTGCGGGGCTTGTCCACGTCCCGGCCCAGCACGACCGCCGCGTGGTAGGCCAGCAGTTGGAGCGCGACGGACATGAGGATGGGGTCGAGCTCCGGCTCGTTGCGCGGCACGATCATGGTGCGGTCGGCCAGCTCGGGTGGGAGCTCGTGGTGCGCCAGCGCGACCACGGGCCCCTTGCGCGCCTTGATCTCCGACAGCGTCGAGGTGTTCTTGTCGAGCAGCTCGTCGTCGGGGACGATCGCGACCGTCGGCATCTCCGGGCTGATCAGCGCGAGCGGGCCGTGCTTGAGCTCGGCCGACGGGTAGGCCTCCGCGTGCACGTAGGAGACCTCCTTCAGCTTCTGCGCGCCCTCCCGCGCCACCGGCCAGCCGCGGCGACGGCCCACGTACATGACGCCAGGGCTCTGCGCGACCAGCTTCGCGACGTCGGCGATCGCGTCGGACTGGTCGACGATCTCCTGGATCTGGTCGGGAAGGCGCTGCAGCCCGGCCAGGATGCGCTTGCCCTCGGTCGGGGCGAGGTCGCGCATGCGGCCCATGTACAGCGCGAGCAGCGCGAACGCCGTCACGGTGCTGGTGAACGACTTGGTCGCGGCAACCGACATCTCCGGGCCCGCGTGGATGTAGACGCCGCCGTCGACCTGTCGGGCGATCGTCGAGCCGACGACGTTCACGATCCCGATCACCCGGCCGCCCTTGCGCTGCAGCTCCTGCACCGCGGCGAGCGTGTCGATGGTCTCGCCGGACTGGCTGACGGCGACGTAGAGCGTGTCCGGCTCGACGACGGGGTTGCGGTAGCGGAACTCGGAGGCGGCCTCCGACGTGGCGGGCACGCGCGCGAGGTCCTCGATGAGCTGCGCGCCGAGGTCACCGGCGTAGCAGGCCGACCCGCAGCCGAGGATCTTGACGCGCTTGATCTCGCGGGCCTCGCGCACGGAGAGGTTGAGCCCGCCCAGGTGGGCGGTGTCGAAGCGCTCGTCGAGCCTGCCCGACATGGCGCGCGCGACCGAGCGCGGCTGCTCCGCGATCTCCTTGATCAGGAAGTGCGCGTGGTCGCCGATCTCGGCGCCGACGACGTCCCAGTCGATCATGGACGGGCTCTTCGCCGTGGAGCGGTCGTCGATCGTGTAGGTGCGGTAGCCGCCCGCGGTGATCGTGGCGAGCTCGCCGTCGTCGAGGTAGATCACCTGGCGGGTGTGCCCGATCAGCGCGGCGACGTCGGACGCGACGAACATCTCCCGCTCGCCGATGCCCAGCAGCACCGGGCTGCCGTTGCGGGCGACGACGATGCGGTCGGGGTGCTCGGCGTCCATGATCGCCAGGCCGTAGGCGCCGATCACCGAGCGCAGCGCCTGGCGGACGGCCTGCTCCAGGTCGTCGGCGCCGTCGGCGAACGCCTTCGCCACCAGGTGGGCGATCGTCTCGGTATCGGTCTGGGACACGAACTCGACGCCGTCGGCCTGCAGCTTGGCGCGCAGCTCGTCGGCGTTCTCGATGATGCCGTTGTGCACGATGGCGATCCGCTGCGCCGCGTCGACCTGGGGGTGGGCGTTCTCCTCGGTCGGCTCGCCGTGGGTGGCCCAGCGGGTGTGGCCGATGCCCGGCGAGCCCTTGAACCGCGCCGGGAGGTTTGCGGCGAGGTCGGCCACCCGGCCTTTCGCCTTTCGTACCTTGAGTCCGGACCGCGTGCAGACGGCGACACCCGCGGAGTCGTATCCGCGGTACTCCAGCCTGCTCAGCCCTTCGAGGAGGATCGGGGTGGCATCCTGCGGCCCCACGTATCCGACGATCCCGCACATGGTGACAGTCCTTTCTCTCTAGCCATAGACGAGGCGGCGCAGCTGCCGGACGGACAACTGCGGCGCGGTGAAGCGCCGGACGGCCATTTCCGCGGCGATCTCGTCGAAGATCCGGTCGTTGTTCAGCCCCCGATGTTTGAGCTCGGCGTGACGGCGACGGACGTAGTCCGGCACCGACTCGCCGTAGTACGCCACGACCTCAGCCACCACGCGCGACGCCTCACTCGGGGTGAGCGGCGTGCTGCGCACGAGGTGGGCGACGAGATCGTCATCGGCGGGCACCCCGCGATGGTGCCGGGCGAGACCCACTAACGCCACCACCTTGCCCGGAATCGGGCACATTAGAACAACAATGTCACCATCCGGCAACCCTTCCTGACGCTCCGCGGGACGCTCTACCCTCGAGCGGTGCCGACGCGCGAGAAGGTGACGGCCGGGCTGCTCGCCCCCCTGCGCCGCGCGCGGGACCACGTCGACCGCCACTACCAGGAGCCGTTGGACCTGGAGGGGCTGGCCGCCGTGGCCGGGGTGTCGAAGTACCACTTCGCGCGGTCCTTCGAGACCACCTACGGGGAGACGCCGATGCGCTACCTCACCCGCAGGCGCATCGAGCGGGCGCAGGACCTGCTCCGGGCGGCGAACCTGACCGTGACCGAGGTCTGCATGCTGGTTGGGTTCTCCAGCCTCGGCTCGTTCTCCACACGCTTCGCGCAGCTGGTGGGCGAGACGCCGACGGCGTACCGCGACCGCTGGGCCGCACGCGGCGGTGCGCACGTGCCGGGCTGCTACCTGTTCATGCGCGGCGGCCTCGACCCGGCCGGGACGACAGGAGCGCAATCTGGGAGAAGGCCGCCCGGCCCGCCGGGTCCTACGGTTGACCAATGATCACGAACATCTCGCTCACCACGGTGTACTGCCTCGATCAGGACGAGGCCCGCGACTTCTACGTCGACAAGCTGGGCTTCGAGCCGCGCTCGGACGTCACGATGGGCGAGGGCTTCCGGTGGGTGACCGTGTGCCACCCCAGCCAGCCCGAGCTGGAGGTGACGCTGATGACGCCCGGTCCGCCGCTCGACCCGGACGCCGCCGACTTCGTGCGCCGCCAGCTGCAGAAGGGCCAGATGGGCGGGCTCGGGTTGCGGGTGGACGACTGCCGCAAGACCTACGAGCAGCTGACGGCCGCGGGCGTGACGTTCCTGCAGGAGCCCGCCGACCGGCCCTACGGGGTGGAGGCCGTGATGCGCGACGTCTCCGGCAACTGGCTGGTGCTGGTCGAGCCGCACGAGTTCGCGCCCGACTCCACCAGCTGAGCCGCGGACGCCGGTCAGGCCGCGGGCTCCAGCTCGCCCGCCGCCCAGAGCCCGGCGTAGACCCCGCCCGCGGCCAGCAGCTCGGCGTGGGTGCCGAGCTCGACGATCCGCCCGTCCGCGAGGACGGCGATGCGGTCCGCGCGGGCCGCCGTGCTGAGCCGGTGGGCGACGACGAACGCGGTGCGCCGGGCCGTCACCCGGTCGCCCGCCGCGAGCACCGCGGCCTCGGTGGCGGGGTCGAGCGCGGCCGTGGCCTCGTCGAAGAGCAACAGATCGGGATCGGCCAGCTCGGCGCGGGCGAGCGCGATGAGCTGGCGCTGACCCGCGGACAGCCCCTGCCCGCGCTCGCCGACGGGGTGCCGGAACCCGCCGGGCAGGCCGCGCACCAGCTCCAGCGCCCCCACCGCGCGCGCCGCCGCCTCGATCTCGGCGGGCGGCGCGTCCGGGCGGGCGTAGGCGATGTTGGCGGCCACGTCGCCGGTGAACAGGTGCGGCTCCTGGGGCACCACGCCCAGCCGGTGGCGATAGTCGGAGAGCCGGAACCGGCGCACGTCCACCCCGTCGACGAGCACCGCCCCTCCGCCCACGTCGTAGAACCGGGCGAGCAGCTTGACCAGCGTGGACTTGCCCGCGCCGGTGGCGCCGACGAGCGCCATCGTCTCCCCCGGCGCGACGAGCAGCGACACGTCGCGGACGGCGGGCTCGACCGTGCCCGAGTAGGCGAACGACACGTCGCGGAGCTCGACCTCCCCGCGCAGGCGGGCCGGGACGGGCACCGGCTCGCTCTCCGGCTCGGGCAGCACGGTGGTCGGGGTGCGCAGCAGATCGGCGATGCGCGCGAGCCCGACGCCCGCCTGCTGGTAGCCGTCGAACACCTGGGACAGCTGCTGCACCGGGGTGAAGAACATGGCCAGGTACAGCAGGAACGCCGTGAGCACGCCCGCCGACAGGTCGCCTGCGGCCAGCCGGGAGGCGCCCACACCGAGCACCGCCGCCGTCGCGATGTCGGACATCAGCGTGACGGCCGGGAAGAACGTCGCGATGTAGCGCTGGGCGCGCAGCCGCGAGCGCCGGTAGGCGGCGCTGCGCTCGCTGAACGCGGTGGCGCTGTGCTCCTCCCGCACGTAGGCCTGCGCGACGCGCACGCCGGTGACGTTCTCCTGCATGTCGGCGTTGACGATGCTGACCTTCTCGCGGGCCTCGGCGTAGGCCCGCGACGACAGCCGTCGGAAGACGAACGTGGCCACGAGGAGGATCGGCAGCACGGCCAGGGCGACCAGCGCCAGCCCGACGTCGGTGACCAGCAGCGCCACCGTGACCCCGACGACCGTGAGCAGGCTGACGATGGCCTGCGCCAGGCCGGTCTGCAGGAACGTCGACAGCGCGTCGACGTCTGTGGTCATGCGGGTCATGATCCGGCCGGAGAGCTCGCGCTCGTAGTAATCCAGCCCGAGGCGTTGCAGGTGGGCGTAGCTGCGCACGCGCAGCAGGTAGAGCACGCTCTCCCCGGCCCGCGCCGTCGCCACGGTCTCCAGCGTCACCACGAGCCAGCTCGCCGCGACGACCCCGACGCCGAGCAGTACGGCCGTGAGCAGGACGCTCGGCGCGTGCGCCGTGATCCCGTCGTCGATCGCGTAGCGCGCGATGTTGGGGAACGCGAGGGCGCTCAGCGCGTCGAGCGCGACGAGCGCCACGGCCGCGGCGACCATCCAGCGGACCGGGTGCAGCAGCCTGCCCAGTCGGAACCCGGGATCGGGCGCGGTGGGATCGACGCCGAGCCGCGGCACGTCCTGCGGCGGTGGGAGCGCCTCCACGGCGGCCAGCAGCTCCGGTGTGGCCACGATCCCGTCCATCATCGAACCGGGACCGCCCATCCCGCCCCCGCCCGTCTGCCGCTCCGTGGTGCGCGACGCCGTGGTCGCCACGGCGGGCCAGAGCTCCGGGGTGACCCCGCCGACCGCCGCCGCCGCTCCCACCGCCGTCGCGCCGATCGCGAACAGCTCCCGGAAGAGCAGGCACCGGGCGGTCAACTCAGCCTCGGTGCCGACGTCGACCACCCGACCCTGATCGAGCACGGCGATCCGATCGGCCAACGCCAACGTGGACCGCCGGTGCGCGACGAGCACGGTGGTGCGCCCGGCCGTCAAGGCACGCAGGGTCTCGTGGATGGCGGCCTCGGTGGCGGTGTCGACCGCGGACGTGGCGTCGTCCAGCACGAGCACCCGGGGGTCGGTGAGCACGGCCCTGGCCAGCGCCACCCGCTGGCGCTGCCCGCCGGAGAGCGTGAGCCCGCGCTCGCCGACCAGGGTCTCGTACCCGTCGGGCAGCGCCTCGACGAACGTGTGCACCTGCGCCGCCCGCGCCGCGGCGAGCACCTCGGCGTCCGACGCCCCGGGACGGCCGTAGGCGATGTTGGCCCGGATGGTGTCGGAGAACAGGAAGGCCTCCTCGAACACCACCCCCAGCTCCCGGCGCAGGTCGACGAGGCGCAGCGACGGCAGCGGCACCCCGCCCAGGCGCAGCTCGCCCTCCTGCGGTTCGTAGAAGCGGGGCAGCAGCAGCCCGACCGTCGACTTGCCCGAGCCGGGCGGCCCGACCAGCGCGAGGGTCTCCCCCGGCGCCACCGAGAGGCTCACCCCCTCGAGCACGGGCTCGCGGCGCGAGTAGCCGAAGGTCACCCCGTCGAGCTCCACCCCGAGCGGTCCCTCGGGCAGCGCCGCCGGGTGCTCCGGATCGATGACGCCCGGCTGCGAATCGACCAGGTCGTACACGCGCTCCACGCCCGCGCGCGCGAGCTGCGCGGCCACGACGAGCGCCCCGAGCAGCCGCGCGGGCCCGACCAGCCCGGCCACGTAGGTGGTGAACGCGAGGAACGTGCCCAGGCTGATGGACCCCGAGAGGGCGAGCCAGCCGCCGAGGCCGATCACCGCAACCTGCCCCAGGGTGGGCAGGCTGAGCAGCGCCGGGTTGAGCCGGGCGGTCATCCGGGCCGCCCGGAGGCGCTCGCCGAAGAGCTTCCGTGCGCCCGCCTCCAGCGTGGCGACCTCGCGCAGCTCCTGCCCGAACCCCTTCACCACCCGGACGCCGGTGACGGTCTCCTCGACGTGCTGGGCGATGTCGGCCGCGCTCTGCTGGGCCGACCAGGTGGCCGGGAACAGCGCCTTGCGGCTGTGCAGGGTGATCCACCCCGCCAAGGGCAGCATGACGACCGCGACCAGCGTGAGCAGCGGCGAGAGCCACAGCATGGCGGCGAGCGACGCGATGACGAGCACGACGAAGCCGAGCGCGAGCGGCACGATCGACAGCAGCCCCTGCAAGAGGTTGAGATCGGTGATCGCGCGCGAGACCACCTGCCCGGTGCGCAGCGCGTCCTGCCGCTCGCCGTCGAGCCGCTGGACGGAGGCGAACACCTGGCGACGCAGATCGTGCTGCACGTCGAGCGCGAGCCGCCCACCCATGTAGCGCCGCAGGAACGCCGCGCCGAACCGCACGACCGCCAGCCCGAGGATCGCGGCCACGATCGGACCGAGGGTGGCCGTGGACCCCGCCACCGCCTCGTCGACCGCGGAACGGGTGAGCAGCGGCCCGATCGCATCGAGGCTCACCCCCAGGCCGGACGCCACCAGAGCGGTGATCGCCACGCCGCGGTGGCGCAGCGAAGCACGGACGAGGCGGCGGATCCAGCCGGGGGTGGGAGCGACGGGCACGGATCCACGGTAAGCCGCCCGACCGACACTTCTCACGCCAGCAGCGCCCCGGTGACCGACTCCACGGTGAAGCGCTCCCACTGCTCCGGCGTCCAGCCCCGCCCGCTGAGCACCCCGTAGACCTCCGGCCCCAGCAGGGCGCACAGCACGTCGACGGCCTCGTCGACGGGCCGGTTCAGCACCCCGAGCTCGTCGAGTTGCCTCGCCAACGCCCGGAAGGCGAAGGCGCGCTGCGCCTCGTTCGTGGCCCACTGCGCGGCCATGTCCGGGTCGGTGGCGGCGGCGTCGCGCACCACGTGCATGATCGGCCCGATGCGGGCGTAGATCGTGCGGCTGTTCGCCACCCACAGCGCGACGACCCGCCTGGGGTCGGGCTCACCGCGGAGCTCGTCCAGCCACGGCCGCTCCAGCAGGGCGACGGGCTCGTCGTCGCCGACCGCCGCGACGTCGACCGCCTCCTTCAACACCGTCCGCTTGTTGCCGAAGTGGAAGTACACGGTCTGCACGGCCACCCCCGCACGCGCCGCGATCTGCTCGAGCGTCGTCGCGCCGTACCCCTCGGCGACGAACAGCTCGGCCGCGGCGTCGACGATGCGCCGCCGGGTGGCCCGGGTGCGTGCGGCGCGGGGCTTGACGGTCTCGCTCATCCATTGCATTCTAACTCTAGAGTCCGACTACAACGAAATGAGGGTCGTGGTGATCAGCGGGTTCCATCACGTCAAGCTGCCGGTCAGCGACGTCGCGCGCAGCCGCGACTGGTACGAGCGGGTGCTCGGCTTCACCGTCGACATCGAGTTCGTCGAGGAGGGCGTCCTGCGCGGGGTGGGCCTGTCCCGCGAGGGGATGTCCGGCGGCGTCGCGCTGCGGCACGACCCGGACCGCGCGAAGGCCCTGTCCGGGTTCGACGCCGTCGCGCTGCTCGTGCCCAGGCGCGAGGACGTGCACGCTTGGTGGGCCCGGCTCGACGCGGCGGGCGAGCCGCAAGGCGGAATCGTCACCGGGCACCGCGGCGGCGCGGTCCTCGTCGGCCTGCACGATCCCGACGGCATCGAGATCCGGCTGTACGCGGACTGACGCTCGTCACATCCGGAAGAGTCGCGGGGGCGCAGTGGTTTCTGCAGGCATGACCGGCGTACCCACGATCGAGCTGAACAACGGCGTCGCCATCCCGCAGCTGGGGTTCGGGGTGTTCCTCGTGCCTCCCGGCGAGACGGAGGTCGCGGTCGCGACAGCCCTGCGTACCGGCTACCGGCACATCGACACCGCACGCCTGTACGACAACGAGGGCGAGGTCGGCGCGGCCGTCGCGAAGGGCGGTATCCCGCGCGACGAGCTGTTCGTCACCACCAAGGTCTGGAACTCCGACCAGGGCTTCGACGCCACGCTCGCCGCGTTCGACAAGAGCCTGGAGCGGCTGGGCTTCGACTACGTCGACCTGTACCTCATCCACTGGCCGCTGCCGAAGGTCGACCGCTACGTGGAGACCTGGCGCGCGCTGGAGCGGATTGCTGCCGAGGGGCGGGCGCGGGCGATCGGCGTGTCGAACTTCCAGATCGCCCACCTGCAGCGGCTGATCGACGAGACCGGCACCGTGCCCGCCGTCAACCAGGTGGAGCTGCACCCCGACCTCGCCCAGGCGCCGCTGCGGGCCTTCCACGCGGAGCACGGGATCGCCACCGAGGCGTGGAGCCCGCTGGCCCGCGGCGGCGCCGTGCTCTCCGACGCGCGGATCGTCGCGATCGCGGACCGGCACGGCAAGACCCCGGCCCAGGCGATCCTGCGGTGGCACCTGCAGGTGGGCAACGTCGTGATCCCGAAGTCGGTGACGCCGAGCCGGATCGCCGAGAACCTCGACGTGTTCGACTTCGCCCTGTCCGACGACGAGCTGGCCACGATCGAGTCGCTGAACACCGACAGCCGGGTGGGCCCGGACCCGGACCGCTTCAACCGCACCTGACCTCGCACAACCGCTGACGTCCTCGCCCACGTTCGACCTTCGTTCCACCTTGTGCGAGGGACGCGCCGAGCTGTGGCGCGCGGCGACCCGGTAGGGCACACCCTCGACCAGCGCCTCACCCTCGGTAGGAGCGACGAGCCCGAGCAGCATCCGCAGTGTGGTGGTCTTGCCGGAGCCGTTGGGGCCGCGGAACCCCGTGACGGTGCCGGGCTCGACCGCGAACGTGAGGTCCTCGACCGCCGCGACCGGGCCGAACCGCTTCGTCAAACCCTTGGCGCGCAGGCGCCCGGAGCCGATGGGCGCGGTCACAGTGCCCGGGTGGTCACGAATCCGCGGCCGCGGCGACCTGCGGGAGCCCCTCCGGCGGAGTGGGCTCGGAGCTGGGAGCGGGGTTGTCGATCGCGGCGACCATGATCCGGGCCCAGGCGGCGTGGCTGACGTCGCCCAGCCGGACGGCCTCGCGGCCGCGCGTGGAGCCGACCTTGACCGCGCCGAGATCGGCCAGCCGCAGCCCGTGCCGCACGACCTCCTCGCGGATGACGGCGTTCGCGGCGTCGGCGGCGGGCCCCGGCAGCGGCACCGTGCCGATCACCGCACCGCGCGGCATGGCCGCGAGCATCGAGCGCAGCGCGACGTCGACGCCCGCGGAACGCAGGGCCACGTCCTCCGTGCCGACGATGCAGGTGACGAGCGCGGCGGGCTCCTCGACGGTCAGCTCGGTGAGCTCGGGGAGCTGGCGGGCCAGCACGTCGGTGATGCTCGCGCCCGCCCGCGACAGGTTGACCACGCGCCACGCGTCGCGGCGGCGCAGCACCTCGTGGACGACGCCCACGTAGCCCGCCCCGCGGGTGGTGGCGCCGACGCCCTGGCTGGTCGAGTCGCCGAGGACGACCCAGAGCGGGCCCGACGCGTGCTGGGCGACGATGTTGGCCGCGGCCCACTCGTCGGCGAACGCCTTGACCTGCAGCCTGCGCGCGGTGGCGGCGGGCATGACGCCGCCGAGGAAGCGTTCCCCGCCCGCCTTGGCCCGGCGCAGCGATGCGCGCATCTGGCTGGTCTGCGGCAATGGGGTCATCGGGTCTCCGGAGCGGTCGGCGCAGGCACGGGGAGCGTCGCGGACGGTGCCAAGGGTAGCGGTGGGGGACGGTCGTGAGCGCGACCGGGTGCCGCACGCACCGTTACGATCAGGATCGCCCGACCGTGACGCACGCCACAGGAGCATCCATGGCCATGGCCGCCGACTACGCCGCCGTCGTCGAGGGGCACGCCGCGCAGCGACCCGACGCGCTCGCCATCAGCTTCGCGGGTGTCGACCGGACGTGGGCGGAGCTCGCCGAGCGGGTGCATCGGCTCGCCGCTGCGCTGCGGGCGGCGGGGATCGGCGCGGGCGACCGCATCGCCGTGCTCGACCTCAACCACCCGTCGGCCATCGAGCTCACCCTGGCCTGCTCCCAGATCGGCGCGGCCAACGCGGTGGTCAACTTCCGGCTCGCGCCCCCGGAGGTCGTCTACGTGATCATGGACTCGCGGGCGAGACTCCTGTTCGTCGGGTCCGAGTTCGCGCAGGCCGTCGAACAGTTCCGCGACAAGCTCACGGACGTCGAGCGGGTGATCCGTGTCGGCGGCTCCACCGACGGTGGCGACGAGTACGAGGAGTGGCTGGCCGCCCACCGGCCCGACCCGGCGCATCACGCGAGCACGCCGGACGACTGCTTCCTGCAGCTCTACACGTCGGGCACCACCGGATTCCCGAAGGGCGCGATGCTCACCCACCGCGCGGAGCTCGCGCACGCCGCGAACGTCGCGGCCATCGCGCTGATCGACGGTGCGGACGTCCTGCAGGTGGCGATGCCGCTTTTCCACGTCGGTGGCATGAGCTTCGCGCTCGTCGGCCTCTCTTGCGGCGCGTCGCTGCGGATGCTGCGCGCCCCCGATCCCCTCGCCGTTCTGGACATGCTGGCCGACGAGCCCGTCACGCACACGTTCCTCGTGCCCGCGCTGCTGGCGGCGATGGTCACGGTGTCGGGCGAGCGCACGTTCCCGACGCTGCGCCTGGTGTACTACGGCGCGTCACCGATGCCGCTGCCGGTGCTGCGGGCCTGCACCGCGCTGTTCCCCGGCCGGATGGCGCAGGTCTACGGCATGACGGAGGCGTCGGGCGTGGTCTCGATGCTGTCGGTGGCCGACCACGAGAACCCGGAGGTCGCGCACCGGCTGGTCTCGGCGGGCAGGCCGATCGTCGGGGCGCAGATCGAGATCAGGGACCCGGCGACCGACGAGCCGGTCGCCGTGGACGAGCCCGGCGAGATCTGGGTGCGCACCGAGCAGCTGATGAGCGGCTACTGGGGCAAGCCGGAGGCCACGGCCGCCGCGATCACCTCCGACGGCTGGCTGCGCACCGGCGACAGCGGGCACATCGACGCCGACGGCTACCTTTACGTCACCGACCGGATCAACGACATGATCATCAGCGGCGGCGAGAACATCTACCCGGCCGAGATCGAGCGCGTGCTCGCCGAGCACCCCACGGTGGCCGACTGCGCGGTGATCGGGGTGCCCGACGAGCGGTGGGGCGAGGTGCCCAAGGCGGTGGTCGTCGCGGCGCCGGGCGCGACGGTCGACCCCGACGCCCTGCTCGCCTACTGCCGAGCGCACCTGGCGTCGTTCAAGTGCCCGAAGTCGGTCGACGTGCTCGCCGAGCTGCCCCGCAACCCGACCGGCAAGATCCTGAAGAAGGACCTGCGGGCGCCCCACTGGGCCGGTCGCGCCCGCCAGACCGTGTAGACGGCCGCTCTGGGACCGCATCCGCGAGCGCGCCGTCGTCATCCCCTGAAGCCGAAGGCGGTGATCGCCGGGACGGATCCGGCGCGCAGCCGGTCCAGCACCCACAGCTCGTGCGGGACGACCGGCGTGGGCAGGGCGTCGAGCGGGTACCAGCCCAGGCCGCCGTTCTTGCGGGGCTCGCGCACCGACGGCTCCCCCGACCAGCGCGTGCAGGTGAAGAAGAAGTCGACGCGCTCGTCGACGGCCTTCCCGTTGCCCTGGGTGCGGTGCATGGCGGTGAGCGGCTCCAGGTCGTCGGGCGTGACGACGACGCCCAGCTCCTCGGCCGCCTCCCGGCATGCCGCCGCCGTGACCGACTCGCCCCGCTCGACGTGCCCCGCCGCCGCCATGGCCCAGTGCCCGTCGCGGAAGCCGGTGTTCTGCCGCAGCTGCAGCAACACCTCTCCGTCCTGCCGCAGCAGCACGTACGTGGCCGGGACGACGCGAAACCTCACCACCCGAACGTAGTAGCCGCGCCGCCCGCGCCGGGTGCAGGCTCGCCCCATGGCGACACGCATGCAGAAGCAGTTCTTCGGCGGGCTGGGCGGCCTGCGGTACGAGCCCATGCCCTGGCGTGTGCGGGCCGAGCTGGGCGGGCAGACCGTGCTCGACTCGACGGCCGCGACGCTGATCTGGGAGCCGCAGCGGGTGGTGCCGCAGTACGCCGTGCCGATCAGCGACATCGCCGCTGAGCTCGTCGAGGCGGGCCCGGACGACGGCGACCGGCGCGGCGGGGGCCCGGAGTCCCTCGACGGTCGCGCGGTGCTCACCCCGGCCACCGGCTTCGCGGTCCACTCGACCGAGGGCACCCCGCTCACCGTGCGTCTGGGCGACGTCGAGCGCCCGGGCGCGGCGTTCCGGCCCACCGACCCCGACCTCGCCCACCTCGCGGTGCTGGACTTCGCCGCGTTCGACGTGTGGCGGGAGGAGGACCAGCCGATCATCAGCCACCCGCGCGACCCCTACCACCGCGTGGACGTCCGGCGCAGCTCCCGGCACGTGCGCGTCGAGCTGGACGGGCGGGTGCTCGCCGACTCCACCCGCCCCTCTGTCGTGTTCGAGACCAGCCTGCCGGTGCGCCACTACCCCCCTGAGGAGGACATCGACACGGCGGTGCTGCAGCCCAGCGACACCGTCACGGCGTGCGCCTACAAGGGCGTCGCGGCCTACCGGTCGCTGGCGCTGCCCGACCGCACGGAGCCCGACCTCGTCTGGACCTACGCCGCCCCGCTGCCCGACGCCGCGGCGCTGACGGGCCTGTTCTGCTTCTTCAGCGAGCGCGTGGACGTGATCGTCGACGGGGTGCGCGGCGGGCGTCCCGATACCCCGTGGTCGCGAAACCGTCAGTCTTGACTCCTCCGTCGGCCTACGTTAGAGACAGCGCATGAAGCTCTCCACCCAGCTCCAGTACGGCGACGACCCCATCCGACAGGTCGAGGCGGTGGTCGCCATGGAGAAGGCGGGCCTGGACGTCGTGTGGGTCGCCGAGGCGTACAGCTTCGACGCCGTCTCCCTGATGGGGTATCTCGCCGCGCGCACCGAGCGGGTCGAGATCGGCTCCGGCATCCTGCCGCTCTACAGCCGCACGCCCACGCTCATCGCGATGACCGCAGCGGGGCTGGACGCGCTGTCGGGCGGGCGGGCGATCCTCGGGCTCGGCGCGTCGGGGCCGCAGGTGATCGAGGGCTTCCACGGCGTGCGGTACGACAAGCCCGTCGCCCGCACCCGGGACATCATCGAGATCTGCCGGAAGGTCTGGCGCCGCGAGCGCGTCGAGCACACCGGCCTCTACACGATCCCGCTGCCGCCCGAGCAGGGCACCGGGCTGGGCAAGCCGCTCAAGTTGATCAACCACCCGCGCCGGGCGGACATCCCCATCTGGGTGGCCGCGCTGGGCGACAAGAACCTCGAGATGACCGCGGAGCTCGCCAACGGCTGGCTGCCGCACGCGGTGCTGCCGGAGAAGATGGAGGAGGTCTTCGGCCCGGCCCTTCGGGCGGGGTTCGCCAAGCGCGCACCCGAGCTGGGCCCGCTGCAGATCACCGGCGGCGGGATCCTCGCGCTGGAGGAGGAGATGTTCGCCCCCGCCCGGCAGGCCGCGCGCGACCTCTACGCCCTCTACATCGGCGGCATGGGCGCGCGGGGGCGCAACTTCTACAACACCGTCTTCCGCCGCCAGGGCTTCGAGGCCGAGGCCACGCTCGTCCAGGACCTCTACCTCGACGGCAAGAAGGCGGAGGCGGCCGCGGCGCTGCCCGACGACTTCGTCGACCGGGTGACGCTGATCGGGCCGCCCGCGCACGTCCGGGAGCGGATCGCGGCCCTGGAGGAGGCGGGTGTCACCCATCTGCATGTGCACCCGGTCGGCAATGACGCTCCGAAGCTGATCGCCCAGGTGAAGGAGTGGATCTCCTAGCTGGAGCGGGGCGCAAGGGGGGCCGGTGGTCATGACGATCGGTCATCGGTCGACACTGTCAGGTGACAGACCGCCGACCCCGACTGGAGTGTGCCCGTGCCCGACCTCTCCATCGCGGCGTCGGACCGACCCTTGCGGCCGGATCAGTACGTCTACGTGGAGACGCACGCGTGGTGGCTGGGCACCCACGGGCCGCACCACTACCTCGCCGAGCACCGCCTCCGGAAGTGGATCCCCGCGGACAACGATCGGGAGTGGGTGCTCGACCGGGAGCTCACCGGGGCGCAGCAGTGGCTCACCGGCTCGGCCGAGGAGGCCCTCGCCGACGGCTACGACCTGCGGCCTGCGGTGCCGCTGGGGGTGTTCCGGGCCCGCCACGGGGCGTTCGACGTGGAGCGGGCCTGCGTCACCGAGGGTGACGACAACCGTCGGTGCGCACCGCACCCGCGGCCACGGGGCAGCTGGCAGACGCCGAACCGCGAGTTCTTCACCCGCCTCCCCCGCGATCCCGAAACGCTCGTGCACCGGCTCCGCGAGGAGAACACCGGCAGCTGGTTCGGGCCGTTCGCAGCCGGGGTGACGGCCCTGCGCACCTGCCTGGTGCCCGCCGACCTGCGCGCCACGCTGTGCCTGGCCCTGGCCTGCCTCCCCGGCGTGCGCGCGGTCGAGGGCGTGGAGAACGTCGACGGCGTGGCGTGCCTCGCGCTGGTGCACGACGCCGGACGCACCCGCACCGAACTGATGCTCTCCGCCACCGACGGCCAGTTCGCGGGCGAGCGCGACACCATCCGCACCGGTTCGCGCACCGGGCTCGCCGCGGGCACGGTGATCAGCTCGACGGCAGTGCGCACCGCCGTCGTCGACCAAGCGGGGGCGCTACCCGCGTAGCCGGGGCCGCAGTGAATCGGCACAGTTGTGATCGGCGGCATCGTCGCAGGACTTGACACATGCTGCCCGGCGTCACGCGGGAGGACTAACCTGGGTTCCCGGCGACGACGACGACGAAATCCGATCAAGGCGGTCCTCAGCGTGTCCAGCAGCAGTACCGGCAGTTCCACCGACCAGTTCGGCACGAACGAATGGCTGGTCGAGGAGATGTACCAGCGCTTCCTCGACGACCCGAACAGCGTTGACGCGGCCTGGCACGAGTTCTTCGCCGACTACCGCCCCGGCGACGCCTCACCCACCTCCGAGAACGCCCCGCAGACCGCCGCGGACTCCACCGCGGCGCCCTCGCCGCTCACGCCGATCGCCGCCCCCGCCCGCCCGGTCAAGCGCCCGGGCACCGCCGCCGACGACCACTCCGCGAGCCAGCCGAGCGGCCAGGCCGACGGAGCGGCCGCGCGCTCCTCCGTCCAGGCGGGCACGTCCGCGAAGCCCGCCGCGGGCAGCACGTCGCAGGCCGCCCGCCCGGCCGCGTCCGCCCAGGCCGCCGACGGCACCGCCACCACGCTGCGCGGCGCCGCGTCGGCCGTCGTCAAGAACATGAACGCGTCGCTCGCCGTGCCCACCGCCACGAGCGTGCGCGCAGTCCCGGCCAAGCTGCTGGCCGACAACCGCGTCGTCATCAACAACCAGCTGCGCCGCACCCGCGGCGGCAAGATCAGCTTCACGCATCTCATCGGCTTCGCCGTGGTGCGGGCACTCGGCCGGTTCCCGGTGATGAACCGGCACTTCGCGGAGGTCGACGGCCGTCCCACCGTGGTGCAGCCCGAGCACGTCAACCTCGGCCTCGCGATCGACCTGCCCGGAAGGGACAACGGCCAGCGCTCCCTCGTCGTCGTCTCCATCAAGGGCTGCGAGGCGATGAACTTCGCGCAGTTCTGGTCGGCCTACGAGGACGTCGTGCGCAAGGCCCGCGCGGGAGCGCTCACCGCCGAGGACTTCGCGGGCACCACGCTCAGCCTCACCAACCCCGGCACGCTGGGCACCAACCACTCGGTGCCGCGGCTGATGCAGGGCCAGGGCACGATCGTCGGGGTCGGCGCGATGGAGTACCCCGCCGAGTTCCAGGGCGCGAGCGACGAGCGGCTGGCCCAGATCGGCGTCAGCAGGATCATCACGCTCACCTCGACCTACGACCACCGGATCATCCAGGGCGCCGAGTCGGGCGACTTCCTGCGTCGCGTGCACGCGCTCCTGCTCGGCGAGGACGGGTTCTACGACGACATCTTCCACGCGCTGCGGGTGCCCTACGAGCCGGTGCGCTGGGTCCAGGACCTGCCCGACGACCCGGTCGACAAGGTCGCGCGGGTCATCGAGCTGATCGACGCCTACCGCACCCGCGGCCACCTCATGGCCGACACCGACCCGCTGAACTACCGCCAGCGCCGCCACCCCGACCTCGACGTGCTCTCCCACGGCCTCACGCTGTGGGACCTCGACCGGGAGTTCGCCGTCGGCGGTTTCGCGGGCCACGAGCGGATGAAGCTGCGCGACGTGCTGGGCGTGCTGCGCGACGCGTACTGCCGCACGATCGGCACCGAGTACATGCACATCTCCGACCCCGAGCAGCGCGCCTGGCTGCAGGAGCGGATCGAGGTGCCGCACCAGAAGCCGCACCCCAACGAGCAGAAGTACATCCTGTCCAAGCTCAACGCCGCCGAGGCGTTCGAGACGTTCCTGCAGACCAAGTACGTGGGGCAGAAACGGTTCTCGCTCGAGGGCAGCGAGACCGTCATCCCGCTGCTGGACGCCGTGCTGGACAAGGCCGCCGAGCACGAGCTGGACGAGGTCGTCATCGGCATGCCGCACCGGGGGCGGCTCAACGTGCTCGCCAACATCGTCGGCAAGCCGATCAGCCAGATCTTCCGCGAGTTCGAGGGCAACCTCGACCCCGGCCAGGCCCACGGCTCCGGCGACGTCAAGTACCACCTCGGCGCCGAGGGCAAGTACTTCCGGATGTTCGGCGACGGCGAGACGGTCGTGTCGCTGGCCTCCAACCCTTCGCACCTGGAGGCCGTGGACCCGGTGCTGGAAGGCATCGTCCGCGCCAAGCAGGACCTGCTCGACAAGGGCGCGGGCGGCTACACGGTGCTGCCGCTGATGCTGCACGGCGACGCGGCGTTCGCGGGCCAGGGCGTGGTCGCCGAGACGCTCAACCTCGCCCTGCTGCGCGGCTACCGCACCGGCGGCACCGTGCACGTGGTGGTCAACAACCAGGTCGGCTTCACCACCGCGCCGGAGCACTCGCGCAGCTCGACCTACTCCACCGACGTCGCGAAGATGATCGGTGCGCCCGTGTTCCACGTGAACGGTGACGACCCCGAGGCGTGCGTCTGGGTGGCCAAGCTCGCCGTGGAGTACCGCGAGCGCTGGCACAACGACGTCGTGATCGACATGGTCTGCTACCGCCGCCGCGGCCACAACGAGGGCGACGACCCCTCGATGACCCAGCCCGCGATGTACGACGTGATCGACACCAAGCGCAGCGTCCGCAAGCTCTACACCGAGTCCCTCATCGGGCGCGGCGACATCTCCATGGCGGACGCCGAGCACGCGCTGCGCGACTTCTCCAACCAGTTGGAGCACGTGTTCAACGAGGTCCGCGAGTTGGAGCGGACGCCTGCCCGGATCAGCCCCTCGGTCGAGCACGAGCAGCGCTACTCCCCCGACCTGGACACCTCGGTCCCGCTGGAGACGGTCCACCGCATCGGTGACGCGCACGTCCAACTGCCGGAGGGGTTCACCGTCCACCAGCGCGTCAAGCCGGTGCTGCAGCGCCGGTACACGATGTCCCGCGAGGGCAACGTGGACTGGGCGTTCGCCGAGCTCCTCGCGCTGGGCTCACTGCTGGTGGACGGCAAGCTGGTGCGCCTGTCGGGCCAGGACACCCGTCGCGGCACGTTCGTCCAGCGGCACTCCGTGGTGATCGACCGCAGAACCGGAGCAGAGTACTACCCGCTGCGCAGCCTCGCCGCGGACCAGGGCCGCTTCCTGCCCTACGACTCGGCGCTGTCGGAGTTCGCGGCGCTCGGCTTCGAGTACGGCTACTCGGTGGCCAACCCCGAGGCGTTCGTGGGATGGGAGGCACAGTTCGGCGACTTCGTCAACGGCGCGCAGCCGATCATCGACGAGTTCATCGCGTCCAGCGAGGCCAAGTGGGGCCAGACCTCCGACGTCGTGCTGCTGCTGCCGCACGGGCTGGAGGGCCAGGGCCCCGACCACAGCTCGGGGCGGATCGAGCGGTTCCTGCAGCTGTGCGCCGAGGGGTCGATGACGGTGGCGCTGCCCTCGGAGCCCGCCAACTACTTCCACCTGCTGCGCAGCCACGCGATGGACGGGGTGCGCCGCCCGCTCATCGTGTTCACGCCCAAGTGGATGCTCCGCGCGAAGCAGGTGGTCAGCCCGCTCGCCGACTTCACCGGCGGCCGGTTCCGCCCGGTGATCGACGACCCGCGGTTCCGCGAGTCCGACGCGCCCGCCGCCGGGGTGCGCAAGGTCCTCCTGTGCGCGGGCAAGCTCTACTGGGAGCTCGCGGCGGCCGTGGAGAAGCGCGGGCTCGACGACGTCGCGCTCGTCCGGCTCGAGCAGCTCTACCCGGTGCCCGACCGCAGGCTCGCCGCTGTGCTGGACCGCTACCCGAACGCCGAGGACGTCCGGTGGGTGCAGGAGGAGCCGGGCAACCAGGGGCCGTGGCCGTTCCTGGGCCTGGTGCTGCCGGAGAAGCTTCCGCGGCTGGTCGGGATCAAGCGGGTGTCGCGGCGTGCGATGGCCGCCCCCGCCGCCGGGTCGTCGAAGGTCCACGAGGTGGAGCAGAACGCGCTGATCAGCACCGCGCTCGACGACGAGGAGTGAGGGTGTACGCCACGGACCGGGGGATCGAGGAGCTCACCGAGCGGCGGGGCGAGGAGCAGGTCAGCGTCGAGTGGCTGGCCGAGCGTCTGCGCGCGTTCGTCGATCGCAACCCGGCGTTCGAGGACGCCGTGGAGCGGCTCGCGTCGTTCCTGGCCCGCGACGACGAGGACTGACCGCGCCGCACCAGTCTGCTCGAATAAGTAGCGAAAAGCACGGTGCCACGGTAGGAACAAGGGCTGCCGTGCGCGCAAGACATGGGCGGCGGAAGGCCGTGAATACCCGCCCCATGACCAACCCGGGGCGGATGGCAGCCAGCCCGACGTCATCCAGGCCGTCGACGCTGCGCCGTTGTCGCAGCATCGACCAATCCGCCACGGGTGATCACCTCCGCACGTTCCACGCACATTCCGCCGGGCGGCCGCCTACGACGACCGACGGCCGCGACGCAGGCTCCAGGCCCCGCCGAGGACCAGCGCGGCACCGCTCGCGAGCAGAAGGATCGTGACGATGTCGAGGGTGTCGCCGCTGTCGGCCTGCCCGCCGGAGCCCGCGTTGACCTTGGTGGGCGGCTTGCCCGCTCCCGTCGTCGATGTCGCAGGCGGCGGGGTCGTCGGCGGCGGGGTCGTCGGCGGCGCGGTTGTCGTCGTCGCGGTTGTCGTCGTCGGGGGGGTCGAGGTGGGCGGTGTCGTCGTCGCGGTCGCGCTGGGGTTGGCGGAGCCGCTCGGGACGGCCTCCGTCGCGCTCGGCGTCGGTGACGGCGGCGGGGTCTGCGGAGCGGGCGCGCACGAGACCAACGCGAGGATGATCACGATGGCCGCGATCACGGCGCCGATGATCCGCCGCGAGGGCCCCGACGGCGATGGCGACGGCGACGGCCCCGGCTGGGAAGGCGGACCGCCGTATCCGCCACCGCCGCCAGAACCGTAGGCCATTGCCAGACCCCTCTCGCCACAATGCTCCCCGTCAACCGGAGCAGAACAGTCGACCATGACGGCCGCTGCGTCAATCCACCATTCGATGGTGCGGGGCATGGGCCGATCACAGACGGCTATCTCGGAAAGCACGGATCGCGCCTCATTCGTCCATGTCGCGGGGCTTCCCGCGGATGCGACAATCGGCTCGATGCCACGATCGCTCGCCCGCCACGACGCCCGCCTTCTGTGCGCGGTCGGATTCCTGCTCGTCGGCTGTGGAATCGTCCGTACGGCCGTGCCCGCGCATGTGGATCTGCCGGTGCCGACGCTCCACGCTTCGGCAGGCGCAGGCCTGCTCGATCGCGGGGCGGCGCCCGACCGGCGCACCGCCATCACGGTGAAGCGCCCGGTGCGGCTCGACCTGCCGACACTCGGCGTGCGGGCGCCGGTCGTGCCCGTCGGTGTCGGGTGGGACGGGGCGCTCTCCGTGCCCGACAACCCGCACGTCATCGGCTGGTGGGCCGGGGGCGGCGAGGCGCTGGTGTTCGACGGCCACGTCGACACGGCGACGGCGGGCCCCGGCGCGCTCTTCCGCATCACCCAGCTCGGCACCGGGGACGCTGTCGGGCTCACCGGCGCCGACGGCGCCCTCCAGAACTTCACGATCACGGCGGTGCGCGCCTATCCCAAGGCGGAGCTGCCCCCCGACGTGTTCCGGCCTTCCGCCACGCCCCGTCTCGTGATCATCACGTGCGGCGGGCACTTCGACCGGCGCACGCTGCAGTACGTCGACAACATCGTGGCGTACGCGGAGCCCGTGTAGCGCGGGCCCGGTCAGCGACGGATCGAGCGGAGCCCGCGGCGCTGCACCGCGGCGCGCAGGTCCGCCACCCGCGCCTCGACCCGCGCCACCAGCACGGCGGCGTCGCCCTTGGCGAGCCGGTCGGGCCGGGGGAAGGGCCGCATCGTCATCCAGGACTCGACCCAGAGGATCTCGAGCGCGTCCTCCCACGCCAAGAGGTTCCCGACCCGCGCGACGACGTGCAGGTCGCTCGCCGCCGTCAGCTCCCTGCCGAGCTCGGCGACCCGCTCCCGCAGCTGCTCCACGCGCCCGGCGTTGCGGGCGGCGTCGCCGTCGAACCCGGCGGTGAGCGCGGCGATGACCTCCTTGTACCGGCGGGCGGCGCTCTCCGTCACGGCCCCTCCCCCGGCACCACGACGACCTGCGGAACGGAGTGCTGGGCGCGGTCGAAGAACAGCGCCCTCCCGGGCCGCGGCGACCAGGTGAGCATCGTCCCCGGCAGCAGCGGCTGCAGCTCGGTGCCCTGCACGTCCAGCGCCACCCAGGCGCCGACGTCGTCGACGACCGCGCCCATCGTGAGCAGGGCCTTGAGCCGCGGGGCGCTGCGCCACCAGCCGAGCACGTGCAGCCCGGTCTCGGGTCCGAAGTGCACGAGCGAACGCAGCACCTCGATGCCGCTGCGCTCCAGCACCGGATCGGCGGCGTCGGCCCCGAACAGGACGAGCAGCGTGGCCGGTCGGCCGCCGCTGGCGAGGTTCTCGGTGACCCGGGCCGCCAGCTCGTCAACCGCGGCCCTGATGCCGTCCCGGCCGACGATCCGCGGGGTGTGCCCGGCCTCGGCCAGCCGCTTCGTCAGCTCCTTGACCGGCTCGACCGCCTCCTCGACGAGCTCCGCCACGACGATGTCCACCGTGCCGGGCTCATAGCCCCTGGCGAGCCCCGCCGTCGCCGTGGCGAGCACCCGGACCGCCGAGGGCGCGCCCGCGCCGAGCACGGCAAGGTTGCGCCCTGGCGCGTCGGGCAGATCGACGACGGCGGTGCTGGCCTGCAGGTCGATGGACTGCCCGATCGGGGCGACCCGGTGCCCGACCTCGATGCCGGTCAGCAGGTCCTTTCCGCGCGGCGCCCTGCTGCCGTCGAACAGCCGCGGCTCGGACACGCCGACGTACCACTCCGGGGAGAGCTCGCGCTGGACCTTGTCCCGCATCACGCCGGGGGCGCTCGCGTTCGGGATCCGCGCGACGAGGTTGCCGTGCCGCAGGCCGGACTCGTGGTTGAGCACGGCGTGCCAGCGCGGCAGCTCCAGCGGGGCGTCGTTGCGCTCGTCGAGCACCCGCCGGGCGCGGGGCAGCGCGATCCGCAGGACGAACTGCTCGAAGATCGCCGGACGGCCCCAGAACGCCTCGATGCCCGACACGTCCTGGCTGGCCAGCACCAGGTGGATGCCCTGGGAGCGGCCGCGGCGGGCGATGTCCTCCAGGAGGGTGAGCGCCGCGCGGGTGACGGCGTCGCGCTCGACGAACAGGTACTGGAACTCGTCGATCACCGCGACGATGCGCGGCCACTCGCCGTCCCGGTCGGCCTCGCGGAGGTCCTCCAGCTTCGTGACCTCGCGCTCCTTGGCCGCCGCCGCGCGGCGGCGCATCTCGTCGGCGAGGAACTGCAGGAGCGCGAGCCCGAACTCGCGGTCGTCGTTGACGTTGACGCCGATCAGCCGGGCGTGGGGCAGCCAGGTCCGGTCCACCTTGCCCGGCGCGAACTGGGCGAACGACACGCCTTCCTTGAAGTCGAGCAGGTACAGGGAGAGCTCGCGCGGCGGATAGCGGGTGACGAGCGCCGCGATCCAGGCCAGCAGCAGGTTGGTCTTGCCGGAGCCGCTCGGGCCGCCGACGAGCGCGTGCGGCGACCCGTCGTCGAGGACCAGCTCGACCTCGCCCGCGTCGTCGAACCCGACCGGGGCCCGCAGCCCGGTCTTCGAGTCGCGCCTGCCCCAGCCCGCCCGGGGCAGCAGGTCCTCGAACGTGCCGACCCGGCTGCGCCAGCTCTCGTGCTCGGTGGCGATGGCGTGGCAGCCGCCGTTGACCTGGACCTCCGCGAACCGCGGCTCGCACTGCACCTGCACGTAGGGCCCGGTCATCGACGTGCGGGCGAGGCCGCGGTCGTCGATGTCGACGGTCTCGACGGGCGCGCCGATCGCCATCGGCACATCCAGCAGCACCAGCTGGAGGCCGCACGCGAGCCCGCCGCGCGCGATCCGGCCCAGCGCACGGTGGTCGTCCTCGCGCAGGGCCTGCCGGTTGCCCACCAGCACCGCGATGACCCACGGCTCCGGCCGCATGCCCGCGGTCCTGGTCCGCCCGGCCAGGGTGGTCTCGCCGGTGGAAAGGACGTCGCGGTGGACGCGGCGGATCCGGTCGGCGAGCTCGTCGAGCAGATGGGGCAGCCCGGCCGGGTCGTGCACGTGCAGGATCCCGGTGCGGGTCAGCGGGTGCAGCCGCGGCAGCGGCCCGGTGAGGTGCTCGACGTCCCAGAGGTGCAGCGCGACCAGGCCCGGCCGGAAGTGGCTCACCACCCGCATGAGCAGGTTCTCGACGAGGCCCAGCGCGGCGGCGCGGGCGTCGGGATGGGCGCTGATCTGCAGGTGCGACTCGTCCAGCAGCGGCAGCGCGACCTCGAACGGCGCCCCCGCCGGGCCGAGCCGCCCGGCGCCGATGCGCCACAGCTGCGGCACGTCGTGGACGCCCTCGTGCTCGCCGTGCTTGCCGAGCCAGTCCTCGGCACGTCCCGCCGAGCCCGGGCTGGCGGCCTCGACGAGCGCGCCGAGCTCGGGGAGGGCGTCGGCGGGGCGGCGGGCGGTGACCGAACGGTCCGCCTCGACGGCCCGCACGACGTGCGCGAACTCCGGGTTGGTCAGCAGGCCGCGCAGGCCGGGATCGGCGGCGGCCCCATCGATGCCGCTCTCCCGCAGCCACAGCTCGACCAGCGTGTCCAGGTGGCGGCGGCGCACCTTCTCGGCGGCCACGGCGGACGCACCGTCGGCCGCGGCGATGGCGGCGCACAGCGCGTCGTAGGCCGCCCGGATGCGACGGCGCCGTCCCCCGCCAAGAATGCCCGCCACTAGAGCCGCGCGGCGATGTCGGCGACCGTGGTCTCCCCCGCACCGATCAGGCTGAGGCCCCGGTCGAGCTCGTCGGCCGCGCGCCGCAACTCCGGCGGGACGAGGGGTTCGCGGTGCTCGCCGAGCCCGGTGAGGACGCCCACCGCGTCGGCGAGGCGCCCACGGGCCATCCCGGCGCACTCACGGGCGTGGCCGATCTCCTCGACCGCGCCGAGCAGCATCGCGCGCACCTCCTCCAGCGAGCTCACCGCTCTCCCTCGCTGACGGTCGGTCGGCCCGGGAGCAGAAATCGCACCGCGGAGCGCTGTGTCCACGGTTCGCTCGCACGCTCACTCACAGACGGTTCGCCACTCCCTCGGCGGCCTGGATCGCGGCCGTCACGGCCTGTTGTACCTCGGTGATGCTGCCGATCGCCTGGGTCAGCAGGCCCGTCGCCTCCGGCGCGTCGGCCTGGTTGCTGCCCTCGGTGGCCTGCATCAGCAGCCCCTGGGCCTGCTCCAGCGACGAGTGCGCCTGCTCCAGGGCGCCCAGGCTCTCGGACGCCTTGTCCGTCGCGAGGCCGATGCCCGCCCGGACCTCCTCGATGCTCGCCATGCGCCGCTCCCGTCCCGCTCCTGTCGTGCGGGCCAAATCTATCTCCGAACAGTGGACATCATCCGCGGGCCGGATGCCACCCGTAGCGTGGCGAACCGACTGCGCTGCGCGACGATTCCGTTCGGCCCCGCCCTCGTCGCGCCGCCGGTAGCATGCCCGCAAGGGACCGGGACGGCGCGGACATCCGCGGCGAGTTGCGCGGCGAGTTCGTCGAATTCCGCACGCAGCACAACCGGGTGCTCAACGCGATGCGCGAGGACCGGCCCGACGCGTGACCGGGGGCCTCACAGGGCGCCTCAAGGGGGCCTCACAGGGCGCCGAGGAGCATGACGGCCATCGCCACGGCCACCACCACGTGCCCGACGTCGGCCAGGCGCGACGTCCGCGCCACGACCGCCACACCGCCTCCCGGTGGCGGCGCATCCTCGCGCAGGGGTTCGGCGCAGCGCAGCGCGTGCCACGCGCAGGCCCCGGCCAGCACGATGGCGACCGGAGCACGCCATCCCGCCGCCTGGTGCCCGCCGAACAGCATGAAGAGCATCGCGACGCTGCCGACGAGGTGATGGCCCGGCTCGCCGCCGAACGCGCGGTCGCGAACCACCGCGACCGACGCCCACGCCGCGCCTGCGGCGAACGTCACCACCCATGCCACGCGCGGGACGGGGTCGAACGCGGGGGCGAACATGGCCGCCATCCCCGACGCCATGACCAGATGCAGCAGCTCGGCGCCCGGCCGCCTGCCGGGCAGGCGCACCGCCCGCACGCCGTGGAGCAGCGCGACCGCCAGGCAGGCTCCCGCAGGCACCACGGAGAGCCACACCATGGTGCCGAACGATAGGCGAGCGCCGGGCCGATGATCCATACCGTGCGGGGGTAGCGCGCCGTGACGGACAGGTGACCAGCCCGTGTGCCCTCTTGCCTCGGACCGGTGCGACGTTCGAGAGTGTCTGCTTTCCGCACTCGATAGGCGAGGCTGAGGCGAGGACATGGCGAACGTGGTGAAGGCAGCGCTCCTTCAGGCGAAATGGACCGGCGACACCGCGTCGATGATCGACGTCCATGAGGGGTACGCCCGCACGGCGGCCCAGCAGGGCGCGCAGATCATCGGCTTCCAGGAGGTCTTCAACGCGCCCTACTTCTGCCAGGTGCAGGAGACCGAGCACTACCGCTGGGCCGAGCCGGTGCCGGACGGGCCCACCGTGCAGCGCATGCGCGAGCTCGCCCGCGAGACCGGCCTGGTGCTGGTGGTGCCGGTCTTCGAGGTGGAGGACGCCGGACTTCTACTACAACACCGCCGCCGTCATCGACGCGGACGGCACGGTGCTCGGCAAGTACCGCAAGCACCACATCCCGCAGGTGAAGGGATTCTGGGAGAAGTTCTACTTCCGGCCCGGCAACCTGGGCTGGCCGGTGTTCGACACCGCCGTCGGGCGCGGTCGGCGTCTACATCTGCTACGACCGGCACTTCCCCGAGGGCTGGCGTGCGCTCGGGCTCGGCGGGCGCCCAGATCGTCTACAACCCGTCGGCCACCAGCCGCGGCCTCTCCTCGCACCTGTGGCAGCTGGAGCAGCCCGCGGCGGCCGTGGCCAACGAGTACTTCGTCGCCGCGATCAACCGCGTCGGCGTCGAGGAGTACGGCGACAACGACTTCTACGGCACCAGCTATTTCGTCGACCCGCGCGGCCAGTTCGTCGGGGACGTCGCCAGTGCGCACGACGAGGAGCTGGTGGTGCGCGACCTCGACCTCGACCTGATCGAGGAGGTGCGCCAGACCTGGGCGTTCTACCGCGACCGCCGTCCGGACGCCTACGGGCCGCTGGTGCAGGCATGAGGTCTCCTGGACCGCACGCGCGCCGTACTGCCGTCCTGGCTCGCGATCTACTACGAGGACCCGATCGAGATCGAGCACGGCGAGGGCCGCCAGGTCTGGGACGCCGACGGCAAACGTCTACCTGGACTTCTTCGGCGGCATCCTCACCACGATGACGGCGCACGCGCTGCCCGAAGTCACCAAGGCCGTCAGCGAGCAGGCGGGGCGGATCATCCACACGCTCCACGCTCTACCTCAACCGGCCGATGGTGGAGCTGGCCGAGCAGGTCGCCGACGCTGTCGGCATCCCGGACGCCAAGGTCTTCTTCACGACCTCCGGCACCGAGGCCAACGACACCGCGCTGCTGCTCGCGTCGTCGCTGCGGCGCTCCAACCAGATCCTCGCGCTGCGCAACAGCTACCACGGCCGCTCGTTCTCGACGATCGCGATCACCGGCAACCGCAGCTGGTCGCCGACGTCGCTCTCGCCCTTCCAGACCTACTACGTGCACGGCGGCCAGCGCTACCGCTCGCCGTTCGCCGGACTGCCGGACGGCGAGTTCATCGCGGCCTGCGTCGCGGACCTGCGTGAGGTGCTCGACCAGGCGGGCGGCGACGTCGCGGCGTTCATCGCCGAGCCGATCCAGGGCGTCGGCGGGTTCACCTCCGGTCCCGACGGCCTGCTCGGCGCGTTCGCCGAGGTGCTGCGCGAGCGCGGCATCCTGTGGATCTCCGACGAGGTGCAGACCGGCTGGGGCCGCACCGGTGACCACTTCTGGGGCTGGGAGGCGCACCGCGGCGGGGACCCGAACCTGACGCCCGACATCGTGACGTTCGCCAAAGGCGTCGGCAACGGCCTGTCGATGGGCGGCGTGATCGCCCCAGCCGCGATCATGGACTCGCTCGGCGCCAACTCGATCTCCACGTTCGGCGGCTCCCCGCTCACCTCGGCAGGCGCCCTGGCCAACCTGCGCTACCTGCTCGAGCACCGCCTCCAGGAGAACGCCGCCCGACAGGGCCCGATCCTGCTCGACGGCCTGCGCGCGATCGACAACCCGCACGTCGGCGACGTCCGCGGGAAGGGTTTGATGATCGGCGTGGAGCTGGTCCGACCCGGCGGTCTCGATGCGCGCTCCGCTGACGCTCCGCGCGGTGCCGATGCGCGCTCCGCTGACGCTCCGCGCGGTGCCGATGCGCGCTCCGCTGACGCTCCGCGCGGTGCCGGTCCGGGCGACCCGGCCCCCGACATCGCCAACGCGGTGCTCGAGGCCGCGAAGCGCCGTGGCGTGCTGATCGGCAAGGGGGGCCTTTACGGCAACGTCCTGCGCATCGCCCCACCCCTGACGTTGACGGGCTCCGAGGCCGAAGAGGGCCTCGCCGCGCTCGTCGCATCCATCGAGGAGGTCACATCGTGAGGACGCTCATCACGGACGGGCTCGTCATCACCGCCTCCGACGAGCTCGCCGTGGACGTGCTGATCGAGGACGACAAGGTCGTCGCCCTCGGCACCGGACAGGGCTGGTTGGCCGACACGGTCATCGACGCGAGCGGCAAGTACGTGATCCCCGGCGGGGTCGACGGGCACACCCACATGGAGATGCCCTTCGGCGGCACCACGGCGGCCGACACGTTCGAGACCGGCACCCGCGCCGCGGCCTGGGGCGGCACGACGACGATCGTCGACTTCGCGATCCAACAGATGGGCGGCACCCTGCGCGAGGGCCTCGACGCGTGGCACGCCAAGGCCGAGGGGCAGTGCGCGATCGACTACGCGTTCCACATGATCCTCGCCGACGTCAACGAGGGCTCGCTCAAGGAGATGGAGCAGCTCGTCGGCGAGGGCGTCACCAGCTTCAAGATGTTCATGGCGTACCCCGGCGTCTTCTACTCCGACGACGGCAAGATCCTGCGCGCCATGCAGCGGGCCGCCGAGACCGGCGCGCTCACGATGATGCACGCCGAGAACGGCATCGCGATCGACGTGCTCATCGAGCAGGCATTGGCCCGCGGCGAGACCGACCCGCGCTACCACGGCGTGGTCCGCCACGAGCTGCTGGAGGCCGAGGCGACCCACCGGGCGATCAAGCTCGCCCAGGTGGCGGGCGCGCCGCTCTACATCGTCCACCTCTCGGCCGCGTCCGCGCTCGCCGAGGTCACGAAGGCGCGCGACGAGGGCTTCAACGCGTTCGCCGAGACCTGCCCGCAGTACCTGTTCCTCTCCACCGACGATCTCGCCCGCCCCGGCTTCGAAGGCGCCAAGTACGTCTGCTCGACGCCGCTGCGCCCGGTCGAGCACCAGGCCGCGCTGTGGCGGGGCCTGCGCACCGACGACCTCTCGGTGGTCTCCACCGACCACTGCCCGTTCTGCTTCAAGGGCCAGAAGGAGATGGGCGTCGGCGACTTCTCCAAGATCCCCAACGGGCTCCCTGGCGTCGAACACCGGATGGACCTGCTGCACCAGGGCGTCGTGGACGGGCACATCTCCCGGCGGCGCTGGATCGAGATCGCCTGCGCGACGCCCGCGAAGATGTTCGGGCTCTACCCCCGCAAGGGCACGATCGCGCCCGGCGCCGACGCCGACGTCGTCATCTACGACCCGGCCGCCACGCAGACGCTGTCGGCGGCGACGCACCACATGGCCGTGGACTACTCCTGCTACGAGGGCAAGGAGATCACCGGCAAGGTCGACACCGTGCTCTCCCGCGGGCGCGTCGTGATCGACGGCGGCGCGTACCTCGGGTCGGCGGGGCACGGCCGGTTCGTCAAGCGCGACACCTGCGGCTACCTGCGCTAGCCAGGAGGAAGAAATCATGGACATCGGGCTGGTTCTGCAGACCGATCCCCCGGCGCAAGCCGTCGTCGACCTCATGGTCCGCGCGGAGGGGCTCGGGTTCAGCCACGGCTGGACGTTCGACTCGCACGTGCTCTGGCAGGAGCCGTACGTGATCTACCCGCGGATCCTGGAGCGGACGTCCCGGATGGTCGTCGGGCCGATGGTGACCAACCCCGGCACCAGGGACTGGACGGTCATCGCGTCCCTGCACGCCACCCTCGACGAGCAGTTCGGGCACCGGACGATCTGCGGCATCGGCCGCGGCGACTCCGCGATGCGCGTGCAGGGCCGCCCACCGACGACCCTGGCCCGCCTCGAGGCGGCGATGCACGTCATCCGCGAGCTGGCGGCGGGACGGGAGGTGGACCTGGGCGGGACGCCGGTGCGCATCCCGTGGGTCGCGCCCGGCGTGCCGGAGCTGCCCGTCTGGATGGCCGGGTACGGGCCGAAGGCGCTGGACCTCGTGGGCCGCTGCGCCGACGGGTTCATCCTCCAGCTCGCCGACCCCTACCTCGTCGAGTGGACGGTGAAGACCGTGCGGTCGGCTGCCGAGGCCGCGGGTCGGGACCCGCTCTCGATCACGATCTGCGTGGCCGCGCCCGCGTACGTGGGGGACGACATGGCGCACGCCCGCGACCAGTGCCGCTGGTTCGGCGGGATGGTGGGCAACCACGTCGCGGACCTCGTCACGCGCTACGGGGCCGAGTCGGCGGCTGTCCCCGCCGAGCTCACCGGGTACATCAAGGGCCGAGCGGGCTACGACTACAGCCACCACGGCCGCGCCGGGAACCGCACGACCGACTTCGTGCCCGACGAGGTGGTCGACCGGTTCTGCCTGCTCGGGCCGCCGTCGGCGCAGCTCGACCGGCTCGCGGGCCTGCGGGCGCTGGGCGTCGACCAGTTCGCGGTGTACGCCATGCACGACGCGCGGGAGGCGACGATCGAGGCCTACGGGACGTCGGTGATCCCGGCGCTCTGACCAGGCCACCCGACCCTGGGCCGGGCCGGCCGGGCCGCCGGGTCGCCGGGCCGCCGGGCCGCCGGGTCGGGCCGCCGGGTCGGGCAGGCACGGGCCCGCATCGCCACCGTCCTCGCAGAGGCAGCCTGCACTTCGCAGGGCCCCGGGCGCTGCGAAGTGACGGCCTGGTCTGCGAAGCGCACCGCCGCGCCCGCCGCGCCTCCCCGTCACGCCACGGCGGCCAAGCCCCTCGGCCAACCGCGGCCACGCCACTCACTCCGCCGCGGCCACGCCCGCCGTGCCTCGCCCGTCACAGCGGCCGCGCCCACCATGGCATCGCGGCTACGCCTGCCACGCCACCCGGCCTGCCCGTCACGGCACCGCGGCGGTGCCCGCCAGGATCCGCGGGTCCGGGGCGGGGATGGCGAGCGCCTTCGCGCCGCGGCGGCCCGACCACCGGGCAAGGCCGGGCACCGCGGCGATGACCCGCAGGGCGAGGGCGGGCCGGGGGTCGGCGCGTGCCGCGAGCCGCCTCGCCGTCGCCCGCTCGACGCGCACCTGGAAGGCCTGCTCCCGGTCGACGCTTGGCCTGCGCACCCGCTCGACCTCGGCCGTGGCCGCGTCCACGAGCGCGGGATCGACGGGCTCGGCGCTGAGCGGCCCGACGAGCCGGTTGGCGGCCTCCGCGGCGTCGACGATGGCGAAGTTGATGCCGTTCCCCCCGACCGGCGAGATGACGTGCGCGGCGTCGCCGATGAGCAGCAGCCCCGGCTCGCTCCAGCGGTCGACCTGGGTGATGCGGATCGGCAGCAGCGTGAGCTGGTTGGTGTCGGTGAGCGCGTCGATGCGGTCGTCCAGCCACGGGGCGCGGCGGCGCAGCAGCGCGCGCAGCGGCTCGGCCCCCGCGGCACGCAGCTCGCCGAACGTCCCCGCGACGATCGTGAACCCGATCTGCCAGCCGCCGCCCTGCCCCAGGACGGCGAGGTTGCTGCCCGGCTCGGCCATGAGCTCCAGGCCCGACAGCGCCGGGTCACCGCGGCGGCGCGACATCGTGATCCAGGCGATGTCGATGCTGGACGAGAGCTCGGTGGCCCGCAGCGACGACAGCAGGCGCACCTTCGAGTTGCGCCCGTCGCTGCCGACGACGAGATCGGCGCCCAGCCGGTGCCGCTCGCCCGCCTGCACGTACTCGACGCCGACGACCCGGCCCGCGTCGTCGCGCAGCAGCTCGGTGACGCGCGCACCCATCCGCACCTGGAGCCCGTAAGGCCGTGCCCGCGCCACCATCCACGGCAGGAACCGCGCCTGCGGCACCAGCGCGTAGTACGGGAACTTCGGGCTCGCGTCGCGGTAGTCGGCCAGCACGTAGCGCTTCTTCGGCGTGCTCCAGACGAACGCGTCCGCCTTGACGTGCGGGATCTCGGCCAGCAGCGGCTGCGCCAACCCGAGGCCGTCGAGGTGGTCGAGCACGGGCGGGGCGATGGAGTCGCCACGGAACCGGCGGTCGAAGTCCCCGCGCGACTCCACCAGCGTCACCCGCACCCCGCCCCGGGCCAGCAGGTAGGCCAGCACAAGACCGCCCGGCCCACCGCCGACGATCACGCAGGTCGTTCGCTCGTCCACAATCTCGATGATAGAGATAATTGGACAGGCGCGCGCGTCAGGTGAGGACCTCGTTCCAGTCCCGGATCTCGTACCCGGAGACGACGCCGTGCAGGACGAAGGGGTCGCCCGCGACGAACTCCTCGGCGGCCTCCCGTGTGCGGAAGACCGCCATCGAGCCCTCCTTCTGCGGGTCGCCGAAGGTGCCGACCATCAGCAGGTCGCCACGGGCGTGGAACGCGTCGAGCCGCGCCTTGTGGGCGGGGAAGTGCGGTGGCGCGCGGTGGGCGACGTCGTCCGCCGAGGCGTAGAGCACCACGTACCTCACCGCGCCGCCCGGGCGGCGTACGCGGCGAGCGTCGCGGTCCAGGCGCCGTCCTGCTCGAAGGTCTCGTGCATCGAGGACGCGGCCGCGCCGTACGCCTCGAGCCCGCTGTGCTCCAGCGTGACCCGCGTCCGGTCCGGGCCGTCGGCCTCGAACCGCACCGCGACGGACGTGACCAGGTCCGGGTGGAACTTCCAGTCGGCGCCGATCTGCCAGGTGACGGCCACCAGCCTCGGCGGCTCCCACGCGGTGACGACGCCGGTGTCGGTCTCGGTGCCGTCCTGGTGGCGGGTGAACCAGCGCCCACCCACCCGCGGTTCGATGACGATCTCCTGGATCGGCGCGGAGCCGATGTGGTGGGCGGGCGGCCACCAGGAGGTCATGTCCGTGGTGAAGATCTCGAACGCCGCCGCCTGGTCGACGTCGACGACGACCTCGCGCCGGATGGCCGGGGCGATCGTGTCCATGCTCTTCCTCTCTTCGGTTCGGTGGGCGAACGCGACCAGCGAGCGCTCCCAGAACGAGTCGAGGTGGGCCCGCAGCCGCGCGAGCCCCTCGGGATCGACCTGGTAGAGCCTGCGCGTGCCCTCCTGCCGGTCGAAGACCAGCCCGACGTCCTTCAGCACGCGCAGGTGCTGGGACACCGCGGGCCTGCTGACCGGCAACGCCCCGGCGAGCTGTCCCACGGCCAGCGGGCCGTGCGACAGCCGCTCGAAGATCGCCTGTCGGGTGGGGTCCCCGAGAGCGGTCAGCATCGCGCTTACGTTAGCCATGACGAACGGTAAGCTACCGCTAACGCTTGTGCGGGGCAAGGTCAGGCGCGCTGGAAGTGGCCGACCGGCACGCCGTCGGCGTCGAGGAGCACCAGCGTGGACCCGTCCATGCCGACGCGGCGGGCCGCCCCGACCTCCGGCGCGACCCCGACGCCGGGGCAGGCCACGAAGGTCATCACCGACCACGCGGTGGCCAGGAAGGCGCCATCGGGCCCGGCGAGCCACGAGCCGCCCGTGCCGGTGCAGCCGTCGGTGCCGGTCCAGCTGCCGTCGGGCGTGAAGGTGACGGAAGCCGTTCGCGGCCCGGCGTTCTCGGTCGGGACCCACCGGCCGGTCAGGTCGTCCGCGGGCTGCATCCCGGCCGGGAGCGGCGCGGTCGGGCTGCCGGCCCTGCGCTCCAGGTCAGACGGCGGACGGGCGGGGTCGACCGCGCCGGTGACGACCCCGGCCGGAGCGGGGACGAGCCGCGCCACCGGGGCACCCGCCCGATCCAGGAGCACCCGGGCGACGCCGTCGACCCCGAAGCCCGCCGCCGCGCCGAGCCACCGCGGCGCGCTCGCGCCCGGCGGCACGCCGTAGACGCGCGCCAGGAACCGTCCCGCGACGTCCGCCACCCACGAGCCCTCGGCCGTCCGCAAGCCGGGGTCCGCCCCGCCGCGCACCTCGAGGCGGGCCGGGTCGATCACCACGGTCTCCCCGGTCTCCACGACCCGCCACCACCCGACGAGGGCCAACGGGTCGGCGGCCGCAGCCGCCGGGTGCTGGGGCGAGCCGAGCCCGGCGACGAGGGCGAGCACGAGCAGGAGGCGCAGCATGCCCAGAGGACGGAACGACAGCCGCCGGAGGTTGCATCAGGACACGAACGCGACGGTCGGGAGGCAACCCGGCGGCCTGCAGGTGCCCTCACAGATCCCCTGTACGCCTCGCAGTACCAGGGGTCTGCGACGCGCTAGCAGGGTCTGCGAGGGCCGCGCGGACCCGAGCCCGCGTGCCCTCCGACCGATCTGCGTCAGATGAGGCTGTTCTGGCTCAGCCAGTTCTTCGCCACCGTCTCCGGGCTCGGCTTCGTGTCCGACGACGACTCGGCGTTGAGCTTGGTGAGCTCGTCGGTGGTGAGCTTCGCCGAGACCGCGTTGAGCGTCTGGGTGACGGTGTCGTTCACCTTCGACTTGTTGATCAACGGGACGACGTTCTGCGCCGCGAAGTTGTTCTTCGGGTCCTGGAGGACGACGAAGTTGTTGGCCACGATCGATGCGTCGGTGGTGAAGATGTCGGCCGCCTGCACATCGCCGTTCTTCAGCGCGGCGACGGTGAGCGGGCCGCCCGCGTCGAGCGACTTGTAGTCCTTGAACGTGCAGTTGTAGGTCTTCTGCAGGCCCGGGATGCCGTCGGGGCGGGTCTTGAACTCCGGCGGCCCGCCGAACGTGAGCTGACCGCAGTTGGCGGCGAGATCGGCGATCGAGGTGGCGTTGTACTTCGTGGCCGTGTCCTTGGTGACGACGACCGCGTCCTTGTCCTCGGCGCTCGACTTGTCCAGCACCGTCAGCGTGGGGGGCAGCGCCTTCTGCAGCGCCCCGTAGACGGCGTCGGCATCGGTCTCGGTGGCCGACTTGTTCAGGTACTGCAGGAGGACGCCCGTGTACTCGGGGATGAGGTCGATCGAGCCGTCCTGCAGGCCCGGGAAGTACGCCTCGCGGCTGCCGATCGAGAGCTTCTTCGTGACGTTGACGCCCTTGGCCTGCAGGGCCTGGGCGTAGATCTCGGCGAGGATCTGGTTCTCGGTGAAGTTCGCCGACCCGACGACGATGCTCGTCGGGGCCGCGCTGCCGCTCGAGGCGGGCCCCGATCCGTTGTTGGCCAGGGGGTTGCCGCCGCCTCCGCAGGCGGCGAGCGCAAGGCAGGCACCGGCCGCGACGGCCAGTGTGCGGACGATCAGGGAGCGTCTCATGGGTTCCTCCAGCTCGGGGTCATCGGGATCAGGCCGCACGCGCGGCGGGACGGGTGGGCACCGCGCGCAGCCTGCGCGCGCCACGGGGCGCGACCTGCAGACCGGGCGAGACGACGATCTTCTGGAGCGCCGCCATCAGGAGATCGGTGCTGATCGCGAGCAATGCGACCAGCAACGATCCGCCGATCATCTGGGGGAAGTCCCGTTGGGCGAGGCCGTCGAAGATGAACCGGCCCAGCCCGCCGAGGCCGACGTACGCCGCGATCGTGGCCGTGGAGACGACCTGCAGTATGGCGCTGCGCACACCGCCGATGATCAGCGGGAGCGCGTTGGGCAGCTCGACGCGCAGCAGGACCTCACCGCCCCCGCATGCCCATGCCGCGGGCCGCGTCGACGACCGCGGGATCGACGTTGCGCACGCCCGCATAGGCGCCTGCCAACAGCGGCGGTATGGCGAGGACGATCAGCGCGACGAGCGGCCCGATCAGGCTCAGGCCGAACGGGAAGACCAGCAGGATCAGCACGCCGAGCGTCGGCAGCGCGCGCAGCGCGTTGGCCGACCCGATGATGACGAAACCGCCCCGGCCGGTGTGCCCGACCCAGGCGCCGACCGGCACGGCGATCACCAGGGCGATGATCATCGCGAGCGCGACGTAGCCGAGATGCTCGGCGAGCCGCGCGGGAATCCCGTCCGACGTCGTCCAGTTGGCCGGGTCGAACAGCCACCCGAAGTAGTTCACGCGGGCCTCCCGACGGCCGAGCCGACCCGGGTCCACGGGGTGAGCGCCCGCCCGATCAGCAGAATCAGCCCGTCAACGGCCAGCGCGACCAGCAGGACGAGGACGATGCCCGCGATCGGTCTCGGCCGGGATGTCACGCTGGAACGCGTCGGTGAACATCTTGCCGAGACCGCCGAAGCCGATCACCGCGCCGACCGTGACCAGGCTGATCGCCGACACCGCTGCCACCCGGAGCCCGGCGAGGATCACCGGAACGGCCATCGGCAGCTCGACGCCGATGAACCGGCGCAGCGGCGTGTACCCCATGGCCGTGGCCGAGTCGACGACCGCTGCGGGCACCGCGGACAGCCCGTCGGCGACCGTGCGGACGAGCAGCGCGACCGTGTAGATCGTGAGCGCCACGATCACGTTGGCGGGATTGAGGATCCCGGTGCCCAGGAGCGGCGGGAGGAGCACGAACAGCGCGAGCGACGGCACCGTGTAGAGCAGCCCCGAGACGTTGAGCAACGTGCTGCGGAGCACGGTGTTGCGGTTGGCCAGCCAGCCGAGCGGAATCGCGAGCACGAGCCCGATGAGGATCGGTGGTATGGCGAAGGCGAGATGCTGCAGCAGCAGCGCCCCGATGGTGTCCAGATTGCCGAGCACCCAGGTCATGGCCTGACCTCAGGCCGCCGCGTCTTGCCGACGGGCGTCGTCGAGCACCCGCAGCACGTCATCGGCGCTGACCGACCCGACGGCCGCGCCCTGCTCGTCGATCGCCACGCCGATCCCGGACGGCGCGGAGAGCGCGGCATCGAGCGCGCTGCGCAGCGAGCCGGACCCCACGTCGTACAGCGAGCCGCCGGGCACGAGGTGCTCGTGCGCCACCGGTGTGTCGGGCGTGGACTCGGCGGTGTTGAGCCAGCCCTGCGGCTTCCGCTGCTCGTCGACGACGAGCACCCAGCCAGCGCCTGCGGGCGCGGTCGCCCCGAGGGCGACCGTCTCCAGCTCGCCCAGCGTGAGCGCGGCCGACGACCGGAAGCCCAGCCCGCGGTAGCCGCGATCGCGCCCGACGAAGTTGTCGACGAAGTCGTCGACGGGACGGGAGAGCAGGTGCCCCGGCTCGTCGTACTGCGCGAGCTTGCCGCCGACGCGCATGACGGCCACCTTGTCACCGAGCTTGACGGCCTCGTCGATGTCATGGGTGACGAACACGATCGTCTTGCCCAACTCGCCCTGCAGGCGCAGGAGCTCGTCCTGCAGGTTCTCGCGCACCACCGGGTCGACCGCGCTGAAGGGCTCGTCCATCAGCAGGATCGGCGGATCGGCTGCGAGCGCGCGGGCCACACCGACGCGCTGCTGCTGCCCGCCCGACAGCTGCGTGGGATAGCGCTTGGCCATCTCGGAAACCAGCCCGACGGTCTCCATCAGCTCGGCCGCGCGCGCTCTGGCGCGCGCCTTGCTCCAGCCCAGCAGCAGCGGCACGGTGGCGATGTTGTCCAGGATCGTGCGGTGCGGGAACAGACCCGCATGCTGGATCACGTAGCCGATGCCCCGGCGCAGCTCTGCGGGATCACCCGCCATGATGTCCTGCCCGTCGACGAGGATCGCGCCATCCGTCGGCTCGATCATGCGGTTGATCATCCGCAGCGACGTGGTCTTACCGCAGCCGGACGGTCCGACGAACACCGTGATCCGACCGGCGTCGACGGTGAGGTCCAGCTCGTCGACGGCCACGGTGCCATCGGGATATCGCTTGGTCACACCTCGGAACTCGATCACCGAGGGCCTCCAGGGATCACCGACGGCCGCTCGCCGGCCACCGTGTCGCGTGAGGCTAACCCGCGGCGCCGACAATCTGCAGCGGCTGTGATCGTTCCGCGACGAACCCCCGGAGCCCGACAAAGATCGACTCGCCCGATCGGCCTGAGCCTCCTAGGTGTGTGCCGCCGCGGGGGTCTCCAGGCGCCCGGACGTCAGGAGCTCGCGCAGTTGCGCGGGCGCGAGCGGGCGGGAGAAGAGCCATCCCTGGTAGGCGTCGACGCCGATGCCCCGCAGCACGTGGAACTGCTCGGCCGTCTCGACGCCCTCGGCCACGGTGCAGCGACCCATCGCACGGGCCATGTCGACCACCGCGCGGGCCACCGCGAAGTCCACGGGGTCCTCGGCGATCCCGGTGACGAACGCGCGGTCGATCTTCACGGTCTGCGCGGGCAGCTCCTTGAGCCGCGCGAGCGAGGAGTAGCCGGTGCCGAAGTCGTCCACCGCGAACCGGACGCCCCGCTCGGCGAGGACCGCCATCGCGGCCAGGGCGTTCACGGGGAGCGCGACGAGGCTGGTCTCCACCAGCTCCAGCACCAGCCGGTCCCAGGCGAGGCCGCCGCCGCGGACGGCCTCGGTCACCTCGGCGGCGAAGTCGGCGTCGCCCGGCAGCAGCCCGGCGAGGTTGACGGCGACGGCGGGTGCGGCGCCCTCGTGCTCGGGCCAGTCGGCGGCCTCGGCCGCGGCCGTGCGCAGCACCCAGCGGTCCAGCTCGCGCAGCAGCCCGCTGCGCTGGGCGACCGGCAGGAACTCGCCGGGCGGGATCATCCCCCGCTCGGGGTGCGGCCATCGGACCAGCGCCTCCACGGTCAGCACCTGCCCGTCGGGCCCGACGACCGGCTGGTACTCCAGCAGGAGCCCGTCGGAGGCGATCGCGGCCTGCAGCTCCGCCTCCAGCTCCAGCGCACGGGTCGCCAGGCTCACCACGCCGTCGGTGGCCATCGCGATCCCGCCGCGGCACTGCCTGCGCTTGACGTCGAGCATCGCCGCCTCGGCGAAACGCAGCAGGTCGGCCGCGCGGACGTCGCCGGTGGGGACGGGCGTGGCCAGGCCCACCGAGGCCGTCATCTGCACCGGTCGGCCGTGCACGGTGATCACCGTGCGGAGCAGGCCCGCGACGAGGGCGGCGAGCTGGTCGGGGCCGCCCACCTCGGCGTGGTCGGCGCAGATCACGACGAACTCGTCGCCGGAAAGGCGCGCTGCCGTGCAGCAGATGGGCAGGTCGCGCTGCAGCCGCGCGGCCAGCGTGACCAGCAGGTCGTCACCGGCCTCGTACCCGAGGGAGGAGTTGATGCGCTGGAAGTCGTCGAGGCCGCCGCACACGACGGCGACCCGTTCCCGGTCGGGCCCGACCAGCAGTCGGTCGAGCAGGTCGACGCATGCCGAGCGGTTGGGCAGGCGGGTGAGCTCGTCGACCGTGCCTGCGCGGCGCAGCAGATCCGCCGCCCGCCGCCGCTCCGAGACGTCGGTGACGACGGCCAGCCAGTGGGTGCTCCCGTCCTCGGCGAGGGTGCCCGTCACGTCCAGCTCGCACCACACGGTCGTGCCATCGGCCCGCAGGAGCGGCACCTCGTCGCGGTAGCCGTACTGGGCGCCGGGCGGGACGGGCCGCAGCCAGCTCGGCAGCCCGCCCATCGGCGGCTCGGCGGCCAGCGCGAGCGCGGGCACCCCGTGCAGCTGATCGGCCGACGCGCCCAGCATCGCGCACAGCGCCGGGTTGGCCTCGACGATCCGGCCCGCCACGTCGAACACGGCCACACCGCCGGGCATGACGGCCATCAGGTCGGCGAAGCGCCTGCTCTCCCGCTGCGCGTGGGTGATGTCGCGGACGACCCCGACGACGCGCACCGGCGTGCCGTCGGACGCGCGCTCGACCTCCGCCCGGCAGCTGAGCACCACGTCGCCCGGCAGGTGCAGCTCGGCGTGGTCGTCGGGATGCGGCACGCCTGCGGCCAGCGCCGCGCGCAGCGCGTCGGCCTGGCGGCACTCGATCCCGGCCGCGGGTTCGAGCCCGGCGTCGCGGTAGAGCTCCTCCAGCGTGTCGCTCCGGGCGAGCACGCCGCCCGCGAGGTCGAGACTCCACGTCCCCACCCGCGCCAGGCGCTCCAGCTCGGCAGCCCAGGTGCGGTCCACGCGACCCTCCGTGCTCCCGGGCTCATCCCGCTCGACCAGCGCCACGACGGACAGCTCGTCGACGAGCGGGCCGATCCGTACGACGCCGACTCCCACGGTGTTTCCGTCGGTCCGGAGGAGACGCGCGTCACCGTCGGGTCCGGTGAGGATCTGTGAAAGGTGGATGCCGAACAGGTCAGCGTCATCAGCGGCACCTGCCAGGCGATGAAAGGCGGGGTTGGTGCGCACGACACGTCCCGCGGCGTCGCAGACCACGGCAGGCGTGTCGGGGAGCAGCAGTCGACCGACGGCCGCACCACGGTGACCGCCTGCCACCGCACGGGCGACATCGGCCGCGAAACGGGCCGCGTCGGGGTGCTGCGTCGGACCGAACGCCGCCTGGCGGGAGCGGAACAGGTCCGCGCGGGCGACGGCGTCGTCGAGCGCATCGGGCTCTCTCACGGGTGTCTCCCTGGCGTGAAGCGGCGGGCATCACACCCTCAACGACGCTCGACGCCCGACGATCCGCCCCGCCGCCCTACCCGGTGCACGCCTCGTCCGACGCGGCGGCCACCGCTGCCGCCACCGCGGGCGCGACCCGCGGGTCGAACGGGCTGGGCACGATCATGTCCGGCCCCAGGTCGTCGTGCGCGACCGCGACGATGGCGTCGGCCGCGGCGAGCTTCATCCGTTCGGTGATGCGGCGTGCGCCCGCGTCGAGCGCGCCGCGGAAGACACCGGGGAAGGCGAGCACGTTGTTGATCTGGTTGGGGTAGTCGCTGCGGCCCGTGGCGACGATCGCGGCGTGGCGGCGCGCGATGTCCGGGTGCACCTCGGGATCGGGGTTGGACAGCGCGAACACGACGGCCTCCGGCGCCATGAGCGTCAGCAGCTCCTCGGGCAGGGTGCCGCCGGACAGGCCGACGAACACGTCCGCGCCCCGCAGCGCGTCCGCGGTGCCGCCGGTGATCCCGCGCGGGTTGGACACGGCGGCGAGCTCCGCCTTCTCCCCGCCGCGGGCGGTGTCCAGCACGCCCCGCGAGTCGAGGACGACCACGTCGCGCACGCCCGCCGTCAGCAGGATCCGGGCGCAGGCGACCCCCGCGGCGCCCGCGCCCGAGATCACGACCCGCAACCCCTCGACCGGGCGGCCCTGCACCGCGCACGCCCCGCGGAGGGCGGCGAGCAGGACGATCGCGGTGCCGTGCTGGTCGTCGTGCATGACCGGGCAGTCCAGCGCCTCGACCAGGCGCCGCTCCAGCGCGAAGCAGCGCGGCGCGGCGACGTCCTCCAGGTTGACCGCGCCGAAGCTGGGCCGCAGCCGCACGAGGGTCTCGACGATCTCGTCGACGTCGGTGGTGTCCAGCACGATCGGGATGGAGTCGAGGCCGCCGAACGCCTTGAACAGCGCCGACTTGCCCTCCATCACCGGGAGCGCGGCGCGCGGGCCGATGTCGCCGAGGCCGAGCACGGCGGTGCCGTCGCTGACGACGGCGACCAGGCGGTCGGCCCACGTGTAGCGGCGCGCGAGGGCGGGCTCGGCGGCGATGGCGCGGCTGACCTGGGCGACCCCCGGCGTGTAGGCGATCGCGAGCTCGCGGGCATTGGTCAGCGGGGCGGTGAGGCCGGTGGCGAGCTTGCCGCCCTCGTGCGCGGCGAAGATCTCCTCGGTGGTGGGTCGCAGGTCTTCCCGGACTGCCGGGGCGGCCGAACCGAGCGCCCACTCGTCGAAGGCGGTCGCGGCGTGGCCGGGGGAAAACGCGGTCATGGGGTTCTCTCTCGGGTGCGGTCGGGAGTGTTCGTCGCGCACCGGGGCCGCGGGTGAGGGCCCTCTCGTGCCGGACGGCCACCGTTCGGTCAGGCCGCGGGTGGGCGGCAGACCGGGGTGGGCGGTCGGGTACAGGATGACGGTACCGGGTACGCACCGGTTACGGGGGTGATGTGGAACTCGAACGCACCGTCGGTGGTCCGCACGCTGCGGGAAGTGCGTGCACGCTACGGACGATGTGTGCGGGCGACCAGGCGGCGGGGAGCAGGCCACAGGCGCGCCTTCACGACCCCCCGCACCTGCGCGGGGCCGAGCATGCGCGAGTCGGTCGAGCCGAACGGGTTGTCGCCGAGCACCCACCAGCCCTCCCCGTCGGGACGGACGGCGCGCTTGACCGACAGCAGGCCGGGTCGCGCCGACCAGCCGACGAGCACCACGTCACCGGGGCGGGGCGCGGCGCCGAAGCGGGCGAGCACCACGTCACCGTCGTGCAGCGTGGGCGACATCGACGGGCCGCGCACCCCGACCCAACGCCAGCGCATCAGTCCCCCTTGCCACCCTGCCCGAGCCGAACCCCCGGAGTAGTGTCGAACCAGCCAGAACGATCACTATCCAGGGAGGACCCATGCGGACCCTGTCCCGCATTCTCCGCCCGCAGCTGGAGGCCACCGCACACTGCGACCTCCCCTGCGGCGTGTACGACCCGGCCCAGGCCCGTATCGAGGCCGAGTCGGTCAAGGCCATCCAGGAGAAGTTCCAGGGCAACGACGACCCGTCGTTCCGCGCCCGCGCGATCGAGATCAAGGAGCAGCGCTCCGACCTCGTGAAGCACCACCTGTGGGTGCTGTGGACCGACTACTTCAAGCCCCCGCACTTCGAGAAGTACCCCGAGCTGCACGAGCTGTTCAACAAGGCCACCAAGGCGGCGGGCGCGAGCGGCACGAAGGGCTCGAACGACCCGGCCACCGGCCAGGCCCTGCTCGACCTCATCGCGCAGATCGACAAGATCTTCTGGGAGACCAAGGCCGCGGCCTGATCCCACACGTCGGAGGCGGCGCTGACCAGCGGACATCTCGTCCGCGGGCAGCGCCGCTTCTCCTATTCCGGCGGTGCCGTCCAGGCGTCCATGTGGGACCACGCACACCGACGGGTGCCGTCGCCCTCGGTCACGAACCACGCCATCACGGCTCCAGGGCGGCTGGGTCGTGCGGAGGCGGGGTCTCCGTGGTCGCGGTCGTGCCGTGAGGGTGATGACGATGGTGGGAAGGCGGGGGTGGCGGAGCCGCGCTCGTCGTCGGGACCGGGCTGGGCGGCGGCGCGGACGTCGGCTGAGGGGCCGGAGCGGGCGCGGGGACCGGCACCGGGGCCGGCACCGGGGCCGCCGCGGGGCGCGGCGCCGACGCCTTCTGGGGAGGCTTCGCCGCGCGGACCACCTTCACCCGCGCGGGCTGCCGCACCCCCACCTTCACCGAGGCCGCCTCGGCCATCGGCGGGGTCGTGGGCTTCGCGGGCGGCGCCGTCGTGGGCGCCGCCGCGCCGGGTACTGCCGCGCCGGGTACTGCCTGGGTGCTGGGTGCCGGGGCCGGTGCGGCCGCTGCGATCTCCGCCGGTGGAGCCGCCACCGACGCCCGCGGCGCCACCGCCAGGATCGCGCCCGCCGGCAGCGCCACGGCGATCAGCAGCGCGAGGGCCATCGGCACGGCGACGGACCGCCGTGACGGCACCGGCGGCGCGGACGGCAGCGCCATCGGCTCCCGGGTCTCCGCCGCGGGGTTCCCCTGCCACCGGGTGAACGCCGGGACGTCCTGGCCTTTCATCAGGAAGGCGTCGGCGTCGAGAACCGCGCCGTCGTGCACGGTGACGCCGTAGTGCACGAAGGCGTTCGGGCCGAGGGTGACGCCTGATCCGATGACGACACGGTCGGACTTGAACGCACCGTCCTCGAGTGAGTGCGCCTGGACGATGCTGCCCGCGTTGAGGCAGGCGTGGTCGCCGATGGTCACCAGCGTCTTCTCGGGCATGCCGCATCCGTCGTCGAACACCTTGCGCCCGATGCGCACTCCGAACGCCCGCCACAGAAGGTTCTTCATGGGGGTGCCGTCGAACATCGTCAGGTAGGCCCCGGAACTGATCTTCCAGAAGCGTTCGTGCCTCCAGAAGTAGGGCTCGTAGATGGAGCAGAACCGCGGAGTCATCGCCCGGAAGGACATGACGGCCCGCTCGAGGAGAAGGTGCAGCCCGATGCTGTACCCGACCACAGCGGCAGGAGCGAAGGCCGCCGCCCAGATTCCCCAGTGGACGGAGCCGCCGAACGCGAGCAACCCGATCAGCGCGACCCCGTACAACTCGGCGAGGCGAGTGACCAGGAACATCGCCGCCGTGACGGTGTTGTGCCGGTTCTTCGCCCGCAGACGGCGGCGCCGCTCGTCGCCGGACGCCAGGTTGTCGAACACACGGTCGCGCTGCACCGACCGCGGGATCTCGAAGGCGGGCGATCCCAGCAGCCCGACGTCGCTCCGGACCCGCCCGTGCAGCGGGACCATGACCTTCGTCGCGAGGAGGCAGTTGTCCCCGATCCGGGCGCCCGGTGGCAAGGCGATCCCATTGCCCAGAAAATTGCGCTCACCGAGCGCCACACGCCGCAGCCGGAACGAGGTGCTCGAGAATTCGGCATTCATGAACGACAGGCCATCGGAGATCATCGTGGCGCTGCCCACCGAGGTGAGATACGGGTTCTCGTGCTTGACCTCGAGCCCGAAGTTGGAGCCGCTCTGGACGAGCGGGCGCGCGAATCCGTAGCCCAGATACCGGAAATAGTGCAGGATGGCGGAACTGTCGCCGAAGAGATTGCAGAAGAATCGGGAGTTGGTCGAGCGCGACACCGCCCGGTACAGCCAGTAGCGCACCCCGTAGAGCCGGTAGACCACGTCCTCGCGCAGCCCGCGATGCAGCAGACGGGGAACCGTGCCGGTGAACGCCAGCCCGACGGCGATCGCGAGGAGGAAGGCGGCGGCCACGTCCGCGAGGGCCTCGAGGTAGAAGGCCGGGCTCCCGCTCACGGCCGCGCCTGACCCGCTCAGCTCGGCCAACAGCGGGACGCGCTGCAGCAGCGTCACCGCGACCGCGAGGCCGAGCGGAACGGACAGCACGAGCATGTTGACCAGTTGCCACACCGCGTAGGAGAACCGACGCAGGCGGCCACACGGCGCGGGCCCGACCAGGCGGTAGTCGACCTCGCACACTCTGGCGGGGGAGCCGTGCCAGCTCTCGCCGTCCGGGATCGACTGACCGCTCTGCAACGAGGACGCGTGACCCAACTGCGCACGGTCGCCGACCGATGCCCCGATGTCGATCACCGAGTGGTCGCCGACCACGGCGTCGACGCCGATACTGACCGGCCCGGTCTGGATCCGCCCGCCCACCGCGCGGTAGCCGTTGAGCAGGGTGTCCTTGCGGACGACGGTCCCGGACCCGATCGTGATCAGGTCTGTGCAGACGGGGATGCTCCGCGTGAGCACGACGGCTCCCGGGCCGATCCGCGCCCCGAGGGCCCGCAGGTAGAGGTTGTACAGCGGGGAGCCGACGAACGTGGCCAGCGGGTTGAGCCGCAGGATCTGGCGCACGACCCAGAACCGGAGGTAGCGCGCACCCCACAACGGGAACTCCTGCGGCGTCCACCGGCCGATCAGCAGCCACTTGGCCCCCACCGACAGGACGAAGAAGCCCGCGAAGGTCGCCGAGGTGAGCAGCGCCGCGCGCTGCCACAGCTCGAGGAACGTGCTGCCGCCCTGCACCCACCCCAGGCCGAGCGACTCCAGGACGAAGACCCCGCTCAGGACGCCCCAGAAGATCAGCATCTGGAGTGCTCCGCAGCCGAGGTAGCGCAGCGTCCCGGCCCGGGTCACCTCGGTCGGCACCACCCGGCCCGCGGACGGTGCCGCCGCGTCGGCCAGGTGGGCCAGCGCGGTCACCGTGGGGTGGAGGTAGACGTCCCGCATGGCGATCGGGGGAAGCGTCGTCTCGTCGCGCACCCGCGCGGCGAACCGCGCCATGAGCAGCGAGTTGGCGCCGAGGTCGGCGAAGAAGTCGGCGATGGCCGACACACGGTCGACGCCCAGTGTGCGGGCGAGCAGGTCGGCGAGGACGCGCTCGGTGGGAGTCGCGGGCTCGATGTGGTCGAGCGCGCCGGACGAGCTGCGTCGGCCGGTCGGCGCCGGGAGCTTCTTGCGGTCGGCCTTGTCGCTGGTCGTCATGGGGATGACGGCGAGGCGCTCGAGGTAGGCGGGCACCATGTAGGGCGGCAGGTGATCCTTGAGGTGCGCGAGCAGCCGATCCTCTGGACACCGGTCGAGGCCCGTGCGCAGGGTGTAGTAGCCCACCAGCTCGCTGACCCCCGGCACGGGCTCGTACGTGTCGACGACGGCCTGGGCGACGCCCGGCACCTGCAGCATCACCGACTCGATCTCGGTGAGCTCGATCCGATACCCGCGGATCTTGACCTGCAGGTCGATCCGGCCGTGGTACTCGATCTCCCCGCCGGAGGTCACCCGGCCGAGGTCGCCGGTGCGGTAGATCCGGCCCGCGGCGTTGCCGGGGATGTCCAGGAAGTCGGGGATGAACGCCTGCGCGGTGAGGTCGTCGCGGTTCAGGTAGCCGGTGGCCAGCCCGACCCCGCCGATGCCGATCTCGCCGACCTCCCCGAACGGCAGCGCGCGGCCGGGGTCGTCCGGATCGAGGACGACCACCGAGTAGGTGGGCAGGGGGACGCCGATGGTCATCGGCAGGTCCGGGTCGACGACCGTCCAGGTCGCCGTCACCGTGGCCTCGGTGGGGCCGTAGACGTTGAGGAACCGGCGGCCGGGCCGGTGCCATCGCACGATGAGGTCGTGCGGGCACGCCTCACCGGACACGAGGAGGAAGCGCAGGCCGGGCAGGTCCTCCTCGAGGGTCGCCAGGAGCGTGGGCACACAGCACATGGCCGTGACGCGCCGCCGGGTGAGGAACTCGTGCAGCTCGATCCCGAGCAGCGACGCGCCTGCCGGCTTCGGCACGAGCGTCGCACCGGCGACCCACGGCACCCAGATCTCCTCGACCGAGAAGTCGAAGGCCATCGTGAGGCCCTGGTACATGCGGTCGTCGGGGCGCACGCCGTAGACCTCGGCGGCGACCCGCACGAAGTTCACGATGCTCGCGTGCTCGATCGCCACGCCCTTGGGCCGCCCGGTCGAGCCCGAGGTGTAGATGACGTACGCCAACGGATCGGCGTGTCCCCCCGCACGGGCGGCGAGCCGGGTGCCGTCACAGGCCGCGATCTGCGCGCCCGCCTCGTCCAGGCACAGCAGCGCCGCCCCGACCTCGCCCACGTTCCCCCGGAGATGGGAGAGCGTCAGCACGGTCCCGACCCCGGCGTCGCCCACGACGTAGGCCACCCGGTCCGGAGGGAAGGCGCGGTCCAGCGGCACATAGGCCGCGCCCGCCTTGAGCACGCCCAGCATGCCGACGTACGTCTGCACCGGGTCGTCGAGCAGCAGGGCCACCCGTGCGCCGGAGGTGACGCCCGACGCGACCAGATGGCGCGCCAACCGGTTGGCGGCCGCGTCCAAATGAGCGAACGTGACGACGGCTCCGTCGGCGTCGACCGCGATCTTGTCAGGGGTCGCGTCGCAGCGCTGCTCGAACAGGTGCTCGAGGCGTTCCCCCGGCGACCAGCGGAGGGTGTGGTCGACACCCTCCGCCACCAGCACGGGTGCGACCGCGACCCGCTCGGCGCTGCTGCGGCGCGCGGTCGATCCGTCAGCCATGCGTGCGGAGCGCGGTGCCCGCCACGCAGGCCAACGGCAGTCCCGGGCCCGTGGGTGCGCACTGCTCGATGGCGTCGAGCAGGATCCGGCAGGCCATGTCGACGATGTCGGCGGTGACGTTCAAGGGCGGCAGCAGCCGCACCACGCAGTCCTCGCGGCCGCCCAGCTCGACGATCAGCCCATGGCGCAGCGCGTGGGCCTGCACCCGCGCGGCGAGATCCTTCGCCCGGCCGCCGGTGGTGGGGTCGACCAGTTCGACACCCCACATCAGGCCGCGCCCACGCACGTCACACACGCACGGGTGCGTCCGCAGCCCGCCCAGCAGGCGCTCGACCTGCTCCGCCCGCGCACGGACGTTCCCCAGCACGTCGTCGCGGCGCACGATCTCGACGGCGCGCGTCCCCGAAGCGAACGCCACCTGGTTGCCGCGGAAGGTCCCGGTGTGCGCGCCCGGCGCCCACACGTCCAGCCGTTCGTCATAGAAGATCACCGCGACCGGCTGGCCGATGCCCGACAACGCCTTCGAGGCCACCACGACGTCGGGCTCGATGCCGTACTGCTCGAAGGCGAACCACGTTCCGGTCCGGCCACACCCGGTCTGCACCTCGTCGACGACCAGCGGCACGGCCAGCTCGCGGCACAACGCGGCCAGCCTGCGGACGAAATCGGGATCCGCGGGCACGACGCCGCCCTCACCCTGCACCAATTCCACCAGCACGGCGGCCGGGCGCGGAATCCCGCCGTTCGGGTCTTTCAGGGATCGCTCGAGCAGGCCGACGCAGTTCGTCGCGCAGGACTCCCGCACCAGGCCCAACGGGCAGTCGCCGCAGTGCGAATAGGGGAAGAAATGTACGCCAGGCACACCGTTCGCGATGGGCGCCTTCGTGGCGACGACGCCGGTCACGGCCATTCCCGCGTGGGTTGTGCCGTGGAATCCACCCGAGAACGCCACGACGTCGCCACGCCCGGTGGCGGTCTTGCAGACCTTGAGCGCCGCATCGACCGCGTTCGCCCCGGTCGGCCCGCAGAAATGAACCCGCATCCGGTCCCGCATCGCGGGCGGGAACATGGACAGCTGCGCCGTGGTGAACGCGTCCTTGGCGGGCGACGGCAGGTCCAACCCGTGCCCGAAGCGCCCCAGCTGTTCCGCCGCCACCGCGACGAGCTCCGGGTGGCAGTGGCCGAGCGACAGCACCCCGGCGCCGGTCAGGAAGTCGATGAACACGTTGCCGTCCACGTCACGCACGAACGGCCCCGACGCCACCTCGACCGCGATGGGCAGGTTTCGACCGTAGACCCGCGCATTCGATTCCCGGCGGCCCTGGCGGGCCAGCAGTTCCGCTGAGCCCGGCCCCGGAAGTTCACCCGCGACGTAGGGGGCCCACAGTTCCCTGTTGGTTTCGAGCAGCGTCATCGGTACCCCTTGCACCTTTTTCCTTCATGAGGGAAGAGTTGTTCCCGTTGGCCAACTGTCGCGGTTTCGACGTGATCGCCCACCGATGGAGCGGGCAGCGTAAGTCAGCCGTGCACCCCGTGCGACGCCAGGGGCGTCAACGCGGGACCACCTGATCCGATTTGCCCTTTCTGCGCAAGAAGGTCCCGGTCACCTCGCGGAACACCAAGCCCACGTGTTTGGTTTTCGCAATACGCCGAGCAGATGTTTCAGGCAGCGCGAACATGCACCCGAAAGAACCGTCGAAAGGGGCCGGATTAACCCGACAGAGGATTTTCGACGACCGAGGGTCACCGAAGATCGGCGTCCAATGGAGACGGTCAGCGAGTCCGGGTGAACGGGGCCGGGCGCCGTGACGTGCCGTAGCCGAGCGTGCACGACGACCGGCAGGATGGGGCGATGACCCGACGCGCCATGAGCCGACCGTGACGCCGCAGGAGAGTGCCGCGGCCCACGACCTCGCTCTCCTCCGCCGGGCGATCGCCCTGTCGGCCGACGCCGTCACCCATGGCAACCACCCGTTCGGCGCGCTGCTCGCCGACGCCGACGGGCGCGTGCTGCTGACCGCCGAGAACACCGTGACGACTGACGCCGACGTCACGGGCCACGCGGAGACCAACCTCGTCCGGCTGGCCTACCGGGCGTACGGATCCGTCGAGCTGCGCGCGCTGAGCCTCTACAGCAGCTGCGAGCCCTGCGCGATGTGCGCGGGCGCCATCTACTGGTCGGGGATCGGACGCGTCGTCTACGCCCTGTCCGAATCCCGCCTGCGCACCCTGACCGGCGCACACGCGGAAAACCCGACGCTTGCCCACCCGTGCCGCCTGGTCTTCGCCGACGGGCAGCGGCCGACGCTCGTGGAGGGCCCGGCGATCGAGGAGGAGGCCGCGCTGCCCCACCTCGGGTTCTGGACCGGACGCTAGCTCAGGAAGCCCACCAGCGCGTCGAGGACGGTCGCAGGCGCGGAGTCGACGAGGTCGTGGCCGTGGCCGTGGCCAGGGACGGGTGTCACCGTGGCGTCGGGCAGGGCCGCGGCCAGCGTGTGCGTCACGGTGGCCGCCCAGGTCGGGCTCCGCTCGCCGAGCAGGAAGCGGACCGGGCAGGGACGCCCGCGCGGCGGTGACGCCCCGCGCCAGATCCGCGAGGTCGAGGCCCAGGAGGAACTCGCCCTCGCGCGGGAAGGTCGTCGCGAAGATCCCGACGGCGTCGGCGGCGACCGGGGTGTCGCGCATCGCGACGACCGCCGCCCGGTCGAGCCCGATGATCTCGACCAGGAACGCGACCAGCGCACGGGCCGCCTGTCCGTCCGCGATCCGCGCCGCGGCGCCCAGCCCGCCGCGTTGCGCATCCCGCCGTGGACGAGCAGCAGCGGCGGGCCCTCGCCTTCGGTGACCGTCCCGATCTCCACCCCGTCGACGCCGCGCACCGTCTCCCCCACGCCGGACGACGGTAGCGGCGGCACCGGGCGTCGGCCGCCGGACTACTCGTGGTCGGGCAGCCCCTCGACGACGTGGCCCGCCGCTTGCAGCGCCTCGGCGAGCAGCCTGCGGACGTGGCCGCCGCGGGCGCGGTAGAGCGCGCGGCGGCCGTCGCGGCGCGTGGTGACGAGTCCGGTGAGGCGAAGCTTGGCCAGGTGCTGGGACACCGCGGGACGGGCGGCGCCGACCCTGGCCGCGAGCGCACCCACGTCGTACTCCCCGCCGCAGAGCAGCCAGAGCAGCCGCAGGCGGGTGGCGTCGGCGAGCATGCGGAACGACTCGACCGCGGCGTCGACGTGTTCGCCAGGCGGCACGTCCTGCCACCGGTGAGACTCCTCACGCTCGTCATGTGCGTACATGAGCACGTATAATGGCGTCATGAGCGTCTCGGCGCAACACGGACACGAGCACTCCGACCGCCCCCACGGACACGGGCACGGCCACCCGGCAGGCTCCTTCGCCCGCGGCTGGTCCGGGCTGCGCCACCTCGTCGTCCCGCACAGCCACGACGCCGCCGACCGGGTCGACTCCGCCATGGAGGCCTCCCAGGCCGGCATGCGGGCCCTGTGGATCTCGCTCGCGGCGCTCGGCGCGACCGCCGTCTTCCAGGCGGTCGTGGCGGCCGCGTCCGGGTCGGTGGCGCTGCTGTCGGACACGCTGCACAACGTCGCCGACGCGCTCACCGCGATTCCGGTCGGCGTCGCGTTCCTGCTCGGCCGCCGCCCCGCCACCCGCCGCTTCACCTATGGCTACGGGCGGGCAGAAGACGTCGCGGGCATCGTGGTCGTGCTGGTCGTGTTGGCCTCGGCCGTGCTCGCGGGCTACGCGTCGGTCCGGCGCTTCGCCGAACCGACCGACGTGCGGTTCCTCGGGGCGGTCGCGCTCGCGGGCCTGGTCGGTGCCGTGGGCAACGAGATCGCCGCGCAGGTCCGCATCCGCACGGGACGGCGCATCGGCTCGGCCGCACTCGTCGCGGACGGTCTGCACGCGCGCACCGACGCGATCACGTCGGCCGCCGTCCTGCTCTCGGCGGGCGGCTCGGCACTCGGCTGGCGCTGGGCCGACCCGGTGGTGGGGCTCGCGATCACCGTGGCCATCGCGTCGGTGACCTGGGGGGCGGCCCGACAGGTGCTGGCCCGGCTGATGGACGCCGTCGACCCCGCGCTGGTCGACAAGGCCACGGCCGCGCTGTGGGACGTCGACGGGGTGGTCGCCGTCGACCGGGTGCGGCTGCGCTGGATCGGGCACACCCTGCACGCCGAGGTGGACCTGTCCGTGTCCGGCGGCGTCACCGTCGAGGATGCCCACCGCACCGCGCACGCCGCGGAGCACGAAATGACCCACGCCCTCCCCCGGCTGACGGCGGCAACGGTCCACGCCCACCCTGCCGCGACCGCGGACCGGGCCGGGTTTGTGCCGAAACGGTGATTGCCGTCGGCCGCGGCATTAGGGTCCACTCGTGTCCGCACCTCGGGTTCTCCTGCTCCGGCACGGCGAGACGGAGTGGTCGCGCTCCGGGAAGCACACGAGCCGCACCGACGTCCCGCTCACCGACCGCGGGCGGTTGCTCGCGAAGGCCACCGGCGACGTCGGCCGGCACCTGCTCGGCGGAGCGCCCGCGGTCGTGTGGTGCAGCCCGCGCACCCGGGCCCGCGACACCGCCGAGTTGGCGGGCCTGCCCGTCGACCGGATCGACGAGCGGCTCGTCGAGTGGGACTACGGCGACTACGAGGGCATCACCACCGAGGAGATCCGCGAGACCGTGCCCGGCTGGACGATCTGGACCCACCCGTGCCCGCACGGCGAGACCGCCGACCAGGTCGCGGCCCGCGCCGACGCCGTGCTGGCCGACGCCCGTGCGGCGGACGCCGAGGTCGTGCTCGTGGGGCACGGGCACTTCAGCCGCGTGCTCGTCGGCCGCTGGCTCGCCCGCCCGGCTACCGACGGCGTGCACTTCGCGATGGACGCCGCGGGCTGGGCCGTGCTCGGCGACGAGCGGGGCGTTCCCCGCGTGGACGGGCTCAACTACGGTCCGCTGGCGTGACCCGTCCAGAGATCCGGAGAGCCACGCCGGAGGACGTCGCCGAGATCGTCGCGATGGTGCACGAGCTGGCCGAGTACGAGCGCGAGCCGCAGTCCTGCCTGCTCACCGAGGCGCAGCTCACCGCGGCGCTGTTCGGGGCGCGGCCCGCGCTGTTCGGCCACGTCGGGCTCGTCGAGGGCGCCGCGGCAGGCTGCGCGCTGTGGTTCCTGAACTTCTCCACGTGGCGCGGCGTGCACGGGATCTACCTGGAGGACCTGTTCGTGCGCCCCCGGTTCCGCGGGCACGGCCTCGGGCGCGCGCTCCTCGCCCGGCTGGCGGCGGAGTGCGTCGAACGCAGCTACGGGCGGCTGGAGTGGTCGGTGCTCGACTGGAACGCGCCCGCCATCGGCTTTTACCGCACGCTCGGTGCGGCGCCGATGGTGCAGTGGTCGACCTTCCGACTCGACGGCGACGCGCTCACGACTCTCGGGAGTAGGGCCCCAGAGCCCACATCCGGGACCGCTCGCTGATCAGCAGCAGGAACGTCCCGGCCACATACACACCGGCCGCGATACCCAACGCCAGTTGCTGCGACGGTCCGATGAGCGAGTAGACCACCGGCAGCAATAACAATTGGGTGACGATTGCGGGCGTGCGGGCTCCGCGCCTTCCCGTGGAGAGCGCCGCGCCGACGAACGACAACGCGAGGCCGATCAGCACGAAATAGCCCACTTCCCCCAGCACCGATCCGAGCGGCTGCGCCGAGGACTGGATCCCGACGACGATCGCGAAGACGAGCGCGGCGACGCCCTGCAGGCCCACGAGCACGCCCGCGACGCGGACCGGCGGGGGTGGGGTGTCGGGCGCCACGGCTTCCACGATAGGCCTGCGCAGGGGCCCGGATGTCACCCAGTAGGTTGCCGCCGTGCGCGCGTTGCTCGTGGCCAACCCCCACGCGACGACGACGACGGCCGCGGGCCGCGACGTCATCGCGCGGGCCATGGCGGGCGAGGTCAAGCTCGACGTCCTGGAGACCGAGCGGCGCGGCCACGCGGCCGAGGCGGCCGAGCAGGCCGTCCGGGACGGGATCGAGCTCGTGGTCGCCCACGGCGGCGACGGCACCCTCAACGAGGTCGTCAACGGCGTCCTCGCCGCGACCGACGGCCGCCCGGGCGATCCGCTGGATGGCCCGTTCGTCGGCATCGTGCCCGGCGGATCGGCGAACGTGTTCGCCCGTGCGCTCGGCATGCCCGTCGACCCGATGGCCGCCACCGCACGCCTGTTGGAGCAGGTGGGACGCCGGGCGAGCAGGCTGGTCGGCCTGGGGCACGCCCAGCCGGACGGGGGTGTGCCGGGCCGGTGGTTCACGTTCAACGCGGGCCTGGGCTGGGACGCCGAGGTCGTCGCGGCCGTCGAGCGGGCACGGGCGGCGGGCCGGGAGGCCACCCCGCTGCGCTACGTGGCGGCCGCCGTCCGCCAGTACGTGGACCAGCGGCGCAGGCCGCAGTCGATGACCGTCGAGATCCCGGGGGCGGCCGCCGTCGAAGGGGTCCGGTTGGCGTTCGTCAGCACCACCGACACCTGGACGTACCTGGGCTCGCGGGCCGTTCGGACCAACCCGGGAGCGGTGTTCGGCGCAGGGCTGGGGGTGTTCGGACTCTGCGACCTCGGCGCGGGCACCATCGCCGCGACGCTGCGCCGGGCGCTGCGGACGGGCGGCGATCCGCGCGGCCGGAATGTCCTGCGCCAGGACTCCGTTGACCACGTGCGGGTGCGGACGACCGAGGCCGTCGCCCTGCAGCTGGATGGCGAACACCTGGGCGAGCATCGCGGGGTGCGGTTTCGTGCGGTAACCGGCTCGCTACGTGTCGTCGCATGAGACGAACGGTCAGCGGGTCGTCAGGCCTGTGCCATCACACTCACGGGTGACCACCGCGGGCCATTCACCGCGCTAACCGGACCGTCGAGCCGATAAGGACTCGCACCTGGACAAACGGTGCCCCAAGGTGGTGCAGGCGAAACGGAACGGCAGCGGGGAACGATTTCCCGCGTGGTCCGTTGGAGACAAGGGCCACTGGAAACAGGGGCAACCGGGTATCCGACGGGCGACCGAGGTCGATCCTCGCCGCGAGGGGTAACCGAACTCAGGTTCACTCGTTGCGGTGAGTAGGTGGGGGCACTCACCTAGCAGGTTGGGTCTCGGCCCTTGAAGATCGAGCGCGCTCGTGAAACCCTTCACAAGCGCGGAAACACCGTGACGGACGATCGGCGCGACCCCGATCGCGCAAGTACGAGGAGCAGAGCACCATGGACTGGCGTCACCGCGCTATCTGCCGCGACGAGGACCCCGAGCTGTTCTTCCCTGTGGGGACCAGCGGGCCCGCGCTGCTGCAGATCGCCGAGGCCAAGACCGTCTGCAGGCGCTGCCCCGTGGTCAGCGAGTGCCTCACCTGGGCACTCGAGAGCGGCCAGGACGCAGGCGTCTGGGGCGGCATGAGCGAGGATGAGCGGCGCGCCCTGAAGCGCCGCAACGCGCGCACGCGCGCACGCACGGCCTGAACTCCCCAAGCACGACAACAACAGGCAACCTACGCGTCTCCCCCACCGCGGGCCCGTAACCGGAGAGCACCCGGTTCCGGGCCCGCGGTGCTCCACCGGGCGCACGCGCGGGCTGCTCCGGCGGGGACCGGGGCCCACTAGCGGCGACCAGGCCCGCGGTCACGGCGATGAGGTTAACGCCCTCGCAATGACAGGGTGATGACGGCCTCCGTTCCCCCGCCCGGACGAGGACGCACACCCAGCGTGGAGCCCAGCTCCGACTCCAGCAGCGTGCGGACGATCGAAAGGCCCAACCCCGCGGAGGCCTCAAGGTCGAAGCCCGGTGGAAGGCCGTTGCCGTCGTCGGCCACCACCACGTCCAGCGCACCGGCCGAACGCCGCGCCGACACCACCACCTCGCCGGTCGTCCCCGGGTCGAAGGCGTGCGCGAGCGCGTTGTGCACCAGCTCGGTGAGCACCAGCACGAGCGGCGTGGCCAGCTCGGCGGAGCAGCGTGCCGAAGCTCCCGTCCCGGCGCACCTTCGCCCGGACCTCGGCGGTGGCGCCGTCGCCGATCGCGGGCAGGACCTTGTCGACCAGCTCGTCGAGGTCCACACGCTCGGCGACCGACGCCGAGAGCGTCTCGTGCACCAGCGCGATCGAGTTGACCCGCCGGACGCTCTCCTGCAGCGCGCGGCGGGCCTCCGGGATGGCCGTGCGGCGGGCCTGCAGGCGCAGCAAGGCCGCGACCGTCTGGAGGTTGTTCTTCACGCGGTGGTGGATCTCGCGGATGGTGGCGTCCTTGGACAGCAGCGCCTGGTCGCGGCGGCGCAGGTCGGTGACGTCGCGGACGAGGACGAGCGCGCCCGCCGCGTCCCCCCGGGGCCGCAGCGGCAGCGCGCGCACCAACATCCCGGCGCCGCGGGCGCCCACCTCCATGCGCAGCGAGTGCCGCCCCTCCAGCGCGGCCGTGATGCGGCCTGCGATCTCGGCGGCGTCGAAGGGGTCCTCGACGAGCGCGCGGGTCACCCGGGCCAGCGAGAGGCCGACGAGGTCGCTCGCGTGGCCCATCCGGTGGTAGGCCGAGAGCGCGTTGGGGCTGGCGTAGGCGACGAGGCCCAGCGCGTCGAGCCGGATGACGCCGTCGCCTGCACGCGGGCTCGTGTCGGCGCCCACGACCGACGCCCGCGGCGGGAAGGTGCCGTCCGCGACCATCTGGCACAGATCCGACGCGCTGCCCAGGTAGGCGATCTCCAGTGGGCTGGGGACGCGGGGCATGGCGAGGTTGGCGTCGCGGGAGAGCACCGCGACGACGTCGCCGTCGTGGCGCACCGGGATCGTCTCCGACCGCACCGGCACCTCCAGGTGCCAGCGCGGCTCCTCGTCGCGGCAGATCCGGCCCTCGACGACCGCCCGGCGCAGCTGGGGGTGCTCGCGCGCCGTGACGCGCATGCCGACGGCGTCCTCGGGATGCGCGGTGGGGCCGGTGGTGGGGCGCGCCTGGGCGACGCAGAGGAACGCGTCGTCGGGGCCGATGCAGCTGTCGGCCCCGAACGAGCCGTCGGCGCAGAGCGGGATCCAGAGCAGGAAGTCGGCGAACGACATGTCGGCCAGCAGCTGCCATTCCGCGACGACCCGCTGCAGGTGCTCGACCGTGCCACCGGACAGCTCCGTGTGGTCGGCGAGCAGCTCGCTCAGCGTGGACACTTCACGGCCTCCCCCGCGCCCGTTCGGCCCATCCAACCACGTGCGACCATGAGGTCAGGTCGAGCGGAGGGAGGAAGATCATGTCGAAGCGGGCACGCAAGCGGCGCGACCGGAACAAGAAGAGCGCCAACCACGGCAAGAAGCCCAACACCTGAGCCCCGCGCCGGGCGGGCGGCCGCCTGCCCGGCGCTCCGCAAGTTCCGCTCGGCGCCGATAGCTCGCAACTCCGGCAAGCTCCGCTCAGCGCCGATACTCGCTCCGCAAGCTCCGCTCAGCGCCGATGTTCGCTCCGCAAGCTCCGCTCAGCGCCGCTCGATGTGCGTCGTGCGCACCTCGACCGTGGTGTGGGTGGAGCCGTCGGCGCTCTCGCTGATCGTCACCTGAGCCTGCTGCAGCACCGCCACGCGGATCTGCTCGCGCAGCGAGGCCGGGGCCTGCTCCCCGCCGCACTTGGCGGCCAACAGCTTCTTCAGCTTCTCCTCGAGGCCGTACTCGGCCAGGCAGGGCCCGCACTCGTCGAGGTGGCGGGCGAGCAACGCGCGCCGCCCCCGGTCACACTCGTTGTCCAGGAACAGCCACACCTCGGCGAGCACGTCCGAGCAGTCGGTCTCGTGCGGGTCACCGCAGCTCATGACACGGCCTCCGTGCGCTCGCCACGAACCTCACCGCGGACGAAGCCCCGCTCGCGGGCGGTGTCGGTGAGCAGGTCGCGCAGCTGACGGCGGCCGCGGTGCAGCCGCGACATCACGGTGCCGATCGGCGTGCCCATGATCTCGGCGATCTCCTTGTACGCGAAGCCCTCGACGTCGGCGAGGTAGACCGCCATCCGGAAATCGTCCGGCAGTTGCTGCAGGGCAGCCTTCACGTCGTCGTCGGGCAACCGGTCGAGCGCCTCGGCCTCGGCGGACGGCAGGCCCAGTGAGGTGTGCTCCCCTGCCTGCGCGATCTGCCAGTCGCTGATCTCGTCGGTGGGCGACTGCAGGGGCTGGCGCTGCTTGCGGCGGTAGCCGTTGATGTAGGTGTTGGTGAGGATCCGGTAGAGCCAGGCCTTGAGGTTGGTACCCGCGCGGAACGTGTCGAACGCGGCGAACGCCTTGAGGAAGGTCTCCTGCACCAGGTCCTCGGCGTCGGCCGGGTTGCGCGTCATCCGCAGCGCGGCGCCGTAGAGCTGGTCGAGCAGCGGCATCGCGTCGCGCTCGAACCGCGCGGCGCGCTCCTGCGGGCTCTCGCTCCCTTGATCGACCCTGTCGTGCTCGGCGCTGTCGTCCCGGCGCTCGCTCTGCAAGCTCTGCTCGGGCACCGCGCTCCTCTCGAACCGGATCGCGGGGTACGCGACCGGGGGAACGGCCGCCTTCTCGGCGACCGGCTGACGGAATGAGAGTACGCGCCCTGCCTCGACCGAGCCTGCCGGAGGATCCAGTACTGCATGCATCACGAAAACGTCAACGTCGGTGCGTCCGACGGGATTCCCTATCCTCGCGGGCGTGGCAGGCACCGCGACACCGGCGACGGCCCAGCTGAAGAAGGCGGGTGTGGCGTTCCGGCTCCACGCCTACGAGCACGGCGCAGGCGCGGCGTACGGGCCGGAGGCGGCCGAGGCGCTGGGCCTCGACCCGAACCGGGTGTTCAAGACCCTCGTCGCGGACGTCGACGGCACGCTGACCGTCGGGGTCGTCCCGGTGGCCGCCAAGCTGGACCTCAAGGCGCTGGCCGCGGCCGTCGGGGGCAAGCGGGCGAAGCTGGCCGAGGTCGCCGCCGCCGAGCGGGCCACCGGCTACGTCGCGGGGGGCATCTCGCCGCTCGGCCAGCGCAAACGGCTCCGGACGGTGCTGGACGCCAGCGCGGAGGACCTCCCGACGCTGTTCTGCAGTGCGGGGCGTCGCGGCCTGGAGGTGGAGCTCGCACCTGCGGACCTGGCCCGGCTCACCGGGGCGGCGTTCGCCCCGATCGCGGGCTGAGCGGCGCGATCGGGAACGGGCCGTCAGGCGTCACCGAGCACGGTCGGCAGCCAGTCCGTCACCGCCGTGCGCAGACCGGGCATGTCGGACTTGAGGCTGTGGTCGCCACGCAGCAACACCACCCGCCGCCCCGGCGCGGCCTCCGGCACGCCGAACGGGTCACGCAGGCCCTGCACGACGAGCACCGGGACCGTGGGCGCGGCGAGCTCGGGGAGGCGGCTCTTCTCCGGCTTGCCCGGGGGGTGGACGGGAAACGCGAGGCACAGCACGCCTGCGGCGTCACCGGCGGCGGACGTGCGGCAGGCCACCCGCGCGCCCGAGCTGCGCCCGCCGAACAGCAGCGGAAGTCGGCGCCAGCCGTTGCGCGCCAACCGGGCCCGCACGTGCTCGACGACGGCGAGCCAGGCCGTGTCGAGCTGGGGTGCGGCGGCGGGGGCGCGGCGCCCCGCCACCCGGTAGGGCTGCTCGACCAGCACCACCGTCACCTCCACCGCGAGCGCCGCCAGCGTGGCCCCCGCGAGGTCGGGCGCGCCGACGCCGCCGCCGGCGCCGTGCCCGAGCAGCAGGACGGCCCGCGGGTCCCGCGCCGAGTGGCACGTGATCCGGGCGGGGCCGTGCGGCGTGGGGACCTCGTGGGTCACCGACGCGCCGCCCACTCGGGTCGCTCTCACGTGAGGAGGTCGAGCTGCAGCGGCGCCGCGTTATCGTCGGGGGCGAGCAGTTCGGGCCCGTTGTTGCGGACGTTGTTGACCAGCGGCGACACCGGCCGCAGCTCCAGGCCCGCCACGAGCTCCTCCGACGGCGGCGTGAGCAGGGCGGCGACCGCCTCGTCCGCGGCGTCGGAGTCCGGGTTCAGCCACGCGTCCCAGGCCGACGCGGGCAGCACCAGCGGCATCCGGTCGTGGATCTGCCGGAGCGGGCCGACCGCCGACGTGGTGAGCACCGCGGCGGTGACGAGGCCGTCCGGGTACGCGTTGTCGGGGTCGTCCTTGGGCTTCCAGTACTCCCACAGCCCGGCCATGGCGAGCGACCGGCCGTCGGCGTAGTGGGTGAAGTAGGGCTGCTTGTGGTCCTCGCCGCGCTGCCACTCGTACCAGCCGTCGGCCGGGATGAGGCAGCGGCGGGCGGCGAGGGCCTTGCGGAACGCCGGCTTCTCCGCGGCCGACTCGGACCGGGCGTTGATCATCCGGGCGCCGCCCTTGACGTCCTTCGCCCACGAGGGGACCAGCCCCCAGCGCACGACGCGCAGGCTGCGCTCCACCCGGTCGGGGTCGCGGTTGCCCTCGTCGTCGCGGGGGTGCCGCTCGACGACCGCGACGACGTTCTTCGTCGGGGCGACGTTGTAGTCGGGCTGCGCCCCCTCGGTGGCGTCGACGGCGTGGAACTCGTCGGCGAGGTCGGCGGGGGCCTTGATCGAGGCGTAGCGACCGCACATGCGTTCCATGGTGACAGTTCACCGAAACCGCCACACGGCCACCGACCGGCGACGCCATGGGGGATCATGGCCGGGTGACCTGGTCCGCCCCGCTCGCCCCCGGGCCCGTGCACGGCGTCGTGGCCGTGCCGGGCTCGAAGTCCGTCACCAACCGCGCGCTGCTGCTCGCCGCCCTCTCCGGAGGCCCGGCGTCGGTATCCGGGGCGCCCGCCTCGCGCGACACGGCGCTCATGGTGGGCGCCCTCGCCGCGCTCGGCGTCCCGCTCGCGGTCGACGGCGAGCGCGTCACGGTCGGCGCCCACGACGGGCTGCGCGGCGGCGGCACGGTCGACTGCGGGCTCGCGGGCACGGTCATGCGCTTCGTCCCGCCCGCCGCGGCGCTGGCGGACGGCCCGGTCGCGTTCGACGGCGACGCGCGCGCCCGCGAGCGTCCCCTGGCCACCGTGCTCGACGCGCTGCGCACGCTCGGCGTCCGCATCGACGGTGACGCGCTGCCGTTCACCGTGCACGGCACGGGGGGACTGCCCGGCGGCGAGGTGGTGATCGACGCGTCCGCGTCGTCCCAGTTCGTGTCCGGCCTGCTGCTCTCGGGCGCGCGCTACGACAAGGGCGTCACGGTGCACCATGACGGCAAACCGGTGCCGTCGCTGCCGCACATCGAGATGAGCGTCGCGATGCTGCGCGAGGCGGGCGTCGACGTCGACGACGCCGAGCCCGACACCTGGCGCGTCGCTCCCGGTGCCATCCGGCCGCGCGACTGGGGTGTCGAGCCCGACCTCTCGAACGCCGCGGTGTTCCTCGCCGCGGCCGCCGTGACGGGCGGGCGGGTCACGGTCGCGGGCTGGCCGGAGGGGTCGACCCAGCCGGGCGCGGAGATCCTGTCGGTGCTGGCGGAGGCGGGCTGCACGGTGGAGGCGGGCCCCGAAGGGATGACCGTGGCGGGGCCTGCCGCGCTGGGCGGCGTCGACGTCGACCTGCACGACGCCAGCGAGCTCACCCCGACCGTCGCCGCCGTCGCCGCGCTGGCCACCGGCCCGTCCCGGATCCGCGGCGTCGCCCACATCCGCGGCCACGAGACCGACCGGATCGCCGCGCTCGCCGCCGAGATCAGCGCGCTGGGCGGCGCGGTCACCGAGACCCCGGACGGCTTGGAGATCCGCCCCGCGCCGCTGCACGGCGGCCCGTGGCGCGCCTACGCCGACCACCGGATGGCGACGGCGGGCGCGCTGGTGGGGCTGGTGGTGCCGGGCGTCGAGATCGACGACGTCGGCTGCACCGCCAAGACCATCCCGGACTTCCCCGCCCGCTGGGCAGACCTGCTCGGACGATGAGCGAGCCTGCGAGCGTCAGCGAGGGATGGGCGGTGAGCGAGCGTGCGAGCGAATCATCGGCACAGCGCATCGCGAAGCGACGGCCGAGCGTCACCGAGGATGGGCGGTGAGCGAGCGTGCGAGCGAATCATCGGCACAGCGCATCGCGAAGCGACGGCCGAGCGTCAGCGAGGACGGGCGGTGAGCAGGCCGCGGCAGTACGACGAGACCGACGTCCGGGTGCGGCCGGGGCGCGGCTCCCGGCCCCGCACGAAGCGCCGCCCCGAGCACGCCGACGCCGAGCCCGCGATGGTCACCGTCGTGGACAGGGGCCGCTGGACGTGCGCGCCCGACGCCGACCCCAGCCGGCCGCCGGTCACCGCGATGCGGGCCCGTGAGCTGGGGCGCACGCCCATCGTCGTCGGTGACCGGGTCGGGCTCGTCGGCGACCTCTCCGGCGCCACGGACGCGCTCGCGCGCATCGTGCGGGTGGAGGAGCGGACGACGTCGCTGCGGCGCACGGCCGACGACACCGACCCGGTCGAGCGGCTGGTGGTCGCCAACGCCGAGCAGCTCGTCATCGTCACGGCGGTGGCCGATCCGGTGCCGCGTACCGGGTTCGTCGACCGCTGCCTGGTCGCGGCCTACGCGGGCGGGCTCACGCCCGTGCTGTGCCTGACCAAGGCCGACCTCGGCGATCCCGAGCCGTTCGCGGCGCAGTACCGCGAGCTGGAGTTCCCGGTCGTCGTCACCCGCCACGACCGGCCGCTCGACGAGCTCGCGCGGCTGCTGGACGGGCGGGTCTCCGCGCTCGTCGGGCACTCGGGGGTGGGGAAGTCCACGCTGGTCAACCGGCTCCTCCCGGAGGCGGCGCTGGCGACGGGCATCGTGTCGGCCGTCGGGAAGGGCCGCCACACGACGGTCGCGGCGATCGCCCTTCCGCTCCCCGACGGCCGCGGCTGGGTGATCGACACGCCCGGCGTGCGGTCCTTCGGCCTCGCCCACATCACCCCCGACGCAGTCCCCGCGGCGTTCGACGACCTCGCCGCCGCGATCGAGGACTGCCCCCGCGGCTGCGGGCACCTCGGGCCGCCCGCCGATCCCGAGTGCGCGCTGGACGTCCTCGTCGCCGAAGGCAAGTTGCGCCCCGCCCGGCTCGCGGCCCTGCGACGGGTGCTCGTCGCCCTCGCCTGACCGCATCCGACGTGGCATCCTCGCGGCGGTGGCAAGGGCGGCCAGGGGGTGAGAGGGCTGATGACCGAGGGAGCGAGTTCGCCCGCGGGGGGCGGTCAGCTGCGGATCGGCACCGCCGAGCGCACCGCGGCGATGAAGGCGCTCGACGTCCACCTGGACGCCGGACGGCTCGGGGTGGAGGAGTACGGCGAGCGGTCGGCCATCGCGGCAGGGGCCACCGTCGCCGGCGAGCTGGAGGCGCTCTTCACCGACCTGCCCGCGCCCCATCCCCCGCTGCCCGGCCGCACCGTGGCACCGCAGGGGGCCGCGGCGCCGCCGGTCACGCGGGACGAGGGAACGGTCGCCAACCGGCCGAGCGGGTTCCTCGACGTCGCGGCGCCGCGGATCATGGCGGTGATCCCGTTCGTGGCGTTGGCGCTGTTCTTCACCGTGGGCGGCTGGTGGTGGTTCCTGCTCATCCCGGCGGCCGGAGCGCTCCTCTACGGCGGTCACCGCGGCTATCACGGCGGCGAGGACCTCCACGGCCGGCGCGACGAGCGCGACCGGGAACGCGACGAACGCCGCCGCGCGCGGGACGAACACCGCCGCGAACGCTGACGCGGCCGCCTGCCCTCAGGGAACGCGGCTCCGCCGTCAGGGGAATTCCGTCAGCGACACGGTGTTGCCGTCCGGGTCCCGGAACCAGGCGATCTTCGCGCCGCCAGGAGCGGTCCACACCCCGTGCCCGTCCTGCTCCAGCCCGTCGAACCGCGCGAAGGCCACGCCCCGCCCGGCGAGCTCGTCGATCGTCGCGGCGAGGTCTTCGACCCCCCAACCCAGCACCGTGTAGGGGGCGACGACCGGGGTGCCGACCGCGGTGATCCGCACCATCGCGTCGCCGATCCGCGCCACGAGCGCGAACGGCCGCTCGTCGGTGAGCTCGAGCCCGAGCGTGCCGCCGTAGAACTTCTGCGCGGCGTCCAGGTCGGACACCCCGACGAACCCCATCAGGAAACGCATCCCGTGCATCGGTCCTCCCGCCGTTCGGCCGGAGACTATCCGACGGCCTGGCCCCCGACCTTGGCCGCGACCTGCGACAACGGCTCGGCCAGCGCGTCGACCGCCTCGGAGAGCACGCGGCGCGCCGGTGCGGGGACGGTCGCATAGTCGACGTAGCCCGTTCCCTGCCGGTGCGGCTCGAGCGCGGCGGCGACGGCGGCGAACCGGGCCTCGATCAGCCGGGCCAGCGCGGGGTCCTCTGCCGCGATCTCGGGCTGGAGGAGCTCGAACACCACCCGGGCGCCCGCGATGCCCGCGGCGAGGTCCCAGAGGTCGGTGTGGGCGTAGGGGTCCTCCCGCCCGGTGACCGTCGTGGTGGAGATCGCGGTGAGCAGGTCGCCCGCGCCGGTGGCCAGCTCGTCGGGCCGGAAGGTCTGCCGCGCGACCCTGGCCTTGAGCACCATGACGTCGAGGTCGAGCGCGTTGGCGAAAGGCGTCATGCCCACGAGCGAGCCGTCGGCCCAGAGCGCCTTCTCGACGCGGTGGAAGCCGGTCCACGGCGCGGGGCCAGGCGCGTCGGCCGCCTGGCCGTCGATGGCCACCCCGACGTCCTCGAAGCTCTCGGTGACCCACGCGATGGCCTCGTAGTGCACCCGGGCGGGCGCGTACGCGGTCTTCGCCGCCGCGATGTCGCCCGCGCGGACGGCGTCGGTGAAGGTCCTGGTGGTCGTCTGCAGCGCGGCGACCTCGGCGACGGCGTACTCGTGGTACCGGGTGGTGGCCGCGCCCGGCGGCGTTGCGGGCACCGGCGGCGCAGGCGCGGCGGGCTCCGCGGCCGTGCACGCGCCCGCGAGGACACCCAGCGACACCGTCGCGGCGAGGGCGACGGCACGGGTACGCACCGCGGTCACGTCCGGTCATCTTCCTCCGGGCGGGCGGCGGGCCGGATCGGGGACCTGTCAGCCAGCAGGCGGCGACCGGTGGGCCGCGACGGCGGCCCTGGCGGCCCTCGCCTGGAGGGCCTGCATCGCGGCGGGCAGCTCGGCAGGCGCGCGGAGGGGGGCCGGGAAGTCGATGCGGGTGCGCACCATGCGGTCGGGGTGGTCGACCTGGAAGGTGACGCCCCAGCGGTCGACGAGCACCGGCGCCACCGTCCATGCCGCGTCCAGGAGCTCGCGGTCCACCAGGTGCGCGAGCTCGACCATCTCGTGCGCGTGGCTCCGCAGGAGGTGGCCGATGACCGCGTCGCTGCCGAGCGCGATCGGATCGGGCGCTGCGCCCACGTAGGCGTCGGGGTCGATCGGCTCGCCGTCGAGGCGGACCTGCCAGGCGCACAGCCGCAGCAGCACCGCGGGGTCCTCGCGCAGCACGACCTGCGGCGAGCGGCCGGGATCGGCCTCGACCAGCGTCGAGATCGCGGCCTCGACGTCGACGGCGAGCTCGAGCCTGCCGTGGACGACGACCCGCTCGAGCACGCGGTCGGGCACCGCCAGCGGCAGCAGGCGGGCGGCGTGCGCGGTGGTGACCGCCCCGCCGCACCCCATCCGGATACCGAGCATCCCGGCCGCGGGCACGAGCAGCACCAGGGAGCCGTCGGCGTCGACGGCGTGCACGCCGACGTCCTCCGTCCGGCGTCCGTCCAAGGAGACCTGCAGGACGGGCGCGGACACCAGCGTGGTGCGGGCCCGCTCGGCGCGGCGGAACTCCGGTTCGCTCGACACGGCGCACTCCTTAAGTGAGGCTCACCTAACTATGGCCGAGCGGGGCCGCAGCGGGCAAGACCGTCAGCGGGTGCGACGCGTCTGATCAGCCGACGTGGTGGACCGCGGGCTCCGCCGAGGGCGCCGGGCCGGAGCGGAGCATGAGGGCCAGGGGGATCCCGACGGCGGTGATGACAGCCGTGACGATGAACAGCGCGTGCATCGACTCGACGAACGCCAGCGTCTGGGTGTGCTGCTGCACCATGTACATCCCGGCCGTCTCACCCCCGGGCCCCGACCCCAGCGCGGGCATCGCCGTGTCCGGCGCGACCAGCGCGCCCCGGTCCTCGGCCAGCTGCGTGCGGGTGTGGGTGACCAGCGAGGTGAGCGCGGCCAGGCCCAACGCCGCCGACGCCCGCTGGGCGACGGTGTTGATCGCGCCCGCGCCGCCCACCTCGGAGGGGGGCACGGCGGCGATCCCGCCCGTCATGATCGGCATCATGGCCAGGCCCATCCCGACCGACCGCAGCACCAACAGCCAGACGACGTGCGCGTTGCTGCTCTCCAGCGTGATGTCGGTGAGCAGATAGGTGCCCACCGCAACGAGCGCGAGCCCGATCACGGCGAGCCAGCGCGGGCCGACACGGTCGTAGAGCGTCCCGGCCGCCGGCATGATCACGGCCATCACGAGCGCCTGGGGCAGGAGCAGCAGCCCGGTGTCGAACGCGCCGATCCCCCGCGCCTGCTGCAGCAGCAGCGGGATGTAGAACAGCACCGCGAACAGGCCAACCGAGAGCACCGAGACCAGCAGCAGCGAGTTCGTAAAGGCCCAGTGCCGGAACACGCGGACGTCGAGCAGCGGGGCATCGACCTCCAGCTCGATGACCACGAACAGCGCCAGCGTGACCAGGCTGACCGCGAACAGGATGATGATCCGGTAGGACGTCCAGCCCCACGTCTGCCCCTGGGTGAGCGCCAGCAGCAGGCAGACGAGGCCGGTCGCGACGGTGCCGAAGCCCAGCACGTCGAACCGCCCCACGGGGCTCGGCCCGAACCGCGGCAGGTAGAGCAGTGCGGCGACGGTGCCGAGGATGCCGACCGGCACGTTGATCAGGAAGATCAGCCGCCAGTCGACGTACTCGACGAGATAGCCGCCCAGGGTGGGGCCGACGGCGGGCGCGACGATGATGCCCAGCCCGTACATGCCCATCGCCGCGCCGAGCCGGTCCGGCGGCACGATGCGGTAGAGGATCGTCAGCGTCACCACCGGCAGGATCCCGCCGGGCAGGGCCTGCAGCACACGGAAGGCGACGATGCTCTCCAGGTTCCAGGCGAGCCCGCACAGCGCGGAACCGGCGGCGAACCCGAGCAGGCACAGGACGTAGACGCGGGCCGGGCCGAACCGGCCGGAGAGCCACGCGCTCATCGGCACGACCACGCCCAACGCCAGCGAGTAGGCGTTCTCCACCCACTGGATCTCCTCCGTGGTGGCGGCGAAGTCGCGCTGCATCGTGGGGATGGCGACGTTGACGATGCTGATGTCGAGCACCGACATGAACATGCCGACGATCAGCACCGCCAGCGGGACGCCCCAGCCCCCGCCGCCCGGTTCGCGGGACGGCGGTGGCATGGTGCGCGGCGCGGCGACCTCGGTGGGCGCGGCGTCGATGGCCATGATCCCCAGTGTCACACGGCGGACGAACCGGACGTACGACGCCCGTCACAGGACCGAGGGGGCCGTCAGCAGGCCCCGGCGCGCTGGGCGACCCAGTCCGCCGAGCCCCGCGGGCTGCCACCGTCACCCTGAACGAACTGGGCGAGGCTGGGCAGGTACTGCTCCCAGCCCGGGCGGCACACCCCGAAGCACTCCAGTTCGGGGACGAGGCCGACGTGGCGGAACGCGAGCACGGAGCCGCCGCCGGGCCGCGGCCGCACGTCGAACCAGACGCTCGTGCCCACCCAGTCGTCGAAGACCTCGCTCGCCGTGCACGTCCAGACCACCAGCCCGGCGGGGTCGACGTGCTCGACGTGCATCACGACGGCGGGCCCGTCGAACCGGAACGTCAGGTCGCCGCCCGGCTCGGGAGAGCCGGTGACGTCGGGATTCCACCATCCGGCGACCCCGTCGAGCGTGGTGACCGCGGCGAGCACGTCCTCGACCGGCGCGGCGATGGCGACCTGCGCGCCGAAGCCCTCCGCGTCCGAGCCGCCCGCCTCCAGCAGGGTCTTGATCTCGCCGACCACCTTCGGCCAGCCCCCGCTGACCATCTCCGCGACCGTGCTGCCCTCGTCGAACTCGTCGTGCACGACCGTCAGCTTGACCAGCGGTCCGTCGGGCTCCAGGTCGAACGTCACCCGCGACCGGCGCTCGGCGGCGATCTTCGCGCGGAGCTCCTCGTCGATTCCGACGGCCGCCGCCCACGCGGGCGTGAACGTGTGCCAGGCGTAGGACAACCGCCGCGGCGGATCGCTTTCGAGCACGATCTGCCCGGGGTCGGCGACCACGGCCTCGCCGTCCCCCGCACCCATGCGCCAGGTCATCCCGGAGCCGGGCGCCCAGTCGGTCTCGATGCTCGTCCGCCAGTAGCGGCGGCTGAAGGCGGGCTTCGTGAGCGCTGCCCACAGCCGCTCGGGGGTGGTACGGATGAAGCTGGTGTGCACGAACGTGGGCCGTCCCATGGTCTCCTCCAGGGCGTACTTGAGGTCGGCCAGGGCGTGCGCCCTGGCCCGGTCGTAGTGCCGGATCCAGCGGTCGGCGATCTCCGTGATCGGCGCGGGGTTGAGGTAGTGCCACTTCTCCCGGCCGCGGCGCATGGTGGTGACGAGGTGCGCCGCCTCCAGCACGGTCAGGTGCTTGCTCACCGCCTGCCGCGTGGTGCCCAGGCCCGCGCACAGCTCGCGCAGGGTCTGGCCGTTGTGCGCGTTCAGCCGGTCGAGCAGCAGCCTCCGCTGGGGATCGGCCAGGGCCTTGAACACCTCGTCCACCGGACCTCCCGAGATTGGCAACCGCTAGGTTGCCTAACATAGGCAACTTTTCGGTTGCCTGTCAAGGCGAGCACAATGCGCGCCGTGTATCCCCTGGAGGCCGAGGCTGGACGGACTTCGCCGTCGCCATCGCCGGTGCGGCCGCGGCGCTCGGCGGCCTGCTCTTCGTCGCAGTGTCGATCAACCTGCAGCGCATCCTGTCCTTGCCGCACACCCCGGCCCGCGCCGCGCTGTCGCTGATCCTGCTCACGACGCCGGTGTTCTTCGCCGTGGCCGTGTTGATCCCCGGCCAGCCGCGCTGGGCGCCGACCTGCCCGCGCTTGGCGGGCTCTACTGGATCCCGGCAGGCACGGCACTCGGGCTCTTCGGCGGGCTCACCAACGCCTGGGTGCTGCTGGTGGAGATCATGCGCTGAGGCCGCCCGATCTCGGGCCGACGTCAGGGACGCCCGACGAGGTGGGCGATCTCCGAAGGGTCGTACCAGGCCAGCTCGTGGTCCTCGGCCTCGCCGACGAGGAACTCGGCGTCCATGTCGCCCATGTCGGCCGCATCCACCGCCTCGGAGGCCTGGCGCACGGCGTACTCGGCCTCCTCCTCGTCGACGTGCACCGCCGCGACCTTCTCCAGCGGCACCGAGCCCGCGATCCGCACGGCGCCGTCGTCGAGATCCGGGCGGAGGGTGACGTCCTCGAGATCGGCCGCCACGACGACGCGCCGGGCGGGCATGCCGTCCGGACCGAGGCACAGCTCCAGTGACAGCAGGCGCAGCGAGGCCCGCGCGGCCTCGGTCATCGCGGCGTACTCCAGCTCGTCGTCGTCGCCGCTCGTGTAGTGCTCGCGCAGCCGGGGGGTGAGCGCGAACGCGGTGCCGCCGATCGGGTCGAGCTCGCCGTTCTTCACCAGCGTGCACAGCATCTGCCACGTCGCGGGCACGTAGACCCTCATCGTCATGAGACCGTTCCCAACAGCTCGTCGAGCGACTCGTGCACCATCCCCGCCAGCACGTCGACATCCGCCATCGCGTCGCGGTCGCCGTTGAAACCGTAGTAGACGCCGCCGTCGTAGCTCGTGAGGCCGATCGCGAGGGCCTGCCCCTTCGCCAGCGGCACCACCGGGAACATCTCCAGCATGCGCGCCCCGGCCGCGTACAGCGGGAACTGCGGGCCCGGGACGTTCGTCACCACCAGGTTGAAGATCCGCTTGGAGAAGCCGCTCGCCGCGCGGGCGCCCAGTGCGTGCAGGGTGGGTGGGGCGAAGCCGCCGATCCGGACGAGCGTCTCGGCGCCCACGCTCTGCGTCGACGCCGTGTTCTCCCGCATCGCGTGCGCCACCTGGTGCAGCCGCACCACCGGGCTGGGCTCGCCGACCGGCAGGTCGACGAGGAACGAGGACACCCGGTTGCCGAGCGACCCGGTGGTGGTGGAGCTGGGCACGTCGGCCTGCCCGCGCACCGACATCGGCACCATCGCGCGCATCGTCGATGAGGAGGTGACGGGCTCGCCGCGGGAGAGCAGCCAGTTGCGCAGCGCGCCCGCGACCACCGAAAGCACGACGTCGTTCACCGTGCAGCCGTGCGCCGAGCGGATCTTGCGGTAGTCCTCGAGCTGCGTGCGGGCGACGGCGAACCGGCGCTGGGTGGAGATCGGCACGTTCAGCGGGGTGCCCGGGGCGGTGCCGCGGCTCGCCGTGCGGGCCATGTGCAGGAGCTGGGCCGCGGCGCCCGCGACCTTGCCGACGGTCGCGACGGCGTCGCCCGCGGCGGCGCGCGCGTTGTCGACGATCACCCCGGGCCGTGCGATCGCCTCCGCCACGGCGCCCACCAGGAGCTCGACGTCGGTGGGCTCGTTGCGCGGCATCCACAGCTCCTCGGGCTGCGCCCGCGGCTCCGGGGAGACGTCGAGGATCACCTGGCCGATGTCGATCGCACTGATGCCGTCGACCATCGCCTGGTGGGTCTTGGTCAGCACGGCCGTCCGGCCGCGGGCGAGGCCTTCGATCAGGTACATCTCCCAGAGCGGGCGGGAGTGGTCGAGCGGGCGCGACATCAGCCGTGCGACGAGCTCGTTGAGCTGCTCGTCCGAGCCGGGCTTGGGCAGCGCGGAGCGGCGGACGTGGTAGGCGACGTCGAAGTCGGGGTCGTCGACCCACACCGGGCGGGCGAGGTTGCCCGGCACGTGCCGCACCTTCTGCCGGTAGCGCGGCACCAGCGCGATCCGCTGCTCGATGAGCTCGACGAGCCGCTCGTAGTCGAACCCCGCCTTGGGGCGCCGGAAGACCGACACCGCGCCGACGTGCATCGGCGTGCTCGCTTCCTCCAGGTACAGGAAGGACGCGTCGAGGGCGGAGAGCCGGGGCGGCATGGGTCGATCCTAGGCTTGGCCCGTGAGCGACCTTGCGAGCGAACCGTCGGCACAGCGCCCTCCCCGCTCTCCCAAGGACACGTTCATCACGGTCTACGGGCGCATGCCGGTGCTGGAGGCGCTGGACGACGCGGGGCTGCGGGTCGACAAGGTGATCCTCGCCGAGGAGCTGCGTGGCGAGCCGGTGCGGGCGATCCTCGACGCGGCGCGCTCCCGCGGCGTGCCCGTGCAGCGGGCAAGCGCGCACCGGGTGAAGGTGCTGGCGGGCAACGGGCGGCATGACCAGGGCGTGCTCGCCGACGTCGTCGCGCCGCGGATGGAGCCGGTCGGCGAGTTCCTCGAGCGGATCGGGGACGCGCCCGCCCGGCTGCTGGTGCTCGACCGGCTCACCAACCCCGCGAACGTCGGCATGATCCTGCGCAGCGCCACCGCCGCCGGGCTGGACGGCGTGCTGCTCCCCCGCCGCGGGCTGCCCGCGATCGACCCGCTGGTGGTCAAGGCGTCGGCAGGCGTGGCGTTCCGCGCGCCGGTGCTGCGTGCGGCCACGGTCGAGGAGGGGGTCGGGGCGCTGCGTGCGGCGGGGTTCGGCGTGTTCGGGCTGGACGCAGGCGGGGCGTCGCTGCTCACGGCCACGTTGCCCGACCGGGTAGCGCTGGTGCTGGGGAACGAGACCAACGGTCTGTCCGCGTCGGTGCACCCGCTGCTGGACGGGCTGCTCGCGATCCCCATGCACGCAGGGGTGGAGTCGCTGGGGGTGGCGAGCGCGGGCGCTGTGGCGTCCTTCGAGCTCGCCCGCCGCGCCTGACCCGCCCATGGCCTGCCCCGAGCTTCCCGCGGCGGCCGTGGAATCGGCTTACGCTGCGGGGATGGTCCAGCGTCGCCTGCCACGGCCCTCCGAGCTCGCCCCGTTGCTGCGGCCCGCCCCGTTCGTCCGGGACGCCACCGCGCGTCGCCTGCGGCGGGCCGCCTCGATCTCCGACCTGAGGTTGATCGCGAAGCGGCGCACGCCGCGCGCGGTGTTCGACTACTGCGACGGGTCGGCCGACGGCGAGCACACGCTCCGCCGCGCCCGCGCCGCGTTCGCCCGCGTGGAGTTCCGCCCCTCGGTGCTGCACGACGTGTCCTCCGTCGACACCGGCCGCGACATCCTCGGCAAGCGGGCCGCCTGGCCGTTCGCGTTCGCCCCCACCGGCTTCACGCGGATGATGCAGACCGAGGGCGAGCGCGCCGTGGCGTCGGTGGCGCAGGAGATCGGTGTTCCGCACACGCTGTCGACGATGGGCACCACCACGATCGAGGACCTCGCCGCCTCCGCGCCCGGCGCACGGCTGTGGTTCCAGCTCTACCTCTGGCGCGACCGCGCGTTCGGCAAGGACCTCGTCCAGCGGGCGGCCGAGGCGGGCTACGACACGCTCATGCTCACCGTGGACACCCCCGTCGGCGGCGCCCGGCTGCGCGACGTCCGCAACGGCCTGACGATCCCGCCCGCGCTCACCCTGCGCACGTTCGTCGATGGCGCCATGCACCCGAACTGGTGGTTCGACCTGCTCACCACGGAGCCGCTGGCGTTCTCGACGCTCGAGACGGCGGGCACCCCGGAAGAGATGATCAACCGGGTGTTCGACCCCGCCCTCACCGTGGACGACGTCGAATGGCTGCGCGGCGCGTGGCCCGGCAAGCTCGTGATCAAGGGCATCCAGAGTGTCGCCGACGCCCGTCGGGTGGTCGACGCGGGCGCGGACGGGGTGCTGCTGTCCAACCACGGCGGACGGCAGCTCGACCGCGCGCCCGTCCCGTTGGAGCTGGTGGAGCCCACGGTCCAGGAGCTGGGCGACCGCGCCGAGGTGCTCGTGGACACCGGCGTCACGAACGGGGGCGACGTGCTCGCCGCCGTCGCGCTGGGCGCCAGGGCCGCGCTCGTCGGCCGCGCCTATCTGTACGGGCTGATGGCGGGCGGCCGCGCGGGCGTGGCGCGGGCGGCGGAGATCCTCACCGGAGAGATCACCCGCACCCTGCAGCTCCTGGGTGTGAACAGCGTGGACGAGCTGGGACCGCAGCACGTCCGGCTGCGTCCAGGTGGCGATGAGCGTTCAGGCGCCGAGTAGCAGGCGGAGCTCCTCGACGGTCGCCGCGGCGTCGGTGTGGTGGATCACCACGGCGCCCGCGGCCCGGGCGCCCCGGACGTTGGCGATCTGGTCGTCCACCACGACGCACTCGTCCGGGGTGAGCCCGAGCCGCTCGGCGGCGCGCCGGAAGACGTCCGGATTCGGCTTGCGCACGCCGAGCGTCGGGCCCAGCACCACGACGTCGAACAGGGCCGCCACCTCCGGCGGCACCTCGCGGGCGTCGGTGACCAGTGCGGTCGCGATCCCGGCGGCCCGCGCCCTGCGGACGGCGGCGGCGGGCTCGGGGCCGTCGGTGAGCACCCCGCCGTAGTCCATCAACAGCCCACGCAGCGCCACGGCGGCACCTCCATCGGGTGCTTTGACATCGCACGGTTCGGCGTCGAGGCCTCACGATCGGCGCCACGCGGGATCGGCGCGGCCGACGCTCGCACCATGACCATCACCCTCGCGGCGCCCCGGGTGCGCCGCCTGCGTTACGAGCCCGCCCCCGGCCTCCGGGCCTCCGCCCTCACGGCCCGGCGGGTGATCGCGCTGCCGGAGCCGTTCGAACTGCCCGCCGTGGACGAGGTTCGGTCCGGCGGGCGGTGGGCCGCACCCTGCAGCTGGCGATCGAGGCGCTCGACGGGCGCCGCACCCCCGACCAGCTCGAAGCCCGGGTCGACCCCTCCGCGCTGGGGTACTGGCGGGCCGAGGCGGCGCGCAGGCGGTCGGGCGTGGCGTCGCGGATGCTGCGGACGCGGGTGTTCCTGCCGCACCCCGGGGCGGCCGAGGTCGCCGCGGTGTGCCGGATCGACGGGCGGGTGCGCGCACTCGCGGCCCGCTTCGAGCAACGGGGCCCCGGGTGGTGCTGCACGGTGCTGCGCCTGGCCTGACGGGCGCCCGCACCCTCCGGCCTGCGCGGGCCGCGCGCAAACCATGATCGTCTGCTCGGCGCAGGTCCGGCCAGTTGTGCCCGCTCCGTGCGCCGAGCCGGTGATCACCGGTCCGCGGGGCATCCGGGTGTGCGGGGTCGCGGCGGCCCCGGCGGTGCGGCGGGGTGGGCTGGGCCATCTCCCGTGGACACGGCCTTGGCGCGTCCCGCCTAGGGACGAGCGGCCGTGGGCGAGCCGTGGCACTGCTTGTACTTGCGCCCCGAGCCACAGGGGCAGGGCCGGTTGCGCGACGGCTCGTTGGCCTTCGCCGCGGTGCCCGCCCGGCCGTTGCCCGAGCGCGCGCCGGTGCGGGTGGCCGTGCCGTCCTCGGACGGGCCGCTGTAGCTCAGCTCCGAGGCGCGCGCGCCCCGGAACACCGCGGGCAGCACACCCGTGGTCTCGGCGTCCGGCGAGGTGGCGGCGGGAACGGGCGCGCGCGGAGCCGCGACGGGCAGCCCGGCAGCAGGCGTCGCCGCCGCGGCCTGTGCCGCCGCAGCCTGAACCGCCGCGGCTTCGGCGCCTGCGACGGCGTCCTGCTCGGCGGGCGCGGCGTCGGTCGGGGCGGGCTCGGCGGGCACCACCTGCACCTTCACGTGGAAGAGCAGCGAGACCGTCTCCTCCTTGATGCCGTCCATCATCGCGGAGAACATGTCGAAGCCCTCGCGCTGGTACTCGATCAGCGGGTCGCGCTGGGCCATCGCGCGCAGGCCGATGCCCTCCTTGAGGTAGTCCATCTCGTAGAGGTGCTCGCGCCACTTGCGGTCCATCACCGTGCAGCAGCATCTGCCGCTCCAGCTCGCGCATCCCGCCCTGCACCGCGAGGAGCTCGTCGATCTCGGCCTCGCGCTGCGGCGTAGGCCGCGCGAGCGTCGGCGAGCACGGCCTCGAGCAGCGGCGTCGCGGGTGAGGTCGACGTGGCCCTCGTCGTCGTCCACCCGCGATCGTCTGCCAGCCGACCCCGACCGGGTAGAGGGTGCGCAGCGCGGTCCACAGCTTGTCGAGATCCCAGTCCTCGGCGTAGCCGTCGGCCGTCGCGCCGTCGACGTACGCGGTGACGACGTCGGTGAGCATGTTCTCGATCTGCTCTTTGATGTTCTCGCCCGCGAGCACGCAGTCGCCGCTCGCCGTAGATGACGGTGCGCTGCTTGTTCAGCACCTCGTCGTACTTGAGGACGTTCTTGCGGATCTCGAAGTTCTGCTGCTCGACCTGCGTCTGGGCGCTGCGGATGGCCTTGGTGACCATGCCCGCCTCGATCGGGACGTCCTCCGGCAGCTTGAGCCGGGTCATGATCGACTCGACGGCGGCGCCGTTGAACCGGCGCATCAGCTCGTCGCCGAGCGACAGGTAGAACCGGGACTCGCCCGGGTCGCCCTGACGGCCGGAGCGACCGCGGAGCTGGTTGTCGATCCGCCGCGACTCGTGCCGCTCGGTGCCCAGCACGTACAGCCCGCCCGCGTCCTCGACCTCCTCGGCCTCCGCCACGACCTGCTGCTTCATCGACGCGAGGACCTCGTCCCACGCCGCCTCGTACTCCTCGCGCGTCTCGACGGGATCCAGCCCGTGGCGGCGCAGCTCCACGTCGGCGAGGAAGTCCGGGTTGCCGCCCAGCATGATGTCGGTGCCGCGGCCGGCCATGTTGGTGGCGACCGTGACCGCGCCCGCGCGCCCGGCCTGCGCCGACGATCGCGGCCTCGCGCTCGTGCTGCTTGGCGTTGAGCACCTCGTGCGGGATCTGCCGCTGGACGAGCAGCTTCGACAGGTACTCGGACTTCTCGACGCTGGTGGTGCCGACCAGCACCGGCTGGCCGTTGGTGTGCTTCTCGGCGATGTCGTCGGCCACCGCCTCGAACTTCGCCTGCTCGGTCTTGTAGATCAGGTCGGCCTGGTCCTTGCGGATCATCGGCATGTTCGTCGGGATCGACACCACGCCGAGCTTGTAGATCTGGTGCAGCTCGGCCGCCTCGGTCTGGGCGGTGCCGGTCATGCCGGCGAGCTTGTCGTAGAGGCGGAAGTAGTTCTGCAGGGTGATGGTGGCGAGGGTCTGGTTCTCCGCCTGGATCTCCACCCCCTCCTTGGCCTCGATGGCCTGGTGCATGCCCTCGTTGTAGCGGCGGCCGACGAGCACGCGCCCGGTGAACTCGTCGACGATGAGCACCTGCCCCTCGCGGACGATGTAGTCCTTGTCGCGGTGGTAGAGCTCCTTGACCTTCAAGGCGTTGTTCAGGTAGCCGACGAGCGGGGTGTTGGCGGCCTCGTAGAGGTTGTCGATGCCGAGCTGGTCCTCGACGAACGCCACGCCGTCCTCGGTGACGCCGACCGTGCGCTTGCGCTCGTCGACCTCGTAGTGCACGTCCTTCTTCAGCAGCGGCGCCATCCGCGCGAACTCCTGGTACCAGCGCGCGCTCTGCTCGGCCGGACCGGAGATGATCAACGGGGTGCGCGCCTCGTCGATGAGGATGGAGTCGACCTCGTCGACGATGGCGTAGTGGTGGCCGCGCTGCACCATGTCGGCGGCGTTCCAGGCCATGTTGTCGCGCAGGTAGTCGAAGCCGAACTCGTTGTTGGTGCCGTAGGTGATGTCCGCGGCGTACTGGACGCGCCGCACGACGGGCGGCATCTCCGCGAGGATCACCCCGACCGACAGGCCGAGGAAGCGGTGGATGCGGCCCATGTTCTCCGAGTCGCGCTTGGCCAGGTAGTCGTTCGTGGTGACGACGTGCACGCCGTCGCCGGCGAGGGCGTTGAGGTAGACGGGGAGCACCGAGGTGAGCGTCTTGCCCTCACCGGTCTTCATCTCCGCGATGTTGCCCAGGTGCAGCGCGGCGCCGCCCATCAGCTGGACCGGGAACGGGCGCTGGCCGATGGTGCGGACCGCGGCCTCGCGGACCACGGCGAACGCCTCGGGCAGCAGCTCGTCGAGCGACTCGGCGGGTCCGTAAGAACCGTCGTCGGGCAGCTCGTCCAGGACGATGACCTCGCCCGCGAACAGCCGCTTCTCGACCGCCGCGCTCCACCGCCCCCGGTACCGCAGCTGGAACTCCGCGGTCTTCGCGCGGAGCGCCGCGTCGTCAAGCTCCTGGACCTCGGGCTCCAGCGTCTCGATGTGCTGGGCGATGCGGGACAGCCGCTTCACCAGCTTCGTCTCACCGGCGCGGAGCAGGCGGTTCAGGAGCGGCACGGGTCGACCTCATTCACGATTGCGGTTCCTCGGCGCAGCACAGGCTGCCCGGCCCAGGGTAGCGAAGCACCCGGGCGTTGCCCTGTGAACGTCACAGGGGACAACGCCAGAGGGGCGGTCACCGTTCCGCATGGATCGGTGACCGCCCCTCCCGGGACGATGGGTGGAACTCAGGCGTTGAGGCGGATCACCCCGTAGTCGTAGCCCCTGCGCCGATAGACGACGCTCGGCTGGCCGCTCTCGACGTCGGAGAAGAGGTAGAAGTCGTGTCCCCGCAGCTCCATGTGCGACAGCGCGTCGTCGAGGCTCATCGGGGCGGATGTGCGGGCCCTGCGCGGAACGACGCGGCCCGGGAGGGGTTCGTCAGGCAGGTGCTCGGTGTGGTCACGCGGGGCGGGGATCTCGGCCTCGATGTCCTCCAACACCGTCGCTTCGAGCACCGTCTCTTCCAGTACCGCGACACCGTTGCCGCGACCCGCCGCGACACGCGTGCGGCGACCGGTCACCCGGCGCCGGTCGTGCGAACGGCGCATGCGGGCTTCGAGCTTGGACACGGCGGCGTCGAGTGCGGCGTAGAAGTCCTGTGCGCACGCTTCCGCCCTTGCGACGCCGAGGCCACCGCGGCCGGTGATCTCGACCCGTTGACAGCTCTTGAGCTGACGACGGTTGCGCTCGTGGAAGAGCTCCACCTCCAGTGCGACGATCTTGTGGTCGTAACGTTCCAGTCGGGCGACCTTGTCGGCGATGTGCTCCCGGAAATGATCGGGGATCTCGACATTACGGCCGGTGACAACGATCTCCACGCAGACTTCCCTCGCTCTCGGCGTCGGGTTGGCGTTGCAGACGGTGCCGGGGAACGCCTCGTCCCCGGCTACACGATCGGTGGGTGTTTCCTCCTGATGGACTCCCGTTCCGCGGTGGCAACGGGCTCGGTGGATGGCGAAGACGGTAACGCGCATTACGGTTCGACAACAGAGTCCTGCGCCGAGTGACCCCGACCAGGGCAATGCGACGAATGACATTCCCAGGTCACGGGCTCGCCACTATGATGCCGACGGATGTCCATGATCGTCACGCCCTGACGTGGCATCACAGAGGACGAGGGCGGGTCCCGTCCGAACCCCGGCTTTCCGCAGCGCCGCATGGCAGGCACGCAGCGTGGCGCCGGTCGTGACGACATCATCAAGAAGGACTACCCCCGATCCGGGCGGCGGTAACGCGGAGTGGCGAACGCGCAGGCGCCCCGCGAGGTTGGCGGCCCGCTGGGCCGCGTCGAGGCCGACGGAATCGCGGGTGCGGCGGGCGAGTGCGAGAGCCGGGATGACACGGAGATCGGGCCGGTCGGCCGCGAGGGCACGGGCGAGCCGTAGCACGTGGTCGCCGCCGCGGGACCGCGCGGCGGCCGGGCGCGACGGCGCGGGGACGAGCCAGATGACGCCGCTCCCGTCCGCCAGGCCCGACCCCCGCAGACGCCCCAGCCCGCCGTCCGCGTCGGCCGCGCCCGAACTCGTCGGGTAACCGATCCCGCCTTCCACACCCGAGCGCGGCGGGCGCCCCAACCCACCGCGTCCGTCCGACACACCCGCTCCCCGCGGGTGACCCAGGCCACCGTCCGACTCCGCCGCTCCGGTGCGCGACGGGTGGCCAACTCTGCCGGGCACACCGTTTTGGCCCTCGGACGAGCCTGCGCCACTGGGCCACCCGGCCGGGCCGCCGTCAGGGTGGGGCGGCGGCCACGGCGGTGCCACGGGGACGAGGTCGGAGCGGCCGCTCAGGAGGAGGTCGAGCACGGGGAGGAGGTGGCGGGCGAGCGGGGCGGCGAGGTCGCGGCGGCCGCGCTCCTTGTAGCGCAGCAGGGTGGTGCGCAGCGGGCCGGTGTAGCGCCCGGCGGCCAGAACGCTCAGGCCATCCGCGAGGACCGACCACGAGGGCTCGCCCAGCCGCGCGGCACAGCCCTCACACCAGGCGTCGACGCTCGGCGGCTGCGCGCACCCACCGCACTCGGCGGGCAGCACGAGGTCGACGAGCGCGGCACCAAGCCCCCGGATGTCCACACCCCCACCGTGCCCTTCCCCCCACCCCCCACACGGTGAGTCCCGCACTTCCCCACGGTGAGTCCCGCGTTCGGCCACGCCGAGTTGGCCTTTCGTGCACGGACATGCGCGCGGCGTTCCCGGAATCGCCCGCTCGCTCACGGTCGGGCGCCAACGCGGGCCGGTCCGCCGCCGGAGGCATCCGTGCAGCGGGGCCGCTCGTCAGGGCAGCTGGGTCGCCTGAACGATCCGGCTTGATCACCATTTGCGGACATTGGGTGCGCCAACGCAACCCATGTCCCGAATTCTGACGATCTCCGGGGCCGGGCGGCCGACGCCACGAACGGCGAACTCGGCGTGGTGAATCACAGGACTCGGCGTGGCGAAACGCGCGACTCACCGTGGCGAAGTGCGGGACTCACCGTGGTGGGTTGCGGGACTCGGCGTGGCGAAACGCGGGACTCACCGTGGTGAAGTGCGGGTCTCACCGTGGTGGGGTGCGGGACTCACCGTGCGCGGATGCGGGACTCACCTTGTGGGGGTGGGGCGCGCCGGGGGGTCAGCCGGGGTAGACGGGTACCGCGTTGGGGGCCGCGCCGAGCACCTGCCGCCACGCGTCCTGCCCCCCACCCGCGAAGCTCCACACCCCGCCCTGGTCGGTGACCAGCAGCGGTCGGTTCGGCGCGGCGGCGACGGCGGTCAGCGGCGGCGTCAGGTTGTTGCCGAGCACCGGGGCGAGCGTGAGGCCGTCGATCGAGACCTGCGCGACCAGCGCGTCCACCCCTCCGGTGATCGCCACGATCGTCTCGCCCGAGCGCCAGTCGGCCGCGATGGCCTGGGTGATGTCCGAGGAGCGCAGGCGCCGGACGTCGCGGATCGCCACCTCGCCGTCGATGCTGCGGGCCACCGCGCCGGTGTACAGCCCGCCCGCGATGACGGCCACGACCCGCATCCCGTCCCGCGAGATCCGTAGGTCCCCGACGGGGCCCAACGCGGTGAGCGCCTCGGCGTTGACCTGGCCGACGCGGGGTTGCCCGTTGGGGTCGAGCGTGACCCGCGCGACCGTGTCGCCGCCCAGCACCGTCCACACCTCGGTGCCGGTCGGCGTCCACGACGGACGCGTCATCGAGAGGGCGTTCAGCGCGACGGGGGCGAGGCCGCCGCCGCGGGCGCTCCCGCCGACCAACAGCGTGCGCCCGCCAGGCGTGCGGGCGACCACCGCAAGGTGCTGCCCGTCCACGGTCGAGGCCGCCGACTCCGCGTCCACCTGCCCGTTGCCCACCGGCCCGGGCAGCGGCGCCGACGGCTCCGGCCCGGACAGCTGCACGACCCGCCCGCCCGCGACGACGAGTGCCGGTACGTCCGCGCTCGGCTGCACGTCCGCGACCAGGGAGGCGACGTCGTCGCGGGTCCAGTCGGGGTGGTCGGGCACCAGCGGCTCGCCGTCGACGAGCAGCCGCACACGGCCGACGTTGACCTCGGCCAGTGACAGCACGACCTGCGCGGCGAGCAGCTTGCGGGCGGTCGCGTCGAGGTCGCCGGTGCGGGTGAGGTCGACCACGACGGCCCCGTCCGGGCTCGCCGCGATGTTGGACCGCAACCGCGCCCCGGGCGCCAGCTCCGAGACGGCGGCACCGGCCAGCCCGCTCGACGGCCCGGCGAGCAGCTGGTCGATCACGCGCGCGGCCTGCGCCTTGGCGGGCACGCTCGGCACGTACCGGACGTCGGCGACCGCGGTCTGCCGGGTGGGGTCGACGAACCAGGCGCGCACGGTGCGGAAGTCGTCGCGGAAGATCGACAACGACACCACGACGCCGTCGGGCAGCCGGGAGATCCGCCACTGGCCGTCGCGGCGGACGACGTCGACGTCCCACTGGAACGGCGACTGCGCGGGCTCGAACGACCCGGCCTGGGTCAGCCGCCCGATCTGGGTGCCGCGGATGCGGATCGTGGTGGCGCCGGTCGAGGAGTCCGGCGCGCCGGGGGCGGGCACGGTGTCGATCTGGCCGTCGAGGACGGTGACGCCGATCGTGTCGTCCCACTTCGCCGCCTCGGGGGCGAGGAACGCGCGCGCGGCGGCGTGCTTGTCGGTGCTGCTGCCCGACGCGGTGACGAAGTCCCGCACCAGGTCGAGCGGGTTGCTGCCGTCGACGGGGCCGGGCGGCGGCGCGGCCTCGTCGCCGCCGACCTGCCGCAACACCTGCACCGGTGAGCTGTCGGGCACGCTCGCGCAGCCTGCGAGCGCCATCAGGAGAACGGCGAGGAGGGCGACCGGGCGCGGCCTCATCGCGCACCTCCCGCCGCGACGCCTTCGGCCGGGGACGGCACGGGCGCCCACCCCAGCGGCGGGGTCGGGACGGACGTGCCGACCGGCCCGAGCGGCCGCCCCGACGGCGCGTCCTCCGACCCGAGCGGCAGCGGGCTCCCCTCGAGCACACCGCCGACCTCGCGCGGCAACGTCAGCCGGAACGCCGCACCCTTGCCCGGCTCGCCCGACGCCTGCAGCCACCCGCCGTGCAGGCGGGCGTCCTCGACGGCGATCGACAGCCCCAGCCCGGTGCCGCCCGACCGCCGCGCCCGCGACTCCTCGGCCCGCCAGAACCGGTTGAACACCAGGCTCGCCTCCCCCGGCCGCAGGCCGACACCGTGGTCGCGCACCAGCACCGCGATGGCGTTCTCGTCGGCCCTGAGCACGACCTTCACCGGCTTGGCCTCGCTGTGGTCGACGGCGTTGGCGACGAGGTTACGCACGATGCGCTCGACCCGGCGCGGGTCGACGTCCGCCCAGAGGCCGGTCGGCAGATCCAGCTCGAGCGGGGTGCCCGACTCGTCGGCGAGCCCGCGCACGGCCTCGACCGCGCGCGACACCACCCCGTGCATGTCCACGCGCTCGGCGCCCAGCTCCGCGACCCCCGCGTCGAGCCGGGAGATCTCCAGCAGGTCGCCGAGCAGCGCCTCGAAGCGGTCCAGCTCGGTCACCAACAGCTCGGAGCTGCGCCGCAGCGCGGGCAGCAGCTCCTCACGGGAGGCGTAGAGGACGTCGGCCGCCATCCGCACCGTGGTGAGCGGGGTGCGCAGCTCGTGGCTGACGTCGGAGGTGAACCGCCGCTGCAGCGCGCCGAACTCCTCCAGCTGGCGGATCTGCTCCTGGATGCTGCCCGCCATCTCGTTGTACGACTCGCCCAGCCGCGCGAGCTCGTCCTCGCCCTGGACGGGCAGGCGCTCGTCGAGGTGGCCGTCGGCGAACCGCTCGGCGATCTCCGCGGCGCGCCGCACCGGCCGCACGACCTGCCGTGTGATGATGCTCGCGATCCCGGCCAGCAGGAGCAGCAGCACGAGCCCGCCGACGATCAGCGTGCTCTGCACGAGACCGAGCGTGCGCTGCTCGGAGTCGAGCGGGAAGAGCAGGTAGAACTCCAGGTCGCCGTTCGCGGTGCGCACCGGCTGTCCGATCATCATCGCCGGGACGGTGACGCCCTGGGAGTCGATCGTGCCGTACCGGACGGCGCGCGCCCCGTCGGCCACGCTCTGTCGCAGGTCGGCAGGCACGTCCTCCAGCGGGCCCGCGGACACGCTGGAGTTGGCCCCGATCGCGGTCGTCGCGAGCACCGCGCGGAACGCGCCCGCGGCGGGCGCCCCGGTGGCGTCGGACGCGCTGGAGTTGGTGAGCCGGTCGAGCGCGTTGTTGAGCTCGCCCTGCGCGCCCTCGCGGTTGGGGTCGACGCCCGCCAGCTCCCGCTCCAGCAGCGCTGCGCCGGACTCGATCTGGTTCTGCGCGTCGTCCAGCTTGGCCTGCAGGATGTTGCCCGCGATCTGGGTCTGGATGACGAACCCGAGCACGAGGACGACGGCCGTCGAGAGCGCCAACGTGCTGATCACGACGCGCAGCTGCAGCGAGCGCCGCCACACCGCGCCCCAGGCCACCGCCAGCTCCGCAGCGAGCTGGCGCACCTGGTCGACGGTGCGCCGTATCACGGAGGCCCGGCTTTGTACCCCACCCCGCGAACGGTCAGCACGACCTCCGGGTGCTCCGGGTCGCGCTCGACCTTCGACCGCAGCCGCTGGACGTGCACGTTGACCAGCCGCGTGTCGGCCGCGTGGCGGTACCCCCACACCTGCTCGAGCAGCACCTCCCGAGTGAACACCTGGCGCGGCTTGCGGGCCAGAGCCACGAGGAGGTCGAACTCCAGCGGCGTGAGCGCGATGGGCTCGCCCGCACGGGCGACCTGGTGCGCCGGGACGTCGATCGTGACGTCGCCGATGGCGAGCTGCTCGGCGGGCTCGGTCTCCGTGCGCCGGACCCGCGCCCGGATGCGGGCGATCAGCTCCTTGGGCTTGAACGGCTTGACAACGTAGTCGTCGGCGCCGGACTCCAGGCCCAGCACGATGTCGACGGTGTCGGTCTTGGCGGTCAGCATGACGATGGGCACGCCCGACTCGGTGCGGATCGCGCGGCAGACGTCGATGCCGTTCATGCCGGGGAGCATGAGGTCGAGCAGGACGACGTCGGGCCGCAGCTCGCGCACGGCGGGGAGCGCCCGGGTGCCGTCGCCGACAACCGCGGTGTCGAAACCCTCACCACGCAAGACGATGGTGAGCATCTCGGCGAGGGCCGGATCGTCGTCCACGACCAGAACGCGCGACTTCATGCACTGACCTCCACCCGACCAAGCTCCGGCACCGCATCTCAAGGGGCATGCGGTTCCGCTTCGATAAGCGAAGCATCTCATCTACTGGTCAGCGACCGTCCGTGACCCGTCTACACGAGGAGCCGGGCCGCCAGCGCGCCGAGGTCCGGGGCGGTGTCGAGCACCGTCCACGGGGACAGCCAGGAGGCCGCCGCGAGCTGGGCGTACACGGCGGCGGTGCGCTCCTGCAGCCCGTCGTCGGCCTCGTAGGCGTCGCGCTCCCGGCCCGCCTCCGTCCGCTCGCGGTGGGCGGCGCGCGCCGCGGCGACCTCCGGCGGCACGTCCAGGTAGAGCTGGTGGTCGGGCACCGGGATCCCGAAGCGCTCGAACTCCAGCGCGCGCACCCACGCCACCAGCTCCCCCGACGCGTCCTCGTGCAGGCGGGCGGCCCCGTAGGCGGCGTTGGAGGCGACGTAGCGGTCGACGAGCACGACGTCGTGGGTGTCGAGCGCGGCGCGCAGCGCCGGGGCGGCGGCGCGGCGGTCGAGCGCGAACAGCACCGCCATGCCGTGGACGGACGAGGCGAGGTCGCCCATGCGGCCGTAGAGCGCGTCGCGGACGAGCTCGGCGTGCACGTCCTCGGTGTAGCGGGGGAACGCGAACCGGGCCACCCGGCCGTCGAACGCGGCGGTGAGCCGGTCGGCCAGCGTGCGTTTGCCCGCCCCGTCGAGGCCCTCGATGGCCACCAGCCGTCCCACGGGCGGCGATCCTGCCGGCGGGAGGCCCGCTCTGGTTCCGGGACCCCGTCGCAGAGGCCGTGGGGTCTGCGACGCGTGAACGCGGCCTGCGACGCTAGCCGAGCACGCGCACGGCGTCCCACGTCGCGGCGAACCCCGGGTGCAGCGGCAGCGCGACGACCTCGTCGGCGGGCACCCACCGCACGCTGAGCGTCTCCGGTGTGAGGGCGGTGAGCACCAGCGCGCGGTCGGTGTGCGCGACCACCGTGGTGTAGGCCCAACCGCCGTGGTCGTCGACGTGCTCGTCGCCGACGCGGTACTCGCCGGGCGGGAGCCCCGCCTCCTCCGCGGCCTCCCGGGCGGCGGCCTGGACCGCGGTCTCGCCGCTGTTGCGCGCCCCGCCCAGGATGCCCCAGGTGCCGCCGTGGTGGCTCCAGATCGCGCGGTGCTGCAGCAGCACCGACCCGTCGTGCCAGAGCAGCAGACCCGCCGCGCCGAAGACACCCCAGTGGCGGTGTCCCCGGGCGCAGCGGGCCCAGCCGTCGCCGTCTCCGCGCGGGTAGCGCACCGGTCCAGTATCGGCGCTCAGTACCGGTAGTGCTCCGGCTTGAACGGCCCCTCCACGTCCACGCCGATGTACTCGGCCTGGTCCTTGGTGAGCTTCGTCAGCTCCCCGCCGAGCGCCAGCACGTGGATCTTCGCGACCTTCTCGTCGAGGATCTTCGGTAGCCGGTAGACGTCGTTGTTGTACTCGGCGTGCTTCGTGAACAGCTCCACCTGGGCGATCACCTGGTTGGAGAAGCTGTTGCTCATCACGAACGACGGGTGGCCGGTGGCGTTGCCCAGGTTCATCAGCCTGCCCTCGGACAGCACGATGATCGAGTGCCCGTCCGGGAACACCCACTCGTCCACCTGCGGCTTGATGTTGATCTTGATGATGCCCGGCACCCGGCCCAGCCCGGCCATGTCGATCTCGTTGTCGAAGTGTCCGACGTTCGCCACGATCGCCTGGTGCTTCATGGCCTGCATGGCAGGCACCGTGACGATGTCCTTGTTGCCGGTGGTGGTGACCACGATGTCGGCCCGGGAGACCACGTCCTCCAGGCGCGCCACCTGGTAGCCCTGCAGCAGCGCCTGCAGCGCGCAGATCGGGTCGACCTCGGCGACGATGACGCGCCCGCCCTGCCCGGCCAGCGCCGCGGCAGAGCCCTTGCCGACGTCGCCGAACCCGCAGACGAGCGCGACCTTGCCGCCGATGAGCACGTCGGTGGCCCGGTTCAGGCCGTCGATGAGCGAGTGGCGGATGCCGTAGGTGTTGTCGAACTTGCTCTTGGTGACCGAGTCGTTCACGTTGATCGCCGGGAACAGCAGCTGGCCCTGCTCGGCGAGCTGGTAGAGCCGGTGCACGCCGGTGGTGGTCTCCTCGGTGACCCCGCGGATGCCCTCGGCGACCCGCTGCCACCTGGTCGGCTCGGCCGCGAGCGAGCGGCGCAGCACGCCGAGGACGATCCGGTACTCGTCGGCGACGGAGAGGTCGTCAGGTTCGGGCGTCGGCACGACGCCCGCCTTCTCGAACTCCACGCCCTTGTGCACGAGCAGCGTGGCGTCGCCGCCGTCGTCGAGGATCATGTTCGGGCCGACGGTGTTGCCCTCGTCGTCGGTGAAGTCGAAGAGCCGCTCGGTGGCCCACCAGTACTCGTCGAGGGTCTCGCCCTTCCACGCGAACACCGGAACGCCCTGGGGCGCCTCCGGCGTGCCGTGCGGGCCGACGACGGTCGCGGCCGCGGCGTGGTCCTGTGTGGAGAAGATGTTGCACGACACCCAGCGCACCTGGGCGCCGAGCGACACGAGCGTCTCGATGAGCACCGCGGTCTGGACGGTCATGTGCAGCGAGCCCGCGATGCGCGCGCCGTGCAGCGGGCGGGCCTCGGCGTACTCGCGGCGCAGCTCCATGAGGCCGGGCATCTCGTGCTCGGCCAGGCGGATCTCCTTGCGGCCGAACTCGTGCAGCGCGAGATCGGCGACCGCGAAGTCGATCCCGTTGCGGCTCTGCAACTTCTCGGCGCCTGCGCTGATGGTGGTGGTCATGGCGGGGTCAAGCCTCCTTGGCACGGAAAGACGACGAGGCGCGATGTTCGTGGATCACGGGATGCGGCCTCCTGACTGACAGTCGGAGGCGCCCTTTCTCGGTAACGGCCTGCGGATCGAGCGTGGCGGACCCTCGTCCGTCGCAGCGCCCCTCGACCCGGGCTCGCATCCAGGGTAACGCGAGGTCGGACGCCGTCGCAGCAGGGTGACATTCCTGCGACCCAGTCGCAGAGGGTGACGTTGCTCCGGCACGGGGGGGACGCGCGTGGGGCCGGTCAGCCCAGCAGGTGGTCGCGCAGCAGCGACTCGGCCGCCTCCGCGCGCCCGCCCGCGGCCAGCAGACCGGCCGGGGCGACGGCGAAATCGGTGTCGATGACGACCGGCACGTCGGCCAGCGCGGGCGCGAGCTCGGGATCGGAACGCAGCGTCGAGGAGACGGCCGCAAGGCCACCCCAGGGGTCACGGCGCCGGAACACGCCGCCGGAGAGCACGACGAGGTCGATGCGCTCGCCAGGGCCGGTGTGCGCACGCAGGTGCCGCCGCACGGCGACGACCGCCGCGAGCGCGGCCACCCTCCGGTCCTCCGCGGCGCTGCCGGGGTCGCCCGGGACGTAGCCGACCTCGGTGGTCATGCGCGCCACGGTCGGCCCCAGCAGGTCGGCCTCCACCGGGTCGACGACGCCCTCGGCCTGCGCCCCGAGCAACACGCCCGCCGCGGCTGCGCGCACGCCGAGGTCGCCCTCGACCGTGCGCACGCCCGTGCCATCAGCCGCGGAGTGGACGTCGGTCGTGGCGCATCCGACGTCGACGACGAGCACGCGCCCCCCGCGGATGCGGGCCAGCTCGACGGTTCCGTGGCCCACGGCCTCGGGGGTCGCCACCCGCACCAGTCTGCGGAACCGCGGCCCGACGGCGGGTCCGCGCCCCCCGACGGCGTGGCGCCGGTAGAGCGCGGCGAGCGCGGCCCGCGCGGGGCCCGGCACGATCTCCCCGCGGCGCGGCAGCACGTTCTCGCAGGCCAGGACCGTGCGACCGGTGGCACGCAGCACGGCGAGCGCGTCCTCCCTCGCCGACTCGTTGGCGGCGAGCACGATCGGGAACCGCACGCGCGCGCTCGCCAGGCGGCCTGCGTTGTAGAGCAGCTCGGCCGGGTCGTCGCCGTCGTGGCCGCCGAGCAGCAGCAGTGCGGTCGGCCGGGTGGTCCGCAGCATCCGCAGGTCGGCGTGCTGGAGCGGGCCCGCATGCACGTGGACGACGTGCGCGCCCGCCGAACAGGAGACGCGGTACCCGGCCTCGGTCGCCATGATCGTCTCCGACCCGACGACCGCCAGCCGCATCCCGCCACCGGCCGACGAGCAGGCCAGTAGCTCGGGCTCGGCCCCACTGCCCGCGGCCGACACGGCGCGCACGGCCGCGTCCATGCCGGTGAGGACGTCGGTGGCGGTGGTCGGGTGCTCCGCGAACCCGGCGAGCACGCCGTCCGGGCGCACGAGCACGGCTTTCGTCCACGTCGAGCCCACGTCGAGGCACACGGCGGCCTGATCGGTGGGCATGGGCGTCGAGCCTAACCGTGATCGTGGCCCGTGGCCCGCCCCCGAAGGTAGGTTGACGTGACGCCCGGCACATCCGTGAGGAGCCAGCCCGATGCTCGGACTGATGCAGGACCGCCCCCTGACCTTGCCCCAGGTGTTCCACCGCGCCGAGCAGCTGTTCGGGCACAAGACGCTCGTCACGGCCACCGCCAACGGCGAGACCACCACGACGATCGCCGAATGGGCGGGCCGCGTCCGGCGGCTGGCCACCGTGCTGGACACGCTCGGCATCAGCGCGGACGGGCGGGTCGGCACGTTCTGCTGGAACACCGCGCGCCACCTGGAGCTGTACTGCGCGGCTCCGTGCACCGGGCGGGTGCTGCACACGCTCAACATCCGGCTGTTCCCCGACCAGCTCGTCTACGTCGCGGGGCACGCCGAGGACGAGGTCGTCTTCGTCGACCGCTCGCTGATCCCGCTGCTGGAGCCGCTCTCGGACAAGCTGGAGTCGGTCCGCCACTTCGTCGTCCTCGACGACGGCGCCGACGTCGCGGTGCCGGACGGATGGCTCGACTACGAGGCGCTGCTGGCCGCCGCCGAGCCGTTCACGGGCACGTTCGAGGTCGAGGACGAGAACACGGCCGCCGCGATGTGCTACACCTCGGGCACCACGGGCAACCCGAAGGGCGTGGTCTACTCGCACCGATCGGCGGTGCTGCACTCGCTGATCACGTTGACCGTCGACGCGTTCGGCCTGTCCGAGCGCGACGTCGTGCTTCCGGTCGTGCCGATGTTCCACGCCAACGCCTGGGGTCTGCCCTACGGCTGCCTGCTCGCGGGCGCGAGCATGGTCCTCCCCGGGCCGAAGATGACCCCGGCGGCGATCGCCGAGCTGCTCGAGCGGCATCGCGTCACGGTCACCGGCGGCGTTCCGACCATTTGGATGGGGGTGCTTCCCGAGGCGGAGGGCCGCGACCTCTCGGCGCTGCGGCTGATCCTGTGCGGCGGCTCGGCCGTGCCGCGGTCGCTCTCGGAGGCCTACCGCACCCGGATCGGCCTCGCGATCACGCAGGCCTGGGGCATGACGGAGACGAGCCCGATCGCGACCATGTCCACCGCGCGCAGCGAGCATGCCGCGTTCACCGAGGACGAGCGCGCCGACATCCGGGCGCGCGTCGGCCAGCCCGTCCCCTTCGTCGACCTGCGGATCGTCGACCCGTCCACCGGCGAACCGCAGCCGTGGGACGACCTCGCCACCGGCGAGGTGCAGGCCGCGGGCCCGTGGATCGCGAAGGAGTACTACCTCGGCGAGGGCGGCGGCGTGCAGTTCACCGAAGACGGATGGCTGCGCACCGGCGACGTGGCGGCCGTCGACGCGCGCGGCTTCTTCCGGCTCGTCGACCGCACCAAGGACCTCATCAAGTCCGGCGGCGAGTGGATCGGCTCGGTCGAGCTGGAGAACGAGATCATGGCGCACCCGAAGGTCGCGGAGGCCGCGGTGATCGCGATCCCGAGCGAGAAATGGGTCGAGCGGCCGCTGGCCTGCGTGGTGGTCAAGCCGGGCGAAACGCTCACGGCGGAGGAGGTCATCGAGCACCTGCGCCCGCGGGTGGCGAAGTGGTGGCTGCCCGACGCCGTGGAGTTCATCGACGAGGTGCCGAAGACGAGCGTGGGCAAGTTCTCGAAGAAGACACTCCGCGACAAGTTCGCCGGATACACGGCGTCCGGCTGAACCACCCGAAACGCAGGCTGACCAGCTCGAACGGTGACCGTCCACCGGTGGTGGGATGGGTCGCGGCGCGCGCTGTGCAGGCCGTTGGGGCGCGCCGGGCGACACCTGCGCCCCCGGTCACCGGCCGAGGTGGGCAAGCTCGCAGCGGTAGTTGTCTACTATCGCGACCAAACAACCTGGCACGTCCCAGCGTGGCAGCCATGACGTCGTCATGCATGCGGGCCTCGACATGGCTGGACGGCGCCCGATCGCACCCCGTTGAATGAGGTGATCAGGCCGCCCGGTACCAGATCTGACCCGGGCGCGTGGCGAAGCTGATGTCGAGAAGGAAGGAACGCGTTGTCCGCCCAGGACCCATCAGGCGAGCAACCCGACAGCTGGCGCCAGGTCGACCCCAAGCTGCGCGCACTCGCCGTCGCCGCGGTCGGGGCCGCCGTCATCTCCTGGTGGCCAGCCTTCACCCTGGGCGCCTACCACACCGTGTTCTTCGAACAGCTGCTCGGGCTCTGGGCGGCCTCCACCGCGGCCTTCCTGATCCTGGTGATCTTCAAGCAGCGTCGGGCGGTCTCGTGGCCCCATCGGCTGGCTCTCCTGCTGCCCAGCGTCTGGCTGGTCATCGCGTTCGCGCTGCCCACCGGGACCGAGGCCGGCCACAGCGCGCCGCTGTTCTGGTTCGCGCTGGCCCTGACCCTCGCAGGCGGCCCCTACCTCGCGTGGACCCTGCTGCGGATCACGCTGGTCGGCTACGACACCCTCACCCACCGCCAACGGTGGGCGGTGCTCGGCGTCGTCGCCGCGGTGGCCCTGCTCGGATTCACCCTCGGCCGACTCAACCCACACTTCCTGACCTGTAACGACTTCACGATCAGCGGAAACTCCCAACCTCCGGGCTGCACGCCGGGCCCGGCCACCTTCAGGTGATGCCGTTGGCCTGAACGCCGCCTGCCTTACCTCAAGTCACGCGTCCTGTCCTTCGACCTCGCGGAGTCGCGACGGAACGAAGGACCCTCAACCGGATGGACCACCGCCCACGATCGGGCGAACCGTCGAACAGTCACGCCGAGGTTGCCGCTCCCCCACCCCGCACCCTTCATGCGTCAGGTTAGTGATTTGCCTTCCACTTCTTGAAGCGCTTGGAGATCTTCGCCTTGGTCTTGGGGTCTTTGGCCTTGCGCACCGCCTTCTTTTCGAGCGCTTTTGCTTTGGGTGATTTCGCGTATTTTTCGATATTCTTCATAAACTTGCCCATGACGTCCCTTCCTTCTTCTGCGGGCCTGGCCTGGCATCGGTCGACCGAACCGCGGCGTTTGCGGCGGGTAGGTCAGACCCGAGTCGCGGATGCCCTGATGACCGACAACTACGCGCAGGCGAGACGCGCTTCAGCGGGTATCTCTCGCGGAGGCGGATAGCAGCTACGCCGGACGCGGTACCGGGAGCCGAATCTTCGCCGAAGAACAGGACGTTGGCGACATCCTCAACGGCCAGGCCTTCCGCGGTTGCTATCCGCTCGATCACATCGGCGAGCGCCTCGGCGAGGTCGACCACAAGCTCTTCGAGCCCCCGGGGGCCCCGAAGCGCCGCAATCCCGGCGACGATCTCGCATACGGCGTCGCCGCCCTCGTCGTGCACCTCGGATTTCACGCCCTACACCCCCAACGGATACGACAGTGACGACGCTGCCGGGTCCGGCGCCGCATCGTAGCCACGATTCGACCGGACGGCCGACCGTCCGGCGCACAGGCGCGTCCTCTTTGGTCATCGATGGCGGCGTGTGAGCAACCCAGTCGCGGTGTCGCGGACTATGCGCGGACGCAGATCGGAGGTGCGCGGCTACGCCACAGGTCATAGCGGGTATCGCAGCGCTGTAAAGCCGTCGGCTCCGGCAGCACGGGACCGGTCCGGAACGGCTGGGGGCGGATTGATGCGGCGGAGGCGAGGCCGAGCCGCGGACGTCGGCCAAGCGCGCATACTTCGGGACCCGCCGGAGCCTACGTCGGGCGGCCGAGCGCCGCGCCTCAGTCGAGGAACAGGAGGTCGGCGAGGTCGACAGCGGCCAACTGTTCCGCGGTGGCGATCCGCTCCGTCAGTTCGGCGAGCTTGAACGCGAAGTCGACCGTCAGGCGCTGGAGCCCTTCACTTCCCTCAACCGCGGCCACACGTGCAACGATCCCTCGCAACGCGGCCTCGCCGACCTGCGCGTTGTGATCGTCTGACAGGACAGCACTAAGCGCCTCATGAGCCAGACAACGGTGGTAGTCCATGTCGGCCGTCCGTTCTCCAAGGCCCCGCGATCCAGTACGAGACGACCTGGTTGCCGACGTCTGGAGCTGCCGCCCGCCTAAGAGTAGCGCGGTTAGACCGGACGTTGGGGCCGGGATCGGGCGGCGTTCAGCCGATCCCCGACGCCGCTTCGGGCGACTCAGTCGTGGAACAGCTCGTCCGCGACGTCGACCGCGGTCCGGCCCTCGGCGGCCGCTACCTGCTCGATCAACTCGGCCAACCGTGCGGCGAGGTCAGCCGCAAGATCCATTAGCCCCTCGGTGCCACCGATCGAGGCCACTCCGGCCACCATCTCTCGTACCGCGACGTCGCCGACCGGCACGATTTGATCATTTGACTGCACGATCATGCCACCCCCCGGGACAGGACGAAACGATACATTGCCTGATCGACATTCGGAACCGTCCGATGCTCACCGGCCGGGGTGTCCTCGCCCTTTCTCAGGGCGCACCCCGTACGCGCCGGGCGTGGCCTCCCCCGTCAGCGGTCTCCTATCGGTCTGGCCGCGAGCAGTTCGTCGGGATGGTCGCGGTGCGCGCTGTGGGTGCCGTTGGGGGCGCCGGGCCAACACCTGCGCCCCGGTCAGCGGCCGACGTGGGCCAGCTCGCGGCGGTAGTTGTCCACGATCGCGACCAGCAGCCTGGCCGGGTAGGCGTACCAGCCGGGCTGGCCGACCAGGCGGGGCAGCAGCTCGTCGGCGGCCGGTCAGATGGGGACCGTCCAGCACAGCGTCGTTCCGCCGGGCTGGCGCGGGGTGAGCGTGAACGCGCCGCCGTGGTGTTCGGCGCGGTGGCGCAGGTTGGCCAGGCCGCTGCACCGCTGGTTGGTGGGGTCGATGCCGGTGCCGTCGTCGTGGACGTCGAGGATGAGCGTGCCTGATCCGGCCGTGATCACGATGTCGCTGGTGTGGGCGTGGGCGTGGCGGGCGATGTTGGACAGCGCCTCGCGCAGCACCGCGAGCAGATCCTCGCCCACCTCGACGGGGGTGAGGGCGTCGACCGGGCCGTCGACCCGGAGGGCGGGGGTGAAGCCCAGCGCCGGGGTGACCTGGGCGATGACGTCCAGGATCTGGCCGCGGAGCCCGGTATCGGCGGGTTGGGCCAGGTGGTGCAGGGCGAAGATGGTGGAGCGGATCTGGCTGATCGTGTCATCCAGGTCGCGGATGGTGCCGGTGATGCGCGCGGCCGCGGTGGCGCGCGCTCCGGAGCGCCCGGTGTCGGAGGGCAGGGTGGCCACGATGCTCTGCAGCGTCAGCCCGGTGGCGAACAGCTGTTGGATGACGTGGTCGTGCAGGTCCGCGGCGATCCGGTCGCGTTCGTCGTCCATCGCGGCGTGCTGTTGCTCGGTGCGCGCGGCCGCGAGCTCGATCGCGACCGAGGCCTGGTTGGCGAATCCAGCGGCCATGTCCAGCTCGTCGGCGGTGAACGCGGCCCGTCCGGTCAGCCGGGCCACGGTCAGCACCCCGATGACCTTCCGGGAACCGGTCAGCGGGACGATCATCACGGGTCCGACGTCCACGGTTCCCGAGGCGAGCGAGTCCAGTCCCGGCTGCTCGGACGGGTGGGAGACGCGCAGCGGCCTGCCGGTGGCGTAGACCCGCCCGGCCAACGATCCCCCGAGGGGCACGGCCAGGCCGGTCAGGTCCTGGCTGCCGACGCCGACCGCGACCCGCACACGCAGACCCGCCTCGTCCGGTCGGTGCGGTGCGTCGGCGGGGAGAATAACGGTGACCAGGTCCGCGTCGGCGAGCTCGCGGCTGCGGGCGGCGATGAACTCCAGCGGGTCGCCGGTCGCGCCGGTGAGCATGCGGCGGGTGAGCGCCGCGGTGGCCTGCCACCACTGCTGCTGCGACCGGGCCACCTCGTAGAGACGGGCGTTGTCGATCGCGGTCCCGGCCGTCGCGGCCAGGGCCTGGGCCAGTTGTTCGTCCTCGGCGCTGAAACCGCCGCGGGTGCTCTCGGCGAGGTAGAGATTGCCGAACACGACCTCACCGATCCGGATCGGGACCCCGAGGAAACCCTGCATCGGCGGGTGCCCTGGCGGGAACCCGCACGAGCGGGTGTCCTCGGCCAGGGTGTGCAACCGGATCGGGTCCGGGTCCTCGATCAGCGCCCCGAGCAGGCCCTTGCCCTGCGGGAGATGCTCGATCGCGGCCGCGACCTCGGCGGGCATGCCGACGTGCACGAACTGCGACAGTCCGCCGCTCGGGGCGATCACCCCCAGCGCGGCGTAGCGGGCGCCGACCAGCTCCCGGGCCGCCTCGGCCACGTGACGCAGCACCGTGGGCAACCCCAGATCCTGTGCGATGAGCTGGTTGGCCCGCAGCAGGCCCCGAAGCCTGCCTTGGGTGCCCATCACCTCCTGCGCCCGCTCGACCAGCTGCGCCAACAGTTCGTCGAGCTCCAATCGGCGCAGTCGCGGGAACGTCAGCACCTCATCCGGGGGTCCGCGGACCCCGTCCACCCTGTCGTCGCGCTGCCGAGAGGCCGAACCGGGGTGGCCGGTCAGCGCAGTCGCCTGTGCGGGTCGTCCGTTGCGGGTGCCCATCGATCGTCCTTCCACGGAGGAAGTACCCGTATCCGTGCGGTAGAGCACGGTTGGCCTCGCCGGGGTCCAGGACGATGACAAGCCGATGTGAATACGACAGTACAACTTCGCAGAGACACTCCGCGGATACCTGTCACCGCTCACCCGATTGCTGTCCTCCGGCGGTGTCCAGCCGGGTCGTGGGGAGCGTGCCGGAATGCACGTGCATGATCCCTAGACTGGGCGGTAGGAGAGGTAGATGACGCCGCTGCCGAACCTCTGCTCCGCTGCCAACGCCAGGTTCAGGCGGACCTGGTCAGGCAGGCACCGGCTGCCGCCTCCCACGACGGTCGGCACGACGAACAGCTGGTATTCGTCCACCAGCCCTGCCGCAATTGCCTGGGCGGCGAGCTGCGCGCCGCCGACGGTGAGGTCACGGTCGGCCGCTGCCTTCACCTTCCGGACGAGGTCCGGGTCGAAGTCCCGTTCGATGCGGGTCCTGGCGGTGTCCGTCGCCAGGAGCGTCGTGGAATACACGATCTTGTCGGCGGCCTGCCAGATCCGCGCGAAGTCGAGGCCGACGGGCGACTGGTCAGCGACCGTGTGCGCGGTTTCCCAGTAGCGCATCGTCTCGTACATCCGCCGCCCGTAGAGGTAGGTGCCGACCGGCCGCTCGAGGTCGTTGACGAACGCGTGCACCTCCTCGTCGGGCGCCGCCCAGTCGAAGCGTCCGTCCCCGTCGGCGACGTAGCCGTCGAGCGACATGATGGCCGAGTAGATCAGCCTGGCCATGCGTGCCTCCATCTGGTCGCCTGCGCCCGGGTCGGGTCAGGGCCGCTGCGTGACGAGTTGCTCGGTGCCGGTGGCGGGCATGTGCGCCGGGTCCGGGGCGGGTGCCCCGTCCTCGGTGCTCTCCTGGGGAACCGGCCGTCCTTGATGATGTAGTGCAGCTTGTCGTGGTCCTGCAGGACGGTGCTGTCGGCGAGCGGGTCGCCGTCGACGAGCAGCAGGTCCGCGGGATAGCCGGGCTGGACCTTACCGAGCTCGTCGGGCGGAGCATGATCTCGTCGCCGAGTGCGGTGGCCGAGAGGATGGCTTCCATGGCGGTGAAGCCGAGCCCCGCTTGCCGCGGCGGTGGGCCTCGGTGACGGCGGCGATGCGGTCGTTGTCGACCACGACGTCATCGGCGTAGGGATCGGCGCCGGTGGAGTCGAGGATGGAGACGTCCGGCACAACCTCCTCGGCAGGCGCTGACCGACCTGGGCAGCGGGCGAACCCTCCGCCGCGCGCCAGGGGGCTGCGTCAGACATTGCGTCAACGCGGCGCGCGGAGCGCCCTGACCATGGCCACGCCGAGCCGGCCCCGGCCCTTGCCCGCGACCTCGAACCCCGTACGGCTGTAGAGGCGGACCGCGGGGTTCCGGATGTGCACGTTCAGCGCCAGCCGGTCGAACGCGACGGCGGCCCGCGCGGCGAGGGCGTCGACGAGCGCCGTGCCGACCCCGCGTCCCCGCCCGTCCGCCACGACGGCCATCACCATCTCCGGGACGGCCGTCCCGTCGTCCGCGCGGAGGAGCGGCGGCTCGGGGAAGTGCCACCAGCAGGCGCCGATCGGCGCGCCCGCGTCGTCCGTCGCCACCACCACCGCGTCGGCCGCCTGTGGCAGCATCGCGACGACCTCGACGGCGTCGGCTGCGGGCAGCGGCCGATCCTCGATCACACAGGCGTGCCGCGCCATCTCGTTGACAAACGGCCCGTCGTCGTGCCCACCCGGCCTGATCCACACGGACACCAGCATCAGGCATCCCAGTTCCATCCCCGACGGCTGCGCCGCAGCACGGCAGGCCCCTTTCCCAGCAGGACATGACGACCGCACCTCTGGCAGCCCTCCGAACCCACCCGCGTACGGCCGTCGGCGCACTCCGGATCGGCTGCTCCGACCTCGCGACGATCGCCGCGTCGCTGAGCGAGGAGGAGTCGTGGCGCTTCACCCGCCTGCCCGGCTGGACCGTCCGCGACCTGCTCCTGCACCTGCTCGGGGACGCCCAACGCGGGCTGGTCGCGCTGAGCACCCCGGCCGCGGGGCCCGCCGACCGCGACGCCGTCAGCTACTGGGGCGACACCCCGCGCTGGCCCGACCCGCAGTACCGCGACCTGCGGGCCCAGCGGGTGATCGCCACCGCCTGGGGGCTCGAAGGGCTCGCCCGGACGTTCGGCGAGACCGGGCGCGCGGTCGTCACGGTGGCCGCGCGGACGGCTCCGGACGCGCTCGTCGCCACGCAGGATCGGGTGCTGCGCGCCAAGGACGTCGTCGTCACGCTGGCCGTGGAGGCCGCGGTGCACCATCTCGACCTGGTCGCCGACCTGCACCGCCCCGGACCGCGGCCCGAGCCGCTCATGCTCGTGCGCCGCACGCTGGACAGCCTGCGCGGCGTCCCGGCCCCGGCCGACTGGCCCGACGACCGCTGGGCCCTTGTCGCCACCGGACGGGTCGCGCCCCGCGGCGGGGAGCGCCGGGTGCTGGGTTCGGACGTGACCCGGATACCGCTGCTCGGCTGTGGATGAGCCGGTGGATGACACGTTCGGTGGCCAGCGGGTGCGGAGGACGTCGGCCCGGAGCACACTCCGGACGTGGTCCCGTCCAGCGAGCACGACGAAGTGCGGCGCGGACCGGTCACCGAGCAGTGGCGCCTGTTCTTCGCGCTACCCGCCGAACTGACCGCCGCCGCGCAGGCGCGCACGCGCCTCGGGGCCTGGCTGGACGCCCTCCGGTGGCCTGCCGATCAGCAGGAGGACCTCGTGCTGGCCGTCAGCGAGGCGGTGAGCAACAGCGTCGAGCACGGCTACGGGGTGCGAACGGGCGTGCCGGGGCGGCCGGGCGTCGTCGAGGTCGTCGTCGAGGTCGTCCCCGAGGTCATCCCCGAGCTCGCGCCCGACACCGACGAGACACGCTACGTCGAGATCACCGTGCGTGACCATGGGAAGTGGCGGGCACACCCCCGGCTGCGGAGCCACCGCCGCCACGGGATTCCGATCATGAAGGCGTGTGTCGCCGAGTGCGTGATCGACGGCACGGCCACCGGCACGACGGTGGTGTTCCGCAGCCGCCCCGTGCCCGCGTGATCGACGATCTCGTCGCGCGGATCCGGGCTGCGCCTCCGCGCCGCGGCACGACCCGGCTGGTGTGCGTCGACGGGCCGTCGGGCGCAGGCAAGACGGAGCTCGCCACCCGGCTGACCGTCGCATTGGGCGACGCCACGCTGCTGCACATGGACGAGCTCTACCCCGGTTGGGACGGCCTCGCCGCCGGCGTGGCGCGGCTGCGCGCGGACGTCGTCGCGCCGCTGCGCGAGGGCCGCCCTGCCCGCTACCGCCGCTGGGACTGGGTGCGCGCGGCGTACGGCGAATGCCACGATCTCGGGGTGCCACCGCTGCTCGTGGTCGAAGGGGTGGGAGCGGGCGCCGCCGACAACGCGTCGCCGGGCCGCGCGACGTCACTGCTGGTCTGGCTGGATGCCCCCGAGGAGGTGCGGTACCGACGGGCGATGGAGCGCGACGGCGCCACGTACGCGCCGCACTGGTCGCGCTGGGCCGCCCAGGAGCGGGCGCATTTCGCCGCCGACCGCACCCGTGACCGCGCCGACGTGGTGCTGACGACCGGCTGACCGACGATCACCGCTCGACGGGGACGGTGCGCTCCAGATCGGGCTCCAGGTAGATCATCCGCGCCTCGGGGACGGTCGAGCGCACACGGGCCTCCGCGGCGTCGATCGCGCGGGCGACCTCCTCCATCGGGAGGCCGGGGCTGAGCGCGATCTTCGCGGCGACCAGCAGCTCCTCGGGCCCGAGGTACTGGGTGCGGAGGTGGATGACGTGCTGCACCGCGCCGCCCTCCAGCCCGCCGATGATCTTGGCGACCAGCGGCGGCCGGGCCCCCTCGCCGATGAGCAGGCTCTTCATCTCGACGATGAGCACGATCGCGATCACGCCGAGCAGTGCGCCGATCGCGATGGTGCCCAGCCCGTCGAAGACGGGGTTGCCGGTGAGCACCGTGAGCCCGACGCCCAGCAGCGCGAGCACGAGCCCGATCAGGGCGCCGAAGTCCTCCAGCAGCACGACGGGGAGCTCCGGTGTGGTGGCCTGGCGGATGAACTGCCACCAGGACAGCGAGCCCTTCAGGTCGCGGGACTCGTGGATCGCGGTGCGGAACGAGTAGCTCTCCAACGCGAACGCCACGAGCAGGATGACCACCGCGACCAACGGCGAGGAGAGCTCCTCGGGATGCACGACCTTCTCGATGCCCTCGTAGAGCGCGAACACCGACCCGAGCGTGAACAGCAGCAACGCGACGATGAACGCGTAGAAGAACCGGTCGCGCCCGTAGCCGAACGGGTGCTCGGGCGTGGCGGCCCGGGCCGCCCGCTTGCCCCCGAGCAGCAGCAGGCCCTGGTTGGCGGTGTCGGCGAGCGAGTGCACCGACTCCGCCAGCATCGACGACGAGCCCGTAATCAGGAATCCGATGAACTTGGCCACCGCGATGCCCGCGTTGGCCGCCAACGCCGCGATGATCGCGCGTGTTCCCCCGCCCGTGGACATGCGGGCACCCTACCCAGGAGACCCGACAATCCGGGCTGCGGTCAGGCCAGCCCGTCGCCCGCGAGGAACAGCTGGGTGCCGGGTACCTGCGGTTCCACCGTGGCGCCGACGTCCGACGCGGCCAGCCACGCCGCCACCCCCCGCTCCAGCGTGAGCTCGATACCGTCCGCCCGCAGGACGGCCGCGCCCGCCGTGCACAGCAGGATCCGCGGCCCGCCCTCGGGCACGGCGACCTCGCCGGATCCGGCGTCGCAGCGGCGGAGCAGGAACTCCTCGGCGGGTGTGTCGTAGCGGACCCAGGCGCCGTCGGCCGCGTCGAGGCTGCCGGTGAGCACGGGCGGCGGACCCGCGTGGTCGAAGTCCAGCACGCGCAGCAGCTCCGGCACGTCGACGTGCTTGGGCGTGAGGCCGCCGCGCAACACGTTGTCGGAGTTGGCCATCAGCTCGACGCCCGACCCGGACAGGTAGGCGTGCAGGTTCCCCGCGGGCAGGTAGAACGCCTCGCCGGGGGCGAGCGTGACCCGGTTGAGCAGGAGCGCGGCGAGCACGCCCGCGTCGCCGGGATAGCGCTCGGCCAGCTCGAGCACCGTGCGGGCCTCGTTCTGCCAGCGCCCGCCCGCGCCCGCGAGCGCGACGGCGGCCGTCGCCACCGCGGGCACCAGATCGTCGAGCAGCCCCTGGGGCAGGGTGATCCACGTGGTGAAGAGCGCGCGCAGGCCCGCAGCATCGGGTTGCGCGGCCAGCAGCTCGACGTGCGCGGCGATGGCCGGGACGGAGAGCGCGCGCAGCAGCTCGATGCTGTCGGCGGGCGCCCGGAAACCGACGAGCGCGGCGATCGGGGTGAGCGCGCAGATCAGCTCGGGCTTGTGGTTGGCGTCGCGGTAGTTGCGGTCAGGCGCGTCGCGCGGGAGACCCGCCGACTCCTCGGAGGCGAATCCGGCCCGCGCCTGGTCCAGGCTCGGGTGGGCCTGCAGCGAGAGCGGCTCGTCCGCGGCCAGCACCTTGAGCAGGAAGGGCAGGGTCGCGTCCCAGCGGTGGGCGCGGTCGGCGCCGAGCTGGCCGTCCGGGTCGGCCGAGATGGCCTCCACCAGCGACTTCCCGGTGGCCAGGTGCGAGGGATCGCCGGGGTGGGCCCCCAGCCACAGCTCCGCCTCCGGATGCGGCGAGGGCACCGGCCGTCCCAGCAGCTCGGCGATGACAGTGCGCGACCCCCACGCGTACGCGCGAACGGGGTTGGTCAGCAGCTCCACGGTCCTCCGGTTGTTCAGTATCGGTGTTCGCTCCGCAAGCTTCGCTCGTGTCGATGTTCGCTCCGCAAGCCGCTCGTGTCGATGTTCGCTCCGCAAGCTCCGCTCGTGTCGATGTTCGCTCCGCAAGCTCCGCTCGTGTCGATGTTCGCTCCGCAAGCTCCGCTCAGGCGGGGGCGATCGTGCGGGTGGCCAGCCCCAGGTATACCGCGGCCAGGTCGAAGCGGGCGGCGAGCAGACCGGCGCGGAGCAGCGCCGCGTGCGCGGTGCCGCGCGGCACCTCGTCGACGGGGTGCAGCAGGTCGGCGGCCGAGCGGTCGCGGCCTGTCCGCCGTAGCGTGACATGCACCGGGTCCTCCTCGCCCGTGCCGATGAGCACGAGCCGCGGCGGCTGCGGCTGTGTGTCGGGCGGGTCGTCGAACGGGTCGTGGAAGATGTCGCGCGTCGCGGCTGCCTCGAGCCTGCGCAGCAGCGCGGTGGCGGTGGCGGCCTGGCCGACGTCGGCGGCGTGCGCCACCACCCCGGCGTGCGTCGCCAGCGTGCCTGCCGCGTGCTCGGCGACGGCCGCGGCGAGCGGGTCGCTGCCCCACAGGAGCGGCGTGTGCTCGGCCAGCCGCAGAGCGAGCGACTTCGCCGGGTTGATGAACGCGTCGTTGGCGGGGGCGTTGCGCTCCGCCTCGCCGTCGAGAACGTCCGCGAGCGGGTCCAGGTCGGGGTGCAGCGCGACGGGCAGCAGGTCGAGCGCGGCCACCACCGTGAGGCCGACGGCCAGCGCACGCGGCAGGTCCAGGCCCGGCGGCACGGGGATGCGCGGCTCCACCAGGCGCACCCGACCCGCGCCCGCGGACGCCACCGGGCCGTCGCCCGGCGCGGAGAGCACCACCTCGGCACCCCGGCCCACCGCGCGCCCGACGGATTCGGCCAGCTCGCCGTCGGAGGCATCGTCGGTGTGCGCGACCACGACGTCCAGCGGGCCGATCCAGCTCGGCACGGCCTCCGACAGCACGACCGGCACCGGGCACGCGGGCCCCAGGAGGGCGGCGAGCATCGTGGAAGCGGGCAGCGACGACCCCGGCCTGCGCACCAGCACCAGCGCCCGGGGGCGGTGGCCCCGCAGATCGGCGACGTGGGCCTCCTGAGCGGCGTGCGCCGTGGACCGGACCTGGGCGCCCGCGGTGGCCGCCGACCGCAGCACCCCCCGGGTGTCCAACGCCGCGAGCGCCCCCGCGTCGCCCAGCAGGGTGTCGTCGAGCACGATCATGCGCCGTCGTTGATCGCCTGATCGATCAACAGCACCGGGATGCCGTCGATCACCGGGAAGCTGCGGCCGCACGCCGTGCAGGTCAGCGCGTCCGCCTCGGGGTCGGTCGCGGTGCCTGCGCGCAGCGGCGCGTGGTCTTCGGTGGGGCAGGCCAGCACGTCCATCAGCTGCGGGTCAAGCTGCACGGCCACGACGGGCCTCCGTTCGTCGGGGGTACCTGAGACTCTGCCAGGTCTCGGCCTTCTCGGCGGCCCTCACGCCCGGACGATCGCCAGCACCTCGTCGCGCAGCGCCACCATCGCGGCCTCGTCGGCGGCCTCGACGTTGAGCCGCAGCAGCGGCTCGGTGTTGGAGGCGCGCAGGTTGAACCAGGACCCGTCGCGCGAGGGCGACGGTCAGCCCGTCCAGCTCGTCGAACGTCGCGCCGCGGTCGGCGAACGCCGCACGCACGGCGGCCGTGGCCGCGGCCTGGTCGGCGACCGTCGAGTTGATCTCGCCGGAGGCGACGTAGCGGTCGTAGTCCGCGACGAGCTCGGACAGCGGCCGGCCTGCTCGCCGAGCGCGGCCAGCACGTGCAGGGCGGCGAGCATGCCGGTGTCGGCGCGCCAGAAGTCGCGGAAGTAGTAGTGCGCCGAGTGCTCGCCGCCGAAGATCGCGTCGGTCTCGGCCATCTCGGCCTTGATGAACGAGTGCCCGACGCGGGTGCGCACCGGGCGGCCGCCGTGCTCGCGCGATGATCTCCGGCACGGCCCGGGAGGTGATCAGGTTGTGGATGACGGCGGCTGCCCGGGGCGCCTTGGCCAGCTCGCGCACCGCGACCAGCGCGGTGATCGCGCTCGGGCTGACCGGCTCGCCGCGCTCGTCGACGACGAAGCAGCGGTCGGCGTCGCCGTCGAAGGCCAGCCCGAGGTCGGCGCCGTCCTCGACGACGCGCTGTCTGCAGGTCGACGAGGTTCGTCCGGGTCGAGCGGGTTGGCCTCGTGGTTGGGGAAGGTGCCGTCGAGCTCGAAGTACAGCGGCACGACGTCGACAGCGGCAGGTCCGCGCCAGCACGGCCGGCACGGTGTAGCCGCCCATGCCGTTGCCGGCGTCGACGACGACCTTGAGCGGCCGGATGCCGGTCAGGTCGACCAGCGAGCGCAGGTACGCGGCGTAGTCGGCGAGCAGGTCGCGCTCGGTGTGCCGGGCGCCGCCGCCCGGTCGCCGCGCCCGGACGCCCGCCTCGACCGCGGCGCGGATGCTCGGCGAGGCCGGTGTCCTGGCCGATCGGGCGGCGCCCGGCGCGGCACAGCTTGATGCCGTTGTACTGGGCCGGGTTGTGGCTCGCGGTGAACATCGCGCCGGGCAGGTCGAGGGTGCCGGAGGCGAAGTAGAGCACGTCGGTGCAGGCCAGGCCGATCGAGACGACGTCGACGCCCTGGGCGGCGACGCCGTCGGCGAAGGCCGCCGCGAGGCCGGGCGAGCTGTCGCGCATGTCGTGGCCGATGACGACGGCGTGCGTTGCCGGATCCTCCGCACGCAGCAGGCGGGCGAACGCCGCGCCGATGTCACGCACGACCACGTCGTCGAGCTCTTCGCGGACGACGCCACGCACGTCGTAGGCCTTCACGATGCCGGACAGGTCGGTCACGACCGAAGACCCTATCGGGCGACGGCGGTGGGCCCGACGGCACGGACCCTCCGGGCGGGGCATGGAGTCGCCACGATCGGATGATCGGCTTCGGGCACTTGCCGAGCGTGACGACGGACGTCGGCGGGGCGGTGCGCCGGTTGCGGGGGTGTCCTCCCCGCAGGCGCCCGCGCGGTCGGTGGCAGCCGGGTGGGGCGATCGTGCCCGGCGGCCGTGCCCGGGGCTGCGGTGGGTCAGTCGGCGGGCGGGCCGGGGAGGACGCGCAGGTGGCCGCGGCGGCCGGTGCCCGTGGTCGGGACGCGCTCGACGGGCCGGTCCACCCGCCCCGCCTCCCGCACGGCCTCGGCCAGCGCCGTCAGGTCGTCGGCGGTGGGCTGCGGTGCCGCGAACTCGCCCTCGAAGCGGACGACCTCCCACCCCCGCGGCGCGGTGAGCCGGTGCGCGTGGTTCGGGCAGAGGTCGTAGGAGTGTGGCTCGGCCTGGGTGGCCAAGGGGCCGACGACCGCGGTCGAGTCGGCATACACGTACGTCAGCGTGGCCACCGCGAGCTCGGTGCACCCCGTTCGCGAACACCTCCGTACGCTGAGCACGGCCCGACCCTGAGCGCGCGACGCGCCGGATTCCCCGACGCGACGCGCGGACCGCGCGTGCCGGATCGACGCGCGCCCTACGATAGGCGCGTGACCACCGCCCGCCCGACCTTGCGCCGCTCTCCCCGCCGACGGGACCGACGCGGACGGGGCCTGCGGGGGCTGCTCTATCCGACCTCGCTGCCCGCCACGCGCACCCGCGCGGAGAAGTTCGACGCGATGGTCCTGGAGGCGCTGGAGCCGATCGAGCTGCGCTGGGGTTCGGAGCTGGCCGATCTCGACCTGGCCGTCGACGAGGTGCCCGAGGTCGTGGAGACCTCGCCGGACGACGTGGTGTGGGGCGCGGGGGTGCTCGCCGACATCGGGGTGCCGCTCGCCCAGCTCGTGCCCGCCGGGCTGGGCCCGGACGGGCAGCCGTCCCGGGCCCGGATCGTGCTCTATCGACGGCCGCTGGAAAGCCGCGCACGGGGCGGCGCCGACCTCGCCGACCTCCTGCACGAGGTGCTGGTGGAGCAGGTGGCCGAGTACCTGAACATCGAGCCCGACGCCGTCGACGGCGGCCCCGCCTGACGCACGACACAAGCGTCACTGACGTCCGCACCCCCGTCAGGACGCCGGTGCGGACACGAGAACGGAGGTGTGGTGCCTCAGACAGCGGGACGACGCAGGCGGCGGCGTTCGCGCTCCGACAGCCCACCCCAGATGCCGAAGCGCTCGTCGTGGGCGAGCGCGTAGTCGAGGCATTCGGCGCGCACCTCGCATCCGGAGCAGATGCGCTTGGCCTCCCGAGTGGAGCCGCCCTTCTCCGGGAAGAACGCCTCGGGGTCGGTTTGGGCGCAGAGCGCGCGCTCCTGCCACTCCGCTTCCTCGGCAGCGTCCTGCCCACCCTCGATGACGACGAAGGTTTCGACATGTCCCCCCATCGGCATGCCGTCCAACGTCTCGACCAGCGTCATCGTGTCAGTGATCACGTTCACTCGCCCACCTCCCCACACCCGCGGCGAATGGCTGTCCCCAAGAGAGAATGACAGCTCTGTAAGTACAGCGGTGTAGGCAGGGTCTTGGCAACCCGAAGCTGCCATCTGGGTGATCCGGTCCACCCGGTCGATCGCCCGATCAGCACAATGGGGTCGTGCGCGATGTCTCGAGCCGTGTCAGTCCGTGGTTTCTCGGCCTCCTGGCCGTGACACTGGCGGGTGGTTTTCTCGCCGCATGGGCAACCTCCCGCCCGGTGCTGACGACGGGCATCGTGCTGTTGGTTCTCGGTGGCTGGGCGGTGTCACTGTGCCTGCACGAGTTCGGGCACGCGTACACGGCCTACCGCGGCGGCGACCGGTCGGTGCGGGCCAAGGGCTACCTCACGCTCGACATCCGCCGCTACGCCGATCTCGGGCTCTCCCTCGTGCTGCCGGTGTTCTTCCTCCTGCTGGGCGGCATCCCGTTGCCCGGCGGCGCGGTGTGGATCGACAACGGCGCGATCCGCTCGCGCGCGGTGCGCAGCCTCGTCTCCCTGGCCGGTCCGGCGGCGAACCTCGTGCTCGCCGCGCTGGTGACGATGGCGGTCGCGGTGGTGCCCATGCCCCCAGGGCTCGCGGTCGGGCTCTCGGCGCTGGCGCTGATCCAGGTGCTGGCGTTCGTGCTCAACATCCTCCCGGTGCCCGGTCTCGACGGCTTCGGCGTGCTCGAGCCCTATCTCCCGCCGTCGGTCCGACAGATGGCCGCGCGGATCAGGCCGTGGGCGCCGATCGCGGTGTTCGTGCTGATCATCGGCGTGCCCGGCGTCTCGTCGGCGCTGTTCGGGTTCGGCGCGCTGCTCTTCGGGGCGGTCGGCGGCGACCCGTACCTGGCGAGCGCGGGCTACAGCGAGCTGTTCTTCTGGAGGCGCTGACGCGTGATCATGGTGGCGAGGGTGTCGGCGTCGTCGGGAAGCGCGCCGACGGGCCACCAGCGCAGATCCGCCGACTCGTCGCTGATCCGGAGCTGGGCACCGTCGGGGGCGCGCACGAGATAGCGGACGTCCAGGTGCCTGCTCGGCACGCCGAGCGAACACAGCACGGGGTGCACGTCCAGGTGCAGCGGCTGCGCGGAGATCGTCAGTCCGTCGATGCCGGATTCCTCGGTCGCCTCCCGGAGGGCGGCGTCGCGCAGCGTGGCGTCGTCCGGTTCGCAGTGCCCGCCCAGCTGCACCCAGCGGTGGAAGCGCTTGTGCAGGGTGAGCAGCGTGCGCTCGCCTGTGGCGTCGAGCACGAGCGCCGAGGCCGTCAGGTGGCCGGGGACGCACTCGCGGGTGCAGGCGTCGTCCGGACGGGCGTCGAGGAAGGCCAGGAAGGCGTGCTTGAGCGCGAGCTGGGCCTCGTCGACGGGCTCCCACCCGGCCAGCTCGGCCGCCGCCACCGCGGGGGCTACCACTCCAGCAGCCCGTCCGTACGTGGCGCGCGTGGCGTCAACGGCTCGGCGGGCACCCCGACGGCCACGGCGCCCGAGCGGCTGCCAGTCCGGAGGCAGGTCCAGCACGCGGCGCACGACATCGGCCGCGAAGATCGTCGACCCGACCCAGCAGGACGCCGAGCCCCTCGGCCGCCAGCGCGACCAGCAGCGACTGCACAGCCGCTCCGCCCGCCACCGTGAACATCATCCGCTCGCCCTGGCGGCGGGCGTCGTCAGGGTAGGTGTGCATGCCGTCGCCGGTGCGGAAGGCGAGGACGAGCTCGGGTGCCCTGCGCAGGAGGTCGCCCCGGCGCATCCGGCGCTCGACCTCGTCGGCGGGCCGTCCGTCGCCTTCCAGGTGCGCACGCCACCGCTGCGCCATGGCGTCCAACAGGGCGGTGCGACGCGCGCGGACGAGCGCGAACCGGATCGGCGTGCTGTGGTGGGGCGCGGGTGCGGTGAGGGCGACGCCGACAGCCCGGCGCAGCGCGTCGAGATCGACCGGCGCGTCGGCGAACTGGCGCGTGGAACGCCGGTAGAGCACGGCCTCGCGGCGGCCCTGCGCGAGCGCCTCCTCGGTGCCGAGGCGGAACAGGTCGTCCTCGAGCGGGCGGACGAGGTCGCGGGCGGTCGAGCCGTCGTCGGCCGGGTGCAGGCCGCGCACCACGGCGACGGGGAGCCCGCCGAGCTTGCCCTTCACGAGGTCGGCCGCGCCCGCGATCTCGTCAGCGACGGCGACCTCGGTGACGAGCAGATCGTTGCCCTGCCCGTCGACCATGCCGCCGTAGCGGTGGAGCACGGGCAGGCCCGCCGAGCCGATCGCGACGTCGGTCTGCCCGATCCGCCACGTCCGGCCCATCGTGTCGGTGACGACGACGCCGACGTCCACGCCGAGCAGCGCGGCGAGGTCGGCGCGCAGCCGGGCGGCGCTGGCGTCGGGGTCGGCGGGAAGGAGGGCGAGCTCGTCGCCGCGCACGTTGGAGCCGTCGACCCCGGCCGCCGCCTGGACGATGCCGAGCTTGCCCGCGACGATCAGCGTGCGGCCGCGGCGGGCGATGACCCGCTCGGTCTCGGCGTCGATGAGGTCGCGGCGCAGCCGGTCGCGCTCCTCCGGGTCGGCGGGCGCGGGCACGAGGCGGCCCTCGACCTTGGAGAGCACCTTCGACGTGACGACGAGGACGTCGCCGTCGGCCAGCCAGGGCGCGGCGGCGGCCAGTGCGCCCGCGAGATCATCACCGGGCCGGAACTCGGGCAGTCCGGATATGGGCCGGACGGTGATCGCGCCCGGCGCGGCGTGGTCGAGCGGCGGCACCGAACCGGGTGCGGGCATCGGCGGGACGGGCGCGGACGTGCGGGTCGCGGCGGCGTCAGACACCGGCCACGTCCAGCGCGGCGCGGGCCATCGCGGCGGTGGCCGGGATGTCGGTCATCAGCAGCGGCAGCGACCGCACCTCGACCCCGGGCACGTCGGCCGCGTCACCGGCGTGCACGAGCCAGCCGTCGAGCAGCCCGCCGGACGACCGGGCGCCGAAGTGCCTGCCGACCCCCTCGGCCGAGGTCTCGACCCCGATCGCGTCGAGGCAGGCGTCGGCCATGCCGCGCACGGGGCGACCGCCGACGATCGGCGACAGCCCGACCACCTTCGCCGACGTGGCCTGCAGCGCGTCGCGGACGCCGGGCACGTCGAGGACGGCCCCGATCGACACCACCGGGTTGGACGGACCGAACAGCACGGCGTCGGCACCGAGGATGGCGTCGCGGGCGGCCGGGAGAACCGTGGCCTCGTCGGCGCCGATGGAGGCGAACCGGTGCGCGGGCAGCTCGCCCTTGTGCCGGATCCACCACTCCTGGAAGTGGATGGCCTTGCGCGCCGTCGGGCCGTTCGCCGGGTCGTCGACCACGACGTGGGTCTCGACCCGGTCGTCGGTGGCGGGCAGCAGTGTCACGCCCGGCTGCCAGCGGTGGCACAGCGCCGCGGTGACGTCCGAGAGCGGGAACCCCGCGCGGAGCATGCGCGTGCGGACGAGGTGGGTGGCGGTGTCGCGGTCGCCGAGGCCGAACCAGTCGGGGTCGGCGCCGTAGGCGGCCAGCTCGTCGCGCACGGCCCACGTCTCCCCCGCCCGGCCCCAGCCGCGTTCGGGGTCGATGCCGCCGCCCAAGGTGTACATGCAGGTGTCGAGGTCGGGGCAGATGCGCAGGCCGTGCAGCCAGATGTCGTCGCCGACGTTCACCACGGCGGTGACCTCGACGTCCGGCAACGCCTTCACCCCGAGCAGGAAACGGGCCCCGCCGACCCCGCCGACGAGCACGGTGATCTTCATGCGGCCTCCGGGCGTGCGCGTCTCACCCGTCCGAGCCTACGTCGTCCCGGCTCGGACGCCCGGCGTCGGCCCGGCCTGCCTTGATCGCCTGCCTGGGCACGGAGAGCGGCCAGAAGGCGATCACGGCGGGGTGCCGTCGCCGTCGCGTGGCGCCACCGCCTGCCCTGACCCCGGCTACATCCCGCGGTAGTCGCGCGGGGAGAAACGGGGGCCGAACCGGGGACGGCGGAAGCCCGACGACTCCACGTACCGCACCGCGCGCTGCCGCTGCGGCGTGTACGGGACCAGCACCTCGGCGAGCCCGGCGTCGTCCAGAGGGCGTCCGAGCAGGGCCCAGCCGACGACCGTGGGGATGTGGAAGTCGCCGAAGCTCACGGCGTCGGCGTCGCCCCAGGCGCGCTGGGCCACCTCGGCGGCCGTCCAGACGCCGATGCCGGGCACGCGGCGCAGCAGCTCCCGGCCCTCGGTGCCGCCCAGCTCGACGGCCCGCTCCAGCCGGTGCGCGACGGCCGCCGAGGCCAGGATCGTGCGGCGCCGCGCGTGGTCGACGCCCGCCCGATGCCATTCCCAGTCAGGCACCTCGCGGATCTGCGCGGGCGTCGGCGGCACGCGCAGGCCGTCGGGCCCGGGGCCCGGGGCGGGCTCGCCGTACCGCCACACGAGCTCCCGCCAGGACCGGCGCGCCTCCACCCCCGTCACCTTCTGCTCCAGCACGGCGGGGAACAGCTGGTCCCAGACCCGGCGGGTGGCGCCGAAACGCAGCCCGGCCATGCGGCGGTGGGCGTCGGCGACGAGCGGGTGGTGGGCGACGAACTCGTCCGGCCGGTCGTCGGCACCCAGGAGGGCGGGCAGTCCCTCCAGCGACCACGCCGCGCCCGGCCCCCACGCCTGCATCACGACGGTGCCGTCGGGGCGGCGGTGGATCATCGTCGTCGCCGCGCCGTCGGGGGTCGTGCCCGCGCGCCAGACCGCCCCGCCCGTGGTCGTGACGAACGTCGGGTCGCCCCGTCCGCGTCGCGCAGGCGAGAGGACGCCCGCGACGTCGACGGGGAAGTCCGGCCGCCACTCGCGGCGCGCGGCGTCAGTGCCGATGATCGCTCCACCAGCCTCGCTCAGTGCCGATGATCGCTCCACCAGCCTCGCTCAGTGCCGATGATCGCTCCAGCCAGCTCTCGCTCGGTGCCGATGACCGCTCCACCCTCAGACGTCCGGGGAGAAGCGCACCGCGTGCGGGGGCAGCACGATGTCGGGCCACACCCGCATCCCGCGGCGAAGCTCGCAGTGCGCGCCGACGACCGCGCGGTCGCCGACCACCGTGTCCCGCAGCGTCGCGCCCTCGTCCACGCGCGCGCCGACACCGACCACCGACTGCTCCACCACCGCCCCCGGGGCGATCACCGCGCCGTCGAAGAGCATCGAGCCGTCGACCCGCGCGCCCGCCCCGATGGTGACGCCGCGCCCGACCGTCGAGCCGCCGAACACGAGCGCGTCGGGCGCGATCCGCGCGCCGTCGAGCACGAGCGCCTCGCCCGTCGGGCCCGGCAGCGCGGCCGATGGGGCGACGCCGCGCACGAGGTCGGCCGAGCCGTGCACGAGATCGGCGGGCGTGCCCATGTCGCGCCAGTAGGCGTTGTCGACGTGCCCGGACACCCGGGCCCCCGCCTCCAGCAGCCCCGGGAACGTCTCGCGCTCCACCGAGACCGGACGCCCCTCCGGGATGGACTCGATCACCGAGCGGCGGAAGACGTAGCAGCCCGCGTTGATCTGGTCGGTAGGCGGGTCCTGGGTCTTCTCCAGGAACTCGAGCACCTGGCCGGTGGCGTCGGTGGGCACGCAGCCGTATGCGCGGGGGTCGGGCACGCGCACGAGGTGCAGCGTGACGTCGGCCGCGGTGGTGCGGTGGGTGTGGACGACCGCGCGCAGGTCGGTGCCGCACAGCACGTCGCCGTTGAACACCAGCACGTTGTCGGTGGTGAGGTGCTTGGCGACGTTGCGGATGCCGCCGCCGGTGCCCAGCGGGTGGTCCTCGACGACGTAGACGAGCTCGAGGCCGAGCTTCTCGCCGTCCCCGAACGCCGTGGCGAAGGTCTCGGCCATGTAGGAGGTGCCGAGCACCACCCGGCGCACCCCGGCGGCGCGGATGCGGGACAGGAGGTGGGCCAGGAAGGGGACCCCGGCGGTCGGGAGCATCGGCTTGGGAGCCGAAAGAGTCAACGGCCGCAGCCGGGTGCCCTTGCCCCCGACCAGCACGACGGCCTCGACGTCATCCAGCACGCGCACGTCCTCTCCCACGGGCGCTAGCCGCGTCGGGCCAGCGCCATCAGCGTCCGGGCGGGTGCGCGGTAGCGGTCGCGGACGTACCGGCGCAGGCCCTCCCCGCGGCTCTCGGGGCCGCGGACGTCCAGGATGCCCTGCCCTTCGATCGGGTGAACGACCACCTCCGCCTCCGGCACGCCGACGACGAGCCAGCCCGCCCTGCCGAGCCGGTCGCCGAGGTCGACGTCGGCGGGCTCGGGGTGGGTGCCGGTGCCCACATGGCGGGAGTCGTATCCGTCGACGGAGTCCCAGGCGAGGCGGCGGACCAGCACGCATCGGCCGTCGAGCCATCCGGTGGGGCCTGCGACGGTGGACTGGGCGAGGACGCGTCCCCGCAGCAGCTGGCCGAGCGCCGGTCGGGGGCCGCAGGTGGGGAGCGGGACCCGGGCCGGATCCCGTATCAGGGGCCCGAGCAGGCCTGCGCGCGGCGAAGCGGCGGTCCGGAGGATCTCCAGCGCGCCGGGGGCCCAGGCGATCCCGGCCGCGCGGACGACGACCCACCCGATCGCCGCGTCCAGCCCTGCGATAGCCCGGTTGACGACGGCCGGACGGCCCAGCTCCTCGGTCAGCCGCAACGCCTGGGTGGCTCCGTCGGGGCCGACGATCTGTGCGCCGTGCCGCGCGATGGTGACGACGGCCAGTTGGTCGCCGTAGCACCGGAGGTCGCCCACGCCGCAGCAGCATAGGCCGATGTCCGCGGCGTGCACGGTGCCGAACATGAGGTTTGTCCACCTGACAGGTTGGCCGATCCCACCGTGATCACCATCAGAGGTACATAGGTGCGCCCATGCAGCCCATGTGCAGCCCGGTGATCACCGGGGGCTGGACGACCGACGGCGTGCACGCACCGCGAACTCGGCGTGGTGGGACGCGGGATTCACCGTGCGCGGACGCGGGACTCACCGTGCGCGGACGCGGGACTCACCGTGCGCGGACGCGGAACTCACCGTGCGCGGACGCGGGACTCACCGGCTAGTCGTCGGTGGGGTCGACGCCGTCGATCTCGTCCAGCAGGTCGGCGGCCATGCGGTCACCCCAGCCGGCGGCGGCCTCCAGGAACTCCCTGGCCTCCTCAGGCCGCCCGTCGTCGACGAGGAACCGGCCCAGCATGTACGCCCATCCGGGCTCGTTGTGGCGCCACGCCTCGCGGAACTGCTCCTCGGCGCCGCTCGCGTCGCCGTACGCGGTGAGCAGGAACAGGCCGTACGCCGTGTGCGCCCGCACCCCGCCCAGCTCGATGGCCCGCCGGTAGGCCTGTTCCGCGGCCTCGGGCTTGCTCTCCGCAGCCCGCACGTCGCCGAGCGCGACGATGGTGTCCGGACGCGACTCGTCGGCGTACCTCTCCGCCGCCGCGGCGGCCGCGGCGAGCGCGCCCGCCTCCAGGTGCAGCTCGATGAGGTTCGCGGGTGCCTGTCCGTCGCCGTCCTCCGCGGCCTGGGTGAGGATGTGCACGGCCTCGGCCATGCGGTCGGTGTCGCGCAGCAGGATGGCGAGGTCGTTGGCCGCCGCCACCTCGGCGTTGTCCACCGCCAGCCGCAGCGCCCGTTCGGCGGCCTCGGCGTCGCCCAGCTCGGCGTAGGCCACCCCCAACCGTCCGGCGTACTCCACGCGACCTTGCGAGACGAGCGGGGAGAGCCACTCGATGCACGCCTGCCAGCTCCCGCCGTCGAGATAGGCGCGCACGAGCAGGTCCGCGGCGCCGGGCTCGCCCGCCGCGAGGGCGCGACGCAGCGCCTCGGCCGCCTCGGAGTGGCGGTTCTCGTCGAGCAGCCGCGCGCCCTGGGCGCTGAGCTGCCCTTCCGGCGACGGCTCCGGGTCATCGGGGCGATCGTCGGCAGGGCCGCCCGCGGTCGTGGCCGCCGTCTCCCCTCCGGAGGTCGGCCCAGCGGAGATCGGCCCAGCGGCGATCGGCCCAGCGGAGATCGGCAGGGCTGTGGTCGACGGGGCGACGGGATCCGACATACCGCGCGATCGTGCCAGTCCGGGATCACGCTCGGTAGGTGGCGATCACCTTTCGATACAAGGCTCGGCGAACCCGTTCGGGGACAAGCCGATACGCGCCACGCAGGACGACGTTGCGCACGAACTGCGGCCACGTCGTGAACCCGATCCGCCGGAACCGCCACTGCAGCCGGAGCTCGGCCCGCAACTGCCCGAACCCCCCGCGCCGCGCGTACGCCCCGGACCCGACCCGGTAGCGCACGAGCGGCTCACCGACGTTCGCCACCCGCGCCCCCGCGACGAGCATCTTCGCCCAGAGCAGGTAGTCCTCCATCAGCGCGAAGTCGGTGTAGCCGCCGACGGAGCGCACGAGGTCGCGCCGGTACACGACGGTCGGATGGTTGAACGGGTCGGCGAAGCGGGCGCGGGCGCGGATGGCGGCGGGGTCGGTAGGCGGAGTGCGCGTCCCGACGATGTCGGCGGCGTCCGCGCCGAACTCGACGAGCCCCGAGCCGACGAGGTCGTGGCCCGCCTCGATGATCGGCATCTGGACGGCGAACCGGTGGGGGAGCGAGAGGTCGTCGGCGTCCATGCGGGCCACGACGTCGTGGGTGCACGCGGCCAGCCCGGCGTCCAGCGCGGGCCCGAGGCCGACGTTGCGGGGGAGCTCGACCACCTCGACCGGCACGGGGCTCTCCGCCGCCAGCTCGGCGATGGTCGCGGCGAGCGCGGCGCCGACCGGGCCGTCCCGGACGATCACGACCTGGTCGGGCGGGCGCGTCTGCTCCTGGACGCTGGAGGTGAACGCGGCGGCGAGGAAGTCGGGCCGGTCGCCCGCCCAGACGGGCAGCAGCAGCGACAGCTTCTCGGGCACCGCCGACACCTCCCCTTGCTCACCGACAGTCACAGATCCCGGGGCCTCCCCGCTCAAGACCACACGCGACACGCGCGTGCGGCAGCCGGGCGGGCGGGGCCCGGTGAGGCACCCTAGAGGGCGGGCCGGGGCCGATCGGAGGTGGAGCGGTGCGCACGTGGGTCCGGCTTGCCCGTGCGGCGGACGCTCCCGCACCCCCGGTCCCCGGACGTGCCGCTCCCACGCTCAGGGCGCAGCTGTGAGCGGCACCCGCTCCGCCGGCGGCCCGGGAAGTTCCCGCGGCGGCGTCCGCACCTCCGGCGTGCGCACGCCGATGGACGGCCGCGGCCGCACACCCGCGGCGGCCCGCACGTCCCCGCCGGGCGGCAGCCGGGGCGTTCGCACCTCGGCCGACGGCAGGTCCGCCACCCGCGTACCCCGCGACCAACGAGGTGGCCGGGGCCGCACGCGCCCGGTGTCGCCGAAGTCGGGTGTGTCGTGGCCGACGGTCGCGCGCCGACTGCGGATCTCGACGGCCGTGGCCTCGGTGCTCGTGCTCGTGCTGACCGGGGCCGCGTGGGGCCTCTACCGCGACGTCACGGCGGGCATCACGACGACCGACGTCATCAGGGGCAGCAGCGGCGACGGCGGGCAGAACATCCTGCTCGTCGGCGTCGACAGCCGCGAGGACGCGCAGGGCAACCCGCTGCCCAAGGCCGTGCTCGACGAGCTGCACGGCGGCCCGGACACCGGCGTCCTCAACTCCGACACGATCATCGTGCTGCACGTGCCTGCAGGCGGTGGCGCGGCGGTCGCGTTCTCGATCCCCCGCGACTCCTACGTCGACATCCCCGGCTACCGCCGCGACAAGATCAACGCCGCATACCCGGCGACGAAGGCGCTGGCCGAGCAGGAGCTGGTGGCAGGCGGCGCGCGGGACCGCAAGGAGGTCGAGGCGGAGGCGTCCGCGCGAGGGCGCACCGCGCTGATCGGGACCGTCGAGGACCTCACCGGGCTCACGATCGACCATTACGCCGAGATCAACCTCGTCGGTTTCGCCACCCTCACCACGGCCATCGGCGGCGTCACGGTGTGTCTGAAGGCGCCCGCGAACGAACCGCTGTCCGGCGCGCACCTCCCCGCGGGTGTCCAGACGCTCTCCGGCGCCGACGCGCTCGCGTTCGTCCGTCAACGCCACGGCCTGCCGCAGGGCGACCTCTCGCGGATCCGCCGCCAGCAGGTCTTCCTCGCGGCGACGGCCGACAAGCTCCTCTCCGCGGGCACGCTGACCAACCCGTCGGCGCTGGGGGCGCTGATCGGCGTCGCCCAGCAGTCCGTGGTGATCGACTCCGGGTGGGACCTGCTCGCGTTCGCCCAGCAGGCGGCCAACATCGCGAAGGGCAACCTGGCGTTCGTCACCATCCCCACGAACGGGCAGGAGGCCAACAACCGCGGCGACGTCGTGCTCGTCGACCGGTCGGCGGTCCGCGACTTCGTCGACCAGCGCATCACCGCGCAGAACGAGGAAGCGGCGCGTCCCTCGACGGAGCCGAGCGTGCGCCCCACACCGGCGCCCTACAGCATCATCCCGTCGCGCTACGTCGTCGACGTCCGCAACGGGTCGGGCACCGACGGCCTCGCGGGGCAGGCCATGACCCTCCTGCACGGGCAGGGGTTCCTGCGGGGCACGGTGGACAACACCGACGCGACGGCCGCATCCGTGGTCCGCTACACCGGCTCGGACGGGGCGGCGGCCGGTGAGGTCGCCGACCACCTGGGCGGGATCACGACGGCCGAGGTCGACGACGGCGTGTCGCCGGGGCACCTCCAGGTGGTGCTGGGCCAGGACTTCGACCGCGGGCTCGTCGCCCCTCCGGCCCCACCGCCACCGCCGCCCACCCCTGGCCCGAACGCACCGATCACCGCCGCCGGGGTGCCCTGCATCGACTGACGCCCGCGGTCACCGCAGCAGCGACCGCGCCATCACCACGCGCTGGATCTGGTTCGTGCCCTCGTAGATCTGGGTGATCTTGGCGTCGCGCATCATGCGCTCGACCGGGAAGTCCCTGGTGTAGCCCGCGCCGCCGAGCAGTTGGACCGCGTCCGTGGTGACCTGCATCGCCGTGTCGGAGGCCAGGCACTTCGCGGCCGAGGAGATGAAGCCGAGGTTGGGCTCGCCGCGCTCGGCGCGCGACACCGCGACGTACACGAGCTGGCGCGCCGCCTCCACCTTCATCGCCATGTCGGCGAGCATGAACTGCAGGCCCTGGAACTCGGCGATCGCCTTGCCGAACTGCTTGCGCTCCTTGACGTAGGCGAGCGCGACGTCCAGCGCGCCCTGCGCGATGCCGACGGCCTGTGCGCCGATCGTCGGACGGGTGTGGTCGAGCGTCGCCAGCGCGGTCTTGAAGCCCGTGCCCTCCGCGCCGATGATCCGGTCGGCCGGGATCACGCAGTTCTGGAAGTAGATCTCGCGCGTCGGGCGAGCCGTTGATGCCGAGCTTGCGCTCCTTGGGGCCGACCTCGAAGCCCGGGTCGTCCTGGTGCACGACGAACGCGGAGATGCCGTTGGCCTTCTTCTCCGGGTCGGTGACGGCCATCACCGTGTACCAGCGCGACTCCCCCGCGTTGGTGATCCAGCACTTCGTGCCGTTGAGGACCCACGTGTCGCCGTCGCGACGGGCGCGGGTCTTCATCGAGGCGGCGTCGGAGCCCGCCTCGCGCTCGCTGAGCGCGTAGCTGATCATCTGTTCGCCCGCGGCGATCGAGGGCAGCACCTGCCGCTTCAGCTCGTCCGACGCCGAGAGCAGGATCGGGGTGAGCCCAGCCCGTTGACCGCCGGGATCAGCGACGACGAGGCGCACACCCGCGCGACCTCCTCGATCACGATGCACGCTCGCGAGCTCGTCGGCGCCCTCGCCGCCGTACTCCTCGGGGATGGTGACGGCGTGGAAGCCCGCCTTGCACCAGCGCTTCGCGGGCCTCCACCGGATAGCGACCCTGCTCGTCCACCTCGGCGGCATACGGGGCGATCTCCTTCTCGGCAAGGGCGCGAACGGCCTCGCGCAGCGCCTCGTGCTCGTCACTGAGCCGGTAGGCGTCGAAATCAGGGTTCATGAGGCCGAGCTTAACGGCACTGCGTGCCACAAGACAAGCTCGCTGCTACCCTTCGTGCCATGACATCCGCGACACCCGCGCGGAGGGGGCGCTCCGCGGCGGGCCGGGCCGAGGTCCGCCGCGAGCTCGTCGCCGCCGCCGTGGCGCTGTTCACCGATCGCGGCTACGACGAGACGACGATCGACGACATCGCGACGGCCGCGGGCGTCGGCCGCCGCACGTTCTTCCGCTACTTCCCGTCCAAGGAGGACGCGATCTCGCCCGACCACGAGGCCGGGCTGGCGCGGGTCGCCGAGGTGTTCGCGGCCGCCCACCCCGACGAGCCGACGGCGAGCCTGGTGCTGCGCGCGGGCGAGACGGTCTTCGAGCTGTACACGGAGGATCCGCAGCTGTCGGTGCGGCGCTACGCCCTGACCCACCGGGTGCCCGCCCTGCGCGACCGCGAGTCGGCCAGCGTGGACCACTACCGGCGGCTGTTCACCCGGCACCTGCGCGAGCGCATGGCGCGGGAGGGTGCCGGGCAGGGCGACGCGGACCGGGGCGACGCCAACGACGCGGGTGCGGGCGGTGCGGGCGGTGCGGGCACGGATGTGGCCGGTGGGCGCGAGGCGGATCTGCGGGCAGCGGTGGTCGGGGCCAGCGTCGTGGCGGCCCACAACGTCGCGCTGCGGGAGTGGCTCGCGGCGGGCGCGCCCTCGGACGGGGTCCCCGGCCTCGTCGCCCGGTTCCGCTCGGTGGCCGACCTGCTGCCGGCCGAACCCGGCCTGACCACGGTCGCCAACCGCCTCGAGGCCGCCATCGGCCGCCTGGAGCGCACCGCCGCGCGCTGACCACCAGGCTGCCAGGGTGAGGCGGTGGGAGCACCCGAGGACTACATCGGCGGCCTCGCCGAGCCGCGGCGCACCGACATCCCGCGCTGGACGCGTTGATCGTGAGCACGCGCCGGGGCTGGAGCCGGTGATGGCGGGCTCGATGCTGGGCTACGGCCCGTTCCACTACCACTAGGCCGCCGGACGGGGGGCGACGCGACGGTGCTCGGCGCGGACCTGATCCCGGACGTGCGTGATCCCCGGGCCGCACGGAGTGCGCACGCCGAGCTGGACGGGCTCGGGCCCGGGGATCACGGGTGACTGTCGGGGATTTGCCGGCACCACACACCGGCTCCACAACGGTCGGAGAATGTCCCGTGGTGCTAGCGGACAGCCACCTCACAAGTCCATGGGCTATTCAACGCTGGACCACCTCCTCTCCTGTGTGACGCCACCCTACGGCCGGTCGCCGCCGTCGCGCCACAACGTTTTCAGGGCCTCGTCCTTGGCCAACACGGAGCGGGCGAGGTCGGCTTGGAAGGCGCCCATCCGCGCCCGCAGGACGGGGTCGGTGGCGGCGAGGATCCGCACCGCGAGCAGGCCCGGCGTTGCGGGCGCCGCCGATCGACGACGGTCGCCACGGGCACCCCCGCGGGCATCTGCACGATCGACAGCAAGCGAGTCGAGCCCGTCGAGGCGGGCCAGCGGCACCGGGACGCCGATCACCGGCAGCGGCGTGGCGGCGGCGACCATGCCGGGCAGGTGCGCCGCGCCCCCGGCCCCGGCGATGATCACCTGGAGACCCCGGCCCGCCGCCGCGGTCGCGTAGTCGAGCATGCGCTGCGGCGTGCGGTGCGCCGAGTAGACCCCGACCTCGCACGCGACGTCGAACTCGGCGAGCGCGTCGGCGGCGGCCTGCATCACCGGCCAGTCCGAGTCGCTGCCCATGATCACGCCGACCCGCGGCTCACCGGCCACGTCCCACCCCCATCACCAAGTGGCCTGCGGGGTGGCGTCGCTCCGACCCAGTCGCAGCACGGTCACCCTGCTGCGAAGCCGGGGGCCCGTCGTGCACCGACCACCCGTCAGCCCAGGTCGCCTCCGACAGCCACCGCGCCGCCAGCGCCGCCCGCTGCCGCACCTGCGCCATGTCGTCCCCCAGCGCGGTGACGTGTCCCGATCTTCCGCGCGGGCCGCTCGGCCTTGCCGTACAGGTGCACCTTGACGTCGGGGAACCGGGCGAAGAGGTGGTGCAGCCGCTCGTCGATGCCCATCGCGACCGGCCGGTCGGCACCCAGGACGTTGGCCATCACGACGGCGGGCGCGGTGGGCGTCGTCGCGCCGAGCGGGTAGTCGAGCACGGCGCGCAGGTGCTGCTCGAACTGCGACGTCCGCGCGCCCTCGATCGTCCAGTGCCCGGAGTTGTGCGGCCGCATGGCCAGCTCGTTGACCACCACGTCGCCCGTGGTCAGCTCGAACAGCTCCACCGCGAGCAGCCCGATGACGTCGAGCTCGGCCGCGATCCGCATGGCCAGCTCCTGCGCCTGCGCGGCCCGCTCGTCCGCGAGACCGGGCGCGGGGGCGAGCACCTCGACGCACTGGCCGTCGGCCTGCACGGTCTCGACGACCGGCTACGCCGCGGCCTGCCCGAACGGCGACCGGGCGACGAGCGCCGCCAGCTCCCTGCGCATGGGCACGCGCTGTTCGGCCATCAACGGCGTGCCCGCCGCGACCAACTCGGCGACGACGTCGGGGTCCGGATCGAGCCACACGCCGCGCCCGTCGTAGCCGCCGCGGACGGCCTTGAGCACGGCCGCCCCGCGCTCGGCGACGAACGCGGCGAGCTCGGCCGCCGTGCGGATCTCGGCGAACGCGGGCCCGGCGATCCCGAGGTCGGCGAGGCGACGCCGCATGACGAGCTTGTCCTGGGCGTGCAGCAGCGCGTCCGGGCCCGGATGGACGGCGACCCCGTCGGCCACCAGCGCGCGCAGATTCTCAGACGGCACCTGCTCGTGGTCGAGCGTGACGGCCGCGCAGCCGCGGGAGAACGCCCGCAACGCGGCGAGGTCCGTCGGCGCTCCTGGCCAGACGTCCGGTGTGACCTGCGTCGCAGGCTCGCCGTGGCCCGCGGCGAGCACCCGCAGCGACTGCCCGAGCGCGATCGCGGCCTGATGGGTCATCCGGGCCAACTGGCCTGCGCCGATCATGCCGACGACGGGCAGTGCCGACGGCGGCCCCGCCTGCGATCCTTCAGCGTCCACGGTGCGGGGAGCCTACCGGCGCGGCCGAGCGTGCCCAGGTCTGGCACGATCGTCTGCGTGAGCGTGGTCGAGACGGTGCTGGGCGCCATCCCGCAGCCCTACCGCGACGTGGCGATCCGCCACCGCGAACTGGTCAAGTTCGCGATCGTCGGCGGCACCACCTGGGTGATCGACACCATCGTCTTCCTCGGGCTCAAGGCAGGCGTGCTGGAGACCAAGCCGCTCACCGCGAAGGTCCTCGCCGTGCTCGTCGCGACGATCGTGTCCTATGTGCTCAACCGGGAGTGGTCCTTCCGCACCCGCGGCGGCCGTGAGCGCCACCACGAGGCCCTGCTGTTCTTCGTGATCAGCGGGATCGGCGTCGCGGTCTACACCGCGCCGCTCGCGGTCTCGCGGTACGTGCTGGACCTGAAGGTCCCCGGGGTGTCGCTCCTCACGCAGGAGGTCGCCGATTTCGTGAGCGGCCAGATCGTCGGCACCCTCGTCGGCATGGCGTTCCGCTGGTGGGCGTTCCGGCGGTTCGTGTTCCCGCACACGAACGTGCGCCGCCAGGTGCCCGCGGCCAACTCACCGTCCTAGCTAGGAGCCCCGCGCTAGCGGGGTCCGCGCGCGGGCCGGGGCGCGCCCACCACGTCGTCCGCCCGCGCGGCGGGCAGGAAGATCGTGAACATCGCGGGCCGCACCCGGGAGAGCTCCAGTCTGCCCCCGTCGGCCTCGATGAGGGCACGGGCCAGTGCCAGCCCCAGGCCCGTCGACGAACCGCCGGACACGCCGCGGTCGAAGACGTGGGGCACGAGGTCCTCGGGCACCCCGGCGCCGTTGTCGGCAACCTCGATCACCAGGCTGGTGTCGACCGTGCGCCCCGTGATCGTCACCCCGCCGCCGCCGTGGCGGAGCGCGTTGTCGACGAGCGCGCCGACCGCCTCGCGGATGCGCGTGGGCGTGACGCGCGCGAGCAGCCCGTCGGGCAGCCGGACCTTGAGCGGGCGGCCCGCGGCACGCAGGGTCGGCCGCCACTCGTCGACGACCGGCGCCAGCCCCTCGCGCAGGTCCATCAGCTCCGCCCCCGCGGCGCGGGCCGCGCGTGCGGCCTCCAGGAGGTCGTCGAGCACCGCCGAGAGCTTCTCGGTCTGTTCGAGCGCGGCCACCGCCTCGCGACGGGCGTCGGGATCGGGGTGGGTGGCCAGCTCGTCGAGCCGCAGCTGCAGGGCGGTGATCCGGCTGCGCAGCTGGTGGGAGACGTCGCCCACCAGCTCGCGCTCGCGCTGGACCAGCTCGGAGAGGGCGGCGGCGGAGGTGTCGAGCACGTCGGAGACCCGATCCAGCTCGGGGATGCCGTGCCTGCGCGGGGCGGAGCGGAAGTCGCCCGCACCGAGGCGGGCCGCGCGGTCGGCGACGCCCGAGAGCGGCTCGGCCAGCCGCCGCGCGGTGACGGTGGCGACGACCGTGCCCGCGGCCACCGACACCAGTACCAGCAGCACCACCACCAGCACGGCCTGGATCTGCTGGGTGAGCATCGCGGTGCGCGGCTCCTCCAGCGTGATCACACCGCCGAGCCCGAACGGCAGCGACTCGCTCACCGGGTTGTCGCCGACGTCGACCCCGATCCGCCGCTCCGGCTGGCCGGGCTGCTGCAGCACGAGCCGCCCGTTCGACGGCACGGCGAGCTGCAGCTCCGCCTCCGGGATGTTCGTGCCCTCGGCCTCCAGCCGGGCCTCCACCCGTTCCAGCAGCGACGTCAGGTCGCCCCGGGTGATGTCCTCCACCAGGCGCCACGTGGTGATCGCCAGCGGTGCGCCGAGCACCAGCGCGGTGATCATCACCACGAGGAGCGTGGACTGCAGGATCCGGCGGCGCACGGTCGGCTAGTCGTGGTTGAAGCGGAAGCCGACGCCCCGGACCGTCGCGATGCGGTGCTCGCCACCGATCTTGCGGCGCAGCCAGGACATGTGCATGTCGAGCGTCTTGGACGTCTTGAGATCCGGGTCGTTCCAGACCTCGCGGAGGATCTCGTCGCGGGTGACGACCTGGCCCGCCCGCAGCAGCAGCACCCGCAGCAGCTCGAACTCCTTGTTGGCGAGACCCACCTCGGTGCCGTCGACGAGCACGCGGCGACCGGAGAGCTCCATGCGGACACCGCCGACCTCGACCGTCTCCGGCGTCAACCGGCGCAGCAGGGCGCGGACCCTGGCCAGCAGCTCGGCGAGGCGGAAGGGCTTGCCGACGTAGTCGTCGGCGCCCGCGTCGAGGCCGACGACGAAGTCCACCTCGTCGGTGCGGGCGGTGAGCATGAGGACGGGGAGGTCGGGTACCTCGAGCCGGATCCGTCGACAGACCTCGAGGCCGTCCATTCCGGGAAGGCCGAGATCGAGCACCAGCAGATCCACACCACCCGCGCGGACGTGCTCCAGAGCGATGATGCCGTCGTCGGCCACCGCGACCTCGTAGCCTTCGCGCTGCAGGGCGCGGGACAGCGGCTCGGCGATGGCGGCGTCGTCCTCGGCGAGCAGGACAGTTGTCACGGTCGAAGCTTATTCCGGCGGGTGTTTCGCCCACCTGAGATGCCGATGTGGATTGTGCGGCAGGGTGTCGGGCGTGGATCACGATCTCGAGCTCGCGCTGCGGCTCGCCGACGCCGCGGACGCGGTGACGCTCCCCCGGTTCCGGGCCGCCGACCTGCGTGTCGCCGCGAAGCCCGACCGGAGCCCCGTCACCGACGCCGACACGACCGCCGAGGAGGTGCTCCGCGCCCTGATCGCCGCCGAGCGACCGACCGACGCGGTGCTCGGCGAGGAGGGCGGCGGCTCCGTCGCGGGAGCGGCGCGCGGCTGGGTGCTCGACCCGATCGACGGCACGAAGAACTTCTCGCGGGGCATGCCCGCGTGGGGGACGCTGATCGCGCTGGCCGTCGAAGGGGAGGCGACGGTCGGCGTGGTGAGCGCGCCCGCGCTGGGTCGGCGCTGGTGGGCCGCGGCGGGGTCCGGGGCGTGGACGTCGGAGGGGCCGGGTGTCCCGGCGCGGCGGATATCCGTGTCGGGGGTGGCCGAGCTCGGCGACGCCTACCTGTCCACGACGGACCTGCGCGTGTTCGGGCGGCAGGGGCGCATGGACCGGTGGCTCGCGCTCGTCGACGCGGTGTGGGAGACCCGCGCGTTCGGCGACTTCTGGCAGCACGTGCTCGTCGCCGAGGGTGTGCTGGACGTGGCGGTCGACCCGGTGGCCAACCCGTGGGACCTCGCCGCGCTTGTCCCGATCGTCAGCGAGGCGGGCGGACGGCTGACGGACCTCACGGGGAGCCCGACGTGGGCGGGCGGCGACGCCCTGACCACCAACGGGAGGCTGCACGCCGCGGCGTTGGCGGTGGTCGGCCGCGCCTGACTTCGCACCCGCACGGGCGTCCTCGCACGAGGCCGAGCGTGTGCGTCGACGCCACAGGGTGTGCGTGGTGGACCAGGGCCCGGCGGACGAGTGTGGCCCGGACCCCACGGGTCCGGGCCACCTCTTCCGGTGCGATCAGGCCTCGGCCGGGGCCTCGACGGCCGGGGCGCTCGCCTTGACCGGGATCTGCCGGGCGCCGGTGCCCGCGTAGGCACCCGCCACTCGGACGGTCAGAACGCCCGCGTCGTAGGTCGCGGCCACCGCGTCGGCGGTGACGTGCGCGGGCAGGCCGAAGCTGCGGCGGAAGCTGCCGTAGCGGACCTCGCGCAGGCTGCGGCCGTCGCGCTGCTCGGCGCGCTCGTCACGGCGCTCGCCGCGGACGACCAGCGCCTTGCCCTCGATCTCGACGGTGACGTCCTTCTCGGCGTCGATGCCAGGCAGCTCCAGCCGGACGACCGCGTCCTCGCCGTCACGGGCGATCTCGGCGCTCGGGACGAAGCTCCGCTGCGCGCCCGTCGGGCCGAAAGCGCGCCGGACGATCGTGTCGAACTCCGCGAAGGGGTCCCTCCGCGTCCACAGGGTCACAGTGCTCATTCGTGCTGCTCCTCGATGTTCCGGGCCGGTCCCACCCGACCTCGTATCTCGTGCAACATGAGTCGCTGCGACTCAATTCCCCTGAGTGACTTTCGCTCAGCGCGAAGATGACCTCAGTCATCGTCGACCCGTCCGGAGTGCCCCATGCCCGACACCGTCTCCGTCCCGACCATCACCACCGAGGCCGCTCACCGCCTCATCGCCGCCGCCGAGGCCAAGTCGAACGAGATCGGCGTGCCGATGTGCATCGCGATCGCCGACACCGGCGGCAACCTCAAGGCGTTCTCCCGCATGGACGGGGCCGCGCTGCTGTCCACGCAGGTGGCGCAGGACAAGGCCTACACGGCTGTCGGGTTCGGGATGCCGACGCACGGCTGGCACGACTTCATCAAGGACGACGCCCCGCTCGCCTCGGGCGCGGTCGGCGGCATCGCCCGCCTGGTGATCTTCGGCGGCGGCTACCCGATCAAGGTCGGCGACGCGATCGTCGGCGCGATCGGCGTGAGCGGCGGCCACTACACGCAGGACCAAGAGGTCGCCGAGGCAGGACTGGCCGCTTTCTCGTGACGGAGATCGCCTTCGAGGACCTCACGCCCGGCCGGGTATTCGATCTCGGCACGACCCTCGTCGACGGCGAGGAGATGGTGGCGTTCGCGCGCCGCTTCGACCCCCAGCCCTTCCACGTCGACGAGGCGGCCGGGCGGAGCTCCCTCTTCGGCAGGCTGGCGGCGTCGGGCTGGTTCACCGCGGGGCTGTGGATGCGCCTCTACGTCGACCAGGTGCTCAACCGGGCGAGCTCGCTCGGTTCGCCCGGCGGCGAGGAGATCTCCTGGCCCGCACCGGTGTTCGCGGGCGACGAGCTGCGGGCGTCGATGGAGGTCCTTGAGGCCCGCCGCTCGCGCAGCCGCCCCGGGCTGGGCCTGGTGCGGCTGCGCGCGTCGCTGCACCGCGGCGACGAGGTGGTGTACCGCAGCACGTTCACCGGGATGTTCGGCACCCGGGACGCCGAGGCCCTGCCCTAGGAACGCCCTGCTAGCGGCGCGGGCCGACGACCGTGTCGATCTCGATGCGCAGCGCACACCGTGTGCCGCACCACACCGACAGTTCCGGTCAGCCCTTCTCGGCCAGCTCCTTCTGATACTTCTCCGTCATGTGCGCGACGGCCGCGTGCTGCTGCTCGGTGTGGCCGGAACGGGTCTGGGCCGCACGCTCCTTCGCGTCCAGCGTGGGCTGCGCCTGGCCCTGGAAACGGGGCAGCACGTGTTGCGCGAGCAGCTCCCACGACCGCCGGGTTGCCTGGGGGTTGGCCCACTCCGTCCCGAGGACGAGCAGGCAGCCGAACCCGCCCGACTGGTCGACCAGCTTCTGCACCTGCGCGGTGGCATCGTCGACCGTGCCGATCGCGCCAACGCCCGCCTCGTTGATGAAGTCGATCATCTCCTTGAGGTCGCCGCCCTCGACGGCCATCTGCGGGAACGCCGCGGTCTTCTGGAAGTAGCGGAACCACTGCTCGATGCCGAACTCGACGTCGCGGTAGGCCTGCTCGCGCGTCTCGGCGATGTGCATGAGGCTCGACGAGGCGCCACTTGGACCGGTCGACGGTGGTACCGAACGTCGCCGCCCGCTCCTCCATGACGTTCCAGTGGATGAGCGAGCGCGTCGAAGCCCGCGGCGTGAGCGTGGCGCCGATCGAGAGCAGCCCGACGCCGTGCTGCCCGGCGAGCCGCGGACCGGTGGGCGAGGCGACGGCGGCCACGGCGACGTCGAACAGCGGGTCGGAGTACGGGCGCAGGTGCAGCCGGGCGTCACGAGGTTGTGCGTGCGGTCGTGCGCGAAGGTGACCGGCTCGTCGTCGCGCAGCAGCCGCATGACGATGTCGAGGTTCTCCGTCGAGCAGCTCGCGGGTGTCGGTGCGGGTTGAGCCCGATCATGGCCGAGTCGGTCGGCAGCGAGCCGGGACCGAGCGCCGAGCATGACCCGGCCCCGTGGTGAGGTGGTCGAGCAGCACGATGCGCTCGGCCACCCAGAGCGGGTTGTGGTAGCTCAGGCGACACCACGCCGGTGCCGAGCTTGATGTGCTGGGTCCGCTCCGCCGCCGCGGCGATGAAGATCTCCGGCGACGCGATGATCTCGGTGCCCGCCGAGTGGTGCTCGCCGATCCACGCCTCGTCGAAACCCAGCCGGTCGAGGTGCTGGACCAGGCGCAGATCGCGCTGCAGCGCCGTGGTGGGGTTCTCACCCGCGGGGTGGAACGGGGCCAGGAAGATGCCGAATCGCAGCCTGCTCACGGGTGCTCCTGTCGTCGTTGACGGTGCCTCCGACCGTAGACAGCTGTCGCGGAGATCACACCCACGATTTCCGGAAGTCGGACCGGCGGTTCAGGTCTCGTCCGCGACCTCCCGGTAGAGCAGCGCGTGCACCCGCTCCACATCGGGGATGTCGTGGAACTCGAGTGGCTCGTCCGAAGCCGACTCGATCACGAGCGTGCCGACGCCGAGCAGCCGCTCGAACAGCGAGTGCCGGAACTCGACGCTGTTGATGCGGCGCATCGGGATGTCCATGCCCCGCCGGGAGATCAGCCCCTCCCGCACCAGCACGCGGCGCGTCGTGATGACAAAGTGCGTCGTGCGCCAGCGGATCACCGGCAGCAGCGTCAACCGGATGACGAGCGCGAGCCCGACCACGCCCAAGACGAGCCGCGCCCACGGCGACCACGTCTGCGCGCCGACCAACGCTGCGAGGAAGCTGCCCACGCCGACGACGATCAACAGCAGGAGCACCGGCCCGACCAGCATCTTCCAGTGCGGGTGCTTGTGCATGACGATCTCTTCGCCTGAGACGAGCAGCTCGTCCGGGTACGCCACGATGCCACTTAGAACCCGGAGCCCTCCGCGGGACGCAGGTGCACCACATCGCCCGCCGCGACCGCCCGACGGTGGCCTGCGCGGTCGAGCAGCAGCAGCCGACCGTCGGTGTCGACGTCCTCCGCGATGCCGGTGTGGATCGTGCCGCCGGGCAGCTCGACGCGCACGCTCGAGCCGAGGCTCAGGCACGCGGCCCGGTAGTCCGCCCGCACCCGGGTCAGCTCCGGGTCCCCGCGCCCTGCCCGCCACGCCGACTCCCGCGCCGCCAGCCGGGTCAGCAGCGCGATCAGCGCCTCCGTGTGCCCGGCGGCGACGCCCTCGGCGGCGAGCGACGTCGCGCCCGGCTGGTCGGAGGGGGCGGCGGTGACGTTGAGCCCGATGCCGACCACGACCGCGGGGCGCTGCGTGTCGGCCACCTCCGCGAGGATGCCCGCGACCTTGCGCTGCCCGGGCCCGAGCAAGAGGTCGTTGGGCCACTTGAGGCCGCACGGCACGTCCGAGAGGGAGCGGACGGCGTCGTAGGTGGCGAGCCCGGCCAGCAGGGTCAGCCAGCCGAGCCGGGAGGCGGGGACGCCGTCGGGACGCAGCAGGACGCTCACCGTGAGGCCGGACCCGGGCGGCGAGACCCAGCTGCGCGCGAGCCGCCCCCGCCCGGCGTCCTGGTGCTCGGCCACCAACACGGAGCGGTCGGGGGCGCCCGCGGCCGCCGCGACGAGCAGGTCGGCGTTGGTCGACCCGGTGCGGTCGACGATGTCCACTGTGGTCCAGAGGCCGACGAGCGCGGCGCGGACGGCGTCGTGATCAAGCGGCCGGTTCATGCGCGCGGACGCTACCGGCGTCGGGATGGTCCTTGGGTCACCCACGCGGCGGATGGGCGGGCAGCGTCGCCAGGCGCGCGTCCGACCGGTCGCGCGACGTGACGCAGACCGCGTCCACCCTGGTTACCGGCGGGTTAAGCTCCCGCGCATGACGGCCGAGGCGGCGCCCGAAGCGCCGGACATCCACACCACGGCAGGCAAGCTGGCCGACCTCCATCGGCGCAACGTCGCGCTGGAGCCGAGCCCCGAGGCGACGCGGCGTCAACACGAGAAAGGCCGCCACACCGCGCGGGAGCGGCTGGAGATGCTGCTCGACCCCGACTCGTTCGTCGAGCTCGACGCGCTCACCCGGCACCGGTCGACGAACTTCGGGATGGAGGCCAGGCGACCGTACGGCGACGGCGTCGTCACGGGCACCGGCACGATCGACGGCAGGCCGGTCGCGGTGTTCAGCCAGGACGCCACGGTGTTCGGCGGGGCGCTCGGCGAGGTCTACGGCGAGAAGATCGTCAAGGTGATGGACCTCGCCACGAAGATCGGCTGCCCGGTGATCGGCATCAACGACGGCGGGGGCGCCCGGATCCAGGAGGGCGTCGTCGCGCTCGGCCTCTACGGTGAGATCTTCGTGCGCAACGTACGCAGCTCGGGCGTGGTCCCGCAGATCTCGCTGGTCATGGGCCCGTCGGCGGGCGGCGCCGTGTACTCCCCCGCGCTCACCGACTTCGTCGTGATGGTCGACGGCACCAGCCACATGTTCATCACCGGCCCGGACGTGATCAAGACGGTGACCGGCGAGGACGTCGCGATGGAGGACCTCGGCGGCGGCCGGGCGCACAACGCGCGCTCCGGCGTGGCGCACTACCTGGGCAGCGACGAGGAGGACGCGATCTCCTACGTCAAGGAGCTCCTGTCGTTCCTGCCCTCGAACAACCTGTCCGACCCGCCCAGCTTCCCCGCGCCCCCCGACGACGGCCCCGACCTCGAGCTGGACACGATCGTCCCGGATTCGCCCAACACGCCCTACGACATCCACGGCGTGATCCGGCGGGTGCTCGACGACGGCGAGTTCCTCGAGGTCCACGCGCTGTTCGCACCCAACATCGTCGTCGGCTTCGGGCGCGTCGAGGGCCGGTCGGTGGGCGTCGTGGCCAACCAGCCGACGCAGTTCGCGGGCTGCCTGGACATCGACGCGTCGGAGAAGGCCGCGCGCTTCGTGCGCACCTGCGACGCGTTCAACGTGCCCGTGCTGACCTTCGTGGACGTCCCGGGGTTCCTGCCCGGCACCGAACAGGAGTGGAACGGGATCATCCGCCGCGGCGCGAAGCTGATCTACGCCTACGCCGAGGCCACGGTGCCGAAGGTCACCGTGATCACCCGCAAGGCGTACGGCGGCGCGTACGACGTGATGGGGTCCAAGCACCTCGGCGCCGACGTCAACGTCGCCTGGCCCACCGCGCAGATCGCCGTGACCGGCGCCGCCGGGGCGGTGAGCATCCTCTACCGCAAGGAGCTGTCCGGGCTGGAGGGCGACGAGCTCGCCCGCCGACGGCTGGAGCTGCAGCAGGAGTACGAGGACACGCTGGCCAACCCCTACATCGCCGCCGACCGCGGCTACATCGACGGCGTGATCGCGCCCTCGGAGACCCGCGGATACGTCGCCCGCGAGCTGCGGGTGCTGGCCACCAAGCGCGAGGCGGTCCCCGCGCGCAAGCACGGGAACATCCCCCTGTGAGCACGCCGGAAGAGCGGCGGGCGCTGTTCCGTGTGGTCCGCGGCGAGCCGGACGACGCCGAGGTGGCCGCGTTGACGGTGGTGCTCGCCGCGCTGGCCGCCGACGCGCCCGCCCCCGCGAAGGCGCCCAGCCAGTGGACGGACCGGGCCGCGCACCTCCGTCGCCCGCTGGCCGTCGGCCCGGACGCCTGGCGCACCTCCGCCTGGCCCGGCTGACGCGCGCACCCTGATCCACCCCGGGGTGGAGGCGCGATCTCCACCCGGAACCGGCCCCGGGACCGACGCCCGCGGCGCTCCCGCCGATCACGCTCAGGCCCATGGACATCCTGTCGTACCTGGTTCCGGCCGCGCTGGTCGTCTGGGTCGTCGCGCGGCAGTTCACCGGCCGCTACGTGCCCGCGCGACGGTCGCTGCTGGTGCCGCTGGTCCTGTTCGTGGTCGGGCTCAGCCAGGCCACCCACGTGGCGTGGACCGCGCTCGCCGTCGTCGCGGTCGTCGGCGACCTCCTGCTGACAGCGGCGCTCGGCGTCCTGCGCGGGTACGGGATCCGGCTCACCATGCGCGAGGGCTACCTCTACCAGCGGGGCGGCCGGCTCAGCGTGGGCCTGTGGGTGCTGACGATCGGCGCGCGGCTCGGCGTGGCGCTGCCGTTCGCGCACACCAGCGCCGGGCCCGCCCTCGCCGCGACGCTCACGCTGTCGTTCGGCGTGAGCCTCGCCGCGCAGTACCTCGTGTTCAACGCCCGCGTCGCCGCCGACGGGCGCCCGATCCGCCCCGCCGGGGATCGACGCAGGCTGGCGGCGGGGTCCACACTCGGCCGGTGACCGTCATGTCGGGCCCGGTGCGCCTGGCGAGCAGCCTCATCTGGCTGCCGGTCATCCTGCTCGCGGCCTACTTCGGGGATCCACCGGTGGCCCATGTGGGGCCGTCGGTGGTCGCCGCCATCCTGGGCGGGCTCGCGTGGATCGTCATCTCCGTGCGGCCGACGGAGCCCCGCTGGCTGCAGCCGACGGCGATCGTCGTGCTGGCCGTCGCGGGGATCGGGTTCATCGCCGCCGCCGGGAGTTGGGCGGCGCCGCTCGGGTTCTGCTTCTACGCCGTCGTCGCCGCGGGCACCCGGCTGCCCGCGCCTGCGGCGGTTGCGGTGCTCGTCGCCACGACGGTGGGCGTCGTGGCCGTGCTGCCCGGCGCCCACCCGGCCGGGCTGACCGTCACCGTGCTCGGGCTGGCGGCCGTGCTGCTGCTCGGGATGAGCCGTCGGGAGAGCCTGCGGCGCACCGAGCAGCGGGAGAAGGAGCTGGTGGCCACGGCGCGGGTGCAGGCCGAGCACGCCAGGGCGGCGGCGCTCGCCGAGCGGGCCCGCATCGCCCGCGACGTCCACGACGTCCTCGCGCACTCGCTCTCCGCGCTCGCCGTCCAGCTGCAGGGCGCGCGACTGATGCTCCTTCGCGACGGCGCCCCGGCCGACACGCTGGCCCAGGTGGAGCGCGCGCAGCGCCTCGCGTCCGACGGGCTCGCCGAGGCGCGCCGCGCGGTGGCGGCCCTGCGCACCGAGCCGGTCGACCTCGCCGACGGGCTGCGGGCGCTCGTCGCCGACACCCCCGACGCCACGCTGGAGATCGACGGCACGCCCGCCGACCTGACGGCGACCGCGCAGGAGACGCTCCTGCGCACCGCGCAGGAGGCCTTGACCAACGCCCGGCGGCACGCCGCGGGCGCCCCGGTGTCGGTGCGGCTCTCGCACCGCGACGGGGCGACGGAGCTGGAGATCCGCGACCGCACGGGGACACCCCCGCCCCCGCCGAAGGGCGGCTACGGTCTGGTCGGGATGGCCGAGCGCGCCGCGCTCGCGGGTGCGGAGCTCGACGCGGGACCGGTGGAGGACGGATGGCGGGTGCGGCTGCGCCTTCACCCGACGCCGGGCTGAGGGCGGACCTGCGGGTCGTCCTCGCCGACGACCAGACGATCGTCCGCGAGGGCCTGGTCACGCTGCTGGGGCTGCTGCCCGGCATCCAGGTGGTCGGCGCGGCGCCCGACGGGGAGCGCGCGGTGGCGCTGGTCGCCGAGCTCGCCCCGGACGTGCTGCTCACCGACCTGCGCATGCCGGTCTGCGACGGGGTGGAGGCGACCCGGCGGGTGCGCGCGGAGCACCCCGGCACCGCCGTGGTCGTGCTCACCACCTACGCCGACGACGCGTCGGTCGTCGAGGCGCTCCGCGCGGGCGCGGCGGGATGGCTCTCCAAGGACGCCGACGCCGAGGCCATCGGGCGCGCGCTGCGCTCGGCCGCCGACGGCCACACCACGGTCGACTCGGCCGCGCTGGCTCGGCTCCTGGCCGCCGAGCCCGCGCCGCGGACGGCCGCCGCCGCGCTGCCCGACGGGCTCACCGCCCGCGAGGCCGAGGTGCTCGGGCTGATCGCGTCGGGGCTGTCCAACGGGGAGATCGCGCGACGCCTGGTGGTGAGCGAGGCGACCGTGAAGACGCACGTCAACCACCTGTTCGCCAAGGCGGGACTGCGCGACCGCGCGCAGGCCGTCGGCTACGCCTACCGGCACGGCCTCGTGCCGGGCTGAGCTTCGCTCAAATCCTTCCCAAGAAGCTGGTCGTCGCACTGGAGTGCCCAGCACACTTCCGCCACGGACGAAAGAGGAGGCCACGATGGACATCACGACGATCAAGATCCTGGTGCTGGCGGTCGTGGCCCTGCTGATCCTGGCGGCGCTGGCGGGCGAGCTGCGCCCACGCCGCCGCTCCCCACGCCCGCAGGCCGGCCGCATGGTGATGGTCCGCGAGGACGCCGTCCGGTGATCACCGCGGTGGTCGCGCTGGCCCTGCTCGCGCTGGTGCTGGTCGTCGCGCGCTGGGCCCGCGGCGGGGCCTCGGGCTGAACGGCCCGCCGCCCCAGCCCGGTCTGATCACCGGTTCGGTGCGGAAGCGAACCGTCGATCACCGCCGATACTCGCTCCGCGAGCTCCGCTCAGTTGAGTACGGCGTGGAGGTCGGCCGCGAAGGCGTCGGGCTCGCCGGTCTGGCCGAACTCGCCGCCGAGGAAGCCGCCGTGGTCGCCCGCGAACTCGGTGACCCCGACGCCGACCGCACCGGCGACCGACCGGGCGCCCCGCGCCGCCATGGTCTGGCCCGAGGTCTTCCCGACCCCGACGATCAGCCGCTCACCGAGGGCCGCGAGGGCCTTGGCGTCCGGCTCGTAGGTGATGCAGGCGGGCATGTTGCGCATCAGCGGGTCGGTCCGGGTCCCGTCGTCGTCGGCGGACATCCCGAACATGGCCGGGTCCGGGGCAGGCCGGGCGGGGTAGTCGGCGGACAGTTCACCGTCGTACATCACCAGAGCGATGAACTTGGCCATCGCCGGACCGTGGCCCGACTTCTGGTAGGTCGCGCCGATGTCCGCGCACGCCGCGACGACCTCGTCGCGGTCGGGAAGCCACCTGGCCGTCGGCGGCTCGTGGGCCACCAGGCGGTGCACGTCGTCGGGATGGACCGCCACGAGCGCGAGCGCGTTGACGGCGCCGCCGCTGGTGGCGAACACGTCGACCGGGCCCGCGTCGAGCGCCGCGATCACCCGGTGCAGGTCTTCCGCGTGCTGCTCGGGGGTGATCGGAGCGGTGTCGGTCGGGTTGCGGCCCGAACCGCGGGGGTCGTAGGTGACGACGGGACGGTCGGGGAAGTGGCCCGCGAGGGTGCCGAACCCGCTGGCGCCCATCGGCGAGCCGATGATCAGCAGTGCCGGGCGGTCGGGCGTCGCATCGGCGAGGTCGCCCCGCACGTCGTAGGTGATCGCGTCGGCGCCGTCGCCGACGACGCGTGTCTCGAGGCTGGTCGTCTGGGACATCGTGGTTCCTCTCGTGCGGCACTGTTCCCCTGCTGACCGCCGCCGCCCGGACAACTCATCGGAGCGAAGGGCAGGATCGCCGCGTGCATCTCGTGCTGGCCTCCGCCTCCCCCGCCCGGCTCGGCGTCCTGCGGGCCGCAGGCCTCGACCCGCACGTCGAGGTCGCCGACGTCGACGAGCCCGCCCTGCTCGCGGCCACCCCGGACGCGGGACCGGGCGCGAAGGTCACCGGGCTGGCGGGGGCCAAGGCCACGACCGTCGCCCGCCGTATCGCCGACGCCCACCCGGACGCCGCGGTGATCGGCTGCGACTCGATGCTGCTGATCGAGGGCGAACTCGTGGGCAAGCCCGCCGACGTCGACACGGCCCGGCGGCGCTGGCGGACGATGGCCGGGCGGACCGGCATGCTCGTCACCGGCCACGCCGTGCTGCGGATGGAGGACGGCGAGATCGACCGGGTGGCCGAGGGGCATGCGGTCACCGAGGTGCGGTTCGCCTCGCCGTCGGAGGCGGAGCTGGAGGCCTACCTCGCCACCGGCGAGCCGCTGGCCGTCGCGGGCGCGTTCACCCTCGACGGGCTCGGCGGCTGGTTCGTCGAGGGGATCGACGGGGATCCGTCCAACGTCATCGGGATCAGCCTGCCCCTCACGCGACGGCTGCTCGCGGCGGTCGGCGTGAGCGTCACGGAGCTGTGGAAGCGCGACTAGGCTTGGCGACATGACCGTCGCGCACGACCCCGATACCAAGTTCGCCGCCTACGCCCACCCCGGAGCGGCTGGTCACCACCGCGTGGCTGGCCGAGCACCTCGGGGAACCGGGCCTGGTCGTCGTCGAGTCCGACGAGGACGTGCTGCTCTACGACACCGGCCACATCCCGGGCGCGGTGAAGGTCGACTGGCACACCGATCTGAACGACCCGGTCACCCGCGACTACGTCGACGGCGCGCGCGTTCGCCGAGATCTGCGGCGAGCGCGGCATCGGCCGCGACACCACCGTCGTCTTCTACGGCGACAAGAACAACTGGTGGGCCACCTACGCGCTGTGGGTGTTCACGCTCTTCGGCCACCCCGACGTGCGGATCCTCGACGGCGGGCGCGCCAAGTGGGTGGCCGAGGGCCGCGACCTGACCACCGAGCAGCCCAAGCCGGAGGCCGTCGACTACCCCGTCGTCGAGCGGGACGACACCACGATCCGCGCGTTCCGCGACGACGTGCTGGCGCACCTGGGCGAGCCCGCTGGTCGACGTGCGCTCGCCCGGCGAGTACTCCGGCGAGCTGCCTGCACATGCCCGACTACCCGCAGGAAGGCGCGGTGCGCGGCGGCCACATCCCCGGCGCCGCGAGCGTGCCGTGGGCGCGGGCCGCCGCCGAGGACGCCACGTTCAAGGCCCGCCCCGAGCTCGAGGCGATCTACCTCACCGAGCAGGGCCTCGCGCCCGACGACGACGTGATCGCCTACTGCCGCATCGGCGAGCGCTCCAGCCACACCTGGTTCGTGCTCACCCACCTGCTCGGCTTCGGCCACGTCCGCAACTACGACGGGAGCTGGACCGAGTGGGGCAACACCGTGCGGGTGCCGATCGCCCAGGGCACCGAGCGGGGCTCGGTGTGAGGAGCGGGTTGTGACGCTGCCCGCGCCGCTCGCGGAGCTCGTCGACGACTTCGCGGACGTCGGGCCGAAGGAGCGGCTGCAGCTGCTGCTGGAGCTGTCGCGACGAGCTGCCCGAGCTGCCGCAGCGCTACACCGACGCGGCGTCGACGATGGAGCAGGTGCCACGAGTGCCAGTCGCCGCTGTTCCTCGCGGTCGAGGTGGAGGACGAGGGTGACCGGGCGGTGCACCTGTTCTTCTCCGCGCCGCGCGAAGCCCCCACGACCAGGGGTTTCGCCTCGATCATGAGCACCGGGCTGAACGGGCAGCCCGCCGCGGACGTGCTCGCCGTTCCCGACGACTTCTACGTCGCGCTGGGCCTCGCACAGGCCGTCAGCCCGCTGCGGCTGCGCGGGATGTCGGCCATGCTGGGCCGCATCAAGAACCAGGTGCGGCGCAACCTCAAGTCTGTGTGAAGAACGTTCCCCCGCCGCCTGCGCCGGCGACAAACTGACGCTGCAGCAAACCGGACGGCCATTCGTCAACGCTTCCCGCGGCTTGGCGGCCGGAGACGCTGTGATCTGTCCGACAGGACGTCAGTTCGGGAGGTGGATCGGATGGGTGACACCTGGGGCATCAGCGGCCCCACCTTCCTCTTGGCCTACACCGTGCTCGCGGTCGTCGTGCTGATCACGGCGATCCGGGCCCGCCGCACGATCGTCCGCAGCGGCGGAGACGAGCCGGTCACGGGCGTCGGGAGGCGTCCGCACGACGTCGCGTACCTCAACGGGGGCGCCGACCTCGCCGTCGTCTCCGCGCTCACCGCGCTGCGGCTGCGGGGCGCGATCTGGTCCGAGCGCGGCAACGCGCAGGCCGTCCCGCGCACCGATCCCGGCGCCGACGAGCTGGAGCGGGCCGTGCACGCCGCCGTCGAGACGCCGACGCACCGCAAGTGGATCGCCACGCACCGCTGGGTCGCGGCCGCGCTGGGCACGATCGAGAGGCGGCTGATCGACGCGAAGCTGCTGCTCTCCGACGCCCAACGCCGCCGGATCCGCGCGACCGGCTGGTGGATGGCCGCCGTGGCCGGGCTGGGCCTGGTCCGGCTGCTCGCGGGGATCGCGAACGCCAAGCCGGTCGGCCTGCTCGTCGTCGCGCTGTTGCCGGTGTCGGTCGTGGCCGTCGTGCTGCTGGTGTCCGCGCCCCGGCGCACCCGGCGCGGCGAGCGGACGCTCGTCGCCCTGCGCACCGACAACCACGCCCTGGCGCCCAAGGAGCGGCCCGACTGGGCGCTGTACGGGCCCGCGGGCGCCGCGCTCGGGATCGGGCTGTTCGGGATGAGTGCGGTGTGGGCGTCGGACCCGTCCATCGCGGGCGAGCTCGCCGTCCAGCGGATCAGTGCGAGCGGTGGCGACGGCGGTTCCAGCTGGAGCGGTGGGGGTGACTCCGGCGGCGGTGGAGGGTGCGGTGGTGGTGGCTGCGGCGGTGGTGGCGGCGGCTGCGGCGGCTGACGTGCACGGCGGGCCGGAGGCCTCGACGACGGCCGTGCCCGCGGACCTCGCTCCGCGGACACGGTCGGCGTCCCGAACCGGCGCACCGCTCGTCGTCGAAGGCGTCGGCGTGGGCTGGCGCCCCGAGATCGCGGGCTGGGTGGCTGCGGCGCCCGGCCTGGGGTTCTGCGAGGTCATCGCGGAGTCCGTCGTTTCCGCAGGTCCACCTCGAGGGGTGGTGGACCTGCGGGAACGGGGCCTCCCGGTGATTCCGCACGGGATCGGGCTCTCGCTGGGCGGCACGGACCCGCTGGACGCCGGTCGGGTCACCCACCTGGCCGCCTGCGCGGAGGCCCTGTCCGCGCCGCTCGTCAGCGAGCACGTGGCGTTCGTGAGGGCGGGTGGGCGCGACGCGGGTCACCTGCTCCCGCTGCCCCGCACGGGCGAGGCGCTCGACGTACTGGCCGCGAACGTCACGCGGCTGCAGGCCGAGCTGTCGGTGCCGCTCGCCCTCGAGGTCATCGCCGCGGTGTTCGACTGGCCGGAGGACGAGCTCTCCGAGGCCGAGTTCCTCGCCGCTCTGCTCGACCGCACCGGCGCGCTCCTGCTCCTCGACGTCGCCAACGTCTACGCGAACGCCTACAACCGGGGCCAGGACCCGCGGGCGACGCTCGACCGGATGCTCGACCGGATCCCTGCGCGACCGGATCGGGTACGTGCACGTCGCGGGCGGGTCGGTGCGCCACGACGAGGCCGGGCTGCCGGGCGGCGGGCTGTACCACGACACCCACACCGACCCGGTGCCCGACCCGGTGCTCGGCCTCCTGGAACACGTGCTCGCCCGGGCACCGGGGGTGCCGGTCCTGCTGGAGCGCGACGGCCGCTACCCGCCCGCCCACGTGCTGACCGCGGAGCTGACCACGCTCGCCGCCACCGCCCGCCCCCAGGAGGTGAGTCCCGCATCCGAGCACGGTGAGTCCCGCGTCTCGCCACACCGAGTTCCGCATCTCGCCACGGCGCACCCCACCCCCCATCCCGCGGTGAGTCCCGCGACTGAACACGCCGAGCTCGCTGTTTCGCCACGTCGAGTCGACGATCCGGACGCGTCGACCGTGACTCGCGCCGCGCTCGCCGAACGTCAGGCCGCGCTTGTCGCCGCCCTCGTCGCGGGTGAGCCCGACCCTGCGGGTTTCGACGCCGTCCGGCTCGCCGCCGCCCGCCGCGCCCTGCTGCGCAAGCGGGCGGGCGAGGCGGCGAAGGCGTGGCCGGTGCTCGCGGCCTCGCTGGGTGCGCGCTGGGCGTCGACCTTCGCGGCACACCACGCGGGCCGCGCACCGGGCGGCGCACTGCGCGACGGATGGGATCTCGCCCGCGCGCTGCGCGCCGAACTGACCACCGACGCCGCTGCTGAGCTGGCCGAACGCGAAGCACTGCTGCGCTACGACGGCGTCGAGCCGCCCCGGCCACGCCCTCGTGGACGAGTCCGCCTGGCACTGCGCCGATTCGTGAGGTGACGGTCGTCGCCCGGCAACGAGCCCGGGCCACCTCGCAGAACCCATGAACCCGTCGCAGAGCCCGTGGGCCCCTGCGAAGCACCTGCCCGCTCTGCGAAGACCCTGCGCGACGTCAACAACCCGACCGCTTCCCGGACATCGCCGGGATGCGCCCGCCCAGGTGACAGGCCCCGACGGCGCGGCAGCGGTGGCCTGCACCCGCCGCCGATCGCGCGAGCGTCGGCTACGCCACATCCGAGGGGCCGTCCGCCATGCCTAAACTGCCGGGTAACTTTCGCGCCGGGGCGTGGGTCCCCGGCACCCGAGGGAGGCCGAGTCGTGCCGCGCCTGAGCAAGGTCCTCGTCGCGAACCGTGGCGAGATCGCCGTCCGCGTCATCCGCGCCTGCCGGGACGCCGGGCTCGCCAGTCGTCGCGGTCTACGCCGAGCCGGACCGTGACGCGCTGCACGTCCGGCTCGCCGACGAGGCGTTCGCGCTGGGCGGGACGACCGCCGGCCGACTCCTACCTCGTCATCGACAAGCTGATCGACGTCGGCCGCGCCGGGCCGGCGCCGACGCCGTCCACCCCGGCTACGGGTTCCTCTCCGAGAACGCCGAGTTCGCGCAGGCCGTCATCGACGCCGGGCCTGACCTGGATCGGCCCGACCCCGCAGGCGATCCGCGATCTCGGCGACAAGGTCACCGCACGGCACATCGCCATGCGGGCGGGCGCCCCGCTGGTCCCCGGCACCCCCGACCCGGTCTCCGGCGCCGACGAGGTGCGTCGCGTTCGCCGCAGGAGCACGGCCTGCCCGTCGCGATCAAGGCGGCGTTCGGCGGTGGCGGCCGCGGGCTGAAGGTCGCCCGGACGAGGCAGGAGATCCCGGAGCTGTACGAGTCGGCGGTGCGCGAGGCGGTCGCGGCCTTCGGGCGCGGCGAGTGCTTCGTCGAGCGCTACCTCGACCAGCCCCGCCACGTCGAGGCGCAGGTGCTGGCCGACACGCACGGCAACGTCATCGTCGTCGGCACCCGCGACTGCTCGCTGCAGCGCCGGTACCAGAAGCTCGTCGAGGAGGCGCCCGCGCCGTTCCTGTCCGACGAGCAGCGCGCCACGATCCACGAGGCCGCCAAGGCGATCTGCCGCGAGGCGGGCTACCACGGGGCCGGCACGGTCGAGTTCCTGGTCGGCCAGGACGGGATGATCTCGTTCCTCGAGGTCAACACCCGACTGCAGGTCGAGCACCCGGTCTCGGAGGAGACGTCAGCGGGATCGATCTGGTGCGCGAGCAGTTCCGCATCGCCGACGGCGAGACGCTGCGCTGCGCCGAGGACCCGACGCCGCGCGGGCACTCGATCGAGTTCCGGATCAACGGCGAGGACGCGGGCCGCGAACTTCCTGCCCGGCGCCGGGCACGGTGACGACGTCGATCTCGCTGCCGTCCGGCCCGGGCGTGCGGGTCGACTCCGGCGTCGAGGCGGGCTCGGTGATCGGCGGCGCAGTTCGACTCGTTGCTGGCCAAGCTGATCGTCACCGGAGCGGACCGCGACGCAGGCCCTGCGAGCGCGTCCCGCCGCGCGCTGGACGAGATGCAGGTCGAGGGCATGGCCACGGTGCTGCCGTTCCACCGCGCGGTGGTGCGCGATCCGGCGTTCACCGCGCCGGACGGGTTCACCGTGCACACCCGCTGGATCGAGACCGAGTTCGGACAACACGATTCCGCCGTTCGCCGGAGGCGGCGACACCGGCCGAGGACGGCCGCACCGCGCCAGGTCGTCGTGGTCGAGGTCGGCGGCCGGCGGCTGGAGGTGTCGCTGCCCGCGACGCTCTGCGCTCGGCGGTCGGCGGTGCGCCCGTCGCCAAGGCCACGCCCCGGCGCGCGAGGCGGCTCGGCGCAGGCGGCCGCGACTGCCTCCGGGCGACGCGGTGACGGCGCCGATGCAGGGCACGATCGTCAAGGTCGCGGTCGCCGACGGCGACACCGTGGACGCGGGCGACCTCGTCGTGGTGCTCGAGGCGATGAAGATGGAGAACCCGGTCCCGCGCACAAGGCGGGCACGGTCACGGGCCTGTCCGCGACGCAGGGCAGCCCCGTCGCGCAAGGCACCGTCCTCTGCGAGATCAAGGACTGAACGGGCCTCCCTGCCGGCGCCGCCGTGCCCGTTGTGACCACCTGCCGGTCGCCGGCGCCTGCGAGCTGAGGACGACCGACCCGACGGCGTGTGCGTGTGCAAACCGTCGGGCCGAAACACACCGGTCTGCGCGTACGCCGCCTACGGTCGAGGACATGACCGAGCTCGTCGATGCCGGAAGGCATGTGCTCACCGCAGCGGAGCTCGACGTGCTCTGGTCGCTGCTGGGCCTGGGGCCGCTGCCCGTGGCGTTGCGGCTCGCCTCCCCCGGCCTGGTCGGCGGCGAGCGGCTCGAGGTGCGGGCCGCCGGATGGAACGCGCTGCGCGCCCGCGGGTTGGCCGGGCCGGGCGGCCCCGATCCGGCGCTCGTGCAGCTCTTGCGGCTGCTCGCCCTACCGATGCGTCAGCTCGAGCTGCGCGGGAGGTGGGATCGGCCGGTGCGTGCCGTCGCCGCGGACATCCCCGGCGCGGGCGTGGTGGCGGTGCGGCAGGACGCCACGGTCGCGCTGCGGCCGTGCGGGGCGCTGCCCGACGCACTGGCCGCCGTCCTCCCGCCTGCCCGTGCGAGCCCTGTCGCGCCGCGATGTGGGCGGGCGCAGATCGTGGCGCTCGCTGTGGACGCGACGGGCGTGCTGCGGCGACGGCCGGGTGTGCTGACGATCGTCGACGGGCCGAACGGCCGCGAGGTGATCCCCCCTGACGGGCGTGCCGTCCCTGGCGAGGACGCCACGCTGCGCGACCGGATCGGCGCGCTGCTCGAGTCCCCGTGACGCGGGGAACGACGGCCGCGGGACCGGCCGGGCTTGCCGTGCGATCCCGCGCGTCCGGTGATCGGGGCGGCCGTCGATCCTGCCGGACAGCGATCGCGCCGGCCGGGCGGCGGTCATGCTGCCGGAGCGCGGGCGCATCGAACGGCGCGGCGACCGTGCCCCGGCGATGGCGCCGCCCGAGATCAGGCCGCGGGCCCGCGGCGGCCCACCACGGCCCCGGCGACACCGGCCACCACGGTGATGCCCGCGAGCAGGATCGCCACCAGGCCGAGGCCGCCGACGAGCAGGCCGATCACGGCGGACGTCACGCCCACCGCAAGGCCCGTACGCGCGGCGACGTGGCCTGTGCGCCCTCGGCCGGCCACCCGGGCCGCGCCCGCGGTGAGCAGGATCGCGATGAGGCCGGAGAGGGCGCCGAGGAACGGCAGGGGCAGCAGCAGGCGCACGAGATCGTCGGCGAACTGCGCGACGACGGCACCCGCAACCACGGGTACGACAGGAACCTTGGACGTGGCGGGCACGATGCTCATGTCCCCGATCGTCGGCTTAGGGTCGCGGGGCGGAATCAGGGATGCCCCGGAGCCGACCCCGATTCGGCGGTGATCAGTCGAGGTCGCCGTGGCGCATCAGCTGCCTGCCCGCCTCGGTGATCGAGCCCGACAGCGACGGGTACACCGAGAACGTATAGGCCAGATCGGCCACGGTCAGCGCGTTCTGCACCGCCAGGGCGATCGGCAGGATGAGCTCGCTGGCGACGGGAGCCACGACGACGCCTCCGACGACCACACCGGTCGCCGGGCGGCAGAACAGCTTCACGAAGCCCCGCCGCAACCCCTGCATCTTCGCGCGCGGGTTCGTCGAGAGCGGCATCATGATCGTCCGAGCGGGCACCTCACCGGCGTCGATCGCACGCTGGCTGATGCCGACCGTCGCGATCTCGGGCCGCGTGAACACGGCGGCAGCCACCGTCTTGAGCTTGATCGGCGAGACGCCCTCGCCGAGCGCGTGCCACATCGCGATCCGCCCCTGCATCGCGGCGACCGACGCGAGCATGAGCACGCCGGTGCAGTCCCCCGCCGCGTAGATGCCCGGCACCGACGTGCGTGACACCCGGTCCACGGGGATGAAGCCGCCTCGTCCGGTCTCGATGCCGACCTTCTCCAGCGCGAGCTCACCGGTGTTGGGCACCGACCCGACCGTCATCAGCGCGTGCGACCCGGTGATCGTCCGCCCGTCCGCGAGCGTGACGACGACACCGTCCCCCTCCCGCCGCACCGACTCCGCGCGCGCCTGAGCGAGGATCTCGACGCCGCGCTCGGCGAACACGTCCTGGAGGACGGCGGCGGCGTCGGCGTCCTCGCCAGGGAGCACCCGATCACGGCTCGAGACCAGCGTGACGCGGGCGCCCATCTCGACGTACGCCGACACGAACTCCGCGCCGGTGACGCCCGACCCGATGACGATCAGATGTTCGGGGAGCTCTCGAAGGTCGTAGAGCTGGCGCCAGGTGAGGATGCGCTCGCCGTCCGGCTTGGCGTCGTCCAGCACGCGGGGGGTGGCGCCAGTGGCGACGAGCACGACGTCGGCGGGGAGGATCTCGCTGCCACCCTGGGCCGTGCGGACGGCGACGGCGTGCAGCCCCCGCGCGGTCGGCTCGTCGGCGAATGCCGCGCTGCCCTTGATGATCCGCACGCCCTCGCGCTCGACGCGAGCGCGCACGTCGGCGGACTGGGCTGTCGCGAGGCTCATGACCCGGGCGTTCACCCGCGGGAGGTCTACGCCCATCGCTTCCCGGCCGCCGGTCAGACCGAGGTCGGGGGCCCGGCCGAGCTCGACCCGGATCCCGGCCGAGGCGATGAGGGTCTTGGAGGGAACACAGTCATCGAGGACGCAGGCGCCGCCCATGCCATCGCGCTCGATCACGGTCACGTCGCCGCCGTGCTGGGCCGCGACGAGTGCCGCCTCGTATCCCGCGGGACCACCACCCATGATCACGATGCGGGTCACCGAACGTAGCCCTCCCCGGTCGCGTGCCTGTTCCCCGATCACGGTACGCGTCGGGCAGGGCTCTACTCTTGTGCGGTGCCGCTGTACGCCGCGTACGGATCGAACATGGATCCGGCCCAGATGAAGGAGCGCGCCCCGCACTCGCCCATGGCCGGGACGGGGTGGCTGCAGGGGTGGCGGCTGACCTTCGGCGGCGAGGACTTCGCGTGGGAAGGCGCGCTGTCCACCGTGGTCGAGGAGGAGGGTGAGCAGGTCTTCGTCGTCCTCTACGACGTGCCCGATCACGACGCCGCCCGGCTGGATCGGTGGGAGGGCGGCGAGCTCGGCCTGCACAAGAAGCTGAAGGTGCGGGTGCACACCCTCGAGGGCGACGTACTGGCCTTCCTCTACGTGCTGGACGCCTACGAGGGCGGCGAGCCGAGCGCGCGCTACCTCGGGGTGATCGCCGACGCTGCCGAGCAGGCGGGCGCTCCTGCCGACTATGTGGCTGCCCTGCGCAGCCGCCCGAGCCGCAAGTCCGTCTAGCCAGGGTGAGTCCCGCGATTCGCCACGGCGCATCCCGGATCCCACCACGGCGAGTCCCGCATCTCATCACGCTGAGTCCCCGCGTTCTGAAGGGCGAGTTCGGCACCCCACCCCACGCTCAGCCACGCCGAACCCCGCGAGTCCCGCATCCGATCGCGACAGGTCCAGCGGCGGGCACGCTGTGTTCTGCGGCGTGACGCGACGCGCCCGGGCGCCAGCGCGGTGAGTCCCGCGATTCGGCACCGCGAATTGTTCGTTCGACCACAGTCTCGACGTCCACCCGGCTCAGGTGAGGTGTGAAGTCAGGTCACCATGTGTAGCCGCGCTTGGCGAACGCCGCCCGGAGGTCGACGAGCAGTTGCTCGATGCTGCGCAGGTCGTCGATATCGACCCGGATGACGATCCACCCGTGACGACGCAGCTCGGCGACACGGGCCTCGTCGGAGGCCTCGCGACCGAAGTGCGGCTCCCACCCGTCGTACTCGACGCAGATGCGCATCGACGGCCAGGCGAGATCGAGCCGGACGATCTCGCGGCCATCCGGCGTACGGATGACCCAGTTGACCTCGGGCAGCGGAAAGCCGCGCTCGATCAGCGTCAGCCGCAACCAGCTCTCTGGGGGCGACTCGGCGCGGCCGGAGCCGAGATCGAGGAGGCCGCGCGCTCGGACGGTGCCGCGGATGTCTGGCCGTTGCTCCAGCCGGGTCGCGACGGCCTTCCGGAAGGTCTCCTCGGCATCACCTGCCAGCCGCAGAGCCTGGTCGAGGACGGCCAACGCGTCGCGCGACCGCCCGCGCCACGGCAGGAGGCAGAGCAGGTCGGCGATGACGCGATCGAGCGCCAGGACGCGCAGACCCTCGATCTCGTGGACGTCATCAGGGATGCCACGACCGTGGTGAACGACGAGGCCGCCCCTGCTGCTGATGGCGCGTCCATAAGGCAGGAGGACATGCGTCCTGGGCGAGGTCAGGCATCCACAACCGTGCAGCTGAGCGGCAGTGACACCGCAGAGCGCGGCGCGTGGACCCGCCGTCAGCTGGGCGGCGGCGGACCGGGTGAGCGGATCGAGCACACGCGCGGCTTCCACGACAGTGCCGGTCCACAGCGGGAGGACCTCGCCGCTGCGCAGCGCGGCCTCCAGCCTGCGGCGGCCGAGTTGCTTGACGAGATCGACGCGCCGATGTGCGCCGTGGAGACCGGGGACAGGAAGCGCCATGCCGCCCACGATGCGCTGGCAGGCGGCCCTCTGTGGCGGTTGGGACAGCCTGTGGACAACCGGGCAGCGATGTGGACAACCGGGGTCGCCGACAACAGCGACGGCGGGAAGCCGGGCGTGATGAAGGGCCGAGCCCGTGGTGAACCCGTAACTCGCCGTGGCGATTCGCGGGACTCACCGTGATAGCGCGGGACTCGCCGTGGCAGAGTGCGGGACCCACCGTGGCAGAGCGCGGGACTCACCGTGGCGAGACCCGAGACTCACCGGGGTGAAACGCGGGACTCACCGTGGCGAGACCCGAGACTCACCGGGGTGAAACGCGGGACTCACCAGGGGGAAATGCGGGACTCACCGGGGTGAGATGCGGGACTCACCGGGCGGGGTCAGGCGTCGGGGAGCTCCAGGTGGGTCAGGGCGGACAGCGCGGCGCGGGTGAGGACGCGGACGCCGAAGGGCAGGGCGCGCTCGTCCAGGTCGAACGTGGGCTGGTGGATGTCGCGCATCGGACCGGTGCCCGACCACACGCCCAGCCGCGCCATGGCGCCGGGCACGTGCTCGAGGTACCAGGCGAAGTCCTCGCCGCCGCTCGACTGCTCGGTGCTCGTCGACGCCTCCGGTCCGCCGATGGCGAGCGCGGCCTCGGCGAGCATCGCCGAGCTGACCGCCTCGTTCACCACCGGCGGCACCCCGCGGACGTGGTCGAGCGTGTAGCCCACCCCGAGCGGCGCGAGGATCGCGGCCACCAGTTCGCGGACCTTCTCCTCCAGCTCGCCCCACGTCGCGTGGTCGGCCGTACGCAAGGTGCCACGCAGAACGCCGTGCTGCGGGATGGCGTTGGCCGCCTCGCCCGCGTGCACCGCACCCCAGACCAGCACGGTGCCCGACCGCGGGTCGACCTGCCGCGTGAGCAGCAGCGGCAGCTGGGTGATCAGCAGCCCGATGGCCTCGACAAGGTCGGCCGTCAGGTGCGGGCGCGAGGTGTGGCCGCCTGGCGAGGTCAGCCGGACCTCCACGACGTCGCACGCCGACGTGATCGGCCCGACGCGGGTGCCCAGCCGCCCGACGCGCAGCCGGGGGTCCACGTGCAGCGCGAAGATCCGCTCGACGCCCGCCATCGCCCCGTCGGCGACCACCTCCATCGCCCCGCCGGGCTGGATCTCCTCGGCGGGTTGGAAGATCAGCCGCACGCGTCCGGGCAGCTTGGGCGCCGAGGCGAGCGCGAGACCCGCACCCAGCAGCATGGCGATGTGTGCGTCGTGCCCGCAGGCGTGCATGACGCCATCGAGCGTCGACGAGAACGGCAGACCCGTGTCCTCGTGCAGCGGGAGCGCGTCGAGGTCGGCCCGCAGGGCGACGCCGCGCTCGCCGCGCCCGACGTCACAGACCAGGCCGGTGCCGCTGGGCAGCGTGCGCAGCTCGAGGCCTGCCGCCGTCAGGACGTCGGCGACGAACGCCGTCGTCCGGCGCTCCTGTCGACCGAGCTCGGGTATCGCGTGCAGGGATCGCCGCCAGCCGACGAGCGCGCCTGCGTTGGCCATCAGCCAGGTGTCGAGCCAGGCCGGCCCGGTGCCTGCGCCGAAATCGGCAGGCGCGGCCACGGGAAGGATGTCGTGGTGCTCGTCCAGCACGGTCATCGGGCACCCGCTGCTGCGGTGCCCGCCCTGCTGGGCGCGATCCTGTCGTGCATCTCCCCATGGTGCTCACCCGGACGGCGGTGTTCCAACTCCAATCCCGCCTCTAGTGGGTTTCCGCGCCGAGGTGTCGCCCTTCTGCTGCGGACGGACTCCGGCTGACTGACAGGCGGGCGGGTGGTCTTGCGGCGAACGGAGGAATGGGCCGCTTGGCGCAGCCCGCATGTGGTCGTCACACCGATCATGAGTGCGGAATACCTGGCGGCGATACGACCAATGCCCCTCCGTAATTGAGGGGGCTGCCCACCGTCCGTGACCGGCCGCTCGTCAGAATGGGCGCGTGCCGAGCACCGACAACGACCAGGAGCGCCGTGTTGGCGGGCGCTACCGGCTGTCCGGGCAGCTCGGCAGTGGCGCGATGGGCACGGTCTGGTCGGGCTACGATGACGTGCTGCAGCGCCGTGTGGCCATCAAGGAGCTCAAGGTCCCTCCGGGCGTTCCCGAGCACGAGGCCCTCGACCTGCGTGAACGCATCATGCGGGAGGCGCGGGCGCTCGGCGGGCTCTCGCACCCGAACGTCATCACCGTGTTCGACGTCGTGGTCGACGACGGCCAGCCCGTGGTCGTGCTGGAGCTGGTGCCCTCGCTCAACCTCGCCACGATGATCGGCGAGCACGGCGCGCTCAACCCGGCCCAGGCGGCGGTTGTCGGCTACGCCACCGCGGGCGGCCTGCGCGCGGCGCACCGCAGCGGTATCACGCATCGTGACGTCAAGCCGGGCAACGTCCTCATCGCCGACGACGGGCGCGTCAAGCTCACCGACTTCGGCATCGCCCGCAACTCCGCCGACGCCCCGATGACGAGCGCGGGCCTCGTGCTCGGCTCACCCGCGTACATCGCGCCCGAGGTCGCGGCGGGCCAGCCGGTGACGCCCGCGGCCGACCTGTGGGGCCTGGGCGCGACGCTCTTCGCCGCTGTCGAGGGCCGCCCGCCCTACGACGTGCACGGCGACCCGGTGTCGACGATCACCGAGGTCGTCGACGGCGAGGTGCCGCGGCCGCGGGGGTCGGGCCCGGTCGTCGACGTGATCACGGCGCTCATGGTCAAGGACCCGGCCCGGCGGATGCCGTTGGACGAGGTGCGGGTGCGGCTGCGGCCGCTGATCGACGACCCCGACGACCCCACCTTCCCCGGCTCGCCGGACGCGCCGACGATGGAGGCCGTCGCGATCGTCCGGCCCGCGTCGGTCACCGTGCCCGGGCCTCGGCATTCCGCCACGGGCTCCGCGCGTCTCGCCTCCGCCGCCCGCCACGCCGCGCCGCTGGCCGCCGACCCGGGGCCGCTGCCGGGCAGGCCCAGCCGCCCCCGGACGGAGCAGCCGGTGCCCACCCGGCCCCAGGCGCCGTCGCGGTGGGTCGCCGCCGGGCTGGTGGTCGCCGGGGCCGCCGTGGTGCTGGCCGGAGCCACCGGCGGTTGGGCCGTCACCCGGGCGATCGGTGGCCAGTCGCCGTTCACCGCCCAGAACGTCACGACGGTGAGCGACCCCACCCAGCTCGACCGCGACCCCCTGGGCTTCACCATCCCCGTCCCGGTCGGCTGGGCACGCTATCCGCGACCGACCGCGGGCGGCCTGCCGTCGGTGACCTTCCTCAGTGGCAGTGGCGTCGAGGAGTTGACGGTCGCCGCGGCCGCGAAGGTCGCCGACGCCCAGAGCGTGCCCGGCACCGAGATCCTCGAGGCCCCCACACCGGCGGCGAGCGGCCCGCCCGGAACCGTGACCTTGTCCTACCGGACCGACTCCCGAACGTCATGGCGCACGATCGTGCCGAGCGGCGGCACGGCGTGGGTGATCACGCTGACCGTGCCGCGGGGGGCCGCGGGCTCGGCGTCGGCCGAGCTGTTCCACTTCCTGTCCGGCGAGTTCTCCCCCTCCGCGACCTGATTAGGCTGCCGCGCATGAGCTCTCCCGCCGCGGCGGCCGCTGCCGCCATCGCCGAGCGGACCGGTGTCGACGCGCACGACGTGGCCGTGGTCCTGGGATCGGGCTGGCGACCGGCCGCCGACGTCATCGGCGCGCCGGAGCACGAGTTCGCCATGGCCGAGCTGCCGGGATTCCGCCCGCCGACGGTCGAGGGACACGGCGGAACGATCCGCTCGGTCCGCGTCGGCGAGCGGCGGGCGCTGGTGCTGCTGGGCCGCACACACCTGTACGAGGGGCACGGGCCGACGCAGGTGGCGCACGGCGTGCGGACGGCGGCGGCCGCGGGATGTCGGACGGTCGTGCTCACCAACGCGGCGGGCGGCATCCGCGAAGGCCTGCACGTCGGCGAGCCGGTCGTGATCGCCGATCAGCTCAACCTCACCGCGACGTCCCCGCTCGAGGGTCCGCGGTTCGTCGACCTCACCGACCTCTACTCCCCCACCCTCCGCAAGCGGGCCCTCGATATCGACCTGACGCTCGCCGAAGGTGTCTACGCGGGCCTGCCCGGACCGCACTTCGAGACCCCCGCCGAGATCCGCATGCTGCGTGGGATGGGCGCCGACCTGGTGGGCATGTCGACCGTGCTGGAAGCGATCGCGGCACGCGCCGAGGGCGTCGAGGTGTTCGGCCTCTCGCTCGTGACCAACCTCGCCGCCGGGATCACCGGCGCGCCGCTCGACCATCAGGAGGTCCTGGCCGCGGGTGCCGCGTCGGCCGGACGGATGGGCGCGCTCCTGCGCGAGCTGGTGGCGTGACCGTGTGGACCCTGCAGCAGGGTGACATTGCTGCGGCCGGGGAGCGGGCCCGGCGGGCCTGGCGGGCCGCATGGAGCGGCTGACGCCCGCGCTGCGCGACGCCGCCATGCGCTGGATCGCCGACGACCCCGACGCGGCGACCCGCGAGGAGCTCACCCGTGTTCTCGCGGGGGCCATGGCGGGCACCGCGGGCGCGGTCGACGACCTTGTCGACCGCATGGCGGGCCCGCTGCGGTTCGGCACGGCGGGGCTGCGCGGGCCGGTGCGGGCCGGGCCGTCGGGCATGAACGTCGCCGTGGTCCGCCGCGCGACGGCGGGGCTCGCCGCCTGGCTCGCGCGCGACGGGCGGCGCGGTGCCGTCGTCGTCGGCCGCGACGCCCGGCACGGCTCGGAGGCCTTCGCCACGGCCGCGGCCGAGGTGCTCGCGGGGGCCGGGTTCGCCGTGCACGTCCTCCCCTCGGCGCTGCCCACCCCGGTGCTGGCGTTCGCCGTGCGCGAGCTGGGCGCGGTAGCGGGCGTGCAGGTCACGGCGTCGCACAACCCGCCAGCCGACAACGGCTACAAGGTCTACCTGGCCGACGGCGCCCAGATCGCCCCGCCGACGGACGCCGAGATCGAGGCGGCCATCACCGCGGCACCCCCGGCCATCTCCCTCCCGACCTCACCGCAGCGGACGACGTCGGACGTGACCGAGGCGTACCTCGACCGCGTCGGCAGGCTCCCCCGCGGCACGGCCCGCGACCTGCGCGTCGCGCTCACCCCCCTGCACGGCGTCGGCGGCCAGACCGCCGTGCTCGCGCTGCGCCGGGCCGGGTTCACCGACGTGCACGTCGTGACGGCCCAGGCGGTGCCCGACCCCGACTTCCCGACGGTCGCGTTCCCCAACCCCGAGGAGCCCGGCGCCACCGACCTGCTGCTGGCGCTGGCCGCCGAGGTCGGCGCCGATCTCGCGATCGCGCTCGACCCCGACGCCGACCGCTGCGCGCTGGCCGTTCCCGGCACCCCGTGGCGGCCGATGTCGGGCGACGAGACCGGCGTCCTGCTCGGCGATCACCTGCTGCGCAGCGGCGGCTACACCGACCCGCTGGTCGCGACGACCGTCGTCTCGTCCTCGATGCTCAGCGCGGTCGCCGCGGCCCGCGGGGCGCGCTACGCGGAGACGCTCACCGGGTTCAAGTGGATCGTCCGCGGCGGGCCGGGGCTGGTCTACGGCTACGAGGAGGCGCTGGGCTACTGCGTCGACCCCGATGCCGTCCGCGACAAGGACGGCATCGCCGCGGCCGTCCTCGCCTGCGACCTGGCCGCCACACTCAAGGCCACCGGGAAGGGCCTTCCCGACCGGCTCGACGAGCTCGCGCGCGAGCACGGCGTCCACGCGACGACGGGGTTGTCGCTGCGGATGGCGGCGGGCGCACGCGACGCCGTCGTCGGACGGCTCCGCGCGACCCCGCCCGCCGGGTGGACGGCCGAACGCCCGGCCCCGGACGTGCTCGTGCTGCGCCGCCCCGGCGAGCGGCTCGTGGTCCGCCCCTCGGGCACCGAGCCGAAGCTGAAGGCGTACCTGGAGGTCGTCGAGCCGCCCGCCGACGACGTCCTCGCCGCCCGGGCCCGCGCCGCGACCCGCATGGACGCCCTCCGGTCGGAGGCCGAGGCGCTCCTGGCCGACCCGGCCTGACCCGACACACCTCCGGGTGTCCTCGCACATGGTCCGACAATGTGCGACGACGCAGCACGGTGCGCGAGTCGCCACGGTGACGCCGCCTGCTGGCAGCATGGCCGCGTGGCCCGGCTGCTGATCGTCCACCACACCCCTTCGCCCGCGATGGCCGAGCTGCTCGACGCGGCCATCACGGGCGCGCGCGACCCGGAGATCACCGGCGTCGACATCGTCCGACGTGCGGCACTGGGCGCCGGGCCCGCCGACGTGCTGGCCGCCGACGCCGTCCTGCTCGGCACCCCGGCGAACATCGGGTACATGTCCGGGGCGCTCAAGCACTTCTTCGACGTCGTCTACTACCCCGTCCTGGACGACACCCGCGGCCTGCCCTACGGCCTCTACGTCCACGGCAACCTGGACACGGCAGGCGCGGTGACGGCCGTCGAGACGATCACCGGCGGGCTGGGCTGGCGGCCGGTGGCGGCGCCGGTGGAGATCCGCGGCACCCCCGACGCCGCGGCCAGGGCGGCCTGCGCCGAGCTCGCCGCCACCCTCGCCGCGACGATCATGTGAGCTGGGGGCGCCTGACTCGATCGTGGCGCAAGGGCCCGGGTTAACCTGCGGCATGGCTCGTCCGAAGGTCCATGACGAGAAGCTGCGCGCCCGCCTGCTGGAGCGTGCCGGGGCGCTCGTGTCCGAGGGCGGCGCCGAGGCGTTGAGCCTGCGCACGCTCGCCCGCGAATGCGAGACCTCCACCACCGCGGTGTACGCGCTCTTCGGTGGAAAGAGCGGTCTGGTCACGGCGTTGTTCGACGAGGCGTTCCGGCAGCTCGGCCTGCGGATGGGCACCGTGCCCGCGGACGGCGACGCGTTCGAGGACCTCGTGCGCACCGGCGTGGCCTACCGCGACAGCGCGCTCGACGACCCGCACCTGTTCGCCCTGATGTTCTCCGGGCCGACGCTGCTCTCGGCCGCGGCGGTGGGCCGGACCGTCGCGGGCACCGCGCTGGGTCCGCTGCGCGCCGCCGTCGACCGCGCGGTCGAGGAGAAGGCGCTGCGGCCCGACACCGACCGCGCCACGGTCTCGCTGACGCTCTGGTCGACCGTGCACGGCTGGGTGACGCTGCAGCTGCGCGGCTTCCTGCCCCAGAGCGCGGAAGGACGGTTCGAGGCCGCGGTGCGCGCGGTGCTGGAGGGCTGGCGCGCGGCCCGCCGCTGATCGCGCTGAGGGCAGCCCGCCCGTGATCGCCTACACCGCGCCGAACAGCCGGTCCCCCGCGTCGCCGAGGCCCGGCACGATGTAGGCCGAGTCGTTGAGCCGCTCGTCGATGGACGCGGTGACGACGCGCACCGGGAGGCCGCTCTCCCGCAGGCGGGCGATGCCCTCGGGGGCGGCGAGCACGCAGATCGCGGTGACGTCGGTCGCGCCACGCTCGGTGAGCAGCCCGATCGTGTGCGCCATCGAGCCGCCGGTGGCGAGCATGGGGTCGAGCGCGAACACCGGCCGCCCCGCGAGCGACTCCGGCAGCGACTCCATGTACGGCATCGGCTGGTGGGTCACCTCGTCGCGGGCGATCCCGACGAATCCCGTCTGGGCCTCGGGCATCAGCGCCTGCGCGGCGTCGACCATGCCCAGCCCGGCCCGCAGCACCGGCACCAGCAGCGGAGGGTTGGCCAGCCGGTACCCGATCGTGCGCGCGACCGGGGTGTGCAGCGGCGCGGTCACCTCCGGGGCGTCCCGGGTGGCCTCGTAGATCAACATGAGCGTGAGGTCACGCAGGGCGGCACGGAACGTGGCGTTGTCGGTGCGGGCGTCCCGCATCGTCGACAGCCGCGCGCGGGCCAGAGGGTGGTCGACGACCCGGACGTCCATGGGAGCGGAGGGTAGCGGTTAGGGACGCGCGCGTCCGGGCGTCTCGCTCGTCCAGGTCCAGGTCCCGTCGGCCTGACGGGTGGCGCGCACCTTGTCCTCGCACACCGGCTCGATCTCGTGCTCGCGGCAGCCCGTCGCGGCCCAGCAGCTGATCACGATCTCGGACGCCGTCGCGTCGAGCCGCAGGAAGCTCTTGAACTGGGGGATGGCGTTGGAGTCGAACAGGAGCGACATGAAGTTGTGCGCGGGCGCGACGCCGCGCGCGGGCAGCGGGAAGACCCGCTTGGCCGCCTTGCGCTCCCGGCTCGTCGCCCCGCCGGGGCTGGGGCGCGGCGGCGTGATCCCGATGCGCTCGGCCATGATCGTCGTCGCGGCGTCGGGGGTCACCGCGAGCCGCCCGAGGCCGAGCCCGAGCAGGCGGTCGTAGCGACGCGAGAAGTGCGCGAGGGAGTCGCCGCGCAACGGGTAGCAGCGGAACTCCTCCTCGTTGGCGAACGGGCGGAGCTGGTCGACGTTGGGGATCTGATGGGTGGCCGAGAGGTAGGCCCCCGACCCGCCCGCCACGAGGTACTGGATCGTGCGGCCGCCCGGGACGTGGACGGCGTAGCGCTGGTAGTTGTGGTCGTCGCCGCCGATGGCCGCGATGTAGTGGTGAGCGGGGTCGGTGATGATCGAGTCGATGCCGTCGTCGGTGCCCTCGACGGGCGGGTCGTTCTTCTCGGCGTAGGTGTAGAGCGGCTTGCCGGTGAGCAGGATCTTCGGCTGGTCGCCCTGCGAGACCGCGCGCAGCCACTCGGCCTGGTCGCGGTCGATGCCGCCGAGGATCCCGGTGTCGATCAGCACCAGCCGGACCGGGCCCGCGTCGATCGCGCAGTACGGGCCCGGCTGGCCGCCGGACTGCTGCGCTTCCGCGTCGCGGAGGGCGCGCATCGCGGCGACGTCGCGCGCGGTGGCCTTCGGGGCGCGCCGCCACAGCGCCCTGCGCAGCAGGGGGCCGCCGACCGGGGGCGTGCCCGCGTCCGGGGGCGCGCCGCAGAAGGTGGTCATGAACCCGGTGAGGCCGTCGTACCAGTCGTGGTTGCCGGGCAGCGCGTAGATCGGCGCCGGGTAGTCGGTGTAGGGCTTGTAGAACCGGTCGGCGTAGGCGCGCACGCCGCCCGCCGGGTAGATCACGTCGGACATGACCACCGCGAAGTCGGTGTCGGACGCGACCCGCTCCAGCACCGGCACGACGACGTACTGCGACGCGTCGCCCTCGCCGGGGTCGCCCAGCACCGCGACGGAGATCTCCTCGCGGTCGGCGAAGCGGGTGACCAGCCGGTCCCGCGGCGGCGGCGGGAGGCCCGCGGCGCGCGCGTAGCCGTCGAGGCGGCGCAGCCACGCGCGGCGCTGGTCGTTCGTGGGATCGCCGAAGCGGCGGACGACGATGTCGTTGCGCGACGCGATCAGCGGGCCCAGCCGCAGCCACGAGAAGTTGTTCTTGCGCGGGGCGAGCCGGGCGCCGACGCCGGGCTGGGCACAGCGCCAACCGGCGCCCGCCGTGGACGTCCGCGACGGCGCCGCGCCGACGGGGACGTCCGGTTCACGTGCTCGGCGCAGCCACATGGAAGTGATCCTGGCCCCACCCCACGGTGAGTCCCGCGTCTCGACACGCCGTGTTCGCCGAACGTGCTCGCCGCGCGCCCGGCGGACCGGCAGGCTCGGGACCGTGCGCATCCGGGAAGCGACGGCAGGCGACTGGGCGGCGATCTGGCCCTTCCTGCGCGACATCGTCCGCGCGGGCGAGACCTACACGCTGCCCCGCGACCTCGACGAGCCAGCGGCGCGCGGGCTCTGGATGGCCCCGCCGCCGTCCTGCACGCTCGTCGCGGTCGACGGGGCCGCGGTGCTGGGCACCGCGAAGATCGCCCCCAACCAGCAGGGGCCGGGCGCGCACGTGGCCAACGCGAGCTTCATGGTGGATCCCGCGCACGCGGGCAAAGGTGTCGGACGGGCGCTGGGCACCGCCGTGCTCGACCGCGCCCTGGCCGACGGCTACCGCGCGATGCAGTTCAACGCCGTCGTCGAGACGAACACCGCGGCCGTGCGGCTGTGGCTGTCGTTGGGGTTCACGGTGCTGGCGACGGTGCCGGAGGCGTTCCACCACCCGAGCCTGGGCTACGTCGGCCTGCACGTGATGCACCGCGCGCTGTAGGCCCGCGCTCCCGGGGGGCATCGGAAGCTGCGACACGCCGGTTGCCTCAGGGACACGCCGGACGCGTCAGGCCTCACTGCAGCGGCAGGGGCGGCTGCCACCACCACGGCTCGTCGACCGGCTCGATCGCCGTCACCCACTTCACCCACCAGAACCCGCGCCGCCCCGGGACGACGAGGCGCACCGGGCCGCCGTGGCCGTCCGCGAGCGGCGCGCCGCCCGCGTGGGTCGCCAGCAGCACCGCCCCGGCCGCGGACGCGGGCAGTCGCCGCCGGTAGCCGGTCGCGGACACGACGTCCAGGGAGGCCGACGGGGGCAGCCCGAGTTCGGCCACGCGCACCCCGCGCCACTCCTGCTCGGCCCACCAGCCGCCGGTGCAGTCGATCACCGCGCGGACCGTCGTCTGTGGGAGGGCAGCCAGCCCGTCGAGATCCACGGCGGCACCCGGCAGCCGCAGCCTCCAGCCGGCCGGGTCCACATGCAACACCGGATCGAAGAGCCACTGCGTGACCGGCATGGCCGCCGCGGAGACCTCGTGCGAGCCGGTGAACCGGCGCTCCCGGCCCGGTGCGACCGTCCACAGTGCCAGGCCGCCCGCCGCGACCGTCGCCGCCCGCAACGCCGTCCGCCGGTCGAGGTCCACCCGGCGCGCGAGCGGCCACCGCCGGTGCCGGTGCGGGACGACGTGCGCGGCCAACAGGACGGCGGCCGCGAGCGCGGCACCCACGTGGATCTGCATCGGGAAGATCCCCAGCACCGGGACGAACCCGCGCAGCGCGTGCAGCAGACCACCGCCGATCACGGCCACGACCAGCACGGACAACGTCCAGCTGATCACCTTGCGTGACCCTCCCGGCCGTCGCATACCGCGGCGGACGATCCGGGCCTTCGCCGGAACGAGCACGAGCAGGCCGAAACCCGACACCCCGTGGACCGCGACCACGACCGGCTCGAGCGGGGCCGCGCCGAGCGCGAACGCGACGCCGCCGCTGACGCTCGCGATCACGAAGAGTGCCAGCAGCGTCACGTTGACCGGCCGCGTCCTCCGATCCATGCGCCCACCGTCCCGACCTCGGCACCTTCGGTGGTCATCAGACATTTTCACCCTGACCCGAACGGGTGGTCTGGTCCTAACACTGTCACGCCGGAGGCGCCGGCGACGCTGTACTAGTGACCAGGAGGTGATCCGGTGCCGGACTACCCGACTTCTGACGACGCGACGCTCGTCGCCGCCGCCGAGAAGCTCACGCAGTGCGACGGATACGTCGTGCTCGCCGTCGACCCGCAGACCGGCGAGGTCGACGCCCACGGTCCGTTCGACGGGCTGACTGCCACGATCAAGGCCGACCAGCTGCGGCGCGATTTCGATCGCGGCGGGCTGGAGGACGTCACGGTCGGCGTGGTCCGGCTGCACAACTCCACCTGAGCTCCCCGCTCCGCACCTAGACTCGCGGTGTGACCACCACCGTTCCCGCGCCGCTCACCGACGCGGTGCGCGACGAGACGGCACTGCGGCGGTTCCTGCACGGGCTGCCGGGCGTCGACCAGGTCGGGCTGGAGCGCCGCTCGGCCACCCTCGCCACCCGCTCCATCAAGGCCGCCAGCAAGCTGCAGGCGATCGACATGGCCATCTCCATGATCGATCTGACGACGCTGGAGGGCGCCGACACCCCGGGCAAGGTCCGCTCCCTGTGCGCGCAGGCGATGCGGCCCGACCCGGACCATCCCGACGTCCCACCGGTCGCCGCGGTCTGCGTGTATCCCGATCTCGCGGGCGTGGCGGTCGAGCGGCTCGGGGGCTCCGGGGTCGTCGTCGCCGCGGTGGCGACGGCCTTCCCGTCCGGCCGGTCGTCGCTGGCGGTCAAGCTGGCCGATACCGCGCTCGCGGTCGACGCGGGCGCCGCGGAGATCGACATGGTGATCGACCGCGGCGCGTTCCTCACCGGGCGCTACGGGCAGGTGTACGACGAGATCGTCGCCGTGAAGCAGGCCTGCGGGCGCGCGCACCTGAAGGTCATCCTGGAGACCGGCGAGCTCGCGGGCTACGACGACGTCCGCCGCGCCTCCTGGCTCGCGCTGCTCGCGGGCGCCGATGTGATCAAGACGTCTACCGGCAAGATCTCGCCCGCCGCCACGCTGCCCGTCGTGCAGGTCATGCTGCAGGCCGTGCGCGACTGGCACCGCACCACCGGCGAGCACCGCGGCGTGAAGGCGGCGGGCGGGATCCGCACGGCCAAGGACGCGGTGCGTCATCTCGTCGCCGTCAACGAGGTGGCCGGGCCCGCGTGGCTCACGCCCGGGCTCTTCCGCTTCGGCGCCTCGTCCCTGCTCAACGACCTGCTGCGCCAGCGCCGCGCCCAGAACGAGGGCCACTACGTCGGCGCCAGGTACATCGGATCTTCCTGATGGAGCAGCCATCGGAACGTCCATTCGCGAAGCAACCAGCGGCTTGGCCGGGTGGGAGCGACTGAGATGACCGCCTGGAGCTACGCGCCCGCCCCCGAGTCCGCCGCACTCGCCAACCTGCAGCGCCGCCTACCGGCCGTTCGTCGACGGCACGTTCGTCGACGGCGGGGGCGAGCCGCTCAAGACCCTGAACCCGGCCACCGAGGAGGTGCTCGCCGAGGTCGGCACGGCGTCGCCCGACGACGTGGACCGTGCGGTCGCCGCCGCCCGCAGGGCGTTCGAGAAGACCTGGGGCCCGATGCCGGGCGCCGAGCGTGCGAAGTACCTGTTCCGGATCGCGCGGATCGTGGCCGAGCGGGCCCGTGAGCTCGCGGTGCTGGAGACGCTCGACAACGGAAAGCCGATCCGCGAGTCCCGCGACGTCGACGTGCCGACGGCCTCGGCGCACCTCTTCCACCACGCGGGCTGGGCCGACAAGCTCGCCTACGCGGGGCTCGGCCCCGCGCCGCGGCCGCTCGGGGTGGTCGGCGCGGTGATCCCGTGGAACTTCCCGATCCTCATGGCGGCCTGGAAGATCGCGCCCGCGCTCGCGACGGGCAACACGATCGTCCTCAAGCCCGCCGAGACCACGCCGCTCACCGCGTTGGTGCTCGCCGAGATCGCCGCCGAGGCCGGGCTGCCCGACGGCGTGCTCAACGTCCTGCCGGGCGCGGGCGACGTCGGCGCGGCCGTCGTCGGGCACGCGGGGGTCGACAAGGTCGCGTTCACCGGGTCCACCGAGGTCGGCAAGGAGATCCAGCGGCGGCTCGCGGGCACCGGCAAGCGGCTCACGCTCGAGCTCGGCGGCAAGGCGGCCAACATCGTCTACGACGACGCCGCGCTGGACCAGGCCGTCGAGGGCATCGTCGAGGGGATCTTCTTCAACCAGGGCCATGTGTGCTGCGCGGGCTCGCGGCTGCTGGTGCAGGAGTCGATGGCCGACGAGCTGATGGAGCTGCTGCGCACGCGGATCGCGACCCTGCGCGTCGGCGACCCGCTGGACAAGAACACCGACGTCGGCGCGATCAACTCCCGCGCCCAGCTGGACCGGATCGTCGACCTCGCGGCCGCGGGCGACGCCGAGGGCGCCCGGCGCTGGACGAGCCCGTGCCCGCTGCCCGAGCGCGGCCTGTTCTTCCCGCCGACGGTGTTCTCCGACGTGGAGCAGACGATGCGCGTGGCCCGCGAGGAGATCTTCGGGCCGGTGCTGTCGGTGCTGACCTTCCGCACGCCCGCCGAGGCCGTCGCGAAGGCGAACAACACCCCGTACGGCCTGTCCGCCGGAGTGTGGACGGAGAAGGGCGCCAAGGCGCTCTGGACCGCGCAGCGCCTGCGCGCCGGGGTGGTGTGGGCCAACACGTTCAACCGGTTCGACCCCTCGAGCCCGTTCGGCGGGCTCGGCGAATCGGGCTTCGGCCGCGAGGGCGGACGGGCGGGCCTCGCGGCCTACCTCGACGCGTGAGGGTCACGGTTCCGCACTCCGGGCGACCGATCCGTAGCTCTCGGCCGCCCGGATCGAGCGTCTTACGGTCAGCGCGACGAGTTCGGGTTCGCGCAGCACCACCTCCCTCGGGAACCGCAGGATCCGGCGCCAGCCCGCGGCGCTGAGGTAGGCGGCGCGCTCAGGGTCGCGTGCTCCGTCCTCGACGGCGATCCGGTGTTGGGGATAGGCCATCGCGAGGTCGTACGGGCCGACCCGGTACCGCACCTGCGGGACGGGGAGCCCCGCGAACACGATCGCGAGCCGGATCCGGCTCTCCAGCGGCGAGGCCGCGCCGGGGTTCGCCAGCCGCACCACGTCCGGGAGCCGGGCCACCCCGCGGCGGCCCAGGTGGTCGTAGGCGCAGCGGATCACCTCCTGGGGCGCGAAGCCGAACCGGTGGGCGAGCGCGTCGACCCCGGCGACGGCCTCGACGAGCGTTCCGCGGCAGGCGATGTCCAGCGCCGTGCGCACGGGTGAGGTGACGTCCACCCCGTCCACCCCGTCCACCCGCAGGCGCTCGACGCCCGGGACGTCCTCGGCGCGGACGAGCAGCCCGGGACGCGGCCGACGGCGCCCGGGGACGATCACCTCCGCGGGCGCGTCCGGCGGCCCGCACGACGCTCCGAGGAGCTCGGCGGCGGAGTAGCCGCCGAGCACGCTGCGCCCGCCGACCAGCACCGCGGCCGCCAGCGAGCGCACGCGGAGATCCACATCGACGTCGGCGCCGACGTAAACGTCGGGGAACACCCTGCGGTACCGCGGGCCGCACAGCACGGCACGGGTCAGCGACCCGGCCGCCACGGCAACCGATCCGCGGAAGGGGAGACGGCCGTCCATGCGCAGATGGACGGCGCCCGCTCCCGCGCGGTTCCCCCTCGCCGCGAAGATTGGCCTGAATGGCACACCACGCGCGTCGCGACCGTCGTCAGATGCGGCTCGTGGCGATCAGCGGTTGAGGCTGATCAGCGCCGCCGCGGGGATCGCCTTCGCGTCGGTCGTGCCCTCGACCGTCGCGAGCTTGCACCCGTTGGGCAGCGCGACCACCCGCGTGTTGTTGTTGGGCACGTCGAAGCGCTGCTGCAGCATCGGGCGGCCGCCGCCGTCGAGCGCGGTGACCGTGAACGACGTGTTCCCCCAGGTGGAGGCGAGCGTGATCCAGGCGCGCGCGACCACGATCGAGTCGCCGCCTGCCTCCGCCATGACGGCCGAGCGGAACGTGTTGTCAGCAGCGACGGTGATGCTGATGACGGCCACGGGGTCGTCCTTTCTGCTGGAGGCGGTGCCGCCGACCGGGACGAACTCCCCGGTGAGCTCGTACAGCGCCAGCGCGGTCATCGCGTCCGCGTCGGCGGGGGTGCCCGTGAACTCGTAGTGCATGGAGTCGGCGTTGCCGTTGCGGCCGTCGTCGTTGTAGTTGCCGCCCCACGCGAAGCCGTAGCGGTTCCACAGCAACGGCATCCACGTGGGCATGTCGGTGCGGCGGGGGAACTGGTAGGGGTTGGCCAGCGAGTTGATGTCGATCGCCAGACCCCAGCTGTGGTTGCTGGCCACCGACGTGCCCGCGATCGCCCGATAGGCGTATCCCCAGGACTGGCCCGCGCGCAGGAGGTAGCCGCGGCGCTCGGTCTCACCGAGCAGCAGGTCGACCAGGCGGGCGATCCGCCGGTGCACCGACACACCCACGCCGGAGCGGGGCCCCCGCACCACGGCGAGCCCAAGCCAGCCGTGCGGCGGAGCACGAAGGCCAGCCCGCGCCCCAGCCGCGCTGCGCGGCGGTGTGCGCGTAGTCGTGCAGATCGATCATCAGGCGTTGCCTGCGTCGATCGCCGCCTGGTCGCGCTGGGTGGGCTCGAAGCCCCAGGTCGGCGGCGGGACGTCGGGCACGTGGTCGGGATCCACCGCGCTGATGCCGGGGAACCGTGGGTCACCGACCGGGTCGGTGTACACGTACCCCGTGCGCGCGACGGCTGCCGCGACCTCCGCGTCCGACGGTTGGACGCCCACCATCGCCACCTCCGGGTATCGACGTTCACCCGAAACGGTAACGAGTACGACTCAGAGTGTCTCGAGGACGTCGGAGAGTTGCCGGTCGAGCTTGGCGAGCTCCTCGCGGGCGCGTTGCTGGAGGGCGCCGAGCCGGTCCGACTCGGCCGTCGCGGCGTCCCGCATCGTGCGGCCCTCGATCTCGGCCGCCTCCCGCATCCGCGCGGCATCGGCCTGGGCGTCGCGCCGGATCCGCTCGGCCTCCATCAGCGCGGCGTTGCGCAGGCGCTCGCCCTCCTCGCGGCGGCCCTCCTGCTCGGCTTTCGCCTGCTGCTCCCGCGCCGAGATCGCCGCGGTGCGCTCGGCGGCCTGGCGGTCGAGCTCGGTGGAGCGGTCGATGAGCTGCTGCTCGACCTCGTGCCGGTGCGACTCGGCGTCGGCCTGGGCCTTGGCGACCAGCGTGGAGACGTCGGCGGCCGCGGCGGCGCGCATCTCGCGCGCCTCGGTCTCGGCCAACCGGAGCAGGCGCTCGGCGCGTACGCCGAACCCGCCGATGGCGCCGCCGTCCGCCAGCGCGCGTTCGGCCTTGTCGGCGCGACTGCGCTCGGCGGCGAGCTGTGCCTCCAACCGGGCGATGCGGTCGGCGGCCTGCGCGTCGGGGGCGGGCGTCGGCGCAGGGAAAGGCCGGGTGGTGCTCACCGCTGTGTTCCCTGTTCGGCAGGGCACGGGCGGTCGGTGCGGGGCGGCATGGTTGTCCTTCCGCGGGGGACGATCGGGGAGCGGCCCCCCGGGCTGCTCTGCCGCAGTATGGGAGGCCGCACCCGGAGCCCGCAACCCGCACTTCGGCCTCTGCAACGGACGTAGGCTCGCCGGTGTGAGCCTCTCCCCGCCTGTCGACGGCCGCCTGGGCGTCGCCAAGACCTACAAGCTCTACGTCGGCGGCGCGTTCCCGCGCTCGGAGTCGGGCCGCAGCTATCCGGTCACCGACGCCAAGGGCAGGCTGCTCGCGCACGCGGCCCTGGCCTCGCGGAAGGACCTTCGCGACGCGGTGAGCGCGGCCAGGGCGGCGCTGCCGGGCTGGTCGGGCGCCACCGCGTACAACCGGGGCCAGGTGCTCTACCGCGTGGCGGAGATGCTGCAGGCGCGGCGCGAGGAGTTCGGCGACGACGTGGTGGCCGCGGAGGGGATCAGCCGCAAGCGCGCTGCCGCCGCCGTCGACGAGGCGATCGACCGCTGGGTCTGGTACGCGGGCTGGACCGACAAGATCGCCACCGTCCTCGGCTCCGTGAACCCGGTCGCCGGGCCCTATGTCAACTTCTCCACGCCGGTGCCGACGGGCGTGGTCGGTGTGCTGGCGCCCGCGGCGTCGTCGCTGTTGGGGCTGGTGGACGCGCTCGCGCCGGTGCTCGCCACGGGCTGTACCGCGGTCGTGGTGGCGGCGACGGAGCGGCCGCTGCCCGCGGTGGAGCTGGGCGAGGTGCTCGCGACGTCCGACGTGCCCGCGGGCGTGGTCAACCTGCTCACCGGGCGGGTCGCGGAGCTCGGCCCATGGCTCGCGGCGCACGCCGAGGTCGACGGCCTGGACCTCGCCGGTGCGCCGGAGGACGTGGCCGTCGATCTGGAGCGGGCGGCGGCCGACACCGTCAAGCGCGTGCTACCCCCCGGGCCGGTCGGCGAGCTGGGCAGGCTGCGCGCGTGGTCGGAGCTCCGCACCGTCTGGCACCCCGTCGGGCACTGACCTGCCCGTTGTCGCGGGCGGCTACCCTCCGCTCGTGGCCAGCGACATCGTCCCGATCCAGCTCTCCCTCACCGAGGGGGACCTCGTCACCCTCTGGGCGCCGAAGTGGCGCGAGGACGGCGAGGAGTGGGAGGCCTTCCTCGGCGACGACGACGCGCTGTTCGCCTTCCCCGAGGTGGCGCAGCTCGCGGCGTTCGTCCGCACCGCGCCCGAGCACGACCTGATCGACCATCCGGCGTGGTCGCTCGTCCCCGACCTGACCGTCGCCGAGCTGACGCCCGAGGAGACCCAGCGCTACGACATCGTCGGGGTGCCGGAGATCGCCGCGGAGGACGCCGACACGTGGACGATCGGCGAGCTGGCCGAGATCGTCGACATGGTGCGTTCGATCGCGGACGTCTGCGAGCTGGACGCGGTCACCGAAGTGCTGGACTCCGCGCCCGGCTTCAACCTGTTGCACCAGGGCACGCTGCCGTTCGTCGGACGCGAGGGCGCGCGGCTGTGGAGCCAGCTCGTCGAGACCATCGCCGAGCGCTGGGATGACGTCATCGACGCGATCGACGACATGATCGACACGCCCGCGGTGGACGCGACCGCGCTCGCCGCCGCGGAGAAGGAGGTCGTGAGGGTCGACGACGAGGCGGCCGACGACCTCTCGATCGCCGACACCGCGGCCGACGACGAGGACGACCTCGACGAGGAGGAGGCCCCGGCGGGGTTCTGGGAGGAGGTCGGCATCGACCCCATCCGGATCACGACGGATGCGGGCACGGTCGTCACGCTGCGTTGCTACCTCGACGACAAGCCGGTCTTCCTCGGCACGGACGGGAAGATCGAGGCGTTCGGCACCGAGCGCGCACTGGCCTCGTGGATCGCGCGCGAGGGCGAGGAGGGCCACGACCTCACCGCGGCGTCGACGTGGCCGGAGGTCGTGGCGCGGGCCGGGTCGGACCTGGAGGTCACGGTCGACAGCATGAACAGCTACGTCCTCGCCGAGCTGGACGAGGACCTCGCGGAGGGCACCACTTCGGTCGACCCCGCGCGGCTGGAGCTGGCCACCGAGCTGCTGCTCGACGTCGGCGAGTGGGCGGGCGACGACGACCCGCGCGAGGCGCTGGCCGAGTCGCAGCCGCTGGGGTGGCTGGTGTCGTTCATCGTCAAGCCCGACCCCACGCGGCTCGCGCCGAGCCCGCCTTTCGACGCCGAGTCGGCGAAGCTGCGCGGGCTGATCGACGAGCTGGAGGACCGGCTCAACCGGAACTAACGCATCAGCGCCGCGTACCCCGGCTTGATCACCTCGTTGATCAGGGCGAGCCGCTCGTCGAAGCCGATGAACGCGGACTTCATGGCGTTGACGGTGAACCACTGCAGGTCTGCCCAGGCGTAGCCGAAGGTCGCGGCGAGGCCGGTCAGCTCGTCGGAGAGCGAGATGCCCGACATCAGCCGGTTGTCGGTGTTCACCGTGACCCGGAAGCGCAGCGCGGCGAGCAGACCGATGGGATGCTCGGCCAGGGACGGCGCGGCGCCGGTGTGGACGTTGGAGGTCGGGCACATCTCCAGGGGGATCCGCTTGTCGCGCACGTACGCGGCCAGCCGCCCCAGCTTCGCCGTGCCGTCGTCGGCCACCGTGATGTCGTCGACGATGCGCACGCCGTGCCCGAGCCGGTCGGCGCCGCACCACTGCAGCGCTTCCCAGATCGACGGCAGGCCGAACGCCTCGCCCGCGTGGATCGTGAAGTGGGCGTTCTGCTGACGCAGGTACTCGAACGCGTCCAGGTGGCGGGTGGGCGGGAAGCCCGCCTCGGCACCCGCGATGTCGAAGCCGACGACGCCGACATCGCGGTAGCGGATGGCGAGCTCGGCGATCTCCCGCGAGCGTGCGGCGTGCCGCATCGCGGTAAGCAGACAGCCGATCCGCACGCGCCGCCCGTACTCGGCCGCGCGCGTCGTACCGACGCGGAAGCCCTCCAGCACGGCCTCGACGACCGCCTCGAGCGCGAGCCCGCGCTCGACGTGCAACTCGGGCGCGAAGCGCACCTCCGCGTAGACGACACCGTCGGCGGCCAGGTCCTGCGCGCACTCGGAGGCAACCCTGACCAGCGCGTCGGTGGTCTGCATCACCCCGACCGTGTGGCCGAACGTCTCCAGGTAGCGCACCAACGAACCCGAGTGCGCGGCACCGAGGAACCAGGCCCGCAACGTCGCAGGGTCCTCGGTGGGCAGCGCTCGGTAACCGACCGTCTGGGCCAGCTCGATGACGGACTCGGCGCGCAGCCCGCCGTCGAGGTGATCATGGAGAAGCACCTTCGGGGCGTCGCGGACGGTCTCGACACTCAGGGCGACAGGCACACCACCACGCTAGAACACCAGCCACGACCGGCCCCACACTGGGCCGATCGGGCTAATGCCCGCCGAGGGGACGCCGCGTACGGGTGATCCACAAGGCTCGCTACTCTCTGTGCAGCCCGTCCCCGCTCTCAGGAAGCTCCCCGCGCCATGAGCAATGAATCGACTCTTTCGTTCGACCGCATGCGCGGCATGCTCATGCGCGCCGCGGAGATCCGCGACAGCGAGCAGCAGCAGATCTTCGACTCCCTCGACGAGATCCACGCCCGGCTCGCGGCCCTCGACGCGCTGGGCAACATGCGCAAGCGGCTCACCGAGCTGCCCGACCGCACCGAGGTCAGCGTGCTGGCCGAGCGCCTCGACGAGACGGTCGCGAAGCTCGACGCGCAGGATGCCATGCTCGCGACGCTGCTCCATGCGGTGGAGTCACTGCCCGACAAGCTGGCCAAGCCGTTCGCCCAGCTGGACGGGCGTCTGGACGGCATGGGTGGGCGCATGGAGGGCATCTCCGGGCGCATGGACGGCCTGGACGACCGGCTCGGCGGCCTGCACAAGCGCCTGGACGACCTGGACAACCGGCTCGACCGGCACGAGATGCGGCTGGACGCCATGCCGTCGTCGGTCGGCACGCCGATCAAGGAGCGCATCGACGGCGTCGAGCGGCAGGTGCGCGAGCAGCTCACGGCGGCGAACCGCGCGTTCGACGAGACCGGCGAGGGCCTGCGCAACCTGCTGGGCGACACCAGCGTCGGCCTGCACCGGCGGCTGGAGGACCTCGCCGCGCGGCCTGCGGTCGACCCGACCGAGCCGCTCGACGGCCTCACGAAGCGGCTCGAGGCGCTGGCCACGCGGCTGGACGCCGTGGCCTCCCGGCTCGACACGCTGGAGGACGGGCTGGGCACCCGGCTGGACGACAAGTTCACCAAGCTCGACGCGGCGCTGGTCGAGCGGCCCGACACCGCGTCGATCAGCAAGCTCGTGACACGGGCCCACGAGGAGTTGGAGCGGCGCAACGCCGGTCAGCTCGACGAGGCCATGGCGACGTTCGCGGAGCTCATCCTCGGCCGTGGCGCGCAGGTGCAGGCGCCTCCTCCCCCGCCGCGCCCGGCGGCCCGCCGGAGCCGGAAGGTCACGGTGAAGTCGTCGAACGGGGCGAGCGCGGCGGACACCGTCACCGACGACCCCGACGACGACTGACCGGAGGGCACCCGAGGCAGGGTGAGTCCCGCATCTCCGCACGGTGAGTCCCGCATCTCGCCACGGTGAGTCCCGCACTCCGCACGGTGAGTCCCGCATCCGCCCACGGTGAGTCCCGCATCTCGCCACGGCGAGTTCGGGATCTGCGCGCGGATTTGTGGTTCGACGCGGGGCGGAGTGGGGCTCTCGGCGACGGGCAGGCAGCCTCGAGGCGTGAGCCGTTTCGTCCCCTCCGAGGTCCCGGACGGCTCCGAACCCGTCCCCGCCATCGTCCGGCGCCTGGCAGTCCGATCACGCCGGTCTGGCGCAACGAGCTCGGCAGACTGACCTTCCGCCTCGACGACGCGACCGGCACACGGTACGTGAAATGGATCGCCGCCAGCCCGTCGGAGATCGACTTTCGGGCCGAGGCGGAGCGTCTGACCTGGGCGCGCCGCTGGATCGCCGTCCCAGCCGTCATCGACCTCGGCGCGGACGCGGACGGCGCCTGGCTGGTCACGGCGGCGGTCCCCGGCCGTTCGGCCGTCGATCCGCGGTGGATCGACCGGCCCGCGGTCGCCGCGGCTGCAATCGGCAACGGTCTTCGGGTGCTGCACGACGCCCTGCCGGTCGACGGATGTCCCTTCGACTGGTCGGTCGAATGGAGACTCGCCCGGGCCGCCTGCGATCGGGAGCGGGACGCCGCCCGGGCCCAGCTCGGCCCACCGACCGGGATCGATCGGCTCGTGGTCTGCCACGGCGACGCCTGCGCCCCGAACACCCTGCTCCACGACGACGGAAGGTTCGCCGCGCACGTCGACCTCGGCTCGCTCGGCGTGGCCGACCGCTGGGCCGACATCGCCGTCACGGCGTGAGCACCGGGTGGAACTACGGGCCGGCTCGACGACATCGTCGACGCCGCGTACGGCATCGCTCCGGCCGAGGAGCAGATCGCGTTCTACCGCGCCTTGTTGGACGTCACGTAGCGCAGGTTCCCGATCATGCCTTGCGGTACCGCGCGTCGAGGAAGCAGTAGACGCCGAACGCCACCAGCCCGAGCGCCAGCGCGACGATCAGCGGGGCGCCGTACGGTTCGGCGGCGACGGCGCGCAGGCCCGCGTCCAGAGTGGTCGGAGCCTGCGGGTTGTACGTCGCGCCCGCGACGACGAAAAGCACACCGGGAAACCCGTAGACCAACCCGAGGGCGGCCCAGCCGATCTGGCCGAGCCGCGTGACCAGTCGCGCGCGCCGCGGGCTCGCGGCGCTCAGGTCGAGCTCACGCAGGAAGGCCCGGCTGAGGCCGCGATACACCGCGTAGCCCGCGCCGATCACGAGCCCGACTCCGGCGAGTCCGATCAGGACGTGGCCGCCCGGCAGGGCGAAGACGACCTCGGCGAAGGACTTCGACGGTGCGGCGGAGCCGCCCTTCGCCGCGACCGACCCCGCCGACCAGGCGAGGACGCCGAAGAGCGCAGCCTCCGCGAGGTTGATGGCGATCCGCAGCGCGCGTCGTCCTCCCTTCACCCGCCGATGTCCCCACAGCGCCTCGCCGAGCTGCCAGATGACGAGCGCTGCCAGGCCGATCGTGACGAACCACAACAGCACCAGCCCGGCAGTCGACTCGGCGATCTCCTCCAGAGCACCCTTCTTGTCCGCCCGCTCCTGCTCGCCGAACGGCACCTGGACGACGACCGCCGCGAGCACCAGGTGAACACCGCCGTACGACGCGAGCCCCGCACGCCCGAGCAGCCGGACGGGCGTGCTTTCCACGACATCCTGGGCTGATTCGGACACATCGGACACGCCCCGTGACCCTGCCGTACCGGACATCGAACCGCCACCGCTGGCGGCATGCGGCAGTCCGGCTCCGGCGGAACGCGCGCGACACCCGGTTGCTCCGCGCGACTCACCGTGGCCGATCGCGGGACTCACCGTCCACGGATTCGGGACTCACCGCGCACGAAGACGGGACTCACCGTGGCGAAGTGCGGGACTCACCTGGGGGGCGGAGGGTGGCCTGCAGGAGGGGTGGGCGGGGTGGGGCCGCGTCCGTGACCGTCACGCCGCCAACCAGCGCGGCGCGCGCGCCCGCCACCGCGTCCGGGGTGTCGGTGCGCAGCTCCAGCAGGGGCTGGCCCGCCTCCACCACGTCCCCGGCGTCGACGAGCAGCAGCACCCCCGCCGCGGCCTGCACGGCGTCCTCCTTGCGCGCCCGGCCCGCGCCGAGCCGCCAGGCCGCCGTCCCGACCGCCAGCGCGTCGAGGCCAACCACCCCGTCCCGCTCCGCCACCACCGGCTCCACGTGGGACGCGACCGGCAGCGCCGCCGACGGGTCGCCGCCCTGCGCCGCGATCATCCGCTCCCACACCGGGTAGGCGGCGCCGGAGGCGAGCACCGCGGCCGGGTCGGCGTCGACGCCCGCGAGCGCGAGCATCTCCCTGGCGAGCGCGACCGTCAGCTCGACCACGTCGGCCGGGCCCCCGCCGCGCAGCACGTCCACCGACTCCGCGACCTCCAACGCGTTGCCCACCGCCCGCCCCAGCGGCACCGACATGTCGGTGAGCAGCGCGGTCGTGGCGAGCCCGTGGTCGGTCCCGATGCGCACCATCGTCTCGGCCAGCTCGCGGGCCCGCTCCGGTGTCTTCATGAACGCCCCCGACCCGACCTTGACGTCCAGCACGAGCCCGCCCGTGCCCTCCGCGATCTTCTTGCTCATGATCGAGCTGGCGATCAGCGGGATGGACTCGACGGTGCCGGTGACGTCGCGCAGCGCGTAGAGCTTGCGGTCGGCGGGGGCGAGGGTGGGGGTGGTCGCGCAGATCACCGCGCCGACGTCGGCGAGCTGCGCCGCGATCTCGTCCAGCGTGAGCGACGCCCGCCAGCCGCGGATCGACTCCAGCTTGTCCAGCGTGCCGCCGGTGTGCCCGAGCCCCCGCCCCGACAGCTGGGGCACGGCCGCCCCGCACGCGGCGACGAGCGGGGCGAGCGGCAAGGTGATCTTGTCGCCGACCCCGCCCGTGGAATGTTTGTCCACCAGCGGACGGCCGACGTCGCCGAGGGACAGCACCTCGCCGGAGTCGATCATCGCCTGGGTCCAGCGGCTGATCTCGCCGGGCTCCATCCCGTTGAGCAGGATCGCCATGGCCAGCGCGGACATCTGCTCGTCGGCGACCGCACCGCGGGTGTAGGCGTCGACCACCCAGTCGATCTGCTCGTCGGTCAGCCGTCGGCCGTCGCGCTTGGCGATGACGACGTCGACGGCGCTGATCCCCACGGGTCGAGAGCTCACGGCGCGACGCTAGCCGGGCGGGCGCGATCAGGGCAGGTCGGACGGGCCGAAGGCATCCGGGAGGACCTCCGCCAAGGGGGCGGGCCCGCGCGGGGTGTCGACCAGGCACGACGGGCCGCCGAACTCGTAGAGCACCTGCCTGCACCGCCCGCACGGCATGAGCAGCGCGCCCGCGCCCGACCGGCACGCCACCGCCACGAGCCGCCCGCCGCCGGTCAGCCGCAGCTGCCCCGCCATCGTGCACTCGGCGCAGAGCGTTAACCCGTACGAGGCATTCTCGACGTTGCAGCCTGTGACGACCCGCCCGTCGTCGCAGAGCGCCGCAGCACCCACGGAAAGCCGGGAGTACGGCGCATAGGCCGACCCCGCCGCGGCGACCGCGGCCGTGCGCAGCCCGTCCCAGTCCACCTCGCCCACCGGCCGGGTATAGCACAACGATCAGATGACAACCGGCGGTGGGACGCACCGTGACCCGGCTCTCGGGTTAGCGTTCGATCCCCCGATGTCCCTGGTAAGGAGAAGCGGTCTTGGCCGGATCACGTGGAGTGACGATCGGCGTGTGCGCCGTCGCGAGCGCGCTGCTGCTCGCCGGGTGCGGCAGCAAGCCTGCTGACAGCGGTTCCGGGTCCGGCGGCGCCGCCGCCACCGGCACGGCGTTCAACGCCTGCATGGTGCTCGACACCGGCGGTGTCGACGACAAGTCGTTCAACCAGTCGTCCTGGGCGGGCATGCAGGCCGCTGCGCAGGCCAACCCGAACATCAAGATCTCGTACGTGCCCGTCCAACACGGCCAACGACTACACGCCGAACCTGACGGCCGAGGCGAACAAGAAGTGCGACACGATCGATCGCTGTCGGCGGCCTGATGACGGACAACGTCAAGGAAGTCGCGGCGAAGAACCCGACGCTGAAGTTCGCGCGAGGTCGACGCGGCCTCCAGCGGACCCGAACGTCTACGGCATGCAGTTCAACACCGCGCAGGGCGGCTTCCTCGGCGGCTATCTGGCCGCGGCCATGTCGCAAGACCGGCAAGGTCGCCACCTGGGGCGGCCTCAACATCCCGCCCGTCACGATCTACATGGACGGCTTCTGGGAGGGCGTGCAGTACTACAACCAGCAGAAGGGCAAGAACGTCCAGGTGCTGGGCTGGAACGAGGCCGAACCAGAAGGGCGGCACGTTCGCGCGGCTCGTTCACCGACCAGAACAAGGGCCAGCAGATCAGCCAGACGTTCATCCAGCAGGGCGCCGACGTCATCTTCCCGGTGGCAGGTGGCGCGGGCCTCGGCGCGGGGGCCGCGGCACAGGCCGTCGGGCGGCAAGGTCAACGTGATCTGGGTCGACACCGACGGCTGCGTCTCCGCGTCGCAGTTCTGCCAGTACTTCATCTCCAGCGTCACGAAGAACCTGACCGGCGCCGTGCAGACCTACGTGACGGCGGCGGCGGGCGGCACGTTCCCCACCGGCAACTACATCGGCGACCTGAAGAACGACGGGACCGGCCTCGCGCCGTTCCACCAGTTCGACTCCAAGGTCCCGGCCGAGCTGAAGACCAAGACCTGGACCAGGTGAAGGCCGACATCGTCAGCGGCAAGATCACCGTCAAGTCGCCGAGCCAGCCCACGAGCTGATCGGCACACTTGAGGCCGCCGACCACGCCAGGTCGGCGGCTCCCGCGGCGAGGAAGGCGGTAAGGATGGCGGCGACGTGAAGCTCGAGCTGCGCGGCATCACGAAGCGCTTCGGCACGCTCATCGCCAACGACGCCATCGACCTCGTCGTCGAGCCCGGCGAGATCCACGCGCTGCTCGGCGAGAACGGCGCGGGCAAGAGCACGCTGATGAACGTGCTCTACGGGCTCTACGAGCCCGACGAGGGCGAGATCCTCGTCGACGACAAGCCCGTCACGTTCCGCGGCCCTGGCGACGCCATGGCGGCCGGCATCGGCATGGTGCACCAGCACTTCATGCTCATCCCGGTGTTCACGGTCGCCGAGAACGTCATGCTCGGCCACGAGGAGACCCGCCGCATCGGCTTCCTCGACCGTCGTCGCGCCCGCCGCGACGTCGCGGAGGTCTCCAAGCGCTACGGCCTCGACGTGCCGCCGGACGCGCTGGTCGCGGACCTCCCGGTCGGCGTCCAGCAGCGCGTCGAGATCATCAAGGCGCTCAGCCGCGACGCGCAGCATGCTCGTCCTCGACGAGCCGACGGCGGTGCTCACGCCCCAGGAGACCGACGACCTGATCACGCGTCATGCGCGCGCTGCGCGACGCGCGGCACGTCGATCGTGTTCATCACGCACAAGCTGCGGGAGGTGCGCGAGGTCGCCGACCGGATCACGGTGATCCGCCGCGGCAAGGTCGTCGGCACCGCGCTGCCGACGGCGTCCAGCGACGGAACTGGCGTCGCTCATGGTCGGGCGGCCGGTGCAGCTCACCGTCGAGAAGGGCGCGGCCAAGCCTGGCGACGTCGTCCTGGACGTCGACGGCGTCACCGTTCGTCGACGAGGGCGGCGTCGTGCTCGTCGACGACGTGTCGTTCCAGGTGCGCAGCGGCGAGATCTACGCGCTCGCGGGCGTGCAGGGCAACGGGCAGACCGAGGTCACCGAGGCGCTCGTCGGGCTGACCATCCCGGCCTGCAGGACGGATCACGATCGCGGGCTCCGACGTCACCACGCTGTCCACCGACGCGGTGCTCGACCTCGGCGTCGGCTACGTCCCCGAGGACCGGCTGCACGACGGGCTGGTCGGCGACTTCTCCGTCGCCGAGAACCTCGTGCTCGACCTGTACGACAAGCCCCCGTTCGCCTCGGGCGCCCGCGCTGAACCTGGCGGCGATCGAGCACAACGCCACCGAGCGGGTGGCGGAGTTCGACGTGCGCACCTCCTCGACGTCGGCCGCGGCGACGACGCTCTCGGGCGGCAACCAGCAAAAGGTGGTGCTCGCCCGCGAGCTGTCGCGGCCGCTCAAGCTGCTGATCGTCGCCCAGCCGACGCGCGGGCTCGACGTCGGCTCGATGGAGTTCGTGCACCGGCGGATCGTGGCCGAGCGCGACCGGGGCGCGGCCGTCGTGCTGATCTCCACCGAGCTGGACGAGGTGCTCGGGCTGGCCGACCGGATCGCGCGTCATGTACCGCGGCCGGATCGCGGGTGAGGTCGGCGACGACGCGAGTGCTGCGGACATCGGGCTGCTGATGGCCGGGAGCCACGAGCACGGCGAGGAGGCGCATCAGTGAGCGAGCTTGCGCGCGAAGCATCGGCACGGCGCTCCGCGCTGGGGTGTCTCCTCTCGGGTCGACCGAGCGTCAGCGGGGTCGTGCGGTGAGCACCGAGGTTGCGCCTGCGCCCGAGCGGCCGTCGCCGGTCCAGCGCTTCGTCGGGGCCTTTCGGGAGGGCGGCACCGTCGTGATCACGGTGCTGGCGTTCGTGTGCGCGCTCGTCGTCGGCGCGGTGCTGATCATCATCGCCGACGAGGCGACACGGACCGCCATGGGCTACTTCTTCGCCTACCCACCCGACGCGATCGCGGCGGCATGGCACGCGGTGTCGAGCGCCTACCTCGCGCTGTTCGAGGGCGCGATCCTCGACTTCGGCTCGCTCACCGGCGAGAGCAACGTCCCGATCCTCGGACCGATCTCGGACACCCTCTTCAACGCCGCGCCGCTGATCCTGGGCGGGCTGTCGGTGGGGGTGGCGTTCCGGGCGGGACTGTTCAACATCGGCGGCCAGGGGCAGCTCATCGCGGGTGCCATCTGCGCGGGCTACGTCGGGTTCACGTGGCACCTGCCGGTCGTCGTGCACCTGCTGGCCGCGATGGTCGCGGGCATCATCGGCGGCGCGATCTGGGGCGGCATCGCCGGGTGGCTGAAGGCGCGCACCGGGGCGCACGAGGTGATCTCGACGATCATGCTCAACTACATCGCCCTGTACCTGCTGTACTACCTGCTCTCAGTGCCCGGCTTCCAGGCGCCGGGGTCGAACCAGGCGATCTCCATTCCCGTCGGGGAGAACTCCCGGTTCCCCCGGCTGCTCGGCTCAGGGCTGTCGGTCAACGGGAGTCTGATCGTGGCGCTGTTGGCCGCGCTGGGCTGCTGGTGGCTGCTCACCCGCTCGACCCTCGGCTTCCGGCTGCGCGCGGTCGGCGCCAACCAGTTCGCGGCGCGTACCGCGGGGATGAGCGTCCCGGGCAGCTACGTCATCGTCATGGTGATCGCCGGTGCGCTGTCAGGGCTCGCCGGGTGCGCGCAGATCCTCGGCGGCAACAACGTAGCGCTCACCGGCGACGTCGACGCCAACATCGGCTTCGACGCGATCACCGTCGCGCTGCTGGGCCGCGCGAATCCCGGCGGTACGGTGCTCGCCGGGATCCTGTTCGGCGCGCTGCGGGCGGGAGCGGTGCGCATGCAGGCCGAGACCGGGACGCCTGCGGAGATCGTGCAGGTCATCCAGTCGGTCATCGTGTTGTTCATCGCCGCGCCCGCGCTCATCCGGGCGATCTTCCGGCTGCGCGAGACGCGCGGCGGCGGCATCACCCAGATGGCGAAGGGGTGGAACGGATGACCGCGCCGCCGGTCGGCACGGACGAGGAGCTGGTCGTCGTCCGGCACGTCGTCGACGTCGGTGTGCCGCTGCGCACCCGGCTGATCTCCGGATCGGCGATCGTGGTGGCCGGGCTGATCTGCATCTTCGCCTGGGGCCTCGGCGCGAACCCTGGCGACGCCGACTTCGCGCTGCGCAGCGTTTCCGACACCGTCGCCCTACCCGACATCACCATCCCCGCCGCACTGACGGCGATCGTGCTCGGCATCATCGTGGTGGCGCTCGGGGTATGGCATGGCGTGCGGGGGTTCTCCCGGCCGCAGATGCGCTGGGTGACCGCCGCCGTGCTGCTGTGCTTCGTCGTGGCGTTCCTGTGCTGGGCGAGCACCGGGAGCCCCGGCAACCCACTCAACATCCCCGGATTGCTCCAGAACACGATCCTGTTGGCCACGCCGCTCGTGCTGGGGGCGCTCGCGGGCATCCTGTGCGAGCGCACCGGCGTGATCAACGTGGCGATCGAGGGGCAGTTCCTGGCGGGCGCGTTTGCGGGCGCGCTCGGCGCGTCGGTGTCGCACAGCCTGGGCGTGGGCGTGGTCTCCGCGCTCGTGGCGGGCGGGCTGATGGGCGCGCTGCTGGCGGTGTTCGCCATCCGGTACCTGGTCAACCAGGTCGTGCTCGGGGTTGTGCTCAACGGGCTCGCGCTCGGGATCACCGGGTTCGGGTTCGACGCGCTGATGGCGCAGGACCCGGCGAAATACAACGAGCCGGGGTTCTTCTCCCCGATCGCGATCCCGCTGCTCTCGGACATCCCGGTGATCGGGCCGGTGTTCTTCAACGTCAACATCATCGTCTACATGACGTACGTGTTGATCATCGTGATCGACGTCGCGCTGTTCCGGACGCGCTGGGGGCTGCGGACGCGGGCGGTGGGCGAGCACCCGAAGGCCGCCGACACCGTGGGGATCAAGGTGCTGCGCACGCGGTACCGCAATGTGATCCTGGGCGGGGTCGTGGCGGGGCTCGGGGGCGCGTTCCTCACGATCGGCTCGATCGGCGGGTTCACGAAGGACATCTCGTCGGGCAAGGGGTTCATCGCGCTGGCTGCGGTGATCTTCGGGAAGTGGAGCCCGCGGGGGGCGGTCGGCGCAGCCCTGTTGTTCGGGTTCGCCGACGCGTTGCAGAGCCTGCTCTCGGTCGTGGGCACACCGGTGCCGATCCCCTCGAACTTCCTGCTGATGCTGCCCTACCTGGCGACGCTCTTCGCGGTAGCGGGGCTGGTAGGCAAGGTCTCGGCCCCCGCAGCCGACGGTCAGCCGTACACGAAGTCCTGACCCCCTAACGGTGAGTCCCGCACCCCACCACGGTGAGTCCCGCATCTCGCCACGGTGAGTCCCGCATCTCGGGGAGGCGCGTCTCGCCACGGTGAGTCGCGCGTCTCGCCACAGCGAGGTCCCCGTATGCCACCACGGGCGGTTCCTGGATGGACGGTGCCGGGGCGTGCCGTCGCCCAGGTGTCGTCTGTCCGGCGGCGTGCGGTCGCAGCCTGCGCGCTGCCACTTGCGCAGCGCACCCCAGCGCCCTCACTTCGCAGGGCTGGCTGTCGCTTCGCAGGGCCTGAGGGGGGCCCGAGGGACCTGCGAAGTGCACGGGCCTCTGCGCGGACCGTGACGGACCCGTCGCACGCGCCCGATGCGGCGATCATGGCCGGACGCGGCCGCGTTGAGCGGCTCGCGCACCCGGGCACGATGGTTCGCGTGGGCCAGCGGATTCCGCACCGCCACGCGGCAAGTCCGCGGCTCGCCACGCCGCAATCCCACGCCATTCCGTCCACTGATCGCCACAACGTGCCGGTTCAGCGAACTCGCCGTGACGAGATGCGAGACTCACCGTGTGAAGGTGGTGGGGGTTGTCGTCGCGCTGCTCGTCGGGCTCGCGCCCCCGGTGGCCGCGGCCGCACCGGCAGGATGTCCGGGGCAGCAGGCGCCACCTCCGCCCGCGGCGCGCGAGGAGACGTCGACGCCTGCCCCGCTGCCCTGGCCTGCCGAACCGGTGGGGGGTGGCGAGCTCGGGGTGTGCGGCAGCGTCGGGCCGCCCGCGCCGCCGACCGTCACCGCCTCCTCGTACGTCCTCGCCGACCTCGACACCGGCGCTGTCCTCGCCGCCCGCGCACCGCACGCCCGCGAGCGCCCTGCGTCGACGTTGAAGATCCTCACCTCGCTGGTCGTCGTCGACCGCCTCGATCCCAACGCCGTGGTCGAGGGCGCGGCGTCGGATCTCCGGGTGGACGGCAGCAAAGCGGGCATCGGGCCCGGCGGTCGGTACACAGTGCGCCAGCTCATGGCGGGGCTGTTGCTCAGCTCGGGAAACGACGCGGCCGAGGCGCTGGCCCGGGCGCTGGGCGGGGACGCCGCCGCGCTCGCCGCGATGACCGCCACGGCCCAGCAGCACGGCGCCCTCGACACCCGACCTGCCACGCCGTCAGGCCTCGACGGGCCCGGGATGGCCACCTCCGCCTACGACCTCGCGGTCCTGTTCCGCGCCGCGATGACCAAGCCGCTGTTCGCGAGCACGATCGAGACGCGCATGGTCGCGTTCCCCGGCTACGGCGACAAGCCCGGCTTCATGCTCGGCAACAACGACCGGTTCGTGCCGTCGTATCCGGGTGCGGTCGCGGCGAAGTCGGGGTTCACCGACGCGGCCCGACACACGCTGGTCGCGACGGCGCAGCGCGGCAACCGTCACCTGGTGGTGGCGCTGATGCGGGGCGAACAGCATCCGGTGCCGATGGCCGCGCAGGCCGCCGCGCTGCTGAACATGGGCTTCGCACTGCCGACGACGACAGCGCCCGTCGGCACGCTCGTCGACTCCCCGCCCGCAACCGCCTCCCCGATCCCGCCGCAGGCCGCAGCCACGCAGGTCCCGGGCGCCTCCGGACCTGCGGGCCCGGATTGGCCCTGGTGGGTCGGCGGCGGCGCGCTGCTGGTGTTCATCGGGGCCACGGGGTTCGCGTTGGCCCGCCGCAGGGCGCGGCGCGGTTCAGAGGGCTGACTGCGCACACCTTCCGTCGTCGTCGCACAGGTTCGACCCAGTGCGAAGACACGACCCTTGCGAGGCCTGGCCGGACCGTCGCGCGCAAGGTCAGCGAGCGCCGGGCCGCGGCCGACCCCGTCGCCGGCTGGTGGGCCCGCACGGCAGGCCCGGAGTCAGTGGCGGCGCACCAGCTGGGCGCCGAGCAGCCCCGCCACCACCCCCGCACCCAGGAGCCCGGCCGCCGCCCCGCCGCTCGGCCCCGACGCGACGACGACCTCCGACTTGATCACCGCGGGCCCGGGCACCGCGACCGGCACCTCGCGCTCGTTCTCCTTCGACGTCGCCGCCCACGCCGTCACGAACAGCACGAACCGGGACGCGAAGTACACGAACACCAGCAGACCGAGGAACGACCCGAACACCGCGCCGCTGGGCGTGGCGGTGATCGCTTCCAGGTAGACGGTCATCACCTGCTTGAGCACCTCGAACCCCACCGCACCCAACAGGGCCGCGCGGACCGCGCTGCGCAGGGACACGTTCTCGCGCGGCAGCCGGGCGATCACCCACAGGAAGATCAGCCAGTTGGCGGCGGAGCTGATCAGCACGCCCATCAGCCCGAGCAGGACCTTCGCCCATCCCTGCTCGGCGAATCCCAGGAACTCCAGCACCGTCCCGGCGAAGCCGGACGCCAACCCCGTCACCGCGAACGAGACGACCAGCGCGAGCCCCAGCCCGAGCAACGAGAGCAGGTCGAACCACCAGCCGCCGCACCATCGGCGGGGCTCGGGCACGTGCCCCCACTGCTCCGTGAGTGCGTCGCGCAGGCTCGTCATCCAGCCGATGCCGGCGTACAGCGCGGCGAGCAGGCCGAACGCACCGACGGTTCCGGCGGAGGCGATGGCCTGCGTGATGACGCTGTTCAGCGTTTCGCCCAGCGCGCCGGGGACGGCCGTGGTGATGTCGTTCTGCAGCTGCTCGAGCAGCTCGGGCTGGGCGCGCAGCGCGAACCCCGCCGCGGCGAACGCGACCATCAGGAGCGGGACGAGCGACAGAACACTGAAGTACGTCACCGCCGCCGCGTAGTGATTCCCGTGCCGTTCGGTGTAGCGGGCGCCTGCCCGCACGAGATGGTCGAGCCATTCGTAGCGGTCGGCGCAGCTGCTGGAACCTCGACGTCTCGGCCACGACACAGATCTTCCCGCGCCGGGCCGATCCGACACCGTCAACGCACCGGAGGGAGGAACCCCACCCGGTCGTACACGTCCTTGAGCGTCGCGCCCGCCAGCTCCCGTGCCCGCGCCGCACCGGCCGCGAGGACGCGGTCGAGCTCGGCGGGGTCGTCGAGATACGCCTGGACGCGCGCGGCCAGCGGCTCGGTGAACGCCGCGACGACCTCGGCGAGATCTTTCTTCAGGTCGCCGTACCCCCGTCCGTCGTACTCCCCCACCAGCTCGCTGATCGTGCGGTCGGTCGAGGCCGAGTAGATCGTGAGCAGGTTCGAGACGCCGGGCTTGTTCTGCGGGTCGTAGCGGATCTCGCCGCTCGGTGTCGGTGACCGCGGACCGGATCTTCTTCGCGCTGACCTCGCCGGGTCGTCGAGCAGGTCGACGATCCCGGCCGGCGACGACGCCGACTTCGACATCTTCGCCGTCGGCTCCTGCAGGTCGCTGGATCTTGGCGGCGCCCGCGAGGATGTACGGCTCGGGCACGGTGAACGTCGGCCCGTACCGCGTGTTGAACCGCTGGGCCAGGTCGCGGGTGAGCTCCAGGTGCTGGCGCTGGTCCTCGCCGACCGGCACGCGGTCGGCCTGGTAGAGCAGGATGTCCGCGGCCTGCAGGATCGGGTAGGTGAACAGGCCCGACGCAGGACGCGGTCGGCGCCCTGCTTCGCCGACTTGTCCTTGAACTGCGTCATCCGGCTCGCCTCGCCGAACCCGGTGATGCAGCTCAGCACCCACGCGAGCTGCGCGTGCTCGGGCACGTGCGACTGGACGAACAGCGTGCAGCGGTCCGGGTCGAGGCCCGGCCGCGAGCAGCTGCGCGGCGCCGATGCGGGTGCGCGCGGCGCAGCGTCGTCCGGGTCGTGATCGACGGTGATCGCGTGCAGGTCGACGACGCAGTAGAACGCGTCGTGGTCGTCCTGCAGGGCCACCCACTGCCGGACCGCACCGAGGTAGTTGCCGAGATGGAACGAGTCCGCGGTGGGCTGGATGCCCGACAGCACCCGCGGGCGGTGATCTGCGTCGATACTCGGCCCCGACGAGCGGGCCTCGGTAGTCATACCCTCGATTCTCCCAGTCGTGCCCAGGCAATATCGGCCGGGCGCCCATAGGCTGGCCACTCGTGGACCTGATCACGGTCGGCCCCGGCATCGCGGCCCGTTCGTTCCCCGGCGGCGAGGGTCGGCCGGTGCTGCTGGTGCACGGGCTCTCGTCCAACGCGCGCCTGTGGGACGCCGTCGCCGGGCACCTTCCGGGGCATCCGGTGGTGGCGGTCGACCTGCGCGGGCACGGCGCGTCCGCCGCGGTGCCCGACGACGAGCCCGACGCCACGGTGGCGGCCGCGCACGATCTCGCCGCGGTATGCGCGGACCTCGGCTGGATGGACCCGGTGGTCGCGGGCCAGTCGTGGGGCGGCAACGTCGTCCTGCAGCTCGCGGCCGAGCGGCCGCTGCACGGGATCGCGCTCGTCGACGGTGGGTGGCTGCACCTCTCCGACCGCTTCGCCACGCTCGACGAGGCCTGGCAGGTGCTCGCTCCCCCGCGGTTCGACGGGCTGACGGCCGACGCCCTGCGCGCCCGGCTGCGCTCGGGCCACGCGGACTGGTCGGACGAAGCGATCGAGGCCACCGTCGGCAACCTGCAGGTGCACGACGACGGCACCGTGACGCCCTGGCTCACCCGGGAGCGGCACCGCGCGATCGTCGGCAGCATGCTCGCGCACCGCCCGCGTGAGCTGTACGCGCAAGTGGGGTGCCCGGTGCTGCTGCTGGTCGCGGGTAGCGGGAGCCCGGCGGCGGACGAGGCCGCGGCGGCGCTGAAGCATGCCGAGCTCGTCGCGTTTCCCGGCGGCGACCACGACCTGCACGCCCAGCATCCCGAGCAGGTCGCCGCCCTGATCGGACGGCTGGCGTGAACGGCCGTCTGGTGATCATGGGGTCGGGCGAGACCGCGCCGACCATGGTCGAGGTGCACCGGGCCACCCTGCGCGCCGCGGGTGAGGGCACCTCGCTCCTGCTGGACACGCCCTACGGCTTCCAGGAGAACGCCGACGACATCACCAGCAAGGCCGTGGCGTACTTCGGCGGCAACGTCGGGCGCACGGTCACGCCGCTGGTGTGGCGCACCCGGCGGGGCGGCACCGATCTCGACCGCGCGCTGACCGCCGTCCGCACCGCGCGTTCCGTCTTCGCCGGGCCCGGCAGCCCGACGTACGCGCTGCGGGTGTGGGCGGGATCCGGTTTCGACGACGCGCTGGCCGCCGTCGCGACGTCCGGCGGGACGGTGACGTTCGCGAGCGCCGCGGCGTTGACGATCGGCGTCGTCGCCGTGCCCGTCTACGAGATCTACAAGAGCGGCGCCGACCCCGCGTGGGCGCGGGGGACTGAACCTGCTGGAGCGGCTCACGGGCCTGCGCGCCGCGCTGATCCCGCACTACGACAACACCGAGGGTGGCACCCACTCCACCCGCTTCTGCTACCTCGGCGAGCGACGGCTCCGGCTGCTGGAGGGCTCGCTGCCCGAGGGCGCGCACGTCATCGGGGTCGACGAGCACACGGCGCTGATCTTCGACCTGGCCGCGGGCATGGCGAGCGTGCTGGGCAACGGCACCGTGACCGTCCGGCACGACGGGGAATCCCGCGTGCTGCCGACGGGCACGGTGGTGCCGATCGCCGACCTGGCCCGGCGCGCGCGGAGCGACGGGGCCGCGGGAGTCGGGACGGGGGCAGCGGACCGGCCCGGGCCCGACGGAGCGGCGGACGTCCAGGCCGCCGCCGGGCCGACGCAAGACGGAGCCGGGGCAGGCGGCGCCGGGGCGCGCGGAGGTGGGGCGCGCGGAGGTGGGGCAGACGGCGCCGGGCCAGACGGCGCCGGGCCAGGCCGCCCGCGCCCGGCTCCCCCCACCTCGCTGCGCGCCGCCGCCGACCGCGCACGGGCCGATTTCGCCACCGCGCTGGCCGCGCGCGACGCCGACGCCGCGGCCGCGGCCGTCCTCGACCTGGAACAGGCGATCACCGACTGGACCGCCGACACCCTCCAGTCCGACGACAACGACCACGCCCGCCGCACGCTGCGCGGCATGGTGCTGGAGCTGGCGGCGGTCGCCCGCGAGGGGCTCGCCGATCCGGCCGCGCGCATCGCCCCGCTCGTCGACGCCCTGATCGAGCAACGGGCCGCGGCCCGTGGCGCACGGGACTTCGCCGCCGCCGACGCCCTGCGCGACCGGCTCGCCGCCGCCGGGGTCGAGGTGCGCGACAGCCCGTCGGGCGTCGAGTGGAGCCTGCGCGCCTGACCTGTCGGCGCCACGACCCGATCACCGCCGCCCGACGGGGGCGAAACGCACGGCCGTCCGCTCCAGAAGCTCGCCGCACGGCACACACGCCAGCCGCGGATCCAGCTCGGCACCGCACCCCTGGTGCACGATCCGCAGCGCCGACGGGTGCCCCTCCGGTCCGAGCCACCGCTCCGCCCACGCCACCACCAGCGCCATGATCGGGAATGTGGCCCGGCCCTTGTCGGTGAGCCGGTATCCCCCGGGTTCGGTCGTGAGGATGCCGAGGGTGACGAAGCGGCGCAGGCGGTCGCTCAGCACGTCGGGCGAGACGGACAGCTCCCGCGAGAACTCCGCGAACGACCGCACGCCGAGCAGGGCGCCCGCCACCAGCACGGTCCCCCACCGGTCGCCGATCACCTCGGACGCGCCGGGGAACGTCGAGAGCGGGTCAGCGGGCAGTGCGCCCCGGCTCCGGCGGGGATGCACACGAGGCAGCGCACCCGCGAAGGACGGGACGAGCCGCTCGGTCGTCGTGTCGCGGGCCGTCACGACGGCTCCGCACGACCCGCAGACGGGCGCGACGTCGCAGGTGTGGTCGCCGTGCCACAGGTCGGGCAGCGGCACCTCGCGCGGCACCCACGCCCGCTCCCAGGACCAGATCGCCACCAGCAGCGTCCAGAGGTCGAGGCCGCGGGGCGTCAGCCAGTACTCCGAGCGCGTCCGCCCGCCGTCGCGGTAGGGGCGCGCCTCCAGCAGCCCCGCGGTCGTCATGTCGCGCAGCCGCCCGGCCAGCACGGACTCAGAGATCCCGAGCTCGTCGCGCCAGCCCGCGAACCGGCGCACGCCGAGGAAGGCCCGCTGCAGGATCAGCAGCGTCCAGGAGTCGGCGAGCTCGGCGAGCGCTCGCCCGATCGTGCTGAGTGGCATCCCGCTCCTTGACCTCTGGCTTCGACGATCGTAGCGTTTCCTCCATGGTCGAGACGGTGGCTCTGCAGCTCGCGAGCGGCGAGCAGAACCCGTACCTCCTCGGCCTCTTCGCCCCGGTCCGCGACGAGATCACCGCGGACGACCTCGAGGTCATCGGCCAGATCCCGCGCGACCTGAACGGTGTGTATCTCCGCAATGGACCCAACCGCCGTTACGCCGCTCGGGGGCGTTACCACTGGTTCGATGGCGACGGCATGGTCCACGCGATGGCGTTCGAGGACGGCCGGGCGCGCTATCGCAACCGCTACGTGCGAACCCAGGCATTCACCCGCGAGAACGCGGCGGGCGAGGCGCTGTGGACCGGCGTCATGGAGAACCCCGCGCACAACCCGATCGGCACCGCCCGCGGCCTGCCGCTCAAGGACAGCGCGAACACCGACCTCATCCACCACGACGGCAAGGTGCTGGCCACCTGGTACCTGTGCGGGCAGCCGATGTCGCTCGACCCGCTCTCCCTGGAGACGCTCGGCGCCGAGACGTTCCTCGGCACCCTGCGCGGCGACGTCATGGCCCACCCGAAGGCCGACGAGCGCACCGGCGAGCTGATGTGGTTCGACTACGGCACCCGCGACCCGCTGCTGCGCTACGGCGTGGTCGGGGCGTCCGGACGGGTCGAGCACGAGGTGGCCATCGACCTCCCCGGCCCGCGGCTGCCGCACGACATGGCGATCACCGAGAACTGGTCGGTCCTCATGGACCTGCCGCTCGTGCAGGACGCCGAGGCCGCGCGCCAGGGCCGTCACAAGATCACGTTCGACCCTTCGACGCCCACCCGCTTCGCCGTGCTCCCCCGCCGGGGCACCGCGGTGCGCTGGTTCACCGCCGAGCCCTGCTACATCTACCACGTCGTCAACGCGTGGGAGGACGGCACCGCGATCGTGATGGACGTCTGCCGCGTCACCCGGCCCGAGCCGGTGTCCACCCGCGCCGCACAGCTGAGCAAGCTCCTGGGCTACCTGCGGCTGGACGCGCGCCTGCACCGCTACGTGTTCGACCTCGCCACCGGCACGACGACCGAGACCCAGCTCGACGACGCCAACACCGAGTTCCCGTCGATCGACTCCCGGGGGTGGGGCGCGCGGGCCCGCTACGCCTACACCGTGCACATCGCCGACGCCGAGACCGTCCTCTTCGACGGCCTGCTGCGCTACGACCGGGTCACCGGCACGCGGCAGGAGCACCGGTTCGGGCCCGGGCGGTTCGGCAGCGAGGCCCCCTTCGCGCCGCGCGACGGCAGCACCGGCGACGACGACGGCTACCTCGTCAGCTTCGTCACCGACGAGCGCGACGGGCGGTCGGAGGTCGAGATCCTCGACGCGTCCGACATCTCCGCAGGTCCGGTGGCGCGGGTCCGCCTTCCGCAGCGCGTTCCGCTGGGGTTCCACGCCACCTGGGTGCGCACCGACCAGTTGCGCCGACCCACGGAGGGTTGACCGGACGGCTCGGTGGTCGAGGGGTCCGCCGCGCCGTCCGGTCCAGGGTGCACCGCGCCGCCGCCCGCGCCGCCCGCCCCCGTCGGGGGCCGACTTCGCACACCGTCGTGCTTCCTCGCAGAAGGTCCAACCTGTGCGAGCACGCCACGCGAAGTCGGGCGGCGGGGGGCGGGCCTCGGGTGGGGTGCCGCCAGGTCAGGCCACCGTGAGCGGCAACAGCTTCGGGGCCTGCGGCGTCGGCTCGCCCTCGTACGTCGTCGTGCGCTGGCGGACGGGTCGCCCCGCGGCCGCCGCGATGGCCCTCAGCTCGGCGACGGTGCGGGCGCTCCCGTTCTCCGACCCGGCCATCCGGCTGATCGTCTCCTCCATCAGGGTGCCGCCCATGTCGTCGGCGCCGCCGCGCAGGACGTCGGCGGCGAGCCGGTCGCCCAGCTTCACCCACGACACCTGCACGTGGTCGATCCTCCCGTGCAGCGCCAGCCGCGCGAACGCGTGCACGGCGCGGTTGTCGCGCTCGGTGGGGCCCGGCCGGGCCAGCCCCGCGAGGTAGATCGGCGCGTTGTGGTGCACGAACGGCAGGGGCACGAACTCGGTGAACCCGCCCGTCTCGTCCTGCAGGGCGGCGAGCGTGCGCAGGTGCCCCAGCCAGTGCCGCGGCTCGTCGACGTGGCCGTACATCATCGTCGACGACGACGGGATGCCCAGCCGGTGCGCGGTGCCGACCACGTCGAGCCACTGCGCGGCGGGCAGCTTGCCCTTCGTCAACACCCAGCGCACCTCGTCGTCGAGGATCTCCGCGGCCGTGCCGGGGATCGAGCCCAGCCCGGCGGCCTTCAGCTCGGTGAGCCACTCCTCGATGGACACGCCCGCCTTGGCCGCGGCGGAGACGATCTCCATGGGGGAGAACGCGTGCACGTGCATCCCCGGGACGGCGGCCTTCACGGCGCGGACGAGGTCGGCGTAGAAGGTGACCGGCAGCTGCGGGTCGATGCCGCCCTGCATGCACACCTCGGTGGCGCCCGCCTGCGCCGCCTCCACCGCGCGGGCGGCGACCTCGTCGAACGAGAGCCGGTACGCGTCGGCGTCGCGCTCCCGCTGGGCGAACGCGCAGAACCGGCAGCCCACGTAGCAGACGTTCGAGAAGTTGATGTTGCGGTTGACGACGTAGGTGATCTCGTCGCCGACCACGGCGCGGCGCACGTCGTCGGCCAGGCGGGCCAGCTCCTGAAGCGCGGGCCCCTCGGCGAGGATCAGCGCCAGCGCGGCGTCGTGGTTTGCCGTATCGAGCAGCGCCGCGGGGTCGGACGCGGCGAGCGCGAGCCCCGCCCGCACGTCGGCGCCGAGGCGCTCCGGGGCCCGGGCCGTTGCGGCGGGGTGACCTTCCTCCGACTGGGTCGCAGGGATGTCCCCCCGCTGCACACCGGGGTGGCGCGCGCGCTGGGCGGCCAGCTCGTCGCGCACCGCGTCCCAGTCGCCGTAGACGGACGCGAAGTCGCCGCGGCGGTCCTCGGTGCGGCCTTCGACGTCGATGGCCGTGTGCAGGTCGACCCGCCCGGTCGAGGCGAACCCGCCGTCGGGCTCCTGCCAGGGCCGCCCGAAGGGCATGGCGTTCTCGTCGGCCAGACCAGAAGGGTCGGCGAGGGCGCTGACGTGCGCATGCAGGCGCGTATCGATCCACGGCGACCCGGCGAGCACGTACTTCGGGTATGCCGTGAGCCGCTCCCTGAGCGTGAACCCGGCCTCGGCCGAGCGCGCCGCCAGCTCCTCGATCGCGGGCCACGGGCGCTCGGGGTTGACGTGGTCGGCCGTCACCGGCGAGACGCCGCCCCAGTCGTCGATCCCCGCGCGGAGCATGAGCGCGAACTCGTCGCCGACGAGGTTCGGCGGCGCCTGGACATGCATCTTCGGCCCGAGCACGAGACGGGCGACGGCGATGGTGGCGGCCAGGTCGTCGAGGTCGGCGTCGGGGTCGTTCGCCATCGCCGTGTCGGGCTTGGCCCGGAAGTTCTGGACGATCACCTCCTGGACGTGCCCGTGCGCGCGCGCCGCGGACCGGATCGCGAAGAGCGACTGGGCGCGCTCGACCCGGTTCTCGCCGATCCCGATGAGGATCCCCGTGGTGAACGGCACGCCGACCCGCCCGGCGTCGGTGAGGGTGCGCAGCCGCACCGCGGGCTCCTTGTCGGGGCTGCCGTAGTGCGGGCCGCCGGGCTCGCTCCACAGCCGTGTCGCCGTCGTCTCCAGCATCATGCCCATCGACGGTGCGACGGGCTTGAGTCGCGTCAGCTCCTCCCACGACATCACGCCGGGGTTGAGGTGCGGCAGCAGGCCGGTCTCCTCCAGCACGGCGATCGCGCACGCGCGGACGTACTCCAGCGTGGAGTGGTAGCCGCGGGCTTCCAGCCACTCGCGCGCGGCGGCCCAGCGCTCCTCCGGCCGGTCGCCGAGGGTGAACAGCGCCTCCTTGCAGCCCTGCGCGGCGCCCGCGCGGGCGATCGCCAGCACCTCGTCGCGTTCGAGGAACGCGGCGGGCAGCCGGTGCGGGACGGTGGCGAACGTGCAGTAGTGGCACCGGTCGCGACAGAGCCGGGTCAGCGGGATGAACACCTTGCGCGAGTACGTGACGACGCCGGGGCGGCCCGCGTCGACGAGCCCCGCGTCGCGGACGCGCGCGGCGGAGGCGAGCAGCTCGTCGAGCTGGTCGCCACGGGCGGCGAGCAGGACCGCGGCCTCGGTGATGTCGAGAGCGGCGCCGTCGCGCGCTCGGCGCAGCGCGCGGCGGATCGCACTTTCGGAAGGGAGAGGGAGCTCGGGATCCCCGACGGGGTCGGGGGGAAGCGCTGCCATGTCCGCCACACTATGTCGCGAATCCGAGATCGTCAGCCTGGTCGTCGGTGGGCCCGCACACCGATAGCCTGCCCCAGGGCGCCCGTTGCCGACGGGCGCCGCCCGAGGGGAGACCGCCGGTGCCCGACACGTCCACGTTCCTCAGCACGATCACCGGCTCGTTCTCCACCCCGGCGGGCGACAACCCGACGGTGGCGATGATCGAGGCCGCGTACCGGCACCACGGCGTCAACGCGCGCTACCTCAACTGCGAGGTGGCGGCCGACCGACCTCAGCCATGCCGTGCGCGGCGCCGTGGCGATGGGCTGGGTGGGCTTCAACTGCTCCCTTCCGCACAAGGTCGCCGTGATCGAGCACCTCGACCGGCTCGCCGCGTCGGCCGAGATCATCGGCGCGGTGAACTGCGTCGTGCGGCGGGACGACGGGCTGGTCGGGGAGAACACCGACGGCCAGGGCTTCCTGTCGGCACTGCGCACCGTGGCCGACCCGGCGGGCCGGGCGTTGGCGCTCTTCGGCGCGGGCGGCGCGGCCAGGGCGATCGCGGTCGAGGCGGCGCTGGCAGGCGCCGGGCACATCACGGTGATCAACCGAGACCCCTGGCGCGGGCAGGAGCTGGTGTCACTGATCCGCACCCGGACGCCCGCGAAGGCCGACCTGCTGGGGTGGGATCAACCCGCGCGACTGCCCGAGGACGTCTCCGTCGTCGTCAACGCGACGTCGATCGGGCTGTCGGATCCCGAGGCCCGCCTGGCCGTCGACCTGGCGAGCCTGCCCGCAGGTGCGGTCGTCGCCGACGTGATCCCCAACCCGCCCCGCACGGCGCTGATCCGGGATGCGGAAGAGCGCGGCCACGTCGTGCTGGACGGGCTGGGGATGCTCGTGGAACAGGGCGTGATCAGCGTCCGGCACTGGACCGGCGTGGACGCGGACCCCGTCGTCATGCGCCGCGCGCTGGACGCCGCCCTCGGGCTCACGCCACCGACGACCTGAGTCATCGCCGGTCGCCTTCCCCGGCCCGGTGGAACAGCCGACCGGCCAGATCCACTCCGCAGATCACGCCGGTCGCGTCGCGGGTGAAGTACCCCCGTTGCCCCTGCATCCCGCCGTCGGCGACGACGTACTCGTCCCCGGGCAGCAGGCCGATGCGGAACGGCGCGTAGTCCGGGGGCAGCTCCTTGTCCGCCGCGGCGCGGATCCGCGGCTTCATCAGCACCTCCGCCAGCAGCGCCCGCCCGTCCTCGCTGATGACGAAGGTCATGACCTCGTTCGCGTAGCGTCCGACCACCTCCTGCGCTCGCTCGTCGTCGTACGGGAGGGGTTCGGGGTCACGCAGGGTCAGACCCACCGAGGTCCGCAGCGCCCAGCGGACGATCTCCTGGTTGAGCGGGACGCCGCCCGGTCCGGCGTTGGAGAGCGCGATCACGGCGAACCCCCGCTCGGGCACCATCAGCAGCTCGGCGAACTGACCGTTCGCCGAGCCCACGTGCCCGACGGTCCGCACGCCGTCCACCTCGCGCAGGAACCACCCGATCCCGATGGCGTCACCGAGGGAGCTGGCCCGCAGCCGGACCGTCGGCTCCCGCATCTGCGCGAGCACCGCGGCGGGCAGCACCCGCTCGCCGCCCGCCACGCGACCGTCACCGAGGTGGAACCGGGCCCACCGCAGCTGGTCGGCCGCCGAGGACACCAGGCCGCCGCCCGGGTTCTCACCGCGCCATCGCCGCCACAGCCTCGCCACCGCCTGCGTGCCGTCCGCGCCGCGGTTGTGGCCCACGACGAACCGCCGAGTCATGACGTCATCGCGGAAGAAGAAGCTGTGCGACAGCCCGAGCGGCTCGCCCACCAGCGACGCGACGGCCCGCTCGAACGTCAGGCCCGTCACCTTCTCCACGATCCGCCCGGCCAGGTTGTACCCCGCCTGGCTGTAGGAGGCCCTGCTGCCGGGCGGCGCGACCAGGCCCAGCTCGGCCAGCCTCGCGACGTAGGCCGCGAGCGCGTCGTCCCCTTCGCCGGTGTCGGCGGTGAAACCCCAGTCCAGGCCCGACGTGTGGTTGAGCAGGTGCAGGACGGTGACCTCCGCCTCGGCTCCTTGCGCGAGCCGCAGCTCCGGCACATAGCGGCGCACCAGTGCGTCCAGCTGCACCCGCCCCTGCGCGACCAGGCACATCAGTGCGGTCGCGGTGTAGGTCTTCGTGACCGAGCCCAGCACGAACAGCGTGTCGCGGTCGACGGGCAAGGGATTCTCGACGCTCGTCACGCCGTGGCACACGTGGAGCTCGCGGCCGTCCGCCCACACCCCGACGGCGACCCCCGGCACCGCCCAGCGCGCCGCGGCGGCCTCGACGAACTCGCCGAGCAGGTCCTGCTCCATGCCGTTCCCTCCCCCGGAAGCCTGACCCGGGCGGGTCGGCACCGACAATGCCCTGACCCTGACGCAGAGGCAGGGTCAAGCCCGGCTCAGCACCCGCGGAACCGCGGACGGCGCCGCTCGGCGCGGGAGCGGCGGCCCTCGGCGAAGTCCTCGCTGGCCCAGCACCCCTCGAACGCCTCGTGGAGCCGTCCGGCCACCGGCTCGGTGATCTCGGGTTCGCCGACCGCGTTGAGGACCTGCTTGGAGTAGGCCTGCGTCAGCGGGGCGAGGGCGCTCATGTCCGCCGCCCAGACCAGCGCGTCGTCGAGCGAGCCGCGGCGATCGGCCAGTCCGCAGGCGCTCGCCGCGTCGGCGTCGAACTCGTCGCAGGCCAGCAGCAACCGCCGCGCCACGCCGTTGCCTGCCACCAGGGCCAGCCGCCGGATCGTCCACGGGTCGACGGCCAGGCCGAGCCTCGCCGTCGGCACCGCGAACCGGGCGGACGCTGCGACGACCCGGAAGTCGGCGGCGATCGCGAGCTGGGTGCCCGCGCCGATCGCGGCCCCGTTGACGGCGGCGACCACCGGCACGGGCGCATCCGTGACCGCGTGCAGCATCGCGTAGAGCGCGGCCCGGAACTCGGCGGTGTAGACCCCGTCGAGGTCCGCGCCCGAGCAGAAGCTGCGCCCGCGCCCGGTCAGCACGATCACCCGGGCGTCCCGGGCGTCAGCGAGCGCATGCCGGATCCGGTCGCAGAGCTCGGTGGTCAACGCGTTGTGCTTCTCGGGCCGGTCCAGCGTCAGGACGGCGACGCGGTCCTGCCAGGACAGCTCGATCACGCCGACCGCTCCGGCGCGTCGAACACGACGACGCCACGCAGGTTGCGGCCCGCGTGCATGTCGTCGAAGCCCTGCGCGATCTCGTCGAGCCGGTACCGGCGGGTCACCAGGTCCTCGAGCTTCAACGCGCCGTCGCGCCACAGCCGCAGCTGCGCGGGGATGTCGGCCGTCGGCGCGCTGGCCCCGAACAGCGAGCCCTGCAGCCGCTTCTGGTAGAGCACCAGCTCGGTCAGCGGGATGTCCCCGTCTCGCGTCTTCGTCTCGCCGAGCCCGACCACCACGCAGGTCCCGGCCTTCCGCACGGCGCGCAGGGCCTGCCCGACGTGCTCACCCCGCGTCACGCCGACGGTCACGATCGCGGCATCGGCGCCCTGCCCGTCGGTGTGCTCGCGGGCGAGCCCGGCCGCCTCGCGGATCGTCTTCACGGCGTGCGTCGCGCCGAACCGCAGCGCCGACTCCCGCTTGAACGCGACCGGGTCGACGGCGATGACATGGCTCGCGCCCGCGTTCGCGGCACCCTGCACCGCGTTGATCCCGATCCCGCCGATCCCCATGACGATCACCGTGTGCCCGGGCCGGACCTGCGCGGAGTTGACCGCGGCGCCCCAGCCCGTGCCGACCCCGCAGCCGGTCAGGCACGCGAGCTCGAGCGGGATCGACGGGTCGATCTTGACCGCCGAGTGCACCGACACCGTGGTGTGCTCGCAAAACGTCGACAGCCCGCACATCTGCCCCACCGGGCGGCCGTCCAGGGCGAGCCGGAAGCTCTCCGGGTCGTCCCAGCGGGCGTTGGTGCCGAGCGAGGCGCCCAGGTCGCAGAGGTTCTGATGGCCGGTCGCGCACCAGCGGCACCGCCCGCAGCTGGGCAGGAACGAGAACACCACGTGGTCGCCCTCGGCGAACCCCGGCGTGTGCGGCCCCACCGCCTCGACGATCCCGGCGCCCTCGTGTCCGCCCGCGAAGGGCAGGATGCCGACCTTCATGTCGCCCGTGGCGTGGTGGTCGTCGGAGTGGCACAGCCCGCTCGCCACCATCCGCACCCGGATCTCGCCCGGTCGCGGGTCGTCGACGTCGAGCTCGACGACCTCGTACCGCCCGGGCACCTCGAGCAGCACCGCGCCGCGCGTCCTCATCGGTGTGATCCTTCCGCTCACCGGTCGGCGACCACCGCGACCTCGTGCCGCCGCGCCGGTCGCATGCCGCCCTGGTCCAGCAGTATCACGACAACGCACGGACCTGCTCCGAGCGCATCCTCGCCGCCGATGCGGCCCCGCTGGACGGACGGATGGCTCGTCACGCTCCTGACCTGCCATGCGAGACTTCCCGTATCTGGCAGGCCGGTACCGGGCCCTCCTGATCGGAAACTCGACCTCTCCGGCCGACGAGCACAACCTGCAGCCGCTGAAGGGCCCGGCCAAGGACATCACGGCGCTGCGTCAGGCCCTGGTCGACGCGGCGACCGGGGTGTTCGCCGACGACGACGTCACCCTGTTGCCGGACGTCTCCTCGCCCCGCGCGCTGCGGGCGCTCGGCACGTTCTTCGGGAGCGCGAACCGCGACGACGTCCTGCTGGTGTACTTCAGCGGGCACGGCAAGCTCGACCAGGGCGGCAAGCTGCACCTCTGCATGCAGGACACCGAGACCATGGACCTGCTCGCGAGCGCGGTGAGCAGCACCCGCATCAACGAGTTCGTCGAGGCCTCGCGCGCGCAGGAGCGTCGCGATCGTCCTCGACTGCTGCTACGCGGGCGCCTTCCGGGGCGGCGACATCGGGGACACGGTCTCGGCGCCGGGTCGCTACGTGCTCACCAGCTGCCGCAGCACCCAGCTCGCCAACGACGCGACGGACGACAACGGCACCAGCTACTTCACCCAACACCTCGTCGACGGGCTCACCCACGCCGCGGAGGACCAGGACGGCGACGGGTTCGTCAGCTTCTCCGATCTCTACGCGTACGTGAAACGGCAGCTGCGGACGGAGGGCAAACAGATCCCGCAACGCAAGGTCGACGGTGACGGTGACCTGCGCGTCGCCCGCCGCGGGGGCACCGTGCCTGCCGACGGACCGCCGACGCGACCGCCTCGGCGGCGACACCGCGAGATCGCGCTCCTCGATGCGACCGCGGGCGCACCGCTCGACGCCCCCACGGCGATGCCGGGCGAGGCCCCGGACGTGACGCTCTGCCCGGGCACCGCCACGTCGGCGTACGTCAACCCGGGGGGATGTGGGGTCACGGTCTCCGCACGTCAGTGAGCGACCGACGCCACTCCGTAGCCCCGACACGTCCGCGACGAACCGGGCCGCGACCGCCTGTGGCCGACGACCTATGGGGCGGGGGGTGCCGGTGGGGCGAACGTGACCGTCACGGTGTCGTAGCCCAGCGACGTCGCGAGCCCGGTGAGCATCGCGCGGGTGTTGTTCGCCGCCCGGGTGGTGAGGTCGCTCTGCGCCGCGGCGGCCTCCAGCTTCGTCGACGCCAGCTGGTAGAGCTCGCTGTCGTCGCGCGGGTGGTCGCTCACCGCGTCCTCGACGCGTTGAACCAGGCCGCGCTCGCGGCCGACGATGCGCGTCTGCGCCGGGTCGAGAGTGGCCGGGGCGAGTGTCGGGGCGGGCAGCTGGATCGTCGCCTGCCGCCGGTCCGGCGAGACAATCACCGCCCCCGGGCCGAGCGTGGAGAAGTTCACGCGCGCGTCCACCGACCCGGTGGCGACCAGGGTCGACCGCTCGCCGCTGATCATCGCAGGCAGGTACTGGGTGTCGTGCTCGACGTCCACGACCACCTGGTACGTCCCGGTGGCGGCGTGGTAGTCCGCGATGTCGCGCACGGAGAGCAGCAGAGCCGCCGGGCTGCGGTCCACCGTCTCCGTGCCCGGCAAACCCGTCATCCACCGGTCAACCGCGTCCCCGACGCCGAGCCCGATCGGCACGAGCAGCGCGACCCCCAGCACGGCGGCGACCATCCTCGTGCGCCGACGACGACCGGCGGCGCGGAGCGGAGTCGGGGTGGACTGCAGCGTGCTCGGCATCGGCGACCTCCCTTGTCGGCGTTCACGAACAGCGTTACCGATTCTTTACAACATGAAACGGCGTGGCCGGAGAAGCATGAAACAGCGAGGCCGGAGAAGCCAGCCTTGGCCAGGATCCCTTCCACCGGGACATCCGGGGGTGCTGCGCGAGATCCGATGTGCGGTCGGCCCGCCCGCACCGCTCCTCCGCGTGATGCGCAGGCGCGCAACAGCAGCCGCAAGCCCGTGACCAGGACTGGCTACGCGACGTCCGCAGGTTCGCCGTCCGTCACCTTGACCAGCTCGTCGTAGGTCAGAGGCAGGACGGCGTGCGGGATCCCGCCCGCGGCCCAGATCTCATCGAAGGTGGATAGCGCTCGGTCGACCAGCGTGCGCACCGGCGCCGGGTGCCCGACCGGCGCCACCCCGCCGATGGCCTGGCCCGTCGCGGCCCGGACGAAGTCCGGCTTCGCCCTTCGGACGGCCGCGGCGCCGACGAGGGCGGCGATCTTGCCAGTGTCGACGCGGTGCGCGCCCGACGTCATGACGAGCAGGGGCGCGCCGTCGGCGTCGAACAGGAGGGAGTTGGCGATCTGGCCGACCTCGACGCCCAGCGCGGCGGCCGCCGCAGCGGCGGTTGTCACGGCGTCGGGCAGCACCCGAAGCCGGGCGATCCGCGCGGGATCGGCGCCGCGGGCAGTGAGGTCGGCGACGACGAGTTCGACATTGCGGTGCACGCACGCACGATGCCACGCGGCCCGGCCCCGCCGCGCGCGGATTGCCGCGTCTCTCCGCGCCGTTCGGCCTCGTCATGCGGCGCGGGGGTCGCCGTCGCGGCAGGACGGTGGCGACCCCCGTGTTCCTGTTGTGTCGACGACTCGGACGGCCTGGCAGAAGGGGCAGCGGAACAGGATCGTGTGCGGCAGCCGAAGCAGCTCGGCCTCAGGCAGGAGCAGTGGGCCGCGGCAGACCGGGCAGGACAGCGGGGTGATGGTCGGGATGGTCATGGCGAGGACGGTACGAACGCCGCGTCGTCGCCCCAACCAAGGAATCCGGGCACATTTGCCCGGCCTGACGTGACCGCCGCCACCTGCGCACGAATGCGGGACTCACCGTGGCCAGGCGCGGGACTCACCGTGGCCAGGCGCGGGACTCACCGTGGCCAGGCGCGGGACTCACCGTGGCCAGGCGCGGGACTCACCGTGGCCAGGTGCGGGACTCACCTTGCCTGGCGTTGCCCTGCCTGCACCTGTCAGGCGTCGGACTTGGCGACCCGGGAGCCGGTGAGCTGTGAGCCGTCGGCCGCGTACAGCGCGCAGAGCACGGTGCGTTGGCTGTAGGACGACGTCGGCGACGGCTTGTAGGCGAACGCCGCCTCCGACGGCACGAGCGCGGCCACGCGCAGCCCCGCCTTGTCCAAGCCCGTGATCTTGCCCGAACCGAAGATCAACCCGCAGGCGGCCCCCGCCGCGGCCGTCAGGGCCTGGCGGCCCGGGTAGGGCTCGTTCAGCTGGGAGTCCAGGAGGTCCACGGTGTCGAAGATCTCGACGTCGTGCGGGTCGTCGCACAGCGTCGTCGTCGTGTACTGGCGCCCGACGGCCAACTGGCCCTGCAGGCAGGTGCTGGAGAGCGACGGGAGCTCGGGGATGTCCCCGCCCTGGCCGTAGGTGAAGACGGGCGGGCCCGACGACCCGCGCGGCCACAGCAGCCCGGCCCCGAGCCCCACCACGAGCGCCATCGCCGCCACGCCCAGCAGCGCGGGCCACCGCCGCCGGGCGGGCACCCCCGGCCCTCCGGGTTGCGTGACGGTACGGGTGGTGGCTCCCGGCAGGCCGTTGGGCGGCGTCGGCGGCTCGCCCGAGAGCAGCGCGGCGGCCTGCATGCCGGACAGGCGCGCGCGGGGGTCGCGCTGCAGCAGCCCGGCGATCACCGCGCCGAGCGGCCCGCGGGTGCGCGTGGTGGGCACCTCGGCGTTGATGACGGCCGCGATCGTGGCCGCCGTGGTGTCGCGGGCGAACGGGCCGCGGCCCTGCACGGCGAACCAGAGCGTGGCGCCGAGGCTCCACAGGTCCGAGGCGGGATCGGCGTTGCCGCCGTCGAGCCGCTCGGGCGCCATGTAGCCCGGGGAGCCGACGAGTGAACCGGTGGTGGTGAGGCGCGGGTCGTCGGCGGCCTGGGCGATGCCGAAATCGGTGAGCGTGACCCGCCCGTCGGCGCCGAGCATGACGTTGGACGGCTTGACGTCGCGGTGCACGACCCCGCGCTCGTGCGCGGTGCGCAGGGCGCCGAGCAGCCGCCGCGCCACTTCGATCACCGCGCTCTCCGGCAGCGGCCCGGAGCGCGCCACGACATCGGCGAGCGTCGGCGCCTCGATGAGCTCCATGACGATGTGGTCCACGCCCGCGTCGCTGACGACGTCGTACACCGTGATGATCGCCGGGTCGTTCAGCCGCCCAGCGGTGCGCGCCTCGCGCAGCAGCCGCTCGCGGAACAGCCGCCGGTCGTCAGGACCGAGCCCCTCGGGGAGGTGCAGCTCCTTGACCGCGACGTGGCGGCCCATCATCCGGTCCTCGGCCCGCCACACGATGCCCATGCCGCCGCGGCCCAGCTCCGCGAGCACGACGTACCGACCGCCGATCACGCGCGTCGGCGTCACGGCACCCATGGGCGGCCTCCATACAGTGCTCACCGACGGTGACCACACCGACGGGGCGAATTCCCCTCCAGCGTCCCTTAACCGCAGGTGTTGCCCGGCACCGGGGTCAGGTAGCTTTCCAGTACCCAGGTGCCGTTCTCGAGCTGCCGGTACCCGTTCGTCACGGTCGTCGTGCCGGTCACGGCCTGACCCTTGGCGAGCTGCTGCACCGACGGCGACGATGCCGTGGCCTCGGTGTGGACGTTGACCGTGTCCCCGTTGACCGTGAAGCCGCAGGTGACCCCACCCACCGCCGAGCCGACGGCCGCGACGCCGCCCCGGTCGATGATCGAGATGAGCGCGAGCAGCAGTCCGATGACGATGACGAATGCCCAACTGCGGAAGTCGACGCGCAGCCCGTTGCCTTCGACCCGCTTGAAGATGAAGTACTTGCGTTTGGCCATGCCACTCCCGCCGGATGCCGCCGTCTCCGAAGGATAGTCGGAGGGTGAGCGTCACGCCGCGGGTTGAGGAGCTGGGAGATAGCGTGTCCGGCAGGACGGGTCCACGAGTCGAGAAGGCTGGCGATGAAGGTCATCTACACCTACACCGACGAGGCGCCTGCGCTGGCGACGCACTCGTTCCTGCCGATCATCGAGGCGTTCGCGGGCGCGGCCGGTGTGACGGTCGAGACCCGCGACATCTCGCTGGCCGCGCGCATCCTGGCGGCAGTTCCCGGACCGGCTGACCGATCACAGCGGGTGCCCGACGCGCTCGCCGAGCTCGGCGAGCTGGCCACGACGCCCGAGGCCAACATCATCAAGCTGCCGAACATCAGCGCGTCGATCCCGCAGCTCAAGGCGGCGGTCAAGGAGCTGCAGGGCGGCGGGCTACGACGTGCCCGGACTACCCGGAGAACCCGCAGACCGACGAGGAGAAGGCCGCCCGCGCGGCGTACGACGCGGTGAAGGGCAGCGCGGTCAACCCGGTGCTGCGCGAGGGCAACTCCGATCGCCGCGCGCCCGCGTCGGTCAAGCAGTTCGCCCGCAGCCACCCGCACTCGATGGGCGCGTGGTCGCGCCGAGTCCGCCTCGCACGTCTCGACCATGAGCGACGGCGACTTCCGCCACTCCGAGACGTCGGTCACGCTGACGCCGGCCGACCGACGCTGCGCATCGAGCACGTCGCCACCGACGGCACGGTCGACGCGTGCTCAAGCCGTCGCTGCCGGTCCTCGCGGGCGAGATCGTCGACGCCGCGGTGATGCGCCGAGCCGCGCTGGACGCGTTCCTCGCCGAGCAGGTCGCCGACGCCAAGGCAGCGCGGCGTGCTGTTCTCGGTGCACCTCAAGGCCACGATGATGAAGGTGTCGCGACCCGATCATGTTCGGGCACGCGGTGATCGCGTACTTCGCCGACGTGTTCGCGCGAGTTCGGCGACGACCTCGCCGCGGTCGGCGCGAACCCGAACGACGGGCTGGCCAGCATCCTCACCGCGCTGTCGAGAAGCTGCCGGACGACAAGCGCGAGGCGATCGAGAAGGCGATCGCCGCGACCTACGAGTCCGGCCCGGCGCTGGCGATGGTCGACTCCGACCGCGGCATCACCAACCTGCACGTGCCGAGCGACGTGATCATCGACGCGTCGATGCCGGCCGCGATCCGCGCGTCGGGCCAGATGTGGAACGCGGCCGGGCGAGCAGCAGGACACCAAGTTCGTCATCCCGGACTCGTCCTACGCGCCGCTCTACGCCGAGACGCGTCGACTTCTGCCGCGAGCACGGCGCGTTCGACCCGACGACGATGGGCACCACGCCCAACGTCGGGCTGATGGCGCAGAAGGCCGAGGAGTACGGCAGCCACGACAAGACGTTCGAGATCGCCGCGCACCGGGCACCGTCCGGGTGGTGGACGACAGGCCCGGCGACGGTGCTGTCGCAGCACGACGTCGAGGCGGGCGACATCTGGCGCGCCTGCCAGACCAAGGACGCGCCGATCCGCAACTGGGTGGAGCTGGCGGTCGGCGCGGGCCCGGGCCACCGGCGCGCCGGCGGTGTTCTGGCTGGACGAGACCCGCGGGCCACGACGCCGAGGTGCTCAAGAAGGTGCGCGCGCAGCTCGCCGAGCTGGACACCGACGGGCTGACCATCGAGATCCTGCCGGTCGCCGAGGCCACCCGGTACACGCTGGAGCGGGCCAAGCGCGGCGAGGACACCATCTCGGTCACCGGCAACGTGCTGCGCGACTACCTGACCGACCTGTTCCCGATCCTCGAGCTCGGCACCAGCGCCAAGATGCTGTCGATCGTGCCGCTGATGAACGGCGGCGGGCTGTTCGAGACCGGCGCCGGCGGCTCGGCGCCCAAGCACGTGCAGCAGTTGGTGAAGGAGAACCACCTGCGCTGGGACTCGCTCGGCGAGTTCCTCGCGCTGGCGGTGTCGCTGGAGTTCCTGGCCGAGCCAAGACGACAACCCGCGCGCGGAGGTGCTCGGCGACGACGCTCGACGCGGCCACCGGCACAGCTGCTGGAGAACGGCAAGTCGCCCGTCGCGCAAGGTCGGCGAGCTCGACAACCGCGGCAGCCACTTCTACCTCGCGCTGTACTGGGCGCAGGCGCTGGCCGCGCAGACCGACGACGCCGAGCTGGCGGACGGTGTTCGCGCCGCTCGCCGGAGCGGCTGGCCGCCGACGAGGAGACAGATCGTCGGCGAGCTCGAACGGCGTGCAGGGCAAGCCGGTCGACCTCGGCGGCTACTACTACGTCGACGAGGCCAAGACCGACGCGGTGATGCGGCCGAGCGCGACCTTCAACGCCGCGCTGGCGAGCCTGTAGGAGGCCCGGCCCGGCGCGCCGCTGGGGGCGGGCACGGCCCCTCCGACCCGGCGCACCGGCCGACCCCGGGCCTGGCCACCGGGGTGCACCGGCCGACCCGGGCCTGGGCCACCAGGGCACGCCGGCCGACCCGGCGTGCGTCCCCCCGAGCTGGCGTGCGCAGACCCCGCATGCGCTGCACAGCCCCCGGGACCCTGCGAAGCGTCGACGCGGCCTGCGCAGCGACCCGTCCGCACGGGTAGAGGACGACGTGGGGGCGGTGACGGGGCGCCGAGCCCGCACGGCGACGGCGTCCCACGGGGCGCGGCGGACTGACGCCCCGCACGTCGCGTAAACCGGTTGCACGGTGACTGGTGCGGACCCTCCACGCCGGGTGAGTCACCCCAGGGTCAGCGAGCCGCGGGTGATCGTGACCGCCAGCGCCACCATCGTGACGCCGAAGCCGGAGTAGCACAGTACGTCGATGGCCTTGCTGCGGATCGCGAGCAGCCCAGCCTGCTCGGCAGGCAGGGCCAGGCGCAGCACCGCCGCCACCAACAGCGCCGCCCCGAGCAGCACCGCGCCCCGCCGCCAGTGCTGTGACAGCACCAGACCCAGCCCGACCAGCGCGATCACCGCCACCAGCGCGGCGGGCAGGAAGGTGGGCAGGCGGGCGCGCATCTACCCCAAGCTCCGTTCGGTGCTGATGCTCACTACGGCAAGCTCCGTTCGGTGCTGATGCTCACTACGGCAAGCTCCGTTCGGTGCTGATGCTCACTACGGCAAGCTCCGTTCGGCTGCCTCCACCACGTTCGTCAGCAGCATCCCCCGGGTCATCGGCCCGACTCCGCCCGGCATCGGCGCGAGCTTCCCCGCCACCTCCGCCACCTCCGGCGCGACGTCGCCGACCATCCCCAGCTCGGTGCGGGTCACGCCCACGTCGAGCACGGTGGCACCGGGCGCCACCATTGCGGCGGTGATGAGCCCGCGCACACCCGCCGCCGCGACGACGACATCGGCCCGGCGCACCTCGGCCGCGAGATCCCGGGTGCCGGTGTGGCAGAGCGTGACCGTGGCGTTCTCGCTGCGCCGCGTGAGCAGCAGGCCCAGGGGACGGCCGACCGTCACCCCGCGCCCGATCACCGTGACCCGCGCCCCGTTCAGCTCCACGTCGTAGCGCCTGCACAGCTCGACGATCCCGCGCGGCGTGCACGGCAGCGGCGCCTCCTCGCCGAGGACGAGCCGCCCGAGGCTCACCGGGTGCAGCCCGTCGGCGTCCTTGGCCGGATCGACCCGTTCCAGCGCCGCGCCCGCGTCCAGCCCGGCGGGCAGCGGAAGCTGGACGATGAAACCGGTGCAGGCGGGGTCGGCGTTCAGCTCGTCGATCGCGCGCTCGACGTCGTCCTGCGTGGCGTCGGCTGGCAGCTCGCGCTGGATCGACGTGATGCCGACCTTGACGCAGTCGCGGTGCTTGGCGCGCACGTAGGCGCGCGAGCCGGGGTCGTCGCCGACGAGCAGGGTGCCCAGGCCGGGCGGCACGCCCGCCGCCGCCAGCTTCTCGACGCGCCCCGTCAGCTCGCCGAGGATCTCCGCCAGAGCGGCCTTGCCGTCCATCACCGTCGCCGTCACGCGTTCCATCCTGTCAGGCCTGGCCGCGTCCCCGGCCTTCGGAGGACGTCGCGGAGATCCAATCCGAACGGATAGTTCCGCCCACCGAAAACCGTGCGAACAATGGGATGGGCACCATGACCGTCTCAGCGAGGAGCAGTCCATGAGCGCAGAAGCCGACACCCGGCATGAATCAGGACAGGCACCCGGCCTTTCCGAAGACACCGCCGCAGCCCCGCAGGGAAATCCCGCGCTGCTCGGCCTGATCACCTTCCTGCCCGCGGGGATCACGCTCGGGCTCTGGTTCGTCGGCTACCTGCCGACCGGCACGCTCGGCGCAGGCATGGTCCCGTTGTCGGGATTCTGCGCGGGCCTCTTCCTGATGATCTCCGCCATCTGGGCGGCGCGCCTCGGGGCCAGCCCGGTGGCCGCGATCTTCGGGGTGTTCTCGGCCTTCTGGCTGAGCTTCGCCGTGTTGTTGATCGCCATCACGAGCAACTGGTGGGGTCTCAACGGTGACGCGACCGGGCAGGTGCGCGCCACCTACCTGCTGTCCTTCCTGATCGTTTTCGTCCTGATGACGCTCATCACCCTGCGCCTGCCGCTGTTGTTCACCGTGGGCTTCGTGCTCGTGGATCTGACGTTCGCGCTCGCGTACATCGGCGTGGCGGCAGGCGCTGCGGGGCTCTTCCCGATCGCGGGGATCACCACGTTCCTGTTCTGCGCGGTCTTCGCCTACATTCTCGCCGACGGGATGGGGCAGGACCTCGGCGGCAAGGCGCTGCCGCTGGGCAACCCGATCCTGCACTGATCATCGGAAGTCGCGGGACTTCACCGGCACGGTGAGGGCCAGCCGCTGCAGCCGGTCGGCCACCAGGTTGAGCACGCCCTCGGGGCTGCGCTCCAACCGCCCGCGCACGAGCAGGGCCGCGCTGCCGAGCGCCACCGAGCGGTAGCGCGCCCACAGCCCCTCCGAGCACGTGACGTTGAGCATCCCGCTCTCGTCCTCCAGGTTCACGAACGTGACGCCCCCGGCGGTGGCAGGCCGCTGCCGGTGCGTGACGAGCCCGCCGACGAGCACCCGCGGCGGCCGGGCCTCCGGGTCGCTGGGCGGGTCGAGGGCGCCGAGCCGGTCGATCCGGACGGCGCCCAGGCCGTCCAGCTGCTGCCGCAGGTGCTGGATCGGGTGGCTGTCCGGAGAGACGCCGGTGGCCCACACGTCCGCGACCGTCAGCTCCGCGGGCGTGAGCCCCGGCAGCGGCGGCGCGTCGAGCCCGACCGCGATGCCCGGCAGGTGCTCGGCGCGCACCGACGCCACCACCCCGGCCGCCCACAGCGCCGCGCGCCGGTCCAGAGCCGAACCCTTGGGGCCGAAGCAGCCGAACGCGCCCGCGGTGGCCAACGCCTCGGCCTGCGCCGACGTCAGCCGCACCCGGGCGGCGAGGTCGGCGAGGTCGCGGTAGGGGCCGCCGCGCTCGCGCTCGGCGTCGATCGCCTCGGCCAGGTCGAGCCCGACCGTGCGGATCTCGGCCAGGCCCAGCCGGATCGCCAGCCCGCCGGTGCTGCGCCCGTCGCGGTACAGGATCGCCTCGGCCCGTCCGTGGTTGACGTCCGGCCCGACCGCGACCACCCCGTGCCGCCGCGCGTCGGCCACCAGCGACTGCGGCGAGTAGAACCCCATCGGCTGCGCGTTCAGCAGCGCCGCGCAGAACGCCGCCGGGTGATAGAGCTTGAACCACGCGCTGTAGTAGACGAGCGACGCGAAGCTGATCGAGTGGCTCTCCGGGAATCCGAAGTTGGCGAACGCCAGCATCTTGTCGAAGATCGTCTCGGCCACGTCGCCGGTGATGTCGTTGGCGGCCATGCCGCGGAAGAACCGCTCGCGCAGGCGCTCCATCTTCTCCTGTGAGCGCTTGGACCCCATCGCGCGGCGCAGCTCGTCGGCGTCGCCCGCGGAGAACCCGGCGACGTCCACCGCGATCTGCATGAGCTGCTCCTGGAACAGCGGCACCCCGAGCGTCTTCTCCAGGGCCCCCTTGAGCAGCGGGTGGTCGTAGGTGGGCTTCTCCAGGCCGTTGCGACGGCGGATGTAAGGGTGCACCGAGCCGCCCTGGATCGGGCCGGGCCGGATCAGCGCGACCTCGACGACCAGGTCGTAGAACTTCCGCGGCGCGAGCCGCGGCAGCGTGGCCATCTGGGCGCGCGACTCCACCTGGAACACCCCGACCGAGTCGGCCTTCTGCAGCATCTCGTACACCGCGGAATCGGTGGCCTGCAGCTCGTGCAGCTCGATCTTCTCGCCGCTGTGCTCGGCGACGAGGTCGATCATCAGGTGCAGCGCCGTGAGCATGCCCAGCCCGAGCAGGTCGAACTTGACCAGCCCGGCGTACGCGCAGTCGTCCTTGTCCCACTGGACGACCGAACGCCCCTCCATCCGGGCCCACTCGACGGGCACGACCTCGGTGACCGGACGGTCGCAGATCACCATGCCGCCGGAGTGGATGCCCAGGTGGCGCGGGAAGCCGAGCAGTTGCGTGGCCAGGACGCCGACCTCCGCGGGCATCCCCTCGACCGCGGGGGCACCGGCGCCGATGTCCGCTCCGCCTGCGCTCCGCGGGGCCCACCGCTCGATCCGCTTGCTCCACGCGTCCTGCTGGCCCGGGGAGAATCCCAACGCCTTGGCGACGTCGCGGACGGCGGACCGCGGCCGGTAGGTGATCACGTTGGCGACCTGCGCCGCGCATCCCCGCCCATAGGTCGAGTAGACGTACTGGATCACCTCCTCGCGGCGGCCGGACTCGATGTCGAGGTCGATGTCGGGGTAGCCCTCGCGGGCCGGGGACAGGAAGCGCTCGAACAACAGGCCCATCGCCACGGCGTCGACGTTGGTGATGCCCAGCGCGTAGCAGACCGCGGAGTTGGCGGCCGAGCCGCGGCCCTGGCAGAGGATGTCGGCGCGGCGGCAGAACGCGACGATGTCGTGGACGATGAGGAAGTAGCCGGGGAAGCCCTTCTCCTCGATGATCGCCAGCTCGTGGTTGATCATGTGGATGGCCTCGGGGTACTCCGCGTGGCTGCCATAACGCCTCGCCACCCCGCGCCAGGTGAGCTCGCGCAGCCACGACACCTCGGTCTCGCCGGGCGGCACCGGGAACGGCGGCAGATCGGGGGCCACCAGCCGGATCGAGAACGCGCACTCCCGCCCGAACGCGCCCGCGCGGGCCACCGCGCCGGGGTGGCGGTGCTCGAAGCGGGCGGTGAGCTCGGCGCCGGAGCGCAGGTGGGCGGTGCCCGCCGGGGGGAGCCAGCCGTCGGCGTCGTCGAGGCTGCGCCGGGCGCGCACCGCGGCCAGCGCCGTGGCCAGCGGGTACCGCGCCGGGGTGGCGTAGTGCGCCGCCGTGGTGACGACCGTGGGCAGGCCTTCGTCGGCGGCGAGCGCGGCCAGCGCGTCGCTGCACTCGGTGTCGGTGGGCAGCCCGGCGTGGGTGAGCTCGACGGCCACGTGCTCGGCCCCGAACCACTCGCGCAGCCGCCGCAGCTCGCGCGCAGGATCGCCTCCGTTGCGGAGCGCCTGGCGGACCGCGCCCTTGCGGCAGCCGGTGAGCGCGAGCACGTGGCCCGCGGTGTGCCCGACCAGCTCGTCGACGTCGTAGACCGGGCGGCCCTTCTCCCCGCCGCGCAGCTGGGCGGCGCTGACGGTGCGGCAGAGCGCCCGGTAGCCCTCGGGATCACGGGCGAGCAACAGCAGGTGGGTGCCCTCCGGGTCGGCCACGCCGTTCTGCGGGGCGGAAAGACCCAGCGACAGCTCGGTGCCGAAGACGGTGTCGACGTCCAGCTCGGCGGCGGCCTCGGCGAAGCGCACCACCCCGTACATGCCGTCGTGGTCGGTGAGCGCCAGCGCGTCGAGCCCGAGCCGCTTCGCCTCCTCGACGAGCTCCTCGGGCGGGCTCGCGCCGTCGAGGAAGCTGAAGTTGGAGTGGCAGTGCAGCTCGGCGTAGGGCACCCGCTCGGCGGGCTCGGGGAGGGCCGGTGGCTGGTAGCGGTCGCGCTTGCGGGACCAGGCCGGACTGTCGCCCCCGTCGGCCTCCGGGCCCCCGGAGAGCGACGAGCCGTTACGCCCGGAGAGCACCGCCTCCAGGGTGCTCCACGGGACGTCCGGGTTGTTCCAGCCCACCCTCTAAGTCGAACACATGTTCGCTCCTGAGGCCAGGGTGAGGATTTCAGGGCGGGAGTTCGCCCGAACCGCGGCGGATCAGGGTCGTGGCCACCAGCCGCACCTCGGGGGGTCGGGTGCTGCCGCCGATGCGCTCGAAGAGCAGCTCGGCGGCGATCCGACCCATGGCCGCTGGGTCCTGCGCGACCACGGTGACGCCGGGCGAGAGCAGCTCGGCCAGCAGGAAGTCGTCGAAGCCGACGAGCGCCACCCGGTGTTCGGCCCCCAGGCGCCGCAACGCCCGCACGGCCCCGATCGTGATCATGTTCTGGGCGGTGAAGAGCGCCGTCGGCGGGTCCGGCCGGGACAGGAGGGTGGTGACGGCGCCGTCCGAGCCCGCGGCGTCGCGGATGTCGTGCACGACCAGGGCCGGGGCAACGGGGATCCCCTGTGCGGCGAGCGCCTCCCCGTAGCCCGCGAACCGCTGGATCGCGGTGGGGATGGTGCGTCGGTCGCCCAGGTAGGCGATGCGGCGGTGACCGGCCGCCGCGAGATGGCGCACGCCCTCGGCGGCCCCGACGGCGTTGGTGGCGAGCACCGAGTCGACCGGCAGGTTGCCCGCCTCGCGGTCCACGCACACGATCGCCGTGCCCGCACGCAGCTCGGCCGCCAGGTGCGACTGGTCGTCCCCGGCGGGCGCGAGCACCAGCCCGTCGACGTGCCGGGCGCCGAACTGCTTCGCCAGCGCCTGCTCGCGCTCCGCGTCCTCGTCGAGGCTGGCCGAGAGCACGAACACCCCGCGCGGCAGGGCGACGTCCTCCACGGCCCGCTGGATCGCGGCGGAGAACGGGTTGGCCACGTCTTCGAGGAGCAACCCGATCGTGGCCGTCCTGTGATCGGAACGGCGCAGGATCCGAGCGCCGGCGTTCGGACGGAAGTCGAGATCGTGGATAGCCTGCCGCACACGTCGCTCGAGCAGCGGGGAGACGCCACCCTCTTCGTTGACGACCCGGGAGACGGTCTTGAAGCTGACCTGCGCACGCGCAGCAACGTCCCGCATGGTGGGACGTCGTCCCTCCGGTGGTGAGACCTGCTGGCTCATGGCAGCCTCCGACGCCGACCCGGGCGGCGCTGCCGCGGTGGTGCGACACATCGTGAGTGAGCCGCGTCAACGTTGTCAACAGATCAAACACTGTGACCAAGCCGTTATAGATCAATCTGTGTAACGGCTTGTCAAAGTCCCGGCAACGTTGCATTGTCTTTTGACAACGTTGTCGCATCACCGCGTGGCATCTGTCAAAGAAGACGAAAGGGTCGCCATGAACCTCTCCTGGTCCTCCTCGCGCCGGACCACCGCCCTCATCAGTCTCGGTGCCGCGGCCGCGCTGGCCCTCGCGGGCTGCGGCGGCAGCTCCGGTAGCTCTAGCGGCTCCGGTGCCTCGGGCAGCAGCTCTGGTGAGAAGCCGATCGTCGGCCTGATCACCAAGACCGACACCAACCCCTTCTTCGTCAAGATGAAGGAGGGCGCGCAGCAGGCCGCCGACCAGGCGGGCCTAACGCTGCAGTCGTTCGCAGGCAAGGCGGACGGCGACAACGAGTCGCAGGTCCAGGCGATTGAGAACCTCATCTCCGCAGGCGCCAAGGGCATCCTGATCACGCCGAGCGACTCGAAGGCCATCGTCCCCGAGATCGACAAGGCCAAGCAGGCGGGCATGCTCGTGGTCGCGCTGGACACTCCGACCGACCCGCCGGACGCGGTCGACGCCACGTTCGCCACGGACAACTTCCAGGCGGGCGTGCTGATCGGCGAGTGGGCGAAGGGCAAGCTCGGCCCGGCGGCCGCCCAGGCCAAGATCGCCATGCTGGACCTGAGCCCCAACCACCCTTCGGTCGACGTGGCACGTGACCAGGGCTTCCTGCAGGGCTTCGGTATCGACCTCGCCGACAAGACCCAGATCGGCGACGAGAACGACCCGCGGATCGTCGGCCACGACCGCACCAACGGCGCCGAGGACGGCGGCCGCACCGCGATGGAGAACCTGCTGCAGAAGGACCCGAATATCAACCTCGTCTACACGATCAACGAGCCCGCCGCCGCGGGCGCCTACCAGGCGCTGAAGGCCGCGGGCAAGGACAAGTCCGTCACGATCGTCTCGGTCGACGGCGGCTGCCCGGGCGTCCAGGCGGTCAAGGCGGGTCAGCTCGGCGCCACGTCGCAGCAGTACCCGCTGAAGATGGCGCAGGAGGGCGTGGCGGCCGTTGCGGCCTACGCGAAGGACGGCACCAAGCCCCAGGCGACGGCGGGCAAGACCTTCGTCGACACCGGCGTCACGCTCATCACCGACCAGCCCCAGTCCGGCGTCGACTCGAAGGACACCACCTTCGGTCTCGCCAACTGCTGGGGCTGAGATCTGGACGGATTGTCCGGTAGCAGAGCAGGCTGGGGTGAGGCCGGTCTCGAGACCCCTCACCCCAGCCGCCCGAACGCGACTGACGAAGGAGTGCACGCATGGCCACTGACACGGGCGACACGGCCACCGCCCCTCCGAGCGCGCCTTCCGGCTTTGAGGACCAGCGGTCCGAGTCCGCGCTCAACCGCATCCAGCACGTCCTGCACGCCAACCCGATCCTCGGCCCGCTGGCCGTGCTCGTCGTGGCGATCATCGCGTTCGCGATCGTCAACGGCCGGTTCCTGTCCGCGGCGAACCTGGGCCTGGTGCTGCAGCAGGTCACGGTGATCGCCACGCTGGCGCTGGGCCAGACCCTGGTCATCCTCACCGCGGGCATCGACCTCTCGGCGGGCGCCATCACCGTGTTCTCGTCGATCCTGATGGCCAACATGGCCACGAAGCTCGGCGTCCCCGGCTTCCCGGCCCTCATCATCGGCCTCATCCTGGGCACGGCGATGGGCGCGTTCAACGGCTGGCTGGTCACCCGGGTCAACCTGCCCCCGTTCATCGTCACCCTGGCCACGCTGTCGATCTTCTTCTCGCTGACCGCGGTGGTGTCGCGCAGCGAGACGATCCGCGGCTCGGACATGCCGTCGATCATGACGGCGACGGGGAACAACGCGTTCCGGGTCGCGGGCTTCAGCCTCACCTGGGGCACGATCATCATGCTGGTGCTGTTCGCGTTCTTCTGGTACGCGCTGCGGCAGCACCGCGTGGGGCAAGCATGTCTACGCCACGGGCGACGACGTGGAGGCCGCGCGGCTGGCCGGTATCAACACCCACCGGGTGCTGCTGTCGGTGTACCTCGTCGCGGGTCTGATCTACGCGATCGGCGCCTGGATCCTCATGGGCCGCCTGGCCTCGGCCAGCCCGAACGTCGGCACCGAGTACAACCTGAACTCCATCACCGCCGTCGTGCTGGGCGGCACGAGCCTGTTCGGTGGCCGCGGGCTGGTGCTCGGCTCGCTCGTCGGCGCGCTGATCGTCGGCGTGTTCCAGAACGGGCTGCAGCTCGCGGGCGTCGACGTCGTCTGGCAGGGCACCGCGATCGGCCTGCTCGTGCTCATCGCCGTGGCGCTCGACCAGTGGATCCGGAAGGTGAAGGCATGAGCAGCGCAGCACTGGAGAAGGACCCGCAGCCCGCGGCGGTACGAGAGCCCGTGCTGCAGGCCAAGGGCCTGGTCAAGCGGTACGGAAAGGTCACCGCGATCGCCAACGCCGACCTCGAGCTCTACCCCGACGAGATCCTCGCCGTCATCGGCGACAACGGCGCGGGCAAGACCAGCCTGATCAAGGCCCTGTGCGGGCGCGCTCATCCCGGACGAGGGCGAGATCCTGCTCGACGGCCAGGTCGTGCACTTCAAGAGCCCGATGGACGCCCGGCGGGCGGGCATCGAGACGGTGTACCAGACCCTGGCCGTGGCGCCCGGCCTCGACATCGCCGACAACCTGTTCCTCGGCCGCGAGGAGCGCAAGCCCGGCTTCCTCGGCACCGTGTTTCGCACGCTCGACAAGAAACACATGAAGGAAGAGGCCGCCCGCCACATGAGCGAGCTCGGGGTGGCCACCCTGCAGAACATCGGGCAGGCCGTGGAGAGCCTGTCCGGTGGACAGCGTCAGGCCGTCGCGGTGGCCCGCTCGGCGGCGTTCGGCAGCAAGGTCGTCATCCTCGACGAGCCGACGGCCGCGCTGGGCGTCAAGGAGGGCAACCGGGTGCTGCAGCTGATCCGGCGACGTCCGCGACCGGGGTCTGCCGGTCATCCTGATCAGCCACAACATGCCGCACGTCTTCGAGATCGCCGACCGCATCCACATCCAGCGGCTCGGCAGGCGGGCGACGGTGATCACGCCGGAGTCGCACACGATGTCTGAAGCGGTAGCCATCATGACCGGGGCTGCCGAGCCGCCGCCACCGGTGGCCTGAGACCCCTCCGAGGAACCGGCCGGGCGCTTCTGGGACCGAAGCGCCCGGCCGTTCGCCGTCAGTCGTAGATCCCCTGGACCCACCACCGCCCCTCGCGGGCGACGAGCAGCAGCGCGCTGCCGTCGTCGAGGACGACCTGCATCCGCGCGGTCGGCGCGGTGTCGGGTGCCCACCAGCGCGCCCACACCGGCCACGGACCCGCCCAGCCGACGACGGCGACGGGGGCCTTCCCGTCGACGGCGACCCGGGCGGGTGGAGCGGAGAGCGCATCGGGGCCGGTGAGCCGCACCGGCTCCCCCGCCGTGTCCTGCACCAGCGCAGGCAGCGGCTCGGGGGGCACGGTGGCGGGGGACGGGGCGGGCAGGCGGCCCGGCCACGACGGCGGCGGCTCGCGCACCGTCGACGGGCGGGGTGAGCGGTGGGCGGGCACCCGACGCCTGCGGGAGAGCTTCCCCGGGGTAGGGCCGTCCTGCTGCAGCAGCTCGACGGCCGAGACACGCCCGGTGCGCAGCAACACGTCCACCGGCCATCCCGCCGGGGCGGCGGCCGAGAGGTCGGGGAACATGCCTGCCGGGCCGTCGGCGGCGTCCGCGGGGCGGCGGGCCCGTTCGTCGGTCGCACCGGCGCTGCGCGTACGGCGCGCCGGGGTGTCGGCGCCGCAGGTGCAGGGACGGTCGCCGCCCCCAGGGGCGCCCGGACCACCGCCATCGGGCATCCCGACGGCACCGCCCCCCGGCGGCCCGTCGCGATCGCCTGCAGCCCCGCGGCCAGCGCCCGCGGACCGCTCGTCAGCCGCGGGCGCCTCGACACCGGGGAGCCGGTCTCCCGCAGCCCTTCCGCAGGGGCAGGGGCGACGGCCGTCCGCGTCCGGCCCGGCGGGTGGGGGCCCGGGTTCGCCGCGGTCGTCCCCCCAGGACACGAGGCGGACGCGCTCGGCGGGGTCGCGGCCTGCGTCGAGGACCGCCGTCACCACCGACTCGGGGCCCAGCATCGCCTGCACCCGCACCAGCGCGCGCCCGGCCCGCTCGTCGGCCTCCCCCGTCTCGCCCCACAGCCCCCGTTGCAGCGCCCCGGCAGCGACCGTCTCCTCCGGCACCAGCCGCAGGAGCGCCACCGCCCCGTCCTGCGGCTGCTCGTCGGCGCGCCGCCGGGTGGTGAGCCAGGCGTCGAGCTGCCAGCGGACCCGGTCGACCGTGGCGGCGGGGGTGAGCGGCTCGGCACAGCGCCAGACCCGGTGCAGCTCCTCCCCCCCGACCGTCCTGGCCGCCACCCCGAGCCGCGTGCACGCCAGCCCGTGCCCGGCCAGGGTGGCGTGCAGCTGCTCGGCCAGGCCGCGGGCGGCGAACGCGGCGGCGTCGACGCGCTCGACGGGCGGGTCGAGCGCGGCCTCGACGGTCAGCTCCTCCGGCGGCCGTCGCCGCAGCGGCGGGCGGGGATCGAGGCCGCGGGCGAGCCGGTGGCAGAGCACGGCGTCGGCCCCGAACCGGGAGGCGACGTCCGCCGCGTCGAGGGTGGCGAACGCGCCGAGGCTGAGCAGCCCGAGGCGGCGCAGGAGGTCGACGAAAGCGGAACGGTCGATCTCGGGCTCGCGGTCGAGCTCCTCCACGCCGAGCGCGGCGAGGAAGGCGGGGGTGTCGCCCGGCGCGACGGCCACCCCGCGGCGCGCGGCGAGCACGGCGGCGAACAGGCCGTCGGCGAACCCGGCCTGGATCTCCGCGCCGGTGCGGGCTGCGACCTGGTCGACCAGTCGCTCCGCGGCCGCCTGCTCCCCGCCGAACCAGCCCACCGGGCCGCGGGCGGGCAGGGCCACCAGGCCGGGCCGGACGATCTCCACGCCCGGCGCCAGCTCCTCGAGCGCGACGACGACGGGCTCGAACGCGCGGGCGTCCCGATCGGGATCGGGGGCGAGCACGGCCAGGTCGGGGCAGCGGGCCTGGGCCTCCCGGCGGCGCAGGCCGCGCCGGACCCCCTGGGCGCGGGCCACCGCCGAGCACGCCAGCACCCGCCCCGCGACGAACACCGCCGCAGGCTGCTGCGGCGGGACCCGGGCGGCGCGGGCGGCGGCGGTGACCGGCCAGTCGGGCGACCACAGCGCCAGCACCCTCATGGCCGCCCCCCGGCGCAGTGGGGTGTGCGGCCCCTGGCGCGGCGCGGAGGCCTGCCCATGATCGGCGTACTCGGGACATGGCGTGCGTCTGCGCACGTCATGTCCCGGATACGGCGATCACCCCCGCTCATCCGGCCAACCTGACTGCGGCGGCCGCCGCGGGGACATCCGCCGGAGCGGCCGGGGCGACCGGGGCCGTGGCGGCCCCCGGGGCGAGAGGGGTCGCCGGGGCGACCACCGGGCTCGCGGGCCGCGCAGGCATCAACAGCCGCTCCACCCGGCCCGCCGGGGCCAACCCCCGTCCCAGCACCCGCACCGCGACCTGCCGCTCGTCCAGCCGCCCGCTCCCGCCGTGACGCCCCGCGCCCACCCCGCTCCAGCGCGCGTCGGCGCAAGTCAACCGCACATCGGCACCGGGCCACGGGCCGAGAGGAACCAGGACCGCGCCCCGCTGGCGGGCCCGCGCCGCGAGCCGCTGCCGTTCACCCGCGGGCACCGGCTGCGACCCCGCCATGACGACGACGTCGAGGCCGTCGAGCAACGCCGACGTGACGGTCAGCAGCTCGGCGCCGGGACGGGGCACCAGGGCCAGTCGGTCCAGCCGCATCCCCGCCTCGGCCGCGGCGACCAACCCCAGGTCGGGCCGCCCGACGATGCCCACCCACGCCCCACCCGCAGAAGCCTCGGCGAGCACCGCCCACAACAGCGACGTGGCCGCTGGCCCGGACGGGACGGCCACCGTGGTGCCCCGACGCAACCCACCGGCGGACAGCAGCCGGGCCAGCGGCGCGGCGACCGGCAGCACGCGCCCGTCGACCTCCGGCGCCGGACGGGCGCGGACCGCGCGATCCTCCGCGCGCCGCAACAGCCCGCGCGCCAGCTCCAGCCTGGCCGCCGCTTCGCCCACGACACACCCCTCCCCGGTGGCTGCCGCGGGGAGACGGCAAGTCGAACCTACGTTCGAAGAATACCGCACGTGGGCCCGGAGCGGGACCCCGGGATTGGAGGAGTGTCACCCTGCTGCGACCACCCCGGCGCCCACCTGGGTCGGGTCAGTGGGCGAAGTGGCGCGTGCCCGTCAGGTACATCGGCACGCCTGCCGCCTGCGCGGCCTCGATCGAGAGGGGGTCGCGGACCGAGCCGCCCGGCTGCACCACCGCGCGCACCCCGGCGTCGAGCAGCACCTGCAGCCCGTCGGGGAACGGGAAGTAGGCGTCGGACGCGGCCACCGACCCCCGCGCGCGCTCGCCCGCCCGCTGCACGGCCAGCCGCGCGGCGTCCACCCGGTTGACCTGCCCCATCCCGACGCCGACCGCGGCCCCGTCGGACGCCAGCAGGATCGCGTTGGACTTCACCGCCCGGCAGGCGCGCCAGGCGAACGCGAGGTCGGCGAGGACGTCGTCACCGACGGGGTCGCCGGTGGCGAGCGTCCAGGTCGCGGGATCGTCGCCGGGGGCGTTGACGCCGTCGCGCTGCTGCAGCAGCAGCCCGCCCGACACCGGCCGCAGCTCCGCACCCCCACGCGGCGGCGCGACGGGCAGCCGCAGCACCCGCAGGTTCTTGCGGCCCGTGAGCACCTCGAGCGCCCCGTCGGCGTAGGAGGGTGCCACCAGCACCTCGGTGAAGATCTCGGCGACCTGCGCGGCCAACGCCACGCTCACCTCGCCGTTCACCGCGATCACCCCGCCGAACGCGCTGGTCGGGTCGGTGGCGTGCGCCTTGCGGTGCGCCTCGGCGACGTCCGCGCCGATCGCGATCCCGCACGGGTTGGCGTGCTTGATCATCGCGACGCAGGGGACGTCGCCGTGGTCATGCGCGGCGCGCCAGGCGGCGTCGGCGTCGACGTAGTTGTTGTAGGACATCTCCTTGCCGTGCAGCTGCTCCGCTGCGGCGAGTCCGGGCGCCCCGGAGACGTACAACGCCGCGGCCTGGTGCGGGTTCTCGCCGTAGCGGAGCGTGGCGCGCCGATCCCAGGAGCCCGCGACCCAGCCCGGGAACGGGTCGCCGTCGGGCGCGACCACACTGCCCAGGTAGGACGCCACCGCCACGTCGTAGGTCGCGGTGTGCCGGAACGCGGCCACGGCGAGCGACTGCCGGTCCGCCAGCGTGAAGCCGCCCTCCTTCACGTTCTCCAGCACCCAGTCGTACCGGCCGGGCTCGACGACGACGGCGACGCTCGCGTGGTTCTTCGCCGACGCCCGCACCATCGCGGGGCCGCCCACGTCGATCTGCTCGACGCATTCGTCGGGCGTCGCGCCCGAGGCGACCGTGGCCGTGAACGGGTAGAGGTTGCTCACCAGGAGCTCGAACGGCGCGATGTCCAACTCGGCGAGCTGGGAGAGGTGCTCCGACCTGCGCGTGTCGGCGAGCAGCCCGGCGTGCACACGCGGGTGCAGCGTCTTGACCCGCCCGTCCAGGCACTCGGGAAAACCGGTGAGCGCCTCCACAGGGACGACCGGCACGCCCGCGTCGGCGATCACCTGCGCGGTCGAGCCGGTCGAGACGATCTCGACCCCGAGCGGCGTGCAACCCGGTGGCCAGCTCCAGCAGCCCGGCCTTGTCGTAGACGCTGATCAGGGCCCGCCTGACGGGCTTGCGCGCTGCTGCTTCGGGATGGGCGGTCACGGGATGGTCACCTCTCGTCCGTCGACGGTGGCCCCGTGGCGGGCCAGCGCGGCGACGGTGGCCACGAGCAACCGCCGCTCCTCGATCTTGATGCGCTCGTGCAGGCGCTCGACGTCGTCGCCTGCCTCGACGGGCACGGCCGCCTGGGCCAGGACCGGACCGGTGTCCACGCCGTCGTCGACGAGGTGCACGGTCGCCCCCGTGACCTTCACGCCGTACGCCAGCGCGTCGGCCGCTCCGCTGGTTCCGGGGAACGACGGCAGCAGCGCTGGGTGCGTGTTGATCATCGGGGCGCCGACGGCCTCCCGGAAGCAGGGTCCGAGGATCTTCATGAAGCCCGCGCTGACGACGAGGTCGGGCCGGTGCTCGACGACGGCCTTGGCCAGCGCGGCGTCCCACGCGGCGCGGTCGGCGAAGTCCTTGACCCGCAGGTGGAAGGTGGGCACGCCCGCGCGCTCGGCCCTGGCGAGGCCCTCGATGCCGGAACGGTCGGCGCCGACGCCCACCACGCGCGCGGGGTAGTCGGGCTCCGCCGCGGCGTCGAGGAGCGCCTGCAGCAAGGTGCCCGACCCGGACACGAGCACCACGACCCGCGCCGGCACCGGAACCTCGACCCGGTAGGACGGGCGCAAGCGCAGCTCCTCGGCAGGCGGCGGTGGGACCACCGCCAGCCTAGGCGGTGACATACCCCTAGGCGGGATCGCCCCGACGTGAGGGTGTGGCGGTAGAACGGAGAAACCCGACGAGCGCGAGCACCGCGCTCGCGGCGTTGAAGGCCACCCGGGACCAGTGCCACAGTTGGAATTCCTGAGCGGTCGCCCGCAGGACGTCGACCGAGTGCATTGCCGCACCCTCGACGAACAGCACGGTGTTGCGGGGCCAGAAGAAGAGCATGGAGTCGATTCCCTCGGCCGCGATCATCACCACGCTCGCGACCACCCACCAACGCACGGTCGGAATGCGCCTGCTGACGAGCACCGCGACCACGCCGAGCGCCACGCCGACAGCCACGCCGAACGGCGGAAGTACTACTGCGCCGGACCGACCACCGACAGGAACGTTCCGGCACGTCGTGGACGATGTTGGGGTAGATCATGAAGGTCGCCGTGACGAGGCGGCCCAGGAGAATTCGAATCGCAAAGCCCATCGGCCGTGATCCGCGGGACACGGCCTGGTGCACGCCGGTCAGCGGCGCGCGTCGGCCGTGGCTGAGGTGCTTACCGGTCGCGGCCCGTCGCCGATCGGCGCGATCCGGTGTCGTCGTCCGTCGCGGGGTCCTTGCGCGGCGCGCCTGCGACCGTGGCCGCCTCGGCCCGCTCGCGTTCCTTGATCGCGACGAGTTCCGCGACGGTCATGCGGGGCGGCGGGACACTCGCCTCGCGCTCGCCCGCCGCCGGGGTCGGGCGCTCCTTGTCCGCGCCGCGGCGACGCCACCGCTTCTTGCTCGGCGGTGCGACCGCCGTCGACTTGTCGGGGCGCCCTTCGGTGGCCGTGCAGGCGCCGCCCACGACGTCGGCGTCTGCGGGATCGGCAGCAGCGACGGCCGCGCTGTAGGGGCGGGCGCCCGCCACCATGGCGGCCTTCCCGCCGCCGACGTTCGTCGCCGCGGCGCCTGCGGCGACGGCGTCGGCCACATCGTGGTCGGCGTCGTCGGCCCTGGCAGCAGCACCCGCGTCGGCCGTCGTGGCGGAGGCTTCGGGAGCGGCCGCGTCGGCGGCAGTCGCGTCGGCCTCATCGTGGTCGGCGTCGTCGGCTCCGGCCGCAGCAGCCGCGTCGACCACCGTGGCCGAGCCGCCGGTGGCGGGAGCGGCCGCATCAGCGTCGGCCACGTCATGGTCGGCGTCGTCGGCTCCGGCCGCAGCAGCCGCGTCGACCACCGTGGCCGAGCCGCCGGTGGCGGGAGCCGCGTCGGCGCCGGTCGCGTCGGCATCGTCGTGGTCGGCTCCGCCCGCAGCTGCCGCGTCGACCGCGGTGGCGGAGCCGCCGGTGGCGGGAGCCGCGTCGGCGTCGGTCGCGTCGGCTGGGGTGGCGGCGGCGTGCGTGGAGGCGGCCTCTGCGGCGGTGGCGGCGTCGGTCGCAGCGGCAGCAGTAGCTGCGGCGGAGGTGGACACGTCGTCCGCGTCGCCCGTACGACTGGTGGTGGCGTCGCCTACCGCATCGGTGGCGTCCGAAGCAGACGTACTGGCATCGCCGGTCTCCGCATCGTCGACTTCCCCGGCGGGGGTGGCTGCTGCCACGGCGCAGGCGTCACCGTCGGCGGGGACCGCGGAACCGTCGTTCGCGGCGGCCGCCTCGCCGCCCGCGGTGGCGACGGAGGAGGTGTCTGCGGTGGCCGGAGCGGCGGGGGCCTCGGCAGCCGGGCCGTCGTCCGTCTCGGCTCCGTCCCCCCGACCCTGGACGCTGGCCACCACGAGCGTGGGCACCCCCACCAGCAGCAGAGCGGCGGGCACGACCAGGCCCACAGGCACCTGCACCGGGTCGAACGCCCCCGCCGCCAACCGTCCGCCTGCAAGCTCGGCGAGCAAGGCCACGGCAGCGGCGGTCAGCACGGTCGCGGTGGCCGCGGCAGGGAGGCGCGCCGGAGCGGGGAGCACCTTCCGGCAGGACACTCCCGCCGCCGCACCGACACCGATCGGCAGGAACAGCACCGCGAGGGCCCACGCGGGAGGCGTCGTCGAGGGCAGCGCGGCCAGCAGCGGGAAGTCGGAAGGGATCCCGGGGAACGCCGCGAACGGCGAGGTCGCGGCCGACCCGACGCCCACGCCGGGCCCGAGCACCCAGCCCATGCCACCCACGACGGCATTGGGAAGGTAGGCGAGCGCCAAGAGCGTCAGCCCGACACCCGCCCCGACGGTGGGGGTGAGCGTGCGGTAGGACTCGACCACCGCCGGGGCGCCGAGCACGAGCGCGACCATCAGCATCAGCGCACCCGCGCCCAGCAACGCGACGACGGCGACACCCGCGGCCCGCGCTCCCACCGGAGCCCAGTCCGGAATGCGTGCGGACCACTCGAGCGGCAGCCCGCAGGCCCGCAGCACCCCGATCGCCGCGCCGGTTCCGGCGACGAGTCCCCCGCCGACCATCGCGGACCAGGGCGCCACGGCCACCTCGGTCGCCCTGGGCAGCAGGGCACTCCCCAACACGGCGACGGCGGCGTGCGCACCCGCGATCGACGCCACCACCGGTCCGGCGTCGACCCGGAACCGACCGCCGAGCCTGCGCGCCGCACTGCGGGCTCCCACCTGTGCGATCCCGACCACGACTGCGGTCGGCACCAGCGGAAGCACGCTCAGCGGCTGGCTCTCCAGCGCGAGCGGGATCTGATGGGCGGCCAGCCACACCGGGATCCCGGCGGCGAACGCCCCGTCCGCGGTCAGACCGCCGCCCGCGGCCAGCACGATGACGGTCACCGCAGGCACCAACACCGCGTAGCTCACCAGCACCGTGCCCATGGCGGCCGCCAACAGCACGCGGAGCCGGTCCAGCCCCTCGACAGCGGGCCTGTCCGCAGCAACGCATGCCGGATCGTCGACGATGCTCACCGATCAAGGGTCGCAGCGCGGTGCGCCCCGGCCGGGCAGGCACGCCGGGTGAGACGGAGATCCCGGCCGATCGGACCCCCGGCCGGACCGGAGCGCATCGCCGCCCACGACCGGGACGGGGACGAAACTCCCGATCACGCCGCGGACACCCGCAGGCGCCGGGCATCCGACCGCGGCGGCATCAGCGCGGCGGCCCGCACACGTCGCGCACCCGCGGGAACACCTCGCGCGCTTACGGCGCTGACTCGCCCACGCGGTCGACCACGGCGCACAAGAGGCAATCGGGCAGGCAGCCCCGTCCGGGCTCGTCGTGCTGCCGGGGGGCCTACCGCTCGGGTGTCGGGAAGACGCGCGTGGTGTCCGGGCGCGCGTCGTCGCGCTGCCCATGGCGGCCGGGACCTTGCTTGTTCTCCGGCGTCGACGGCTGAGCCGCGCGGGTGGCGTCCGACGGGTCGCCGCCCGGCGCCGTGCCCAGCCAGCCCGGCGCCGCCACCATCGTCGCGTCCGGGAGCGCGGCATGTCCCCAGGCGAGTGTCGGGTCGGACGCGGCCGGTGCCTGCTGCACGGGGAAGACCGTGGTTGCGGGGCTCGGGTCGGGCAGGCCGCGCGTCGGCTCGGCGGGACCCGGCGCGGATGGACGGAACCCCGGGTTCGAGGACATCGACTGCGGGGCGGTGCCGGGCTGGGCGTGACCGTACTGCGGCGTTGCCACGTTCCCCGCGCCATCGCGGCCGGTGGGTGATCCGCCGGATCGGCGCTGCTGGGGCTGGCTCGCTTCGCCGGGAGCGCCGCCGCTTCCGCCGTCGGATCGGCGCTGCTGGGGCTGGCTCGCTTCCCCGGCAGCGTCGCCGCTTCCGCCGGGTGCGGCCTGCGCGGCGTAGCGGGCGCCGGACCCGGCGTGGCCGTAAACCGGATGTTCCCCGGTGGGGGCCGCGTGCGACGGACCCGATCCGCCATTGGCCCCGAACAGCGGGACGGAATGCTCGCCCGTCGGCGCCGCGTGCGATGGGCCCGAAGCACCGTTGGGCGGCGATCCGAACAGCGGCACCGAACCCTCGGCCGCGGCCCGGCCGGGCGACCGCGCTGGTCCCGAGCCGCTCGTCGACAGACCCTCGCCCGCAGGCCGACCCGTCCGCGACGCGCCGTTCTCCGACGACCCGAACGGCGAACCCTCAGCCGCGGGCGCGCCCTGCGACCGCCCCGCTCCCGGGACACCGTTGACCGACGTGCCGAACGCCGGACCCTCGCCCGCTCGCCGACCCGTCCGTGACGCGCCGTTCGCGGACGACCCGAACGTCGGACCATCGCCCGCGGCCCGACCCGTCCCCGAGGTCCCTGCCGCGCCGTCCGGGCTGAACAGCGGAATCCCGCCTTCGCCGGGCGCCGGTGCACGGTGGGCGCCCGACGTCCCGGACGGGTTGGCCGCCCGGCCTGCGCCAGGCGAACCCGGAACGCCAGGACCGGACGGACCGCTCGACGGCGCGGACCCGCGGGGCGACCCCGGCTCCGCCGCACCCGGGGAAGACTGCGTGGTGGTCGACGAGCCGTGCGCACTCTGGCCTTCCGCCGAGGTCTCCGGCGCCCGGCGGCGCCCACCTGACGACGGGCCCGCGTTCGGCGCGGCCGCCCGGGGCGCGCCCTGGGTCCCCGCCTCCGGGCCTGCGCGGCGCGGGCCCGACGGCGCCCCGTTGGGTGATCCGGGCACGCCCGTGCCGGACAGGCCGTAGACCGGTGCGTCCGCCTCGCCCGCTGCGGGCGGGTAGGCACCGGAGGTGCCGTGTGCCGACCCCGCCGACGAGCCACGGTCCGCCGTCGGAGGAGCGCCTGCGCCGAATCCGCCGAGGAGCGGCACCGACGCGTCGGCCCCCGGAGCGCGGTGGGAGCCCGACGGCGCCTGGCCCGACACGTCCGGTCCGGACGCCGCATCCGACGGGCCGGGGTGGGGGCCGTACGCACCGGACGGCGCCTGTCCGGCACCGGACAGCCCATACAGCGGGACTTGCGCTTCGCCCGGCCGGGTCGGCCCCACGTGCGCGCCCGACACCTGGCCTGCGCCCGACAGCCCGTACAGCGGGACGGCGCCGGACTCCCCGACGGCGAACGCGCCCGAACGCGGCGCTCCGCCCCCGACGGCGATGCCGGGCTCGGCGGAGGGTGCCTGAGCGGAGCCCGGAACCGTGCCGGACTCCGCGAACTGCGGCCGACCGGCGCCGCCCCCGGCAGGCTCGGCCTGCCCGCCGTACGGCGAGGGACCGGCGCCGGGCACCACGACCGCCGTGCCGTGCTCCGACGCCGCGGCGTAATCCACGCCTGGGGCTTCCGACGAGCCTGCCAAGGTCGGCTGGCCGTAGGCCGGACCCACGACGGTGGGGTCGAACACGTCTCCGTGCGACGACTGGCCCGCGACGACCGTGGTGGTGGGCTCCGACGACGCGGCGAAGGTCGGCTGACCGGCGACCGTCTGCTCCGGCGATGCCCCGAAGGCCTGCCCGCCGCCGACGACGGTGGGCTCGCCGAAGAGCGGCGCGCTCACGACCGTGTCGGGGTCCGCCGCGGCGTCATAGGTCGGCTGGGCGCCGCCGATGCCCGCGCCCGCCTGCCCCACGTACGTCATGGTCGGGTCGGACGGTGCCGCACCGGTGCCTGCGGGCTGCCACTGCTGAACCGGTGGCCACCCCGGCTGCGGTGCGTGTCCGGTGACCGGACGCGGGGCGGCCTTGCCGCCGATCACCCCGGCCTCGATCAGAACGGCGCCGAGCAGCGCGCCGGTCTCCAACACCGCCACCGCCAACGCCGCGGCGAGCGCGGCGGTGAGCTTGCCCGCCGCCGCGACCTGCACCAACGCCAACGTGCCCACGCCCGCCATGACGGCGGCGGGCAGCAGGGCGCGTCCGGCCCTGGGCAGCACGGCACCCGCCGCGAGCAGGCCGCCACCGATCACCAGAAGCCGGGCGAGGTCGATCGTCCCGGCGTTCCCGACGAATCCGAGCAGGTAGGACACCACGCCGAGCGCGGCCCCGACGAGCGCCAGCACACGGACCGGTCTGGCGGGCGCCGGGGCGGCGCCGGGCGCCTCGGCTGGCTCCTGGGCAGGCTGCGTCATGGTGGGTCTCCCTCCGCGCGGCGGAGGAACGCTAACCCACCCATGCGACACGCCGAGCAGCCGCCCCTTTGTTGCTAACTCGTAGTGATCAACTCACGCATCAGCGCGGCGGTCTCGCTCGGGGTCTTGCCGACCTTCACCCCGGCCGCCTCGAGCGCCTCCTTCTTCGCCTGCGCGGTGCCCGCCGAGCCGGAGACGATCGCGCCCGCGTGGCCCATCGTCTTGCCCTCGGGCGCGGTGAACCCGGCGACGTAGCCGACGACCGGCTTCGTCACGTTCGCCTGGATGAACTCGGCCGCGCGCTCCTCGGCGTCGCCGCCGATCTCGCCGATCATGACGATCGCCTCGGTGTCCGGGTCGGTCTCGAACGCGGCGAGCGCGTCGATGTGCGTGGTGCCGATGACCGGGTCGCCGCCGATGCCGATGGCGGTCGAGAAGCCGAGGTCGCGCAGCTCGTACATCATCTGGTAGGTCAGCGTGCCCGACTTCGACACGAGCCCGATCCGGCCGGGCCCGGTGATGTCGGCCGGGATGATGCCCGCGTTGGACTTGCCGGGGCTGATGATCCCCGGGCAGTTCGGGCCGATGATCCGGGTGCGGTTGCCCTTCGCGCACGCGTGCGCCCAGAAGTAGGCGGCGTCGTGCACCGGGATGCCCTCGGTGATGACGACGCAGAGCGGGATCTCGGCGTCGATCGCCTCGATCACGGCGTCCTTGGCGAACGCGGGCGGCACGAAGACGACCGACACGTCGGCGCCGGTCTCCTTGATCGCCTCCTCGACTCGCCCGAAGACCGTGAGGTCCTTCCCGCCGATCGTCACGGTGGTGCCCGCCTTGCGCGCGTTCACCCCTCCGACGATGTTCGTGCCCGCGGTCAGCATCTTCGTCGAGTGCTTGGTGCCCTCGGAGCCGGTGATGCCCTGGACGATGATCTTGCTCTGCGCATTCAGGAAGATCGCCATGTCACGCTCCCGCCACTCGGGCCGAACTCGCGGCTCCCGCCGCGGCCAGCTCGGCGGCCTTGTCGGCCGCGTCGTCCATCGTGTCGACCTGGGTGACGAGCGGGTGGTTCGCCTCGTCGAGGATCCGGCGGCCCTCCAGCACGTTGTTGCCGTCCAGCCGGACGACCAGCGGCTTGCTCGCCTCGGCACCGAGGATCTTCAGCGCCTCGACGATGCCGTTCGCGACCGCGTCGCACGCGGTGATGCCGCCGAAGACGTTGACGAAGACGCTCTTGACGTCCGGGTCGTGCAGGATGACGTCCAGCCCCGCGGCCATGATCTCGGCCGAGGCGCCGCCGCCGATGTCGAGGAAGTTGGCGGGCTTCACGCCGCCGTGCTTCTCCCCCGCGTACGCGACGACGTCCAGCGTGGACATGACGAGCCCCGCACCGTTGCCGATGATCCCGACCTCGCCGTCGAGCTTGACGTAGTTGAGGTTCTTGGCCTTCGCCTTGGCCTCGAGCGGGTCCTCGGTGCGCTGGTCGACGAGAGCGGCGTGGCCCGGGTGCCGGAAGTCGGCGTTGTCGTCGAGCGTGACCTTGCCGTCGAGCGCGACGACGCGGTCCTGCGGGTCGCGCACCAACGGGTTGACCTCGACCAGCGTCGCGTCCTCCCCGACGAACGTGTCCCACAGCTTGACGATCACGTCGGCGACCTGGTCGGCCACCGCCGCCGGGATCTTGCCCGCGGCGACGATCTCGGCAGCCTTCGCCCTGTCGACGCCCACGATCGGGTCGACCGGGATGCGCGCGAGCGCGTCGGGCCGCTCGACGGCGAGCTGCTCGATCTCCATGCCGCCCTCGGACGAGCACATGGCGAGGAACGTGCGGTTCGACCGGTCGAGCAGGAACGAGAAGTAGTACTCCTCGGCGATGTCGCTGGCCTCGGTGACGAGCACGCGGTGCACCGTGTGGCCCTTGATGTCCATGCCGAGGATCGCCGCGGCCTTCTCGCGGGCCTCCTCGGGGGTCTTCGCGAGCTTGACGCCGCCCGCCTTGCCGCGGCCGCCCGTCTTCACCTGCGCCTTGACGACCACGGCCGTGCCCAGCTCCGCGGCCACCGCGGCCGCCGCGTCCGGGTCCTCCACCGTCTTGCCCGGCAGCACCGGGACTCCATGGGCGGCGAAGAGATCCTTCGCCTGGTACTCGTACAGGTCCACTGGCTCTCCACTCCGCTACGCCGCGCCTCTCGTAGGGAGGTTAGCCACCGCACGGGCACCCGCCCTGACCTGGTCTGGTGACTGCTGTCACGCTTCGGATCACCGCCCGTCACACGCGTTGCCAGGTCACGGCCAGGCTTCGGTATCTGCACGAAGCACAGATGTCACCTACCGTTTACACATGGACGGGTCGATCGAGCTCGCGGGTGCCTGTCGGTACGCGCTGCGCACGTTCGGCACGCGGGCCGGGATCTGGGGGCTGGTCAAGGAGGGGGCCTGGCTCGCCGCCCACATCGCCGTCTACCCCGGCGGAGCGCTGCGCGAGCGGCTCGAGCCCGGGGTCGGCTACCGCACCGACACGCTCACCCCGCTGCGCCGCAGCCTGGTCGTCACCGATCCGGAGGCGGCGGGCACGCCGATCCTGCTGATCCACGGGATCATGGACAACCGCTCGGTGTTCACCGTCTTCCGCCGCGCGCTGCGCCGCCGCGGCTTCGGAGTGGTGCACGCGGTCAACTACGGCCTGTTCACCGGTGACCTGCGGGCGGCGGCGCACGAGCTGCGCAAGCACGTCGAGCGGCAGTGCGAGGCGACGGGCGCCGACAAGGTGCACATCGTCGGGCACTCGCTCGGCGGGGTCATCGCGCGCTACTACGTGCAGCGCATGGGCGGCTCGGTGCACGTCGACACGCTCGTCACGCTGGGCAGCCCGCACACCGGCACGCTCGGCGCCTACCTCGTGCCCACGCCGCTCGGCCGACAGCTGCGCCCAGGATCACCCCCGCTCACCGAGCTGGCGCTGCCCGCGCCCGGGTGCGACACGCGCTTCCTGGTGGTGTGGAGTCGGATGGACCAGATGGTCGTGCCGCAGCGCAACGCCCGTCTGCAGCACCCGGATCTCGACGTCGAGGAGCTGGAGCTGGGGGACGTCGGCCACCTGGCGCTGCCCATCGACGGGCGCGTCGTGCGGTGGGTCGTCGACGCGCTGATCCGCTCGGACCGCCGTCACCGTGCCTTGCGCGGCAACGGGACGGCCGCGCTCGCCCAGGTCGCGAACCCCGCCTCCTGAACGACGGCCCGACACGCCGGAGCCGGATTTGATCGGCGCGGTGGCGGTCGCTAGTTTGCCTGAGCCCCCATCGCGGACGATCACCGACGGCAAGGGTCGACCCCGATCGACCCACGGATCCCCAGCCCGGCCGACACGTCGATCACCGCGAGCACGGGCTGTGACAGGCATCGAGAAGGGCAGGTCTTGGCGCGCCACCGCTCCCCAAGCGGCGCCCAGGAGGACGACCCCGATGCGACGGTGCGCCTGCGCACCGTCGCACCCTCGGGAACACATCGCCTCCCGGCGCCCCCCGCGGCGTCCGCCTGCGGCCGGGCGACCGTCGCCGCTGTCGCCGCCGGGGCCGTCGTCGCGGCAGGTCAGACCCTCATCGCCCCGTTCGTGCCCGCCAACGCGTCACCGCAGACGGTCAGCGCCTTCACCCCGGTGTCACAGACGGCCACCGCGGCCCCGGATCCGGCCGTCCGGGCCATCGGCGGCGACCAGCTCGCGCCCAACGCACTCAGCATCGCGAGCGCGCTGGACCCCGCCTCGGCGGTGGACGTCCGGAGCCTGGCCAAGGCGACCGACATCGGGACGCGGCTCGCCAAGGAGGCGGCGCTGATCGACGCGGCGGAGGCCAACGGGGCCCAGGACGCGCACGTGGTGGGCGACGAGGTCTACGTGCGACCCACCCAGGGCGAGTTCACGTCCGGCTTCGGGGCGCGGTGGGGCGTGGTGCACTACGGCATCGACCTCGCCAACGCCATCGGCACGCCGATCTACGCCTACACCGACGGCGTCGTCGAGGACGCCGGACCCGCCTCGGGGTTCGGCCTGTGGGTAGTGCTGCGCCACCCCGACGGCACGCACAGCGTGTACGGGCACGTGAACCGCATGTTCGTGACGGTCGGCGAGCACGTGCAGGCGGGCCAGCAGATCGCCGAGATCGGCAACCGCGGCGAATCGACCGGGCCGCACCTGCACTTCGAGATCTGGGCCCCGGACGGCACCAAGATCAACCCGATCCCATGGCTCGCCGAGCACGGGATCGACATCGGCTGACGACCGCGGGCAGGCGCACCCAGGTCGGCCTGCAGGGGCCACGGTCGGGTCATCCGCAGGATGCCGTCCGGACCACCATCACGTCGGGCTGCCGGTTGTGTGGTCCTGCCACAGGCGCACATCGTTGGGGTGCAGCGCCTCCGTCCGCAGACGGAATCCGGGCCGCCGCGGATCCGTCCGATCTACAGCTTCTGCATCGGCACGCCGCCGATGAGCATCAGCCGCACCGTGCCCGAGCTGCCGAAATCGATCGTGACGGTGGCGCGCACGCCCGCGCCGTCCGACGCGACGACGGTGCCCAGGCCGTACTTGTCGTGGTTCACCCGATCGCCGACCTCCAGATGCATGGCGGGGGCCAGTGTGCGCTCGGGGACCCGCCAGTCGCCGCGGTCGGTCGCGGTGGGACGGCGGCCGAACCCGAACCGGCCCACCGGCGCCGAGCGCTCGGGCTCCACCCGCCGCCACTCGACGAGATCGTCGGGCACCTCGGCGAGGAACCGGGACGCCGGGTTGGAATTCGGCTGCCCGAACGTCGAGCGGATCATGGCCCGGGACAGGTAGAGCCGCTTCTGCGCGCGGGTGATCCCGACGTAGGCCAGCCGCCGCTCCTCGGCCAGCTCCTTCGGATCGCCCATCGCGCGCATGTGCGGGAAGATGCCGTCCTCCCAGCCGGTGAGGAACACGACGGGGAACTCCAGGCCCTTCGCCGTGTGCAGGGTCATCAGCGTGACCATGCCCGCGTCGTTGTCCGGCACCGAGTCGGCGTCCGCGACCAGCGCCACCCGCTCCAGGAACGCCCCCAGCGAGCCCGGCTCCGGCACGCCGGGCTCGGGCCCTTCGATGTCCGACACCGCGATCTCGGGCGCGACCGCGATGTCGGCCACCGCGGCATCGCCCGCGAACTCCCGCGCGACCGTCACCAGCTCGGCGAGGTTGTCCAACCGCGACTCGTCCTGCGGGTCCTCGCTGGCCTCCAGCTCCGCGGTGTAGCCCGTCTTCGCGTAGACGGCTTCCAGGATGTCGGCGGTCTCCGCGCCGCCCTCGACCAGCTCGGCGAGGTCGTCGAGGATGCCGACGAACCCGGCGATGCAGCGCTGCGAGCGCGTGGCCAGGCCCGGCAGGCCGTCCGGCTCGGCGGCGATCCGCAGCGCCGCGGCGAACGAGAGCCGGTGCCGCTCGGCGTAGGCCGCGACGAGCTCCTCCGCCCGGTCACCGATGCCCCGCTTGGGCACGTTGAGGATGCGCCGCAGGCTGACGGTGTCCTCCGGGTTGGACAGCACCCGCAGGTACGCCAGCGCGTCGCGCACCTCCCGGCGCTCGTAGAACCGCACGCCGCCGACGACCTTGTAGGGCAGCCCGACCCGCAGGAACACGTCCTCGAAGACGCGCGACTGGCTGTTGGTGCGGTAGAAGACGGCCACGTCGGAGTTGCGGATCTCCCCGGAATCGACCAGCCGGTCGATCTCCCCGGCGACGAACGCCGCCTCGTCGTGCTCGTTGTCGGCGACGTAGCCGACCATCTTCTCCCCGTCGCCCTCGTCGGACCACAGGCGCTTGTCCCGGCGATCGGGGTTGCGCGCGATCACCGCGTTGGCCGCCGACAGGATGCGCTGGGTGGAGCGGTAGTTCTGCTCCAACAGGATGGTCTTGGCGTTCGGGAAGTCCTGCTCGAACTCGATGATGTTGCGGATGCTCGCGCCGCGGAAGGCGTAGATCGACTGATCGGAATCACCCACCACGCACAGCTCGCCCGGCTCCACCCCGGGCGCAGCGGGTGCCACCAGCTCCCGGACCAGCGTGTACTGGGCGTGGTTGGTGTCCTGGTACTCGTCGACGAGCACGTGCCGGAACCGACGGCGGTAGTACTCCGCGACCGCGGGCAGCCGCTGCAGCAGCGTGACCGTCTCCATGATCAGATCGTCGAAGTCGAACGCGTTGGCCGTGCGCAGGCGGGCCTGGTAGACGGCGTAGACCTCGGCGATCCTGCGCTCGTACTCCAGCGTGGCGCGCTCGGCGGCGTCGTCGGGCGAGAGCAGCTCGTTCTTGAGGTTGGAGATCTGCGCGGCGACCGGCCGGGCGTGGAACTTCTTCGGATCCAGGTCGAGATCACGGACCACGAGCCCGACGAGGCGGCGCGTGTCGTCGGCGTCGTAGACGGAGAACGCGCTGCGCACCCCGAGGTGCTTGGCCTCGCGCCGCAGGACGCGCACGCACATCGAGTGGAACGTGGACACCCACATCGCGTTGGCCCGGCGGCCGACCAACGCGTCGACCCTGGCCTTCATCTCGGCCGCGGCCTTGTTGGTGAACGTGATCGACATGATCTCGCCGGGGTGCACGTGCCGCTCGGCCAGCAGCCAGGCGATGCGGTGGGTGAGCACGCGCGTCTTGCCCGACCCCGCCCCCGCGACGATCAGCAGCGGCGAACCGGCATGGGTGACCGCCTGGCGCTGACGGGGGTTCAGCCCCTCCAGCAGGGCGGCGCCACGCTTGGTGGCGGGCTGGACGGGATCGTCGACCGGGAGTTCGAAAAGGGCGCTCATCGCCGGATCAGGGTACCGCCGCTCCCCGACCGGCCCGGCTTGTGGCACACTGCACGCATGCTGGATCGGCGGCGATTTTTCTACGGGTACCGGACACCGGTGCCCGTGGCCTGCTGACCAGCCCCCACGAAGCCCCGGAGTCCACGGACCTCGGGGCTTTCTCGTGCCGCGGGGTCTGCACGAGGAGGAGACATGAGCGTGACGACCCCCGAGACCGAGATCCCGACAGCGATCCCTTCAGCGGACGAGATCCCGGTGCTCCGCGAGGAGATCGACCATCTCGACGCCGAGATCCTGCGTCTGGTGCAACGACGCAGCGAGGTCTCGCAGAAGATCGGCCGCGCGCGGATGGCCGCGGGCGGCCCGCGGATCGTCTACAACCGCGAGATGGCCGTGCTGGAGCGCTTCCGCGACCTCGGCAGCGAGGGCCGCGAGCTGGGCATGATCCTGCTGCGCCTCGGGCGGGGCCGCCTGGGCGGCCGCTGACCGGCGCACTGGGTGCGCGCCGCCGGGGATCGCAGCCCGGCCTCGCCAACGGCCCGGCCTCAGCAACGGCGGACGCTCGACGTCGGCGTCTCGATCGTGAGGCACTGGGGCGCGCTCGCGCTCCCGACCGGCAGGCGCGGCGGGCTGGCGTCGCCGACCGCGGCCCCACTCGGAGCTGCGCCGTTGGTGACGACGAAGGCGCCCTGCTCAACGGTGGCGTAGACAACGGCCACGCCCAGGATCAATACGCCTGAACGGTCGTAGGAGAAGGACCGTAAAGCCGCAGTTGTCTGCGTCTGTTCGGCGGTCACGGGCCGGAACACTGCAGCAGGACCCCGGCTTCTGTAACCACGGTTCGCCCCCTCCGGTGGAATCCGAGGGGCGACGGACGCACGCCGGTCACGGAACGAAACCCGACTGTCCGAGCCGCGGGTTCTTTGCCCTCACCCGTGGCACAGTGGAGGCATGGAGGCAGTGTTTGGCGTCGTGGCCGCGGTCATCGCGCTCGTCGGTCTACTCGTCGCGTTGGGGCACGTCGGCTATCTGGTGATGCTGAACAACGCGGCCCGCAAGCGGGGCATCTCGGGTGGCGCCACGAGCGAGTACGTGTCGGGCCGCTGGAAGGTCGCGGGCGGCACGGCCGCCGTCGCGCTGCTCGGGCTGCTGCTCACCTCGGGCGGGTTCACCCCCGACGTGCTGGGCCTGATCCTCGGCGGTGGCGCGGGCCTCGCCGCGAAGCAGTCGCTCGACACCACCCGCAAGCAGTTCCGCGGAATTCCGTGACCGAGGGGCACGTCGAACGCGCCCTGGTCGTGGTCGCCCATCCGGACGACGTCGACTTCGGCGCCTCGGGCACGGTCGCGGGCTGGGTGCTCGCGGGCATCCAGGTCGCCTACTGCATCTGCACGTCCGGAGACGCAGGCGGCTTCGACGACACCCCGCGCGAGCAGATGGGCCCGCTGCGCGAGGCCGAGCAGAAGGCTGCGGCCGCCGAGCTCGGCGTGCACGACCTCACGTTCCTCCACTACCCCGACGGCCGGGTCACGCCGAGCATCGAGCTGCGCCGCGACATCAGCCGGGAGATCCGCCGATGGCGGCCGCAGCGGGTGGTCGCGCCGTCACCGGAGATCTACTGGGACCGCCTGGGCGTCTCGCATCCCGACCACCGCGCGGTGGGCGAGGCGGCGCTCGCCGCCGTCTACCCCGACGCGCGCAACCCGTTCGCGCATCCCGAACTCATGGCCGATGACGGCCTCGAGGCGTGGGTCGTGCGCGAGCTGTGGCTCATGGGCGCGCCGCCGGAACGCGCCGCGCATGTGGTGGACATCACAGCGACGTTCGAACGCAAGATCGCCGCGCTGCGCGCACACGCTTCCCAGACCGGCACCTGGAGCGAGCTGGAGCAGCGCATCCGCGGCTTCGGCTCGGCCACCGCGGCGCGCCACGGGCTGCCCGAAGGCCACGTCGCCGAGATCTTCCAGGTCGTGAAGATCGGCTGACCGGCCGTCGCCATCGAACGCGCGCCCACCGCTCTTCCGTGTGGTGCCGCGTGCCGGTGACACCCCCGGCCGGGGCATGGGGTAAACACTCCGTCGTCGGATCGTCACTCGCACCACAGGAGGTTCGGGGCGTGGCCCAGAGCGTGTCCCCGGAAGCATCAGGCGTCGTGACGGTCGCGGAGCTCATCCGCCGCTGCGCTGGGCCGGGCGGGAATCGGGTCGCCGACACGGCACCGCCGATCCCGGTCAGCGCGATCCTGCGCCGCGAGCGCCCGGCCCCAGGGCATCCGGGGCCGTCAGCGCCGTCGGAGCCCCCCGCGCCGCGCCGCGGGCCGGTGCAGCGCACCGCGCTTGCCGCGGGTGCACTGCTGGCGGCGGGATCGGCCTTCGGGCTCGTCACGGCGATGAACGCGCCCGGCGGTTCGCACTCCGCGACCGGCGCCTATCCCGACGAGGGCACCCAGGCAGGCACCATGACGGCCCCCGGCGGCGGCTCGACCGGGGCGACCTCGGTGGCGCCCGTGGCGTTCCCGTCCCCGCTCACCGGGGCGGCCATCGCCGACCACGCCCTCACCGCCGCCCGCGCCGCCACGGCGGCCCCCCACTCCCCTCCCGCCACCGTCGGATCGAGCCAGGGCACTGCGACCCCCCACCCGCAGACCACCACCCGGAGCGGCCTCGTCGCAGGCACGACCCAGCGGCTGGGCGACACGGTCGGCGGCGTCGGCAGGAACACCCCGATCGGCGGTGTGACCAGCGCGGTCGGCTCGACCGTCGCCGACGTGGGCGACGCGGCGGGCACCGCGGTCGCGGGCGTGGGGCAGACGGCGACGACAGCCGTCACCGAGGTCGGGCGAACAGCATCCACGGCGGTCACCGGCGTCGGCCACACGCTGGACGACGTCACCACCCCGCTCGTGGGCCCCGCGAAGAGCGCCCCGAAGCACGCCGCACCCGCCGGTCAGGTGGTCGACACCGTCACGGGGCTGCTCGGCGGCGGGTGAGCGGCCCGGGTCAGACCAGCCGCCGGTCGGAGGCCCAGCGCGAGAGCTCGTAGCGGTTGGACAGCTGGGTCTTGCGCAGCACGCTCGACACGTGCGTCTCCACCGTCTTCACGGAGATGAACAGCTCCGCCGCGATCTCCTTGTAGGCGTAGCCGCGGGCGAGCAGGCGCAGGACGTCGCGCTCGCGGCGGGTGAGCAGGTCGAGCTCGGGATCGCCGGGCGGGGCGGCACCGGGGCGGTCGGAGAACACGTCGAGGACGAACCCGGCCAGCCGCGGCGAGAACACGGCGTCGCCCGACCGCACCCGGCGCACGGCGTCCGCCAGCTCGCGCCCGGAGATCGTCTTGGTGACGTAGCCGCGCGCGCCCGCCCGGATGACGGCGATGACGTCCTCGGCGGCGTCGGACACCGACAACGCGAGGAAGACCACGTCGGGCATCTCGGGCCGCACCCGGCGCAGCACCTCGGCGCCGCCCCCGTCGGGCATGTGGACGTCGAGCAGCACCACGTCCGGCTTGATGTGCCGGATGGCGGCGACGGCCTCGTCCACCGACCCGGCCTCGCCGACGACCGTGACGTCGGGGACGCTGCGGTCGAGCTCGGCGCGCACGCCGCTGCGGAAGAGCGCGTGGTCGTCGACGAGGAAGACGCGGACGGGCGTCGCTGCGGGCTCGCTCATGACGTTGCCTCCTGCGGGGTGGTCACGGGCACGGGCATGCGCAGGTGCACCTCGGTGCCCTCGCCGGGCGCGCTGCGCAGCCGGACGGTGCCGCCGTGCCGGGTGATCCGGGCGCGCACGGAATCGGCGAGGCCGTGGCGGTCGTCGGGCACCGCGTCGGGATCGAAGCCGACGCCGCGGTCGCGGACGAAGACGTGCACGGCGGAATCATCCGGGTCCTCCTCGGCCTCGACGTAGACGCTGATCTCGTCCACCTCGGCGTGCTTGGCCGCGTTGACCATGGCCTCGCGCGCGGCGAGGACGAGCGCGCGCAGGTCGTCGTCGAGGGGGCGGTCGCCGACGACGACGGGGCGCACGTCGATCGCGTAGGTGTCCTCGACCTCGGCCGCGGCCGCCGTGATCGCCGCGGCCAGGCCGCCCTCGAGGCCGGGATCGGCGAAGCCCTTGCGGCCGTACCCGGTGGGCCCGTAGAGCCAGTGCCGCAGCTCGCGCTCCTGCCCGCGGGCCAGCCGCACGACCTCGCGGGGCTGGTCGGACTGGCGTTGGATGAGCGCGAGCGTCTGGAGGACCGAGTCGTGCAGGTGCGCGGCGATCTCCGCGCGTTCGCTCTCCACGATGCGCTCGCGGCGCTCCTCGCCGAGGTCGCGCACCAGCTTGATCCACCACGGCACCGTGATCACCGCGACGCCCACGAGCGTGGCCAGCACGGCCAGCAGGGCGAACTGGATCTGGCCGAGCTGCAGGTTGCCGAAGAGGAATACCGCGATACCGCCCGCGACGAACACCGCTCCCGCGATCACGCGCCAGATCGCCGACCGGCCGCTGCCGAGCCCGGAGCGGGCCCCTTCCGTCCAGCGCCTGCGCTGGGCCTGGTCGGCCTCCCGCCATACGACGGCCGCGCCGATGGCGGCGACGCCGAGCGGCCCGACGATCCACCCGACGACCGAGTTGCCCGCCGCGCTGCCCGCGATCCCCACCGCGATGCCCAGCGCCGCGAGCCCGATCGCCTGCTGGCGCTCCGCGCGGGAGATGGCCCGGGCGACGTCGACCTTCTCCTGTCGCACGAAGATCCACAGCAGGCCGTAGGCGAGGACCCCGGCCCCGTTGAGGCCCGCGAGCACGACGAAGGCCACCCGCACCCACAGCACCCGGACCCCGAGGTGCTGGGCGACGCCGCCCGCGACTCCCGCGACGAACCGCCCGCTGCGCAGGCGGACCAGCGGCGGGGTAGGGGGCCGGACCGGAACGGTCGGCGGTGCGGACACGGGCTGGCTCACGAGAACCATCGTCACACGCGCGGGCCCGGGTGACATCGGGGGAAGGTCGGGGGATTCTCGGGGGCGTCCCTGATGGAACCGGCGCGAACGACGACGAGGCTGACTCGCATGAACACGACAGACGTGCGAAGCGCGTTCCGTGATATGTGGGAGACCCGGCCCGCACGGCCGCGGGACGACCGGCAGATCGCGGGCGTCGCGGCGGCGATCGCCCGCCGCTATGACATCGACCCGGTGCTGGTGCGCGTTGGGTTCGTGGTGGCCGCGTTCTTCGGAATCGGGGCCGCGCTCTACATCGCGGGCTGGATCGTGCTGCCCGACACGCCCGTCGACCCGGCGGCGCCGCGGCAGAGTCGGCCGCGGGCGATCCTCGTGGTCGGTCTGGTGATCGCCACCATCGCCACGTTCGGGACGATCTTCGGGAGGCACGGCGGCTTCATCCTCCCGCTGCTCGCGGCGTTGACGCTGCTGTTCCTGCTGCATCGCAGCCGCGGCGGCCGGGGTATCCCCGGCCCAGGGCGGAGCAGGCAGGGCGTGGGGGCGGGCCAGACCCAGTGGACCGGGGGGATGCCGCAGTCCTGGCCACCCCATGCCGGGCCGTCCGCACAGGCGCCGACCAAGGGGGTGTCGCTGGTCAAGGGGGTCGCCGCGGAGGGCCCGGCGGCCGAGAGCCCGCCGCCGGTCGACGAGCCGAAGCCGCCGTCGTGGGACCCGCTGGGCGCCGCCCCGTTCGCCTGGGACCTGCCCGAGCCCACGCCCACCACCCCGCCCGCGCCGCTCCGGCGCCGCCGCCCGCCGGTGACGCTCGTGACGTTGGGCCTCGCGCTGCTCGCCGGAGCGGGCACGAGCGTGATCCTCCTCGCCACCGGCTCGCTCGCGGTGCCGACCGTGCCCGTGGTGTTCGGCGTCGTCCTCTCGGTGCTCGGTCTGGGCCTGCTGGTCGGCTCGTTCGTGCACGCCGGGCGGGGGCTGATCCCGTTCGCGTTGCTGGTGTCGGCCCTGACCTGGGGCGCGCTGTCGGCGCCGATCGACCGGTTCTCCGGTGAGGGCTTCGGCGACGTCACGGCAACCCCGACGACGGTGGCCCAGCTGCAGCCCGGGTACCGCCGGACCGCGGGCGACGTCACGCTCGACCTGCGCAGGCTCGACCTGACGGTGCCCACGGGCGGCAACCCCTCCGACGTCTGGACCTCGGTCCAGGTCGGGGCGGGCGACGCCACCGTGCTGCTCCCGGCGAACGCCGACGTGACGTTCACCGGTGACGCCGGACTGGGCGATGTGCAGTTCGGCGCCCAGAAAGTGTCGGGGCCGGGCGCGAAGATGTCCGTCGTGGACGACCTCGGCGCCGATGGCGTGCGCGACGGGCGGCTGCTGGTGATCGACGTCAAGACGGGCGCCGGAGACGTGGAGGTGCGTCGTGGCTGAGCACGACGAGTACGTGGAGTTCGACGAGACCGCTCCGACCGGGCAGACGCAGGTCGCCCGGCGCAGGGGGCCCGATCCGCTGGCGCTGGTGGCGGGCGTGCTCACCCTCGGGATGGCGGTGGCGGCGTTCACCGGCCACCTGCCGGTGCTGCCGCACTTCGACCCGCGCTGGATGCTGGCGGGTGTGGCCGCCCTGGTCGGCGTGCTGCTGCTGCTGGGGAGCATGCGCAGACGGTGAGCCTCGCGGGCCCGGGAGCTGGGGAGCGGACCGGGCCCGCCGCGAACGGGAGCGGTGCCGACATCGGGGGGATCGGCACCGCTCCCGTCTTCCCGGCCTCCCACACCCCACCCGGGCCCGCCACACGCCCACCCCGGCCACCCACCCGGTGATCGGCGGATGTGGGACATGGCTGCCCTATGCGGCGCGAAAGTCCCAGAACTGGCGATCAACGTCCGGCCCACCCACCACCCGACCCGCCCACGTCCCGGGCGGTCAGGCCGCCTGGATCGGGCCCAGCCCCGCGGCGGTGAGCAATTCGGGCACACCGCGCTCGTACGCCACCACCATCACGTGCGCCCCGGCGAGCCCCGGCAGCTCCCGCAGCGCGGCGAGGGTCTCGGCAGCGGCGGCCATCCCTTCTTGCGCGACGCGGTCGGCGGGCACCCCGCGCAGCCGCCGCTCCAACGCCGCGGGGACCACCACGCCCGGCAGGTTCGCCATCACCTCCAGCGCCCGCAGCGACCGGATCGGCCCGACCCCCGCGAGGACGCCGCACCGCTCGGTCAGGCCCATGTCGTGCACCCGCTGAAGCCATCTGGCGAACCTCGGCACGTCGAACACGAACTGGGTCTGGACGAACTCCGCGCCCCCGGCCACCTTGCGGACCATCCGGTCGAGCTTGCCGGTGCCTGCGTCGACCGCGCCGAGCAGGTACCGCGGCGGCGGGTCCACGACCCGCCCCGACAGCAGCGTGCCCCCGTCGCGCAGCGCGCGGGCGGCCGCCATCAGCGTCTCGGAGCTGAGGTCGAACACCGGCAGGGCGTCGGCGTGGTCGCCCTGCTCCGGCCGGTCGCCGGTCATCAGCAGGAGGTTGGGGACACCCAGCGCACCCGCGGCGAGCAGGTCGGACTGCAGCGCGATCCGGTTGCGGTCGCGGCAGGTCATCTGCATCACCGGCTCGAGCCCCTCGGCGAGCAGCACGACGCTGCCCGCGAGGCTCGACACCCGCACCCCGGCGCCCTGGTTGTCGGTGACGTTCGCCGCGTCCACCCAGCCGCGCAGCAGCCGAGCGGTGTGCCGCAGCTCGGTGACGTCGGCCCCGCGCGGCGGGGCGATCTCCGCGGTGACCGCGAACCGCCCGGCGCGCAGGGCCGCGGCCAACCGTCCCGGTCGCTCGGGCGGGAGGCTCACTCCCACTCGATGGTGCCCGGCGGCTTGCGACGTCACGTCGAGCACGACCCGGTTGACCTCGCGCACCTCGTTGGTGATCCGGGTCGAGATGCGCGCGAGCACGTCGTAGGGCAGGCGGGTCCAGTCGGCGGTCATCGCGTCCTCGCTGGACACCGGCCGCAGCACGATCGGGTGGCCGTAGGTCCGGCCGTCGCCCTGCACGCCGACCGAGCGCACGTCGGCGAGCAGCACGACCGGGCACTGCCAGATCTCGCGGTCCAGCCCGGCCGCGGTCAGCTCGTCGCGGGCGATGGCGTCGGCGGCGCGCAGCATGTCGAGCCGGTCGTGCGGTGACCTCGCCGACGATCCGGATGCCGAGGCCCGGCCCGGGGAACGGCTGGCGCCCGACGATCGCCTCGGGCAGGCCGAGCTGCGCGCCCGACCCGGCGCACCTCGTCCTTGAACAGCGTGCGCAGCGGCTCGACCAGCGCGAACTGCAGGTCGTCCGGCAGGCCGCCGACGTTGTGGTGCGACTTGATGTTCGCGGTGCCGGCGCCGCCGCCGGACTCGACGACGTCCGGGTAGAGCGTGCCCTGCACGAGGAAGTCGACCGCGCTCGATCGGCCGCGGCTCGGCGACGACCTCGCCCGCGGCCTCCTCGAAGACCCGGATGAACTCCCGGCCGATGATCTTGCGCTTCGTCCTCCGGGTCGGTGACCCCGGCGAGCGCGGCGAGGAAGCGGTCGCGGCGTCGACGTGATGCAGGCGCGACGCCGGTCGCCGCGACGAAGTCCTGCTCGACCTGCTCGCCCTCGCCCTGCCCGCAGCAGCCCGTGGTCGACGAACACACAGGTCAGCTGGTCGCCGACGGCCCGCTGCACGAGCGCGGCCGCGACCGCGGAGTCGACGCCGCCGGACAGCCCGCAGATCACGCGGCCGTCGCCGACCTGGGCGCGGATCGGCCTCGACCTGCTCGTCGATGATCGACTGCGGTGGTCCAGTCCGGCGCGAGGCCGGCGACCTCGTACAGGAAGTTCTCCAGCACCTGCTGGCCGTGCTCGGTGTGCATCACCTCGGGGTGGCACTGCACGCCGTCCAGCCGGCGCTCGGCGTCCTCGAACGCGGCGACCGGCGCGTGCGCCGCCGTCGACGCGGTGACCGTGAAGCCCTCCGGCGCGCGCCGGCACCGCGTCGCCGTGGCTCATCCAGACCGGTCTGCCGCGCCGGCAGCCCGTCGAGCAGCTGCCCCGCCGGCCGCGACGCGCAGCGTCGGTGCGGCCGTACTCGCGCGCGCCGGTCGGCGCCACCTCGCCGCCGAGCGCCAGCGCCATCGCCTGGAAGCCGTAGCAGATGCCGAGGACCGGGACGCCCGGCGTCGAACAGCGCCGGGTCGAGCGCGGGCGCGCCCTCGGCGTAGACGCTGGCACGGGCCGCCGGAGAGGATGACCGCGGCGGGCTTGCGCGCGACGATGTCTCGGCGACCGACGTGTGCGGGACGATCTCGCTGTAGACGCTGCGCCTCGCGCACCCGGCGGGCGATCAGCTGGGCGTACTGGGCGCCGAAGTCGACGACGAGCACCGTGGGCGGCTGCACCCGTCCAGCGTAGGCGGTGGCGGCGGGGCCGCAGGCGGTATCCGGCAGGCACCACCCGGCGGCGGCACCTCGATCGCCCGCGCCGCGTGAGCACCCGGTTCACCCCCTACGGGCACTCCCCGGTCCGGTCGACCCGACGACGTGGCAACCTGCGTTCATGGACGGTCCCGACGGCGAGTACCCGCGGACGCTCGACCTGCGCCGGGTCCCCCCAGCCTCATGAGCGTGACAGCCTCATGAGCGTGACGGCCGGGGTCGTCGGCACCTACCCCGGCCGGGGGCACGACGAGATGCTCGCCGCGGACGGCGCGGTGCACGAGGCGTGGGCGGACCTCGCCGCCCTGCTCGACCGCTCCCCGCCCGCACGCCTCGCCGACTCGACGCGGCGGCTGCTGGCCGACGAAGGCGTCACCTACCGCCCGCCCGGCGAGGACGAGCAGCCGTGGACGCTCGACCCACTGCCCCTAACGCTCGACGGTCCGACGTGGGCGGAGCTCGAAGCGGGCGTCGCGCAGCGGGCCCAGCTGCTGGACCGCCTGCTCGCCGACCTCTACGGCCCGCGGCTCACCCTGCGCACCGGGCTGCTGCCCGTCGAGGTGGTGCTCGGGCACCCCGGCTTCGTCCACGGCTGGGCCCGCGCCACCGCGCGGCCGCGGGAGCTGTTCCTCGCGGGCACCGACCTGGTACGCACCCCCGAAGGCTGGCGGGTGCTCGGCGACCGGGTGCAGGCCCCTCCGGCGCCGGGTACGCGCTGGCCAACCGCCGGATCGTCACGCGCGTGCTCGCCTCCGTCCGCCGCGGGGCCCAGATCCGCCGCCTCGGCCCGTTCTTCGACGCGATGCGCCGCGGCCTGGAGGAGCTCGCACCGGCCGCCGACCGCGCGCGGATCGTGCTGCTCACGCCCGGGCCGCAGAGCGAGACCGCGTTCGAGCAGGCGCTGCTGGCGTCCCGGCTCGGGTTCCCGCTGGTGCTGGCGTCGGAGCTGACCGTCCGCGAGGGCCGGGTGTGGCAGCGCACGATGGGCGGCGCGGGTCGCCTGGAGCCCGTCGACGTCATCCTGCGCCGGGTCGACGCGCGGTGGTGCGATCCGCTGGACCTGCGCCAGGACTCCCACCTCGGCGTGCCGGGCCTGCTGGAGGCGGCCCGCCTGGGCACGGTGTCGATCGTCAACGGGCTGGGCAGCGGGGTCGCGGAGAACCCGGGGCTGCTGCCGTTCCTGCCCGCGGTGGCCCACGCCCTGCTCGACGAGCCGCTCGCGCTCCCCGGGGCGCGCACGTGGTGGTGCGGCGACCCCACCGGCCGCTCGCACGTGCTCGCCCGGATGGCCGACCTGCTGGTCAAGCCGATCGCCCGCGACGCGGGGCGGTCCACGCTGGACGGTGCCACGCTCACCACCGTCGAGCGGGCCGAGCTGGCCGCCCGCATCGAGGCCGAGCCGCACGCGTGGATCGGGCAGGAGCCCCAGCGGCAGAGCACCACGCCGGTGATCGCCGCCGACGGCACGTTGAACGCCCAACCGTTGGTGCTGCGCACGTTCGCCGTCGCCGCGGGCGGTGAATTCCGCGTGCTCGCAGGGGGGCTCGCCGAGGCGGGGGTGCGGGGCGACACGGTCGCCAAGGACGTCTGGGTCACGGGCCGGAGCGAGCCCGCGCCGACGCACGTGAACGCGCTCGTCGGGGCCGACGCCGTCGGTGCGCTCTCCCCGCGCGTGGCCGCCGACCTCTTCTGGCTCGGCCGCTACGCCGAGCGGGCCGAGGGCACGGCCCGGCTCCTGCGTGCGGTCGCGGACCGGTTCGCCGACTTCCGCTCGTCGCCGGAGCCAGCGGGCGGCGAGGTGCTGGAGTGCTCCTGCGGGCCGCCACCGCCGTCACCGGCACGCCGGTCGGCACCCCGCTGCACACGCTGATCGCCGACCGGGAGCTCCCCGGCACGCTCGCCTACGCCGTGCACCGCCTCACCGGAGCCGCGCAGGCCGTGCGCGAGCAGCTGTCCACCGACACCTGGCTGGTGCTGGGTCGGCTGGAGTCGGTGCTCGCCGAGGTGGCCGGGGCCGGGCCGGACGGCGCCGACGCCTCAGGGGCGCTCTCGCGGGTGCTCGAAGGCCTGCTGGCGCTCGCGGGCCTCGCCGCCGAGAGCCACGTCCGCGACGCGGGCTGGCACCTGCACGACGCGGGCAAGCGGGTGGAGCGGGCGCAGCACGTGGCCACGCTCGTCGCCGCGACGCTGTGCGAGCCCGGGCTGCCCGCCGCCGACGCGCTGCTGCGGGAGTCGGTGCTGATCACCGCGGAGAGCCTCGTCACCTACCGCCGCCGTCAGCGCGTCGGCCTGGACGCCGTGCTGGAGCTGCTCATCACCGACCCCGACAACCCGCGGTCGATCTGCTACCAGGCCGACCGGCTGCGCCAGGACGTCGCGCACGTCCCCGGGCCGGACGGCGGCGTGCTCGCGGCCCTCGTGGCCGTCGAACGGCGGCTGGCCGGGCTGCGACCGGCCGACCTCGCCGCGATCGCGCCGGACGGCACCCGGGTGCGGCTGCGGCGCACGCTGCTGGACCTCGGGCAGGACCTCGCCCGCTTCGCCGACGTGCTGGAGGGCGCGCGGTTCGCCCCCGGTGCGCCACCGAAACCTCTGGGGCCGCTGGGTCCCGTCGCGGCGATCGGCGGTGGCGCGTGAACCGCACCTACCGGATCACCCACCGCACGACGTACGGCTACGACGACGACGGTCGGGGAGAGCTTCGGACGCGCGCACCTGCTCCCCCGCGACCGTCCCGGCCAGACCTGCCTGGAAGGCCGCGTCACGATCTCCCCCGACCCGCCGAGCTGCGCGAGCACGCCGACTGGTTCGGCAACCGCTCCACCTACTTCGCCGTCACCCGCAGCCACCGCAGGGCTGGGCTACTCCCGGGCCAAGCGCGACATCGTCGGCCTCGACGGGCTCGTCCGCTGCGCCAACGCCGACGTGGCGCGCTGCAACTGGCTGGTCGACCAGCCCGGGCAGCTGTGCGGCTCGTGCGCGCTCACCCGCACCCGGCCCGCCGACGCCGACACCGACGCGATCGCCGCGTTCGCCCATGCCGAGGCGGCCAAGCGGCGGCTGGTCTACCAGCTCGACGACCTCGGCCTGCCCCACCGACGGCGTGACGTTCGACCTGCTGTCCTCCGCGCAGGAGCCGGTCACCACCGGGCACGCGGACGGCGTGATCACCATCGACCTCGCCGAGGGCGACGACGCACACCGGGAGGCCCTGCGCGTCCAGCTCGCCGAGCCCTACCGCACGATGCTCGGGCACCTGCGGCACGAGACCGGCCACTGGTACTGGACGGTGCTGGTCGGAGCCGGACCCGACGGCGTTCCGCGAGCTGTTCGGCGACGAGCGCGCCGACTACGCCGAGGCGCTGCAGCGCCACTACGGCTCGCCCGCGCCCGCCGGGTGGGAGGAGCGCTACGTCAGCTCGTACGCCACCGCACACCCGTGGGAGGACTGGGCGGAGACGTTCGCGCACTACCTGCACATCCGCGACACGCTCCAGACCGCCGCGGCCTACGGGATGTCGGTGCGCGGCCCGGACGCCGCGGCCGCCCGCCGACGCCCCGCTGGACGCGGCGCCGCGCGAGGACCCGCGCGGCTTCGACGAGATCATCGACACCTGGCTGCCGCTGACCTACGCGCTCAACGCCGTGAACCGCTCGATGGGCAAGGACGACCTCTACCCGTTCGTGCTCTCCCCGACCGTGCTGGACAAGCTGCGCTTCGTCCACCGCGCGGTCACCGCGTCCGCCCGGTAGCGCCGCGTCCGACGAGCGCCTGCTCGACAGCCGTCCTCACCGAGGCCATGCGTCCTTCGCAGGTCCCCGGGCCCTGCGAAGTGACAGACGGGTCTGCGAGGGCTCGGCCGAACCGGATACCGGCCCGCGCGACGGGCAGGCGAGGAACCGCGAGGGCCACGGCGTTGCGGGCCGCCCCGTTCGCCGCTCGCGTCCCGGCTCGTGCACGGCGGCCAGTCTGCGCCTCAGGGTGGCGGCCCAGGCGTCACACCAGCGGGTATCCCCGCGTTCCGCGCAACCTCCACCGCGGATCGATGGTTGGCGTCCGGCGAGGAGACGACGACGACCGCGACGATCGCCGCGATCACGGCCAGGGCGGCGAACGCTGCGGCCACGAGCAGGATGCGGCGGCGCTTCATACCGGTCTAGCTCGCTTGACCTTGCGCAGGGGTTACAGATTCCTGGCCGGAGAGTGGGCGCTCGGTCACACCTTGTGAAGGTCGAGGCGGTCGACCCTGTCGGTTCGTGCCACATCATCCGGCTGTGAATGTCGCTCGGCGGTATCGGAGACCTGGTTCAAGCGGAGGATCGGCGGCATCGATCCCAGAACCGGTCGGCCCGAAGGCTCAGAACCGGCCTCCGTCGGTGCGGTCTGGTCACTCGCCGTGGTGCGCTCAGACACGGACGTTGAGTCCGACCCGCTGGAACTCCTTCAGGTCCGAGTAGCCGGTCTTGGCCATCGCCCTGCGCAGCGCGCCGAACAGGTTGACCTCCCCGTAGGCGGTGCTCGCCGGGCCGAAGAGCACGTCGCGGAAGTCGCCCGGCGTCGTCGGGACGGCCACGACCTCCGAGCGCGGCAGCGACGGATGCGCGGCCGCGGAGGTCCAGTAGGCGCCCGAGGCGGGCGCGTCGGACGCAGCGGCGAGCTGCTCGCCCAGCATCACCGCGTCCGCCCCGCACGCGATGGCCTTGGCGACGTCGCCGGAGGTGCGGATGCCGCCGTCGGCGATGACGTGCACGTAGCGGCCGCCGGTCTCGTCGAGGTAGTCGCGGCGCGCGGCGGCGGCGTCGACGATCGCGGTGGCCATGGGCACGCCGATGCCCAGCACCTCGTCGGTCGTGGTGGCCGAGGACTGCCCGTACCCGACGATCACGCCCGCCGCGCCGGTGCGCATGAGGTGCATCGCGGTGCGGTAGTCGCCGCAGCCGCCCGCGACGACCGGGACGTCGAGCGAGCCGCAGAAGTCCTTGAGGTTGAGCGGCTCCCCGCGGGACACGTGCTCGGCAGAGATGATCGTGCCCTGGACGACCAGCACTTCGACGCCCGCGGCGAGCAGGTCGGGGGTGAGCTCGCGGGCCCGCTGCGGGCTCACCCGCGCGGCGACGGTCACCCCGGCCTCGCGCACCCGCTTGAGCGCCTCGCCGAGCAGGGCCGTGTCGATCGGGGTGGCGTGCAGCTCCTGCAGGAGCCCCACCGCGGCGCCCGGGTCGTCCTCGGCGGCGGCGGCCACCCGGGCCAGCATCCCGTCGGCGTCGGCGTGGCGGGCCCAGAGGCCTTCCGCGTTGAGCACGGCGAGGCCGCCGAGCTGCCCGATCCGGATCGCGCTCGCGGGCGACACCACGGCGTCCGACGGATGGGTGACCAGCGGGATCCCGAAGGGGTAGGCGTCGAGCTGCCAGGCGGTGGACACCTCCTGCGAGCTGCGCGTGCGACGCGACGGCACGATCTCGACCTGCTCCAGGTCGTAGCTGCGACGGGCCTCCCGGCCCATCCCGATCTCCACGAGGTCCCGCACGGACGATCAGGGTAGCCGGGCCTCGCGGGAGCTACCGGGCGACGTAGTTCGGGGCCTCCACGGTCATCGTGATGTCGTGCGGGTGGCTCTCCTTGAGACCGGCCGCGGTGATGCGCACCAGCTGGGCCTGCTGCAGCGCCGGGATCGTCTGCGCCCCGGCGTACCCCATCCCCGAGCGCAGCCCGCCGACGAGCTGGTGTACCACCTGGGCGAGCGGCCCGCGGAACGGGATGCGGCCCTCGATCCCCTCGGGGACGAGCTTGTCCTCGGAGAGCACGTCGTCCTGGCCGTAGCGGTCCTTGGAGTAGCTGCGCGCGTCGCCGCGGCCGCGCATCGCGGAGAGGGATCCCATTCCCCGGTAGGTCTTGTACTGCTTGCCGCCCACGAGGATCACCTCACCGGGTGACTCGATCGTGCCCGCGAGCAGGCTCCCCAGCATCACCGAGGACGCGCCCGCCGCGATCGCCTTGGCGATGTCGCCCGAGTACTGGATGCCACCGTCGCCGATCACCGGCACCCCGGCCGCGGCGCAGGCCTGCGCGGCCTCGTAGATCGCGGTGATCTGCGGCGCCCCGACGCCCGCGACGACCCGGGTGGTGCAGATCGACCCCGGCCCCACCCCGACCTTGACCGCGTCCGCGCCTGCGTCGACGAGCGCAGCCGCGCCCGCGCGGGTGGCGACGTTGCCGCCGACGACGTCGACCGTGTGCCCCACCTCGGCGCGCAGCTTCGCCACGGTCTCCAGCACACGGCGGGAGTGCCCGTGCGCGGTGTCCACCATGAGCACGTCGACGCCCGCCTCGACCAGCTGCATCGCCCGCGCGTACCCGTTCTCGCCGACCCCGACCGCCGCCGCCACGACCAGCCGCCCGTCGGGGTCCTTGGTGGCCAGCGGGTACTTCTCGGTCTTGTTGAAGTCCTTGATCGTGATCAGGCCGCGCAGGATGCCGTCGCCGTCGATGACGGGCAGCTTCTCCAGCTTGTGCCTGCGGAGCAGCCCGAGCGCCGCCTCTGCCGAGACGCCGACCCGCGCGGTGATCAGCGGCGAGTGGGTCATCACCTCGTGCACGGGACGGCTGTGGTTCATCTCGAACCGCATGTCGCGGTTGGTGATGATCCCGACGAGCCGCCCGTCCGGTGCCGTGACCGGCACCCCGGAGATGCGGAAGCGGGCGCAGAGCGCGTCGACGTCGGCCAGGGTGTCGTCGGGCGAGCAGGTGACCGGGTCGGTGACCATCCCGGCCTCGGAGCGCTTGACGACCTCGACCTGCGCGGCCTGCTCGTCCACCGAGAGGTTGCGGTGCAGCACACCCAGGCCGCCCGCGCGCGCCATGGCGATCGCCATGCGTGACTCGGTGACCGTGTCCATCGGCGACGACACCAGCGGCACCTTGATCCGCAGCCGCCTGGTGACCTGCGTGCCGGTGTCAGCACCGCTGGGGACGACGTCCGATTCCGCGGGCAGCAGCAGCACGTCGTCGAAGGTGAGGCCCAACATCGCGAACTTCGGCGGCAAACCGGCGATCTCGCTCGTCATATCAGAAAGTTCCCAGCATCTCGGCGAAGCCCCCGAACACCCCGTCATCGTATCCGCGGCCGCCGCGCTGAGCGCGCCACCGCCGGTGACGCGTTCCCACGGCGGGGTATCGTTGACGCTGTGTCACCCGATGCGCTGCCGCCGGACCCGTTCGCCGGGGATCCGCACGACCCCGCGCTCTCGATCGACGCCCCCGAGGTGAGCGAGCACGAGGCGCTGAGCCGCGAGGAGCGCGACGAGGTGGTCGCGGATCTCGCCGATCTCGCGGTCTACCAGGCGTTGCTGGAGACGCGTGGCGTGCGCGGCATCGTGGTCGACTGCAGCGATTGCGGCGAGCAGCACTACCACGAGTGGAGCCTCCTGCGGGCGAGCCTGCAGCAGCTGCTCGACGAGGGTCAGATGCGCCCGCACGAGCCCGCGTTCGACCCCGATCCGGCGAGCTACGTCACCTGGGAGTACTGCCGCGGATACGCCGACGCGGTGCTGTCGGATTCCTGAGCGGCGACAACGGCCCCGGGTCCCCACGCGGGATCCGGGGCCGTCGCGTCGCTCCTGCCGATCAGCTCGTGTGCGGGATCGGCGTGGTGGTCGTCGGCGTGGCGCCGATGCCGGTGGTGGTCGTGCCGAGGCCGGTGGTGGTCGAGGTATCCGACGTGGTGTCCGGCTCCCCCTCCGGCGTCGCGGTGGTGGGCACTTCGGCGCTCGCGCCCGCACCGGCGCTGGCGCCCGCGCTGCCGGTGGTCACCTCCGGGGCGGCGGTGACCGGGGTCGACGGTCCGTGACCCCCGGGCCGCGAGGTCGGGCGCGGCGAACGGCTCGGCCGGGACGAGGCCGTCGTCGGATCCTCCGCAGGCGTCGGCGTCGGGCTGAGCGTGCCGACGGCCGTCGGCTCCTGCGACAGCGCCGCGCCCACGGGGATCGGGCGCTGCTGGTCGGCCTTCAGCGGCGAGGCGGGGTCGACCGACGTGCCCGAGGGCGTCTCGGCCGCCTTCGCGGTGAGGAAGTCCTTCACGTCGACGAGCTGGGCCTGGCCCTCCTGCGGCCGGACGGACTGGAGGTCCTGCTGGGCCTGCGCGAGATCGGCCGCCGCGACGTCCGGCTTGCCCTGGTTGAGGGCCTGCTTGGCGTTGTCGATCTTGTCGGAGGCGCGCACCGCGGCCTCGAGGGAGACCGCGCGCTCGGTGAAGAGCATCTTCGACACCGGCCACAGCGCGCTATCGGGCTGCGCGTTCGCCGAGCCGATGGACACGCCGCCGCCGACCAGCACGAGGAAGGCCGCCGCGGCAGCGACCGGGACGAGGTGCCGGACCCTCGCCGAACGGGTGGGCCGTGCGGCGCGCGACCCGGACTTGACCGCGGCGACGGCCGTCTCGAGATCGATGAGCTCGGGGATCGGTTCCGCCGTGACGTCCTCGCGCCAGGCGGAGAGCAGCGCGACGACCTGGTCGTCGGCGTGGTAGCCGCCTGCGCCGACGCTCGACACGGCCATGCCCGCCGCCAACGCGTTGATCAGCTCGTCGTCAGCCTGCACCGCGACGAGGTCGATGGGCTCGTCGAGCGGGGTGCCATGGGCGAAGGAGCTATCGCTATGACCGTTCGTGTCAGCCACTCAGACCACCTCCTCCTCGGGCATCGACTTCCGTAGCCGGGCCAACGCCCGGTGCTGCGCCACGCGGACCGCGCCGGGCGTGGATCCGACGGCGTCCGCGGTCTCCTCGGCGGACAGGCCGACAACGACGCGCAGCAGCAGGATCTCCCGCTGCTTCTCGGGCAGCTGGTCGAGCAACTGGGCCATCTCGCCGGTCAACTCAACCCGTAGCGCCCGTTGCTCTGGACCGTCCGCGGCCTCGATCGAATCGGGCACGTCCGCGACCGGCTCCGCCCGGTTGCGTGTGGCGGCGCGGTGCGCGTCGATCACTTTGTGTGACGCAATCCCGTACACGAACGCGAGGAACGGACGACCCTGCACCCGGTAACCCGGTAGGGCCGTGAGCACGGCCAGACACACCTCCTGTGCAACGTCGTCGGCCGAGACCGACGACCGGTCCACCCGCCCGAGTCGAGCGCGGCAGTAGCGCACGACCAGCGGCCGAATGATCGCGAGTACGTTCCCGACCGCAGTTGGCTCGCCCGTCATGGCGCGGACGACCAGCTCGTCGGGAACGTCTGACGTCTCACTCATCGTGAGCCCTTGCACGAGTGTTACGAACCATCCTGGTCAATCATCCGATCGTGAGGCCGATCACGAAGAGTGCTCAACCGTGTCTCCTGGGCCCAACGGTAGCGAAACACCGGGGGTGACCATGGCGGGGCACGTCCGTTACGGCTTTCACTCCATCAGGACGTACCAGGTCGCACCACGTTGCGAAAGAGCCGCCTGAGCCACCCGAAAGGATGCCTTGCCATGACGAACGACACCCCCGTCGCGGGCAGGCGGCGGGGGTGTCGGAGTTCGACCCCGACGGGGGTCAGGACACGAGGCCGCGCCGGAAACCGTGGGCGACGGCCTGAGCCCGGTCGCGCACCCCGAGCTTGCGGAAAAGCCTCCGGGCGTGGGTCTTGACCGTGTCCTCCGAGAGGTAGAGCTCCCGTCCGATCTGACCGTTGCTCTTGCCCTGGCTCATGCCGCGCAGCACCTGCAGCTCGCGCTCGGTGAGCTGGACCCCGGGGTCGGTGGGGGCCCGCGGCGTCGGCACGGCCGTGCTGGCCAGGGTATGGGCGAGGGCGGCGACCAGCTCGGGCCGCGAGGCGTCCCAGCGCAGGTATCCTCGGGCGCCGCCCGCGATCGCCGCCGCGATGCTGCCCGCGTCGTCGGGGGCGCCGAACACGATCACGTTCGCCTGGGGATGGGCCGCGACCAGCCGTCGCGTGGCCTCCACCCCGGTGGGCACCGCGCGCTGGGTGCCGACCAGAACGACGTCGACCGGCTGCCGGGAGAACCGGGCCAGCAACTCGTCCCCATGGGCGACGCAATCGATACGGTGCACCCCCGGCACCGCGGACATCACGCGGGTGAGGCCCTCGCGGACGCTGCGACGATCGTCGCAGATGAGTACCGTCGTCACGACGATTCCTTCCTGCAGCTTCCTGCAGCCGGGTGATGTATCACCCCCAGCATCGGCGGGTGACCGACTCACCTTGACACGATCAGGGCCAACTTGTGCCCTCCATTCGGGAGTATTGCGCCGAGTGGCACAAGACATGTGGGTGACATGGGACCGAATGGAGTAATTACATTAGCGTCGCCGGTTGCGGAATCCACACGGACTCCCCCATCTGGCGCTTGCCAAGCGCATCAGAACGCTGCTCGACGGCGCTCAGCGCGGCGAGCGCGGCGTGTCGTCGGCGCGTCGCACCACTCATCCGACCGCCGGGCGCAGATCCCGTAAACGAGGCAACCTGCTCGTTGATCCGTACCTGCAGATCGAGCGCCGCGAGCGCAGCAGGCCAGACCAGCGGGAGCAGCCCGGCTTCGGTGCACTCCGCGCACGCCGCGTCCAGCTCAGCGACGGCGGAACGGGGGTCCAGCGTCCCGGCGGCGCCCCCGGCGACGGCGAGCACGATGCGCGACTTGAGCACGTGCCGCAGGGACCCGCCCCGGCGGGCGGCCGCCAGCGCGGCCTCGGCGGGCGCGACGGCCTCCGCCGCCCGCCCCCGGAGGAGCGCGAGCTCCGCCCGCACCCAGCCCGCCCGCACCGCGGGCCGCCACGAGGGGTGAGCCGCGAGCGCGGAGCCCGCGACGGCGAGCAGCCGCCCAGCGGTCCCCGGGTCGCCCAGCCCCACGGCGTCGGCGGCCAGCCCCACCAGCGCGTCGATCCGCGCCGCCGCCAGGTCGACCCCGTCGTCCAGCGCGACCACGTGGTCGATCCGCGCCGCCGCCGCGTCGACCCCGTCGGCCCGCGCGACCACCCGGTTGATCCGCGCCGCCGCCGCGTCGACCCCGTCGGCCGGCGCGACCACCTGGTTGATCCCGGCCGTCATCGCGTCGTCCACGCCCTGCCTGGCCGCCGCGTCGAGTCCGCCGTCCCGCCCACCCGCGACCCACCGGTCCATCCCAGCCGGAGGCGCGCCAGCCCCGCCGTCCCGCCTACCCCCGACCGATCGGTCCGTCCCGACCGCCACGTCGACCATGCCTGCGGCGGCGGGTGCCCCGACCATCCCGGCCCCACCGGCGAGCCCCTCACCCGGCCCCGGGCCGGTGGCGCCTGCCGGACCGCCAGGCTCGACGGCGGGCCTCGGCAGCGCGTGATGGCCCTCTGCGGCGGCGCGGAGGGCGGCGGTCGCGAGGCGGAGGCCGCGGGCGTCGTGGGCGCGGGCCGCCGCGTGGCCGCCGAGCTGCCGCAGGTGCGCCGCGCGGGTAACGGCGGCATGCGCGCGGACCCGTGCTGGGACGCCAGGACCGGCGGCGAGGCGCTCCAACTCGGCCGCGGCGGCGGCGTAGTGGCCCTGTCCACCGAGCGCGACCGCGACCAGCCACCGCTCCTCGGGATCCCCGGCCCCGGGCGGGACACGTTCGGGCGCATCCCCGAACGCCGCGGCGCGCGCACCCGAGCGACCCCCATTCGGGCCGACCACCACCCGTCCCGCCGAGGGCCCGTCCCCGGCGACGCTCCGCCGAGGGTCGGTGGCGTGCCCGCTCACCGCCCTCTCTCGCCGACGATCGGTCGATCCACGAGGAGACACACCAGCACGGGGCGCTGTGTCGATGATCCGCTCGCGAGCTCGCTCACCGTGCGACGGCGACCAGCGTCTCGACGGCCCCGACGAGCGACTCCAGACGCTCGACCCGCGGGGGCAGGGTGACCTCGTCCCAGCCCGGTCCCGCGACGAACGTGCGCACCCGGGGCCGTGTGACGGGCAGCGCTTCCAGCAGGGCGACGTCCGCTGTCGCCGCGGCCTGCGACCACAGCACGACCGCGGCGGGTGCCGTGCGGCTCACCGCCGCGACCAGCGCCTCGAGGGGCAGGTCGGAGCCGAGCGGGCGGGCCGTCACGCCCTCGTCGGCGAGTGCCGCCCCGAGCACCAGCAGAGGCAGGACGTGCTGCTCCTGGGGCATCCCGGCCAGCAGGACCGGCCTGCCGCCGGGCACGCCACCGACATCGGCGGAGTAGGCCGAGAACGCGGCCATCACGCTCTGGCTCACCAGGTGCTCGACCTCGACGCCTGCCCCGGTCAGCGCCCACCGCTGCGCCACGGCCCTGAGCACCGGGCGCGCCACCTCGTCCCAGGTGACCTGCACCCCGAGCGCGGCGATCGCCTCGACGAGCACGGCGCGCGCGGCCGGAAAGTCCAGGGCGAGCGCGGCCCGGCCGAGTCCGCGCGCGTAGCGGCCCGCGCCGGGCAGGCGCAGCATCCGTCCGCCTGCCCGTGGCCGGGGTTCCTCCGCGAGCGGCCGCCGCCCGCCGTCCGACGTGCTCAGCGCGTAGCGGGCCGCTTCGGCAGGGCCCGCCCCCCGGACGAGTGCATGCTGCATCTTCTGGAGCCGCGCGATGTCCTGTGGGGCGTAGCGTCGGTGCCTGCCGGGAGCGTGTGCCGACGGGCCGATGCCGTAGCGGCGATCCCAGGTCCGCAGTGTGGCGGGCGCGATGCCGAGCATGCGTGCCACGGCGGCGACGGAGAGGTGCGGCCCCGCGGCCTGCTCGACCCCGGCACGCACCTCAGCGCGCGCGGCGTCGGGCTCCATCTCCACATGGTGGGTGGACACGTCAGGGGCAGCAAATCGGCCGTTCTCCGATCGCCGTCAACTTTTGTCTTGAACAAGGTTTGACGCGGTTCTACTCTGGGGTAGGTAAACGTTGTCGATCGGCGACGACGAAGGCGGGTGGCAACATGGCGGATACGCGACGGCTTCCGGCCCCGGTGACCGAGACCTGGGACTGGCAGATGCGAGGCGCCTGCCGCGGGATGGACAGCGGCTACTTCTTCCACCCGGAGAACGAACGCGGCCCCGCCCGCGCCGAACGTGAGGCCATGGCGAAGCAGGTGTGCCAGCGCTGTCCGGTGATCGAGCAGTGCCGTCGGCACGCCCTGGCGGCCCACGAGCCCTACGGCGTCTGGGGCGGCCTCTCCGAGGCCGAGCGCGACGACATGCTCCGCGGCCGCAACCGCACGCTGCGCCTCCCCGATCCCATTCCCGTGCGCCGCTGAGCGGAGCTTGCGGAGCGAACATCGCCACTGAGCGGAGCTTGCGGAGCGAACATCGCCACTGAGCGGAGCTTGCGGAGCGCCACTGAGCGGAGCTTGCGGAGCGCCACTGAGCGGAGCTTGCCGAGCGAACATCGCTGCTGACCCGGACCACGGCGAAGGCCACCTCCCCTTCCGGAGAGGTGGCCTTCGCAACTCGTTCGAGCTAGTGGCCGTGCCCGTGGCCGTGGCCACCGCCGGGCGGCGGGGCGGGTGGCTCGGGCTTGTCGACGATCGCGCTCTCGGTCGTCAGCACCATGCGCGCAATCGAGGCGGCGTTGACCACCGCGCTGCGCGTGACCTTGACGGGGTCGATGACGCCGTCGGCCATGAGGTCGCCGTAGGCCATCGTGGCGGCGTTGAAGCCATGGCCCCACTCCAGGTCGGCCACCTTGCTGGTGACGACCGCACCCTCTTGACCGCCGTTGGCGGCGATCCAGTACAGCGGGGTGGTGAGCGCCTGGCGGACGACCGCCACGCCGGTGGCCTCGTCACCGGTCAGGCCGAGCCCGTCGGCGAGCGCTGCCGCGGCGTGGATGAGCGCGGCGCCCCCACCGGGGATGACGCCCTCTTCGACCGCGGCCCGGGTGGCCGACACCGCGTCCTCGATGCGGTGCTTGCGCTCCTTGAGCGCGGTCTCGGTGGCCGCCCCGACCTTGATCACCGCGACGCCGCCGGACAGCTTCGCCAGCCGCTCCTGCAGCTTCTCGCGGTCCCAGTCGGAGTCGGACTCCTCGATCTCGCGCTTGAGCTGCGCGATCCGGCCTTCGACGGCGTCGGCCGAACCGGCGCCCTCGACCAGCGTGGTGGTGTCCTTGGTGATCACCGCACGGCGGACCCGGCCAAGCTGGTCCAGCCCGGACTCGGACAGCTTGAGCCCGACCTCCGGGTTGATCACCGTGCCGCCGGTGGCGATCGCGAGGTCGTCCATGAACGCCTTGCGCCGGTCACCGAAGAACGGCGACTTGACCGCGGCGACCCGCACGGTCTTGCGGATCGAGTTGACCACCAGCGTCGACAGCGCCTCGCCCTCGATGTCCTCCGCCACGATCAGCAGCGGCCTGCCGTCGGCGAGCACCTTCTCCAGGAGGGGGAGCAGGTCGGCGATCGAGGAGATCTTGTCCCGGTGCAGCAGGACGGAGGTGTCCTCCAGCACGGCCTCCATCGACTCCGCGTCGGTGACGAAGTACGGCGACAGGTAGCCCTTGTCGAACTGCAGGCCCTCGGTGATCTCCAGGTCGGTGGAGAGCGTGGAGCCCTCCTCGATGGTGATCACGCCGTCCTTGCCGACGGCCTTGAGGGCCTCGCTGATCAGGTCGCCGATCTCCTGCTCGCGGGAGGCGATCGTGGCGACCTGGGCGACGTGGTCCTTGTCGTCGACCGGGATGGCCCTTTTTTGCAGCACTTCGGCGACCTTCTCGGCCGCCGCGGCGATGCCCTTGCCCAGCGCGGTGGGGTTGGCGCCCGCCGCCACGTTGCGCAGGCCCGCGGCCACCATGGCCTGGGCGAGCACGGTGGCGGTGGTGGTGCCGTCGCCCGCGACGTCGTTGGTCTTGGTGGCGACGGTCTTGGCGAGCTGGGCCCCGAGGTTCTCGAAGGGGTCCTCGAGGTCGATCTCGCGCGCGATGGTGACGCCGTCGTTGGTGACGGTCGGCCCACCGAACTTCTTGTCCAGCACGACGTGCCGACCGCGCGGACCGAGGGTGACCTTGACCGCGTCGGCCAACTGGTTCACCCCGCGCTCCAGTGCGCGGCGGGCGTTCTCGTCGAAGCTGATCTGCTTCGGCATTGCCTGCCTCTCTCCTTACGCGCGACCGCCGCCCCGGGTGACCGGGACGGCGGGGGTGGGCGTCACGTCAGTTGACGACCGCGAGGACGTCGCGGGCGGACAGGATCAGGTACTCCTCGCCGTTGTACTTGACCTCGGTGCCGCCGTACTTGGAGTAGATGACGACATCGCCGACGGCGACGTCGAGCGGAACGCGGTTGCCGTTGTCGTCGATGCGGCCGGGGCCGACGGCGAGAACCTTGCCCTCCTGGGGCTTCTCCTTCGCGGTGTCCGGGATGACGATGCCGGACGCGGTGGTGGTCTCCGCCTCGCTTGCCTGGACGACGATCTTGTCCTCGAGCGGCTTGATGTTCGCCACGTCGATGACCTCCCGTTCTAGGGGTGCGTTGTGCTTCTGCATGATCTGAGTGGCCGAGGCGTCCCGTCGTCGCGGGTGCCGGAACGCCTGTGCAATTGGCACTCTACCCATGAGAGTGCCAACCCCTCAACGCCCCCCTTGGCGGGGTAGCGTCGGTTCCATGGTGAAGATCGGTTCTTCTTCCCTCGACGTGTCCCGTCTCTGCCTCGGCGCCAACGTCTTCGGCTGGACGGCCGACCGGGACGCCGCGTTCGCCGTGCTCGACGCGTTCGTCGACGCGGGCGGGAACATCGTGGACACCGCCGACTCCTACGGGCGGCAGAGCTTCGTCGGGGCCTCGGAGACCATCATCGGCGAATGGTTCGCCGCGCGCGGACGGCGGGACGACGTCGTCATCGCGACGAAGGTGGGCTCGCTGGCGTCGCGCCCGGGGCTGTCGGCCGCGAACATCGCCGCGGCCGCGGAGGACTCGCTGCGACGCATGCAGACCGACCGCATCGACCTGTACTGGGCGCACAAGGACGACCCCGACACCCCCCAGGAGGAGACGCTCGCCGCGTTCGACGAGCTGGTCCGGGCGGGCAAGGTGCGCGCGATCGGGGCGTCCAACTTCGCCGCCGGGAGGCTGCGCTCCGCGCTGGCGATCTCCGCGCGCGAGGGCCTCGCCGCATATGTTGCGCTGCAGCCGCACTACAACCTGCTCGAGCGCGCGTTCGAGACCGAGCTCGCGCCGGTGCTCGCCGAGCACGGCCTGGCCTGCCTGCCCTACTACGGGCTGGCGCGGGGGTTCCTCACCGGCAAGTACCGGCCGGGATCCCCCGCGGTCGACAGCCCCCGGGCCGAGGGCGCCCGCGCCTACCTCGACCAGCGCGGGCTGCGGGTGCTGGCCGCGCTGGACGAGGTCGCGGCCGCCCACGGCGTGCCGGTGGCCGCGGTTGCGCTGGCGTGGCTCGCCGCCCAGCCGACGGTGGCGGCCCCACTGGCGAGCGCGCGCGCGGTCGACCAGCTGCGCGACCTGCTCCCCGTCCTGGAGCTGGAGCTGTCGGCGAGCGAGGTGGCAGCGCTGTCCGCGGCCGGGGGCTGAGCGGCCCGGTTGACCAGCACGACCCCCACGAGCGTCAGCGCCAGCCCGACGACCGTCGCCGCGGAGAGCGGCTGCCCGAGCACCGGGACGGCGAGCACGGCGGTGACCGGCGGCACGAGGTAGATCAGCCCGCTCGTCCCGGCGCCGGTGCCGCGGCGCAGCAGGACGAACAGCAGGATCGCCCCGGCGATCGAGTTCACGACGACGATCCAGGCGAGCGCCGCGATCCCCGACCCGGTCGACGGCAGGGGCAGGCCGTGCTCGGTCAGCAGCGCGATCGGCAGGACCGCGGCCGCTCCGGCGACGAGCTGGACGGCGGTGCCGGTGCGCAGGTCCATCGCGGCTCCCGCGCGCTTCTGGTAGAGCGTGCCGCCCGCGAACCCGGCCAGGCCGAGCAGCAGCAGGCCGACGCCCGCCGCCGAGCCGCCCGCCCCCACGAGGTGGTGGGCGCCTGCCACCAGCGCACCGAGCAGCGCCAAAGCCGATCCCCACCAGCCCGCGCGGCCCAGCCGTTCGCCGAGCACCGGGCCGGACAGCACCGCGACCACCGCCGGGGAGAGGCAGAGCACGAGCGCGCCCAGGCCCGCGGGCACCCCGAGGGCCAGCGCCCCGTAGCCCGCGCCGAACTGCACGCCCTGCAGGAGGACCCCGGTGACGACGAGGTCCCGCCATGCGCGCCGCCCCCGTGGCCACGGGGCCCGCGTCGCAACGGCGAACCCGGCGAGCAGCAAGGCGGCGAGCAGGAACCGCCAGACGGTCAGGGCGAAGGGCGGCGCCGCCCGCGTCGCGATCGATCCGGCGAGGAAGCCCGAGCTCCAGAGCAGGACGAACACCGGACCGAGCGCGCGTTGTAACAGGTTCATGCGTTACACCATGGGCATCGCCCCAGTAACGTGTCAAGGCGTTACACTGCGAGGGTGGCCACATTCGCAGAGCGCTACCGCGAGCACCGGTTCGACACCGGGGCTCCCTGGCTGGACCTGCTCGCCACCCGCGGGCACGCGTACGGCGCGGAGCCCATCGAGCGCCTGCGGGACCTCGCGGCGCTGCGCGCCTGGCTCGACCACGAGCACCTCACCCCGCTCGCGGAGCTGACGGAGGCGGACGTAGCCCACGCCCGCGCGCTGCGGGAGACGCTGCGCCCGCTGGTGCTGGCCGCCCTCGACGGCCGGGAGCCCTCGGACGTCGCGGCCGTGCAGCCGTGGTTGGACGCCGACGAGCCGCTGCGCGCGGTCGTCCGGGACGGCCGGGCCGCCGCCGCGCCGCCGTCGACGCTGGATGCCGCGCTCGCCCGGCTGGCCCGCCAGGCGGTCGAGCAACTGCCGGACGCCCCACTCGGCGCGTGCGCGGACGACGACTGCCGGATGGCCTACCTCGACCCCGGCGGCAGGCGGCGCTGGTGCTCCCCCGAACGCTGCGGGGTGAAGGCGCGGGTGCGGGCCCACCGGGCCCGTGCCCGCGGGTGATCAGCCGACCAGGACCTGGGTGACCGGCATCGACGAATCGGCGGGGAGGTCGAGGGGGCTCGGCTTCGCCCCGGCCGCCACGAGGTGCGCGCCCAGCGCGGCGACCATCGCCCCGTTGTCGGTGCACAGGCCCGGCCGGGGCACGCGCAGGACGAGCCCAGCCGCGGCGCAGCGCTCCTGGGCCAGCGCGCGCAGCCGCGAGTTGGCCGCCACCCCGCCGCCGAGCAGCAGGACGTCCATGCCCCGCAGGCGGGCGGCGCGCACCGCCTTCGCGGTGAGCACGTCGACCACCGCCTCCTGGAAGCTCGCGGCGATGTCGGCCACCGGCACCGCCGTGCCCGCCCGCTCCAGCGCTTCGACGTACCGGGCGACGGCGGTCTTGAGCCCGGAGAAGGAGAAGTCGAACGGCGCGTCCCGGGGGCCGGTGAGCCCGCGGGGGAACGCGACGGCCGCGGGGTCGCCGTCGCGGGCGACGCGGTCGATGTGCGGTCCGCCGGGGAACGGGAGCCCGAGCAGCCGGGCGACCTTGTCGAAGGCCTCGCCCGCGGCGTCGTCGATGGTCGCGCCGAGCGGCGTGACCGGCCCCGCGAGGTCCGGGACGTCGAGCAGGCTGGAGTGCCCGCCGGACACGAGGAGGGCGAGGCAGGGCGGCAGCGGGCCGTTCTGCAGGGTGTCGACCGCGACGTGCGCGGCCAGGTGGTTCACGCCGTAGAGCGGCACGTCCCACGCCGTGGCATAGGCCTTGGCCGCGGCCACGCCGACGAGCAGCGCGCCGGTGAGGCCGGGGCCGGCGGTCACGGCGACGGCGTCGACGTCGCGCGCGGTGACCCCGGCGCCCGCGAGGGCCCGGCGCACCGCGGGGACCATCGCCTGCAGATGCGCCCGTGAGGCGACCTCGGGCACCACACCGCCGAAGCGCGCATGCTCTTCCACCGACGAGGCGACCTCGTTGGCCAGCAGCTCGGTGGCGCTGCCGTCGGTGCGCACGAGCCCGACGCCGGTCTCGTCGCACGACGTCTCGATCCCCAGGACGATCATGGAGCCGATCACCGTGGGTCCCTCCGCATCGTGTGCGCGTCGGCGCCGCTGGGCCTGTAGTAGCGCCTGCGCAGCCCGACCACCGTGAACCCCTCCGCGGCGTAGAGCGCGTGCGCGGCCTCGTTGTCGGTGCGGACCTCCAGGAACACGGTGGCGTGCTCGGGATCCGCGACGGCGAGCAGCGCCCGCAGCAGCGCCCGGCCGATCCCGCGGCCCTGGTGGGCGGGGTCGACGCCGATCGTGTGCACCTCGGCCTCGGTGTCCGGCGGTCCTGCGACGAACGCGAGCCCGGCGTACCCGACGAGCTCGCCGTCGCCTTCGGTGCGCGCCGCGACGTAGTGGTAGCCCGCCCGCAGCTCCTCGCGGAACGCCCGTTCGCTCCACGGGTCGTCGCCGGGGAAGAGGATCCGCTCCAGCTCGGCGCAGCGCGCGGCGTCGGACTCCCGGAGCGGGCCGATCACGACCGTGGTGGTCACGCGCTCACCCGCTTGCGCGCGCCGGGCTCCACCGCGTCCGGTCGGCGCAGGTAGAGCGGCTCCAGCGGCCCGGGCACGACCCCGGAGCGCAGCGCGGCCGCCGCCACGGCCACCAGCGCGGTGGGTTCCGGCGCGACGGGACCGGTGACGGGCAGGCCGGTGACCTCGGCGCTCCCCCCCGCGGCGGCCGCCACCCCCAACCCCGGGATCCGCTCCAGCAGCACGGCGGGCGCGTCGACGTGCGGGCCCTCCGTCCGTCGCCCGTCGGCCCCGTACGCGGCCCAGTAGACCTCGCGGCGCCGGGCGTCGGTGACGACGACGACGGGCCCGACAAGGGGGCCCAGCCCGTGCGCGATCGCGTCCAGCGAGCAGACGCCGTGCACCGGGATACCGAGCGCATCGCCCAGCGCGGCCGCCGTGACCATCCCGACCCGCAGACCGGTGAACGGCCCCGGCCCGGTGCCGGTGACGACGGCGTCGAGGGCACGCAGCCCGATCCCGGCCTCGTCGCACGCGGCGACGACCCCGGGCATCAGCAGCTCGGCGTGTTTGCGGGCGTCGTGGGCGACCCGCACCGAGCGCTGGACGAGCGCGTCGGCGGTCAGCTCGACGACGCCTGCCGTGACGGCGGGCGTGGCGGTGTCCAGAGCGAGTACGAGCACAGCCGGAGAAGCCTACCCGCCGGCGCCCGTGGTGCCGTCAGCCGCGGGTGACGACCGCGGTGCGCACGTCGTCGGGGCGCCGGTCCAGCCGGACGAGCAGGTGCCGCTCCGCCAGCCGCTCGGCCACCCCCTCGCCCCATTCGACGGCGACGACGGCGTCGGCGAGGTCGGTGTCCAGGTCGAGGTCGTCCAGTTCGGCCGCGCCGCCGAGCCGGTAGGCGTCGACGTGCACGAGCGGCACCGCGCCGCCCGGCCCCGGGCGGTGCTCACGGGCGATGACGAACGTCGGCGACGTGACGGGCCCGGCGACCCGAAGGCCCCGCGCCAGGCCGCGGACCAGCACGGTCTTGCCCGCGCCGAGCGGCCCGGTCAGCACGACGAGATCGCCCGCGCCCAGCCCCTCGGCGAGCCGCTCGCCCAGCGCCTCGGTGTCGGCTGCGGTCGTCAGCTCGATCTCGGTGTCCAGGGGAACCGTCATACCCGCCTCCGGAGTCGGCGCAGCGGACCCCGACCGCGCGCGGCGCTGCGGCGCAGCAGGTCGGCGAGCGCGTCGTTCATCGCCTCGGGCTGCTCCAGCATCGGCAGGTGCCCGACCCCAGGGAACCGCACCAGGCGGGCCTCCGGCAGTTCAGCGGCGATCACCTCGGCGTGGCTGAAGGGGATCACGCGGTCGGCGTCGCCCGCGGCCACGAGCACCTCGCAGGTGGCGAGCGCGGGCAGCGCGGCGATGCGGTCGTGGCTGCCGATCGTGTCGACGAAGTCGGTGAGCGCGTCCACCGCGTTGGCGCTGATCATGGTGTCGACGAGGTCGACGAGCCACGGCGCGACGTTGCGGTCGCCGTAGGCGAACCTCCGGGTGACCGCCCAGATGACGTCGCCCGACACCTTGCGCACCCCCTCCACCAGCGACGGCTGGAACGCGGCCAGCAGGCCGATGCCGCGGGTGAGCGGGTTGCGGCGGGACAGCAGCGAGCCGGAAAGGCCCGCGCTGCCGACCTCACCCGCCGACGTCGACACGAACACCACGCCCGCCACCCGCTCGGTGACCAGCTCGGGGTAGAGCTCGGCCAGCGCCATGATCGTCATCCCGCCCATGGAGTGCCCGACGAGCACGAGCGGGCCCTGCGGGGCGAGCGCGCGGATGACCGCGTCCAGGTCATGGCCGAGCTGCTCGATCGTGCAGCTCTCGCGGGGGGCGCGCTCGGAGCGGCCGTGGCTGCGCTGGTCGTAGAGCACCACCCGCACCCGCGGCTCGCTGTGCCGGGCGAGGAAGGGGCGCTGGAAGTGCCAGGTGCGCCGGTCGAGGGCGAACCCGTGCACCAGGACGACCGTGAGCGCGGGCTTGCCGTCGGCCTCGATCTCCTCGCACGACAGGCGCACGCCGTCGTCCGCAACGACGGAGGACGGCTCGCCCACGGGCGTCTCGGTGGTGTCCGAGAGCTGCGTGGCGAGCCTGCGGCGGTCGGCGGCGATCTTCGCGTGCTGCCGGGCCGCCACGCCGAGGACCACGCCCGTGGCCGCGGCCCCGGCGGCGCCTGCGAGCACGCCCCAGCCGCGCGGGCTGGGCGGTTTCACGGTGCCGCCCCGACGAGCGTGCGGGTGACCCGGGCGCCGTGCACCCCGGTGACCACCTCGTAGTGGATCGTGTCGAGCTCGTCGGCCCAGTCCTGGGCGGTCGGCTCGCCGCGGTCACCCGGTCCGAACAGGACCACCTCGTCGCCCTCCGCGACCGCGGCGTCGCCGCAGTCCACCATGACCTGGTCCATGCACACCCGCCCGACCACCGGCCGCAGATGGCCGCCCAGCAGCACGCGCATCCGGCCGCGGCGGCCGAGAGCGCGCGTCACGCCGTCGGCGTACCCGACCGGGACGAGCGCGAGCGTGGTCTCCCGTGGCGTCGTCCAGTCGTGCCCGTAGGACACGCCCTCGCCCGCGGGCACCCGCTTGGCCAGCGCGACGCGCGCCCGCAGCGTCATCGCCGGGCGCAGCGGGGTCTGCGGCACCGGGCGGCCGAGCGGGTCGAGCCCGTAGACGGCGATGCCCGGGCGGACGAGGTCGAAGTGCAGGTCGGGCCGGGTGAGGGTGGCGGCGGAGTTGGCGAGGTGGCGGATCGGGTCGAGGCCGCGGTCGCGGGCGGCAGTCCAGGCGTCGTTGAGACGCTGCGCCTGGAGGTCGAGCGTGGGGTGGTGCGGCGCGTCGGCGTGCGCGAGGTGCGACCACACCGCCACGACCTGCGCCGTGCCGTCGGCCGTGGCCTTGGCGGCGACGTCGAGCACGTCAGGCCAGTCGCGGGGCTGCACGCCGTTGCGGGTGAGCCCGGTGTCGACCTTGAGGTGCAGCCGGACGAGCCGCCCGGCCTGCCGCGCCCCGGCCAGCACCGCGGTGAGGTGGACGACCGACGCCACCGAGAGGTCGACGTCGGCGGCGATCGCGGCGGCGAAGTCGTCGTCGGGAAGGTTCAGCCAGGACAGGATCGGCGCGGTGAGTCCCGCGGCACGCAGGCCGAGGGCCTCGTCGACCGTGCAGACGCCCAGCCAGGACGCGCCCGCGGCCAGCGCGGCCCGGGCGACGGGCACGGCGCCGTGGCCGTAGCCGTCGGCCTTGACCACGGCCATCAGGGCCGCTCCGGGCGCGACGGACCGCAGCACGCCGACGTTGTGCTGGACGGCGGCGAGATCGACGAGCGCCTCGGCGCGGGGTCGGTGCACCCCGGCATCCTCTCATCCGGCGCGGCGACGGGGCGGGCGTCGCCCTACGCCGACAGCTCCGGTCGCCATCCGCCCCGCGTGCGCGGCCGCCGTGCGCCGCCCGGCGGAAACCGACGCACCTGCGGTCGAGCGTCCTGATGCGCCCACCCCGGGCGGCAGGCAGCGACTCAGAGCCGCGCACCGCCCTCTGCGGCACGACGGGGACGACGGGCCTACCCTCAGCGGTCGATCACCGACCGCAGGCCGCAGGCCACCCTCCGACGCGCGACGGCGACGACAGGCCCACCCCCAGCCGTCGATCACCGACCGCAGGCCGCAGGCCACCCTCCGACGCGCGACGGGGACGACAGGCCCATCCTCAGCCGCTGCCACCGACCGCCGGGCCGCCAGCCACCTCCGACGCGCGTCAGCGCCCAACTCAGTCGGCGGTCAGCGACCGCAGCGCCGCGGGGATCGCCGCCTGCAGCCGCGACGCGGGCGTCGGCACGCCGTCCGCCGCGATGTCGGCCGCCCTGGCGTGCACGAACGCCGCGCACCCCGCCGCCCACCACGGCTCCAGTCCGGCCGCGACGAGCGCGCCGGTGATGCCCGTGAGGACGTCGCCCGAGCCCGCGGTCGCCGCCCACGACCCGGTCGACGGGTGCACCAGCGTGCGTCCGGAAGGGTCGGCGACGACGGTGGCGTTGCCCTTGAGCAGCACGGTCACGTCCAGGTCGGCCGCCGCCCTGCGCGTCGCGGCGATCCGGTCCGCGCCGAGTTCGCCCGCGATACGGGCGAACTCTCCGGCGTGCGGCGTGAGCAGGACCCGCCTGCCCCGGACGGCGGCACGCAGCTCGTCGTGGTGGGCCAGCAGTGTGATGCCGTCCGCGTCGATCACCAGCGGCACGTTCTTCGCGATCGTCGCCGCGAGCACCGCCCGTCCGGCGTCGTCGATGCCGATGCCGGGCCCGACCGCCCACGCCTGGGTGCGCCCGGCCGCCTCCACGGTCGGCGCGGTGATCACTTCGACCCAGTGGGCTCGCACGTCCGGCGCCGCCGAGCCTGCGAAGCGGACCATGCCGCTGGTGGCGAGCACGGCCGCGCCCGTCGCGAGGACGGCGGCGCCGGGGTAGACGTCCGAGCCCGCGGCGATTCCCGCGACGCCCTGGCTGTACTTGTCGTCCGACGGTCCCGGCCGCGGCCAGCGGGCGGCGACGTCCGCGGCGTCGAGCAGGTGCGCGTGCGGCTCGGGCAGGTAGGGGCCGAGCCCGATGTCGACGACGTGCACCGGTCCACACCGGTGCGCGGCGAGCACGTGGACGGGCTTGCGGGCGCCGAACGTCACCGTCTCGGTGGCGGTGACCGCGGCCCCGTCCACCACTCCGGTGTCGGTGTCGACGCCGCTGGGCAGGTCGACGGCCAGGATCGGCACCCCGGCGCGCTCGACCGCCGCGACGAGGGCGGCGGCCGGGGCGCGCAGGCCGCCGCGGCCCGAGATGCCGACGATCCCGTCGACCACGAGATCCGCCCCGGTCAGCGCGGCGAGCCCGGCGGCGTCCGGGTCGCACGTGCGCCCGCCCGCCCGGCCCAGCGCAGCGAGCCCGGCCGGGTGGGCGCGCGCCGGGTCGAGCAGCACGGCGACGACGCCTGCGCCCCGGCGCCGCAGCTCGACCCCGGCCCACAGCGCGTCGCCGCCGTTGTCGCCCGCCCCGACCAGGAGCGCGACCCGCGACCCTGCCGTGCGGCCGAGCATCCGCCGGGCATGACTCGCGAGGCCGAACGCCGCGCGCCGCATCAAAATGCCCTCGGAGAGCCGCGCGATCAGGCGGGCTTCGGTCTCCCGGATCTGCTGCGCTGTCCAGACGCCGTCCACCGGCCTGACGGTACTCAGACCTGCTTGATCGAGAAGTTGATGAGGCCGCCGTTGACCTTGGTCACGGTGACGGTGAGCGCGAGCGGCTTCCCCGCGCTGACGATCGTGCACGCCGCCGAGGCGTTGACCATGGGTTGCAGGTCGTCGTCGCAGGTCGCCGAGTCCACCTGGAGGTTCGCCTGCTGCTGCACCTGCTCGGAGACCTTCGTCGCCAGCAAGTCCTTCGCGATCGGGCGGGCCTCGGTGGTGATGTCGTACTTGACGTTGCTGCCGTCCACGGACGTGACGGTCGCGATGGCGTCGACCGGCTGGCCGCCCACCATGAACGAGCAGCGCACGGTCTGCCCGACGGCCGCCTGCAGGTCGTTCGGGCAGATGACCCCCTGTGCGTCGATGCTCTGCTTCTGGAGCTGATCCATGATCGACTTGGCGACGTCCTCCTTGGTCACCGAGCCGGAGCAGGCGGTGAGAGCGAGCAGTCCGACGGCGATCGCGGCGAGGCCCCGGCGGGTCCCGGACAATGTGATCATCGACGGCTCCTCGGGTCTGGCCGGGTCAACCCGGTCGGTGGAACGATCGCCGGGCACGGTGGCCTCGTTACGTCACCTACCGCAACGTCGCTGCGCCGAGTGGTCGGCGAGCGGTCGGAGGTACTACGGTCTGCCCTGTGACGCGGACCCGATCAACGCCCCGACCTGCGGTGATGCGCAACGCGAAGCAGGGGTTGGCCGAGCTCTCCCAGCCGGGCCCGCTCGCCGTGTTGCGGGGCGATCTGGGCATGTCCGGCATTCCCGGCATCATCTACGCACCCGAGGAGGGACTCGGGCTGCCTGCTGTCGCGTTCGGTCACGACTGGCTACAGCCCCCCGCCCGTTACGCCGACCTGCTGCGCCACCTCGCGTCCTGGGGGTTCGTCGTGGCGGCGCCGTCGAGCCACCGGGGCCCGCTGCCCAGCCACGCCGGGTTCGCCGCCGACCTGCGCACCGCGCTGGAGGTGTGCGTGGGCGTGCGGCTCGGCGACGGTCGGATCAGCGTGGACGCCCGCCGCACCGCCTTCGCCGGGCACGGCATCGGCGGGGGCGCCGCGCTGGTCGCGGCGGCGGGGTTCGAGCGGGTCGCCGCCGTGGTGACGCTCGCCGTCGCCCAGACCCACCCCTCGGCCCTCGCGGCGGCCCGACGGATCACGGTGCCGGTGCTGCACCTGGCGGCGGGGAAGGACATGGTGGCCCCGGCCTCCGGCCACGCCGAGCAGATCGCGCTCTCGGCGGGCGGCCCGGTGATCCTGCGGACCCTCCCGAAGGCGACCCACACCGGCTTCCTCAACGGGCGGCACTGGAGCGACCTCCTGCTGGCAGGCGACCCCAGCGCCAAGGTCCGTCGGCTCACCCGCGCACTGGTGACGGCGTTCCTGATGCGGCATCTCTGTGACGAGGACCGTGTGGACCCGCTGGTCGAGGGCAAGATCCCCGGCACCACCCTCCCCGCGACCCCGCCCGCCACGGTGAGTCCCGCATCTCACCACGGTGAGTCCCGCGATCCGACACGGTGACTCCCGCGACTCGCCACGGTGAGTCCCGCATCTGTGTCCGGCCCGCCTGCCGCGCACTACGGCGCGTTGGCTCCCGCCACCCGACCTGACGCCCTGTCTCCGGCCACGGTGGCTCGACTTTCACCATTCCGCCCTGCGCAGTGGCTTCAGTGCGGCACGATCGAGGCATGCACCTGCGCCCCGACCGGTTGCGTGCTCACGCCGCCGTTGCCGCTGAGCTGGCGGGTGCCCTGGAGGCGTTGGGCCGGGCACCAGGGTCGGCCGCGGACTCGATCGACACCATCGTGTTGCGTGCGCGCCGGGAGCTCGCGGAAGTGGAGGCAGTGCTGCGGGGGGCGGCCGGTAACGCCGAAGCCGCCGATCATGCTGTCGCTGCGGTCTTAGAACGCATCGTGGACCGGCTGTGACGACCGAGGACCCTGCTCGGCAGTGGTGCATCGACGCCACGGAGGTGCTTCGGGACGCCGCGACGCGGGCCGGTCGCCTGGCCGCTGCCGTCGCCGTCGACTGGCTCGACGACCACGGCCGCGAGTGGGCCGAGCGGATCGACGCTCTCCGCCGCGACCTCACCGACGCCTCCGAGCGAGCTGAGGACCTGGCCCAGCAGCTGCGGGACCTCGATCCTGCGGACCCCGGGCTGGGGAGCGCGCTGGCGGCTGCGTTGCGCGCCGCCTCGGCGACCTCGCGTGGCAGCGGGCCACGGCTCGGCGACACCTCGGGCATGAGAGTCAACAACGAGCACGGCGTGCACATCGCCCAACTCCCCGACTCGCCGCCGTTCTGATCCAGATCTGCCAGCTCACTGCGCGAAGAACACGGGGCGGCGGATCGTGTGCTCACGATGTACCCAGCGCGCTCATTACCTGGCGGACTCCCGCACGGATGCCGGGCTCACCGCGCTGATGCGGAACTCACTGCGCTGCGACGGCGCACTCACCGGCCCTGGATGCGGGCCTCACCAAGGCGAATCGCGGAACTCACCGTGGTGAGAACCGTGACTCACCGTGTCGGATCGCGGGACTCACCGTGTCGGATCGCGGGACTCACCGTGTCGGATCGCGGGACTCACCGTGGTGAGATGCGGGACTCACCGTGGCGGCAGGCGAGGACAACCGTGGTCAGCGCGCGGCGGCGACGACCTCGGCCAACCGGACGGCCGTGGCCTTGGCCTGCTCCGCCGTGGCGGCCTCGACCATCACGCGCACCAGTTGCTCGGTACCGGACGGACGCAGCAGGACGCGGCCGGTGTCGCCCAGCTCCTGCATCGCGGCTGCTACCGCTGCGCGCACCTCGTCCGACGCAGCGACCGTTTCCTTGTCGACCACCTGCACGTTCTCCAGAACCTGCGGCAGCACCGTGACGACCGAGGCGAGCTGGGCCAGCGACGAACCGGTGACCGCCATGCGCGCCATCACCCGCAGGGCCGTCAGCAGACCGTCGCCCGTGGTGGCGTAGTCCGGCAGGACGATGTGGCCGGACTGCTCGCCGCCCAGGGAGAAACCGCCTGCGCGCAGCTCTTCCAGGACGTAGCGGTCGCCGACACCGGTGATGCGCATCGCGACACCCGCGTCGCGCATGGCCAGGTGTAGGCCGAGGTTGCTCATCACGGTGGTGACGAGTGTGTTCTGGACGAGCTCGCCTCCGTCGCGCATCGCCAGCGCGAGGATGGCCATGATCCGGTCACCGTCCACGTCGCCGCCGGATGCGTCGACGGCGAGGCAACGATCGGCATCGCCGTCATGGGCGATGCCCAGATCGGCGCCGTGCTCGAGCACCGCCGCCCGCACGAGGCCCAGGTGGGTGGAGCCGACGCCGTCGTTGATGTTGAGCCCGTCGGGCTCCGCGGCGATGGCGATGACCTCGGCTCCGGCACGGCGGTACACCTCCGGCGCCACGGCCGAGGCCGCACCGTGTGCACAGTCGACCACCACCCGAATCCCGTCGAGCGGGGCCGGGGTCGCGACCAGCAGGTGGTCGCCGTAGCGGGAACCCGCCTCGGGGAGGTCGCGGACCCGGCCGATGGCCGCGCCGGTTGGGCGGGGGCCGACGACATCGATTCCGTCCTCGACCGCGTCCTCGACCGCGTCGGGCAGCTTGTGGCCGCCCGCGGCGAAGAGCTTGATGCCGTTGTCGGGCATGGGGTTGTGCGAGGCGGAGATCATCACACCCAGGTCGGCACCCAGCGTGCCCACCAGGAACGCGACCGCGGGAGTGGGCAGGATCCCGACCCGGATCGCGTCGGCGCCCGCCGCGGTGAGCCCCGCGACGACCGCCGCCTCCAGCATCTCCCCGCTCGCCCGGGGATCGCGGCCGACCACCGCGACGGGACGGTGCGAACGATCCCGCTCGGCGAGCACGTGCGCGGCCGAGGCCGCGAGCGCAACGGCGAGCTCCGGAGTGAGGATCGCGCCGTTGGCCAGGCCGCGGACGCCGTCGGTGCCGAAGAGGCGCCCCACGTCAGCGGCCCCTGTCGGAGGCGACGCCGACGCCGAGGCGCCGTCGACACGTCATCGCTTGCTGTACTGGGGCGCCTTGCGGGCCTTCTTCAGGCCGTACTTCTTGCGCTCGATGACACGCGGGTCACGGGTGAGGAACCCGGCGCGCTTGAGGGGAGGACGGTCCTCGGGATCGGCCTCGATGAGCGCGCGCGCGATCGCGAGCCGCAGTGCGCCCGCCTGACCGGAGGTGCCGCCGCCACCCAGGTTGGCGAAGATGTCGAAGCGCTCGGTCTTGTCGACCGTGACCAGCGGCTCCCGGATGAGCTGCTGGTGGAGCTTGTTCGGGAAGTACTGCTCCAACGAGCGACCGTTCAGGGTGAACTGGCCGGTGCCGGGCATCAGCCGCACGCGGACGATGGCTTCCTTGCGCCTGCCGACCGTCTGGATCGGCCGATCGGAGAAGACGGCCGGGACGGGCGCGACGGCGTCAAGACCCTCGATCTCGACGTCGGTGTCGAGATCGGGCTCGACCTCGGCCACCTCGTCATCCAGGGCCGGGGTTTCGGGCTCGGGCGTGCTCACGGGCTGGTCCTCTTCCGGTGTGGTCGCGTCGCTCACTGCGCGACCTGGGTGATCTCGAACGGGGCGGGCTTCTGCGCGGCGTGCGGGTGGTTCGGGCCCGCGTAGACCTTGAGCTTCTTGCCCATCGCGCGGCCGAGACGGTTCTTCGGCAGCATGCCCTTCACGGCCTTCTCGACGAGCCTGTCCGGGTGCTTCTCGATCATCTCGCCGACCGAGCGCTGCCGCAGGCCGCCCGGGTAGCCGGAGTGGCGGTAGATGAACTTGTCGGTGCGCTTGTTGCCCGACACCGCCACCTTCTCGGCGTTGATGATGACGACGAAGTCGCCTGCGTCCATGTGCCGAGCGAACGTGGGCTTGTGCTTGCCGCGCAGCAGCGTTGCGGCCTGGGCCGCGAGCCTTCCGAGCACGACGTCGGTCGCGTCGATCACGTGCCAGGCATGGGTGATGTCGCCAGGCTTGGGGCTGTACGTGGACACGGACCTACCTCGTCGCTGTCGTGTGCCCGAACGCAGCCGGAAGGCGTGCGCTCGAACGGTGTCTGGTGCGCGGTGCGGCAGGGAGGCCCGGAGACCGGGCCGCGCTGGGCTTTCACCCGCCGCACATCGAATAACCAGGGTACCCGCCGGTCGGGAGCAGGGTCAAAACGCCCCCCACCCCGCCGGCGGGCACCTCGGCCGCGTCACCTCCAGCGGGCGGCGTTGGCGTTCTCCGCCTGCCGATAGCTGTCGTTCGCGGCACCGAGCGCGACGCCGATCTGGGCCAGGACCGCGGTGAGATCGGCCGCGGCCGTGTCCCACTGCTTCTGTCGGACTTGGTAGTCCTGCGCGGCCGTACCCTGCCAGGTGGCGACCATCGGCGTCAGGAAGCGCCGGAGGTCATCCAGCTGCGTCGTGATGCGCGACGCCGTGCCGGACACGTCGGACTGGGCCGCCGCGAGCGCGCCGAACGTGACTTTGATCTCGGATCCGATGCTCATCGCTCTCCCTCTCAGCCCAGCGCGTTGCTGATCGACGTCATGGCGGCGGCCTGCGCCTCTTCCTGCCGCTCGTAGGTGACCCGCGAGCCGTCGATCGCCTGCCCGATCGCGCCCAGCGCCTGGTTGAGCGACCGGGCGTCGGCGTCCCAGCGGGCCATCAGGGCGGCGAACTGCGTCGACGCCCGCCCGACCCAAGCCCCGGCCAGGGGCTCCAGACGGCCGCGCAGGGCGGTCAGCTCGCCCTGCACCGCCGCGTTGACCGACGCCACGTGCTGCGCCGCCCTCGCCATCTCCTCGGTGGTGGTACCGAATCCGTCGACTGCCACGCGGGCCTCCCCGTTCTCCACGCGCCCCGCGGAATCGGGACGTCTGGGAAGACCGTGACATCCGGCCGGGCTGTCCCGTGGCGTTTCAGCACATCGATTTGCGGCTGCAAACGTCCAGCTCAGACGGGTGGAGCAGCAGGCGCGTCCACCGCATACGGCGGAGCCGAAACGGTGATCATGCGCGGCGGATCGACCCGACGACGACCGCGCAGGCATCCCGGACGGCATCGGCTCCCGCCGGCGTGTGCCTGCAGCCGACCGACAGCTGCGCATCACCATCGAGCACGACGAACCATTCGACGACCCCGCCCGCCCGCTCCTGCTCACGGTAGGTCGTGACGGGACGGCCGCCCACGCTCACCGAGCCGTAGGCCGACAGCGCCGAGCCTGCGGCGACCGAGCGGTCGAACTCCGCCCGCAGTTCGGCGGCCGCACGTTGCGGCTCGGCATCGGCGTCGTAGCCCAGGGGCGTGCGCTCGACGGCGATCAGGTCGGTGCCCTCCGGGGCCCCGGTGCGGGTGAGCAGGCTGCGCCGCCGCTCCGGCAGTCCGCCGGTGTGCTCCCAGCCCTCCGGGACGTCGAACCGGTAGCCGTACTGGACGAGGACCCCTGTCGGCACCGTGGAAGCCGCGGCTTGCACGGCGTGCAGTGGCACCGCGACCGCCGTTCCCGCGCCCGCGAGTCCGCCGACCAGGGCGGCGGCGACGGCCGCGCTCCCCCATCGGCGCGCCCGGCGCGTCGGAGGCGCGGTCGGGAGGAATCGAGCCTGGGCCGATGGCGGGTCCTGCGCGGGCACCCTTCCGCGGGATGTGGCAGGTGGGGCCGGGAGGTTCAGGGCACCGAGGACGGCCGCGAGGTCCGGGCGCTTGGCGACGAGCACATCGGTGGCGAACCCGGCGGCGTCGACCCTTTCGGCCAGCAGCGGGCACCGCGCCACGCCGCCCGTCACCAGCACCACCACCGGCTCGTCCGCGACGGCGGCGACCTCGGCCAGCGCGGCGACGGCCTCGTCGAGCAGCGGGGTGAGCACGGCCCGCACCTGGTCCGCGTCAACCCGGACGGCGCCGTGCCGGGTCTCGGGCAGCAGCGAGAGCGCCTCCCGCACCCGCCGGGCGTCGGCCGTCGACGCCTCGGGGAGCAGCGCGCGCACGGCAAGGTCGAGGCGGTCTCCGCCGATCGAGGACGACCGCCGCGCGACGATCCTGTCCGCCTCCAGCAGGGTGGCCTCGGCCCCGGACCGCCCGACGTCCAGTACGGCCCGTGCCTCCGTGCCCGCCGCCGCGGCGACCGACCCGGCGACGCGACGCACGCAGGGCGCCAGCCGCGGCGCGGCGTCGAGCCATGCCTGCACCGACGGGGCCACCCGCCCCGGCGGATACACGAGAACGACCTCGGGCACGCGCGGCCCGACGAGGCCCGCGAGCGCGCCCGCGGGGTCCTGAAGCCGGGCAGGCAGTTCGCTCAGCAGCCGCGGCCTGCCCCCGCCGCTCGCGCCCGCGACGCGCACGGCGTGTCTGCCGGGAGCCACGGCCACCCGGTGGGGGATCACCCCGGTACCTCGTCCGGACCCAACCAGGCCAACTGGATCCGGCGCGGTCCGCGGCGGCGGTCGACCAGGGTGCCGCGCCCCGGCGGCTGCGGACTCGCCTTGACCGCCTCCACCAACGCGCCCTCGTCCGGACTGCCGCTGAGCACCAGGCCGGGGGCGCCGAGCTCCTTCAGCCTGCCCAGCAGCGGATCGAACAGCGCCCGTCCGGCTCCGCCGCAGCGTCGCGCCACGACCACGTGCAGACCGACGTCCTTGGCCTGCGCCAGGAACTCGACGATCGGCAGCAACGGGTGCGCGGCGGCCCCACCCGGTGCGACCAGGTCGTAGTCGTCGATCAGCACGTAGACCTCCGGCCCGTGCCACCACGTGCGCTCCCGCAGCTCCCGAGGCGTGACCTCGGGGCCAGGTAGCCGCTTGCGCAGCGACTCCTCCAACGAGCGTGCCGACGCGGCCGTCTGCTCCGGCGTGCTGGCGTAGCCGATGAGATGCGACCCGGGCACCGCACCGAGCAGGCTCCGCCGATGGTCGACGACGACGATCCGCGCCTGCTCCGGGGTCAACCGCGTGACGATCCCGTGGGCGACGAGGCGCAGCAGCGCGGTCTTCCCGCTCTCGGCGTCGGCGAAGCAGAGCAGGTGCGGCTCGGCGGCGGGATCGAGCTCGACGCAGGCCAGCCGATCCTCGTCGACGCCGATGGGGATGCCCGCTCCCCCCGGCGGGAGATCGGCCAGGTCGATCCGCGACGGCAGCAGACGCACCGCCGCGAACCCGGGCCCCGACCAGGCGTCCGCGACGCGCCGGACAAACGCGCTGGTGTCGGCGTCGGCGGATCCGCGGGGAGCGGCGAGCACGAGCGGGGCGCCGTCGGCGGCGAGGCCGTGGCCGGGCCGGGTGGGTACCGTCGCGGCACGCCGACGGTCGACCTCCGACTCGGCGGGCTCCCCCAGCCGCAGCTCCAGCCGCGCGCCGAGGAGATCCTTGAGCGCCGGGCGCAGCTCGGACCACCGGGTGGCCGACACGGCCAGGTGCAGCCCATAGGCCAGCCCCTGGGTGGCCAGCGGCAGCAGCCGCGTCTCGAGCTCCTCGAACTCGCTGCGCAAGGTCAGATACCCGTCGACGACGAGCAGCAGATCGGTGGCGGGCTCGTCGCTGAACTCGCCCGCGGCGCGGCGGCCCCGAAACGCCTCGACCGAGGTGACGCCCGCTTCGCGGAAGAGTCGCTCGCGGCGACCGAGCACGGCGCCCATCTCCGCGACGGTGCGGCGGACGAGATCGACCTCCTGCCGATCTGCGACCGTGCCCACCTGCGGCAGTCCGGCGAGGGGCCGCAACGCGCCGCCACCGAAATCGAGCACGTGGACGCCGAGTTCGACAGGAGTGTGGGTGAGCGCGAGCCCGAGGACGACCGCGGCGAGCCCGCTCGACTTGCCCGCCCGCGGGCCGCCGACGATCGCGAGGTGCCCCGACGCCCCGGAGAGGTCGACGACGAGCGGGTCGCGCCGCTGCAGGAAGGGCCTGTCGATCAGCCCAACGGCAACCTGCAGCGCCCCGGCTGCGGAGGAAGCGCCGCGCGTGGCCACGGGCTGCGTCGCGACGTCAGGCCCCCGCGGAGCACCGGACGCCACACCCGGCGCAGCTGCCGGAAGCCGCGAAGCGTGTGCCGCGAGCCCCCGGCCCGGGACGCGGCGGAGCTCACCGAGCACGTCGTCCAACGGCGGCGGGACATCCAGCGGGGGCAGCCACACACGGTGGGCGGGCGCGCCACGCCCGGCGAGCGCGGCGATGATCCTCTCCAGGACGGTTGGCGCGGCGCGTTCCCGACCGCGCGCCGGGGCGGGCGGCCGCTCCGCCCTCGGCACCGGCCCGACCACGAACGGGTAGGCCCTGGCGGGTGTCGGTCCGCTCGCCGCGGCGACCGCTGCCGCCGGGCCGGAGACGTAGGCGCCCCGGAAGCGCACCAACTCGTCGGTGCCGGTCGCGAGGAACGCCGCGCCCGGTGTCGGCGGCAGGTGGTAGGCGTCCGGCACGCCGAGCACCGCCCGCGACTCCGACGCCGAGAACGTTCGCATCGCGATCCGGTACGACAGGTGCGACTCCAGCCCCCGCAGCCGCCCCTCATCCAGCCGCTGGGAAGCGAGCAGCAGGTGGAGGCCGAGGGAGCGGCCCAGCCTGCCGATCGTGACCATCAGGTCGGTCAGCTCGGGGCGCTGCGCGAGCAGCTCGGAGAACTCGTCGACGACCACGACCAGCGCCGGCAGCGGCGGCAGCCCGGGTCGGGTGCGGCGCGCGGTGGCGTACTCGGTGACGCTCACGAGGTTGCCCGCCGCCCGGAGGATCTCCTGGCGCCGCATGATCTCGCCCGCCAGCGCGTCGGCCATGCGGTCGACCAGCGTGAGCTCGTCGGCCAGATTGGTGATCACCGCCGAGACGTGCGGCATGGCCGCGAGGCCGAGGAAGGTGGCGCCGCCCTTGAAGTCGACGAGCACGAAGTTCAGCGACTCCGGCGGGTGGGTGGCGGCCAGGCCGAGGACGAGCGTCCGCAACAGCTCGCTTTTTCCCGAGCCCGTGGCTCCGATGCAGAGCCCGTGCGGCCCGCTGCCGCCCTCTGCGGACTCCTTGAGGTCCAGCACGACCGCGGCGCCGCGCTCGTCGACGCCGATCGGCACCCGCAGCCGATCGGCCTCCGTGCGCAGCCAGCGGGTGCGCAGCGCGTCGATCCCCGCGGCCCCCGCCCGCATCCCCAGCAGACCGGGCAGACCGGGCGCGACGTGCGACACCCCCTCGGCCTCCGCACCCGCGGGCCGGTAGCGCGCCAGCCGCCGAGCCAGCGCCGTGGCCTGGGCGAGCTCCAGCGCATCGGGTGTGCCGACGGCGACGGGCGGCTCCGCGGAATCCGCCACCCGCTCCCAACGACCAGCGTCCACCCGCAGGCGCACCACCGACGGCGTGGGCCGCCGCCCCGCGGGCGCCCCGACCCGCAGCACGGTGACACCGGCGGCACCCGCCCACGGCCCCATCCCGTCGGCAGGCCCGTCCACGACGACGAGCAGGTGCGGCTCGTCCGGACCCGCGCCGGACGAGCGACGGATCAGTTCCTCGGCCCACCAGCGGCGCACCACATCGGTGTCGGGGGTGACCATCCGAAGCGGCCCGGCCCCGTCGACGAGCCGCGGATGGGCGTTGTGTGGCAGCCACTTGACCCACTCCCACTCCGCGAGGACGCCGGGGCAGGCGACCACAGCGAGCCGAGCGTCGTCCGGGCAGTGCCACAGCGCGTACTGGGCGACGACAGCGCGCGCGAGCGCACGGGCGGGCCCCATCGCCCCACCGCCGGGCTCCAACCACACCGTGGCGCTCGCGCGGAGCGACAGCGCGACGGGCAGATCCGGCACCACGGAGTGGGCGATCAGGAACCTGCGCAACGCCAGGGCGGTGACGGGCTCGATCCCCTCGGGTGGTCCGGTCTCCGGCGCGACCAGCCGGGTGGCCAGCCGCTGAGCGCCGCACCCGATGCGCACGTGCCCGAAATCGGTATCCGCCGGGCGGCGCTCCCAGAGCCTGCCGCTCGCGACGACCGCGGGCCAGGCCTCCGGCTCGGGATGCACCGCCTCCGCGCGGCGGCGCTGCTCGTGCGCCGCCGCACGCACGCTCCCGCGCATCTGGCCGAGATAGCGGAGGTAGTCCCGCCGCCCCTCGTCGAGGGTCGCTGCCCGCGTCCCGCCACCACGGCCGGTGCCGCCGGTGGCCATCATGCCGACCGTCGAGATCGCGAACATGCCGCCGAACAGCCACGACGTGGGGTTGCCGACCCCGAGGACGACGATGAAACCGACCGATCCCACCAGCATCACCAGCGGCAGCAGGCGCACGAGGATCCCGGCCGGAACCAGCTTCTCCGGCTCCGGCGGTGCCTGCAGCGCGAGCTCGCCGCCGGGCACCGGCGGCGGTTCGCGGCGTGGCCGCGCGACCCCGAGCGTGCCCATCAGTTTCTCCAAACGGCCCCGCGGGAGGGACCTCGGCGGCGATGCTAGGCAGCGCCCCCGACATTTCGCGGGCGTTTGGGAAAACCCGTGGAGGGGGTGCGAGGGGTGGCGGATCAACCCTTCTGCAGGCTCACGGTGCTCGCGCCGCGCCATCGGGTGGACGTGGCGCTGCCGTCGGATGTGCCGGTCGCCGAGCTGGTGCCGATGGTGCTGGAGCTGGTCGGTGAGCCGGAGAGCGGCCGCGCGACCAGGCCGCAGCCGTGGCGCCTTTCCGGCGTCGCCGGAGGCCCCCTCCCGGCGGCTGCCACGCTCGCCGAGCTCGGCGTCCTCGACGGGGAGCTCCTGCGTCTCGGCCCGGCCGCGTCCGCGCCGCCGGCCCCGGTCTTCGACGATCCGGTCGACGCGGTGGCGGCGGGCGCGGACGTCGCCGGGGCCCGCGGGCACCGCTTCGAGGTGGCCGCGGTGCTCGTCGTCGCGGTGGCCGCGGCGGTACTGCTCGGCGCGGGTGGGCCGGGCGCGGTGCCGTCCGCGCTGCTGGCGGGCGCCGCCACGGTCGCCGCGGTGGCCTGCGTGGGAAAGCTCGCCCATCGGGAGGGTACCGATCCGTCGTTTGCCCACACGGTGGCCCGCAGCGTCGCATTCGCAGGCGTCGCGCTCGCGGCCGCGACGGGATGGGCCGCAGTGCCCGGTTCGCCCGGCCCTGTGCCGCTGATGGCGGCCACCGTGGCAGCCGGGATCGCCGCGGCCGCCTGCCAGCTCCTGCTGCGGGTGGTGTCCCCGCCGCTGGTCGCCGCGGGCGTCGTGGCGGTCGTGACGGCCGCCGCGGTGATCGCGGTCCGGCTGGGCGCCAGCCCGGTGGTGGCGGCGACGGCCGCGGCCGCGCTGGCGGTCGTCGCGGCGCCCCTGCTGCCCCGTGCTGCGATCCGGCTCGCCGGGCTCCCACGACCGGTGGTGCCTGCCGACGGGTCCGAGCTCACCGGCGACGACACGCCGATTCCTCCGGCCGAGCTGGCCGAGCGGGGTGATCTCGCGCGCGGCTACCTCGCGGGCCTCTCCGGGGCGGCGTCGGTCGTCGCCGCGGCGGGGGCGCTGGTCGCCGCGTCCGCGGGCGGCTGGGCCGGACCGGCGTTCGCGGGCGCCACGACGGCGGTGCTACTCCTGCGCGCCCGCGGGTTCGCCGACGCCGCCCCCGCCCGCACCGCGCTCGGCGCGGCGATCCTCACGGGGATCGGCCTGGCCGCGGCCGTCGCCGCCCCCGGGTCGCCGGGGAGCGTGCTGGCCTGCGTCGTCCTGCTCCTCGGGACGGTGGTGGGCCTCGTCGCACTCGCACGCGGGCCGCGTCCTGAGCTCTCGCCGGTCCTGCGTCGCTCGATCGACCTGGCAGAGGGCGTGCTCGTCGCCGCGTCGGTGCCGCTGGCGGTCGCGGCGATGGACCTGTTCCGCGTGGTGCGCGGGCTGTGAACCGGCGGGCTGCGGCTGCGCTGCTGGCGGCCGTGCTGGTCGCCGTGGCCGCGGCACCATCCGCGCACGCCGCCCTGGTCACGCCCCCAGGGCCGCCGCCCTTGCGCGCCGCCGCACCGTCGGGCGGCCTCCCCGGCCCCGCCGCAGGCCTGCGCGCCCCCGAGCGCTGCACACCTCCGGCACCCGACGACGCCCCTCCCCCGGTCGACTCGGGTGCCAAGAGGCTGCAGCTCGCCGCCGCCCACCGGCTGGCGACGGGCGTGGGCCAGGTCGTCGCCGTGATCGACACCGGCGTCGCGCCCCATCCCCGCCTCGGCTCTCGGCTGCGGGGCGGCGGGGACTACCTCACCGGCGGCGACGGCCGCACCGACTGCGACGGTCACGGCACCGCGGTCGCCGGGATCATCGCCGCCTCCGACGCGGGACGGGACGACGGCGGCGTCGAGGGCATCGCGCCCGCTGCATCGGTGATCGCCATCCGCCAGTCGAGCCCAGCGTTCCGGGTTCCTGACGGCGAAGGCGCGCTGCGGCCCGCGGGCGACGTCCGCACGCTGGCCGAGGCGATCGTGCTCGCCGTCCGCTCCGGCGCCGATGTGATCAACATTTCTGAGGCGGTGTGCCTGCCTGCCAACCAGGCCGCCGTGCAGGGCCAGTCGATACAAGCGGCGTTGCGGCTCGCGGCACGGTCGGACGTCGTCGTCGTGGCCGCGGCGGGCAACGCGGGGGTCGGGTCGTGCGCGCCCGCCGGGCAGGAGCCAGGCGACCAGGTCGCGCTGCCCGGCTGGTACGCCGACGACATCCTCACCGTCGGTGCGGTCGGCCCCGACGACGCCCCGGCCGAATTCACCGTGCCGGGCCCGTGGGTGGACGTGGCCGCGCCGGGCACCGGTCTGCGCTCCCTCGCCGTCCGCGGAGGCACGACGGGCGTCGGCGTGGACGGCACGAGCTTCGCCGCGCCCTGGGCGTCCGGTCTCGCCGCGCTGCTGCGCGAGCGCTTCCCGAAGCTCACGGCGGCGCAGGTCGTGGACCGCATCCTCGCCACGGCCCGGCGCCCGGCGGGTGGGCGGTCCGCGGCGCTGGGCCGCGGCGTGATCGACCCCGTCACCGCGCTCACGGCCGTGCCCGACGTCCTGTCGCCCGACGCTCCCCGCGCGCAGACGGCCGCGCTGCCCGGCTCCGCCGCGGGTTCGACGCCTGCGCCTGCCGGCCTCCCGGTCGAGCCCGCGGCGGGCGCGCTCCTCGTTCTGTGCGCCGTCACGGCCTGGCTGCTGCGCCGCCCTCCCGACCAGCGTTGACCGCCGCCAACCGCACACCAGCCGCCCGAGCATCGCCCCGAGCTCACGGCGCGCCCGGCCGGCATCGGACCGCAGCAGCCCCAGCGGCCCGGCACCAGGTGGCAGGTCGGCGCCGACCTCGCCGCCGACATCTGAAGGCACCGCGCCGCCCGGCATGACGGAGCGGCATCGCCGCCGTGTCGGCCCCGCCGCGTCTCGCCTGACCTCAGACCCGCGGTGCCACGCCCGGCCTGCAGACCCCGGCCCGCCGCACCGCCCGCAGATGTCGCCGAGGATGCGGGGGTCGGGCGTGCAGATCCGCCCCGGCGCGCCTGAGGTGCACTCCGCCCGCCGCACCGCGCCCGGTGTGCAACCCCGCCACGCCGCGCAGGCCCGGGGTGCGGACCTGTGGCGCTCAGCCGCCGGGAGCGACGTCGACCGCACGGCCTGCGTCGGCCAGATCCAACGGCTTCCCCGTGGGCAGGAGCTGCAGCGCGGCCTCCGGGGCGGGCTCGGCGGCGGCGACGCCGAGCGCCGCGGCCGTCGGCCCATCCGCCACCCCGTAGCCGACACCCGCGGCCGAGACCAACCACACGGGCCCGGCCCCCGCGGCGCGGCCCGGCCCGGTGGCGCGCACCGCGCCACCTGCCCCGACGGCGACGGCGTCGACCCGCTCACCCGCTCCGTCGGCCTGCGCGAGCACGACCGGACTGACACCAGCCGCCAGCGGAAGATCGCGGCCGAACCACGCGTCCCCCTCGGGCCGGTCCGGCGTCCACGTCCAGCACGCCACCGGCGCCTCATCCGGCTCGACGACCCGCACCGGGCCCGCGGGCCACCCCGCGAGCTGCAGCGCGTCGACGAAGGTGGCCCCGCCCAGCACCTCGGCGCCCACCGGCCGCGCCTGGCGCGCATCGGAGGCGACCACGAGCAGGTCGGCCACCGCGGGCGGCACCTCCTGCAGCCCCCCGTCGAGCACCGCGAAGAACTGTTGGCCATCGCCCACGCCGCTGGTCAGCACGTCACCGACGCGGCCAGGCAGGCCGGGCGGGGCGGCGGTTCCCCGATCGGGCACGAGCGGCGTGGCCAGCGGCGGCCCCTCCGGGAGCGCCGAGATCAGCGCGGCGGTGGCCGCCCGGGGCAGCTTGCCCGCGAGCCGGAACGCCGCGCGCACGGCGCCGTCGCCGTCGTCGACCCGATGCCGCAGCCCGCCCGTGACCAGCCATGTCGTGTCGCCCGGCCCCGCCAGAAGCACCCCGCCACCCGGCGGGACGGGTGGCCGGGACGCGGCGCCGCCGACCACGGTGGTGCCCACGAGCGCGCCTTCGGTGCCGACGGTGTCGCACACCGCCCAGCGCGCCGGGATCGTCGCCTCCGGGGTGACGGCCACAGCACCGGGCACGGCCGCCGCGGGCGTGCGGGGTGCCTCGGCGATCGACGCGTCGGGCACGACCGTGGCCGTCGCCGGCTCGCCGCCCGCCAAGCCGCCGAAACGGAGCGCGGCGAGCACCAGCCGGGCCGCGGGGAGATCGGCGACCGGCACCAGCCGGTCGGGCCCGTGCGCCACCGCGTACATCGCCCCGGACGTCGCCCCGATCACGACCGCCTCGTGCCGCCAATCCGGGCTGGGTGCGATGACCGCGTACGCGGCCGCCCCGCACAGCCCGAGCAGCCCGAGGACGACCCCGGCCAGCGCCGCGCGGCGCTCCGAGCGGATCTGCTCGTGCAGCGGCACCGGATCGCCGCGCACCAACGCCGCCTCCATCCGGCGCACGCCGAAGCGGTAGGCGTCGACCTGGTCCCGGGTCGCCGGGGCCCGTACGGGACTCATGCCGCGCCTACGGGGACGACGTGTCGACGACGCCCATGCCGCCACCACGGCACACCAGGCGCGGGCGGGCTCAGGGGCGGCACCCACCGACGCTAACCCGACACCCCCGCAGCCCGTGGGCGTTCGGTAGAACTCGTGGGTGCAGGTGCGCCGCGTCGTCGACCTCTCCGTGCCGATCGGGCCGGACACGCAGGTCTACCCCGGCGACCCGCTGCCCCGGCTCACCCCGCACGCGACGATCGCCCGCGACGGCTACAACCTGCTCGCCCTCCACCTGGGCAGCCAGACCGGCACGCACATCGACGCGCCCTACCACGTGCGCGCGGACGGCACCCCGGTCGACGAGCTCGACCTCGCGCTGTGCGCGGGCCCGGCGACGGTCCTCGACGCACGCGGCGTCGGTCCCCGCGAGCCGATCACCTGGGACCGGATCGGCGCCGCGCGGATGGCACCCATCGTGCTGGTCGACACCGGCTGGTCGCGCCACTACGGCACGCCGGTCTACTTCGACCACCCCTTCCTCGACCCCGACGCGGTGCGCCGGATGCTCGACCTCGGCGTGCGCACGTTCTGCGTGGACGCGCCGAGCATCGACCCGACCCCCGACGAGGACCTGGCCGCGCACCTGCTCGTCGCGGACGCGGGCGGGGTGATCGGGGAGAACTTCCGCAACCTCGAGCGGGTCGACTGGCCCGACCCGTTCGTCTCCTGCCTCCCGATCAGGCTCGCCGGGGCCGACGGGGCGCCCGTGCGCGCCGCCGCCTTCCAGCTATCCGACGGAGATGGCGTCGAGACGTTCGCGCAGGAACGGCGCTGACACGACCGGCCGCAGGTCGCGGCGGCGCCCGATCGGCGGGGCGAGCAGCGTGACCAGCGCGTCGGGGTCGAGCTCGAACGTCCAGGTGGGATGCGCGGCGAGCGCGGCGAGCGTGTCCCGCGGCAGGCCGAGCGCGGCAGCGCACAGCTCCAGGAGATCCCGCGACAGCGCCGCCATCGCCGCCAGGTAGCGCGCCGCCGTCGCATGCAGCTCCGGCACCTCGGACGGCCACACGTTGGGCGGGAACCACACCGCGTCGATGTCGGCGTCCGGGTCGCGCAGGTCGACGGTGGGGATCATGTCGGCTCCCCGATGTCCTCGTTCCACAGCTCGGGCCGGGCGGCGATGAAGTCGGTCATCAGCGCGACGCACCGCTCGTCGTCCAGCACCGTGACGGCCACGCCGTGCTCGGCGAGCCAGTCGTGCCCCCCGTAGAACGTGCGCGCCTCGCCGACCAGCACCGCCCCGATCCCGAACTGCCGCACCAGCCCCGAGCAGTACCAGCACGGGGACAGCGTGGTCACCATGATCGTCTTGCGGTAAGAGCGTTGACGCCCGGCGTTGCGGAAGGCCGTGGTCTCGGCGTGCATGGACGGGTCGCCGTCCTGGACGCGGCGGTTGTGGCCGCGGCCCAGCAGCTCGCCGCCGACCGTGAACAGCGCGGCGCCGATCGGGATCCCGCCCTCGGCGAGCCCCGCCCGCGCTTCCTCCAGCGCTGTCTCCAGGAGTTCCTTCACACCCTGATCCTGCGGCGGGCGAGCAGCACGTACAAGCCCGCAGCCAGCACGATCCCCACCAGGAACGCGACGGTCAGCAGGAACCCGCCGAGCCCGCCGGTGCCCCCGCCCGAGGGCACGAAGGACGGGTCGGAGTGCGCCAGCACGACGACCGCGCCAACCAGGAAGATCACTGTGAGCACCGGGAAGGTCCAGCGCTCGAACGCCCGCACCAAGTTGTGCCCGAGATAGGCCACCGCGACCTGCACGATCACCACGACCACCAGCCACAGCGTCGGGGAGGCGCCGGTCAGCGAGCTGAGCGCGAACGAGGCGCTCACGCTGTTGACCGCGAACCACCCGAAGCCGGACGTGATCGTCATCAGGCCCGCGGGCAGGATGTTGCCCCGGTAGCCGAACGCGAGACGGCCGAGCACCATCTGCGGCACGCCCGCCATCGGCCCACACGCCGAGAGCACGCCGTGCGCGATGCCCGCCAGCACGTTGCCGAAAAGGATCGCGTCTAGGTCCACGTCCAGAACAGCTGGCCTGGACGGCCGTGGCGGTCGGTGTCGGCCACGCGCTCGCTGCCGTAGGGCTCGACGGCGACGATCTTCTCGCCGTAGACCGGGGCGGCGGTGGAGGATTCCGCGCTCACGCGGCCGCTGTCCCCTGCCCACCCGGTCTGCTACCGCAGCACGCCGGATCGGAAACGTGGCGGCAACATGGGTAGCGGCTCAGCGCGGCACGCGCATCCGCCGTGTCAGCTCGGCCCGCGTCACCAACTCGTCGACGGGCGGATAGTCCACGCCGACGAGGGTGAGGCCGTGTGCGGGGGCCACCGGCACCTCGGAGGCGCGCTCCTCCCGGCGCAGCAGCGCGGCAGGGAAGTCGACCGCGCGCCGCCCCCGGCCCACGTCCAGCAGCGCCCCGACGAGGCTGCGCACCATCGCGTGGCAGAACGCGTCGGCCGTCACCGCGGCCGTCACCACGTCGTGCGGACTCCGTGTCCAGGACAGGCGCTGCAGCTCCCTGACCGTCGTCGCGCCCTCCCGACGCTTGCAGAACGCGGCAAAGTCGTGCTCGCCGAGCAGGAGCGCGGACGCGGTGTTGATCGCGTCGAGGTCGACCGGATGCGGCCAGGTCAGCGTGTCGCGGGCGCGCAGCGGTTCGGCCCCGTACGGGGCCGTCGCCACGCGGTAGCGGTAATGGCGCCGCAGCGCCGAGAACCGGGCGTCGAAGGCCACGGGGACCGGGCTGACCGCGCGCACCCGCACGTCGGACGGCAGCAGCCGGGCCAGCCGCCGCACCAGCCACGCGGCGTGCACACCACCGGGCAGGTCGGCGTGCGCGACCTGCCCGGTGGCGTGCACGCCCGCGTCGGTCCGCCCCGCGACGGTCAGCGCCACGGGCGCCCGCAGCACCACCGTCAGGGCATCGCCGAGCACCCCCGCGACGGTTCGCCTGCCGGGCTGCGGCGCCCAGCCGGAGAAGTCGGTGCCGTCGTAGGCGACGTCCAGCCGGAACCGCGCGGTGGGCGCGGGCTCCGGCGGCGGCGCGTCCGGGCAGAGGGCCGGAACGGCGTCGAGCCCGCCGTCCACGGGAGGGACGGCGGGCTCGACCGCTTCGCGCGGGTGGGTCAGGACTCGGCCTCGTCGGCGTCGTCGTCCCGCTGGGACGGCGGCAGCGCGAAGCCCGCGGCCTCGGCGGCCTCGGGCGTGGCGAACCACACCTCGGCCGCCGTGCGGTCATAGAAGGGCGTGCCGGGGAGGTGGTAGAGCATCGAGTCGGCGTTGCCCTTGATCTCGAAGCCCGCGGGCGCCTCGTCGGGGTCGTCCAGCGGGGCGTGGCTGCCCTCGCCGTACGGCGCGTCCTCGGTGGAAGCCGACTCCTCGACCTCCTCGACGTCCGCGTCGCGACCTCCTCGACGTCCGCGACCTCCTCGACGTCCGCTGCCTCGGGGGCCTGCTCCTCCACGGCCGGAGCCGCGGCGGCCTTCTGGGACGACGCCACGCGCCGTGCCCGCTCTGCCTCCGACGTCACCGTCTTCTGCGCCACCAGCTCGATCACGGCCATGGGGGCGTTGTCGCCCTTGCGCGGCAGCGTCTTGGTGATGCGGGTGTAGCCGCCCTCGCGGTCGGCGAAGAACGGGCCGATCTCGTGGACGAGCTTGTAGCACGATGTCCTTGTCCCGGATGACCTGGCGATCTGCCGGATGTTGTGCAGGTCGCCGACCTTCGCCGCGTGATCAGCCGCTCGGCGTAGCGGACGCAGCCGCTTGGCCTTCGCCTCGGTCGTCGTGATGCTCGTGTGCTCGAACAGCGACGTCGCGAGGTTCGCCAGGATCAGCCGCTCGTGCGCGGGCGACGCCGCCGAGACGGGGACCCTTGGTGGGCTTAGGCATGGTTACAGCTGCTCCAGTGTTTCTGCGTAGTCCGGCCGTCTGTCCCCGAAGCGTCGTCGCGGGTCGAACCCGTCGTCGCCGTACTCGACGGCAGCGGCCGACGGGTCGAATCCGGGCGGGCTGTCCTTCAGCGACAGGCCGAGCCCGACGAGCTTCTTCTTGACCTCGTCGATCGACTTCGCGCCGAAGTTGCGGATGTCGAGCAGGTCGGCCTCGGAGCGGGCGACCAGCTCGCCCACGGTGTGGATGCCCTCGCGCTTGAGGCAGTTGTAGGAGCGGACCGTGAGGTCGAGGTCCTCGATCGGCATCGCGAAGGCCGCGATGGTGTCGGCCTCCGGCGGCGACGGGCCGATCTCGATGCCCTCGGCCTCGACGTTGAGCTCCCGGGCCAGGCCGAACAGCTCGACCAGGGTCTTGCCCGCCGAGGCCAGCGCGTCGCGCGGGGTGATCGAGGACTTGGTCTCGACGTCGAGCACCAGCTTGTCGAAGTCGGTGCGCTGCTCGACACGGGTGGCCTCGACCTTGTAGGTCACCTTGAGCACCGGCGAGTAGATCGAGTCGACCGGGATGCGGCCGATCTCGGCGCCGGTGGCCTTGTTCTGCATGGCCGACACGTAGCCACGACCCCGCTCGACGATGAGCTCCATCTCGAGGCGGCCCTTGTCGTTGAGCGTCGCGATGTGCAGGTCCGGGTTGTGCACGCTCGACGCCGGCCGGCGGCACGATGTCGGCGGCGGTGACCGCGCCGGGACCCTGCTTGCGCAGGTACATCGTGACCGGCTCGTCCTCCTCGGAGCTGACGACCAGCTCCTTGAGGTTGAGGATGATCTCGGTGACGTCCTCCTTGACACCGGGAACGGTGGTGAACTCGTGGAGGACGCCGTCGATGCGGATGCTCGTGACGGCGGCACCCGGGATGGAGGAGAGCAGGGTGCGCCGGAGCGAGTTGCCGAGCGTGTAGCCGAAGCCCGGCTCCAGGGGCTCGATGACGAACCGGGAGCGGTTCTCGTTGACCGAGTCCTCGGTCAGCGTGGGGCGCTGTGCAATCAGCATCGGTGTATTCCTCCTCGGTGGGCACCCGCTATTTGATGCCGCGTCGTGCGAGGTGTCGGGCTACTTGGAGTAGAGCTCGACGATCAGCTGCTCGGTGACCTGAGTGTCGATCTGCGGCCGCTCAGGCAACTGGTGGACCAGGATGCGCAGGGTCGAGGGCACGACCTGCAGCCACGCCGGGATCGGCCGGTCGCCGACCAGCTCCTTGGCGATGATGAACGGATCGGTGGCCGTCGACTTCGGCTTGATGTCGATGATGTCCCACTTGGCGACCCGGTAGCTCGGGATGTTGACCCGCTGGCCGTTGACCAGGAAGTGCCCGTGGTTGACCAGTTGGCGGGCCATGCGCCGGGTGCGGGCCAGGCCCGCGCGGTACACGACGTTGTCCAGGCGGGACTCGAGGATCTGCAGCAGGTTGTCGCCGGTCTTGCCCTCGCGACGGTTGGCCTCCTCGTAGTAGCGGCGGAACTGCTTCTCCAGCACGCCGTACGCGAAACGGGCCTTTTGCTTCTCCTGCATCTGCAGGAGGTACTCGGTCTCCTTGATCCGGATCCGGCCGTGCTGGCCGGGCGGGTAGGGACGGCGCTCGAACGCCTGGTCGCCGCCGACGAGGTCGACCTTGAGCCTGCGGGACTTGCGGGTCATGGGGCCGGTGTAACGAGCCATCTCAGATTCCTCCCCGACCAGCGACCGGGCATGGTTGACGGACGGGCGTAGCTGTTGTGCTTCCATCACCACACCCCTCAGACCCGGCGCCGCTTGGGCGGGCGGCAGCCGTTGTGCGGCTGCGGGCGTCACGTCGTGGATCGTGCCGACCTCGAGGCCGGCGGCCTGCAGCGAGCGGATCGCGGTCTCCCGGCCGGAGCCCGGACCCTTGACGAACACGTCGACCTTCTTCATGCCGTGCTCCGGCGGCCCGGCGCGCGGCGCTCTCGGCGGCCATCTGGGCCGCGAACGGGGTCGACTTGCGCGAGCCCTTGAAGCCCACCTGGCCCGGCCGAGGCCCACGCGATCACGGCGCCCGACGGGTCGGTGATCGAGACGATCGTGTTGTTGAACGTGCTCTTGATGTGGGCGTGGCCCGTGGCGACGTTCTTCTTCTCCTTGCGGCGGACCTTCTTCGGCGCCGGCCTGGCTGACGACTGCGGCGGAGGCATGTGCTACTTCTTCCCGGCCTTCTTCTTGCCGGCGACGGTCCTCTTCGGACCCTTGCGGGTACGCGCGTTGGTCTTGGTGCGCTGACCGCGGACGGGCAGGCCCCGGCGGTGCCGGATGCCCTGGTAGCAGCCGATCTCGATCTTGCGGCGGATGTCGGCCTGCGACCTCGCGGCGCAGGTCGCCCTCGACGCGTAGGTTGCTCTCGATGTAGTCACGGAGCGCGACCAGGTCCTCGTCGGTCAGGTCCTTCGACGCGCAGGTCGCGCTCGATGCCCGTGGCGGCGAGGATCTCGAGGGAGCGGGTGCGCCCGATCGCCGTAGATGTAGGTGAGCGCGATCTCCATCCGCTTGTCGCGGGGGAGGTCGACGCCGACGAGACGTGCCATGCGGTGGGTTCTCTCCTGTTGTTGCTCAGGTCTGACCGACGCCCGTCCCGGCTGGCCTACGCGGTGCTGACGTTCGCTCCGCGAGCTTCGCCCGGGCCCCGGCCTCCGTCCGGGGGTGACCCGCGCCCGTGTGGCGCGGGAGGTGCGTCGGCTTCGTGGGTGGTGCCTGCTCGGTGCCGAGGTCTCGCTCAGCCCTGGCGCTGCTTGTGGCGCAGGTTCTCGCAGATCACCATGACCCGCCCGTGGCGGCGGATCACCTTGCACTTGTCGCAGATCTTCTTGACGCTCGGCTTGACCTTCACGCCTGTTCTCCTCTCGGACGCCTGGTCGGCTCACCGTCCGGGCTCTTGCTGGGTCACTTGTAGCGGTAGACGATGCGGCCGCGGGTCAGGTCGTACGGCGACAGCTCCACCACCACCCGGTCCTCAGGGAGGATCCGGATGTAGTGCTGCCGCATCTTGCCGCTGATGTGGGCGAGGACCTTGTGGCCGTTCTCCAGCTCCACGCGAAACATCGCGTTCGGCAGGGGCTCGACGACGCTGCCCTCGATCTCGATGGCCCCGTCCTTCTTGGCCATGTCCTCCGCGTTCCGTGACGTCGTGTGCTTCTGCCGGACGCGCCACCACGCGGCACCGCGGGCTTCAGGGAGGCACGACGGAACCGGCGCAGGCATACGCGCCGTCGACCCAGTGTACGTGCCCTCGCCGCGGGCCTGCACGCGGGTCCGTTCCCGCCGAAACATCACGCCCCGCGCCGATGATCTGCCCGCCGGAGCGCGACCTCGCCGCTCCGCCCTCGTGATCGCCACATCCGGGACTGACGTGCGTCAGCACCCGGTGCGCCTGCATGCGGCCTGCTCCAGGGCCCCGACGATCTGGGCATCACCGTGCGCGGGGAGCGCGGTGACCCAGCTCCCATCCCGTGATCCCGGCAGCGCGCAGGAGCAGGCGGAGGACAGGCTCGGCCGCGGTCGGCCCGATCGGCCGCGGCGATCAGCAGCCTGCCCATGTCCGCCGACCCGCGACGTCAGGTGCCCGACAGCAGGCGCCGTAGACCTCCTCGAACGGGACGTGCCTCTGCAGCGCCCCGTCGAGGAACGCCCGAACACGGCCCGAGCAGGGGCCAAGCCCACCCCGACACGTGGCCGTTTGACCGAACCCCTGCGTTGGCGGCGGGCAGGCGTGTCAGAGCGCCTTGAGCTCCTCCGTCACCTCGGTCACCGACTTCTTCGCGTCCCCGAACAGCATCGAGGTGTTCTCCGCGTAGAACAGCGGGTTGTCGATGCCCGCGAACCCGCTGTTCATCGACCGCTTCAGCACGATCACCGAACGGCTCTCGTCGACGTTGAGGATCGGCATGCCGTGGATGGGTGAGCTGGGGTCGTTGCGCGCCGCCGGGTTGGTGACGTCGTTCGCGCCGATCACCAGCGCGACGTCGGTGCGGGAGAACTCCGGGTTGATGTCGTCCATCTCCTTGAGCGCGTCGTAGGAGACGTCGGCCTCCGCGAGCAGCACGTTCATGTGCCCCGGCATGCGGCCCGCGACGGGGTGGATGGCGTACTTGACCTCCACGCCCTTCGCCTCCAGCAGCGTCGCCATGTCCTTGACGGCGTGCTGGGCCTGCGCCACCGCCATGCCGTAGCCCGGCACGACGATCACCTGCGACGCGTACGCCATCTGGATCGCGGCGTCGGCTGCGGAGGTCGACCTCACGACCCGCTCGACGCCGTCGTCCGCGCCGGGGAGCGTGGTCGTGCCGCCGAACCCACCTGCGACGATCGCCGGGATCGAGCGGTTCATGGCCGTCGCCATGAGGTTCGTGAGGATCGAACCCGAGGCGCCGACGATCATGCCCGCGACGATCATCGCCGTGTTGTTCAGGGCCAGGCCCGCCGCGGCGGCCGATAGCCCGGTCAGCGCGTTGAGCAGGGAGATGACGACGGGCATGTCCGCGCCGCCGATCGGCAGCACCACGAGCACGCCGAGCACCGCGGCGAGCACCAGCAGCCCGATCACCCACAGCTCGGACGCGCCGCCCAGCCCGGCCACCACCGCGCAGGCGACCGCGCCCAGCAGCAACAGGCCGTTGACGAACTGCTGTGCCCTGCCGAGCCCGATCGGACGCCCCGGCAGGAGCTCCTGCAGCTTGCCGAACGCGATGAGCGAGCCCCAGAACGAGATCGAGCCGACGATCGCCGAGAACAGCGACGCGACGATCACGTAGGCGGGCTCGCCCGCGAAACCGCCCGTGCTACGGAACTCCGACCACGCGATCAGCGCGACCGCCCCACCGCCGACGCCGTTGAACAGCGCCACCATCTGCGGCATCGCGGTCATCTTGACCCGGCGGGCCGACGGCACGCCGAGCGCGGCGCCGATCACCAGCCCGACGACGATCAGGATCCAGTTGTGCCGCACCTGGATCAACGTGGCGACCACCGCGATCCCCATGCCGACCGCGGCGATCCAGTTGCCGCGCACCGCCGTGTTCGGGCCGGTCAGCCCCATCAGGCCGTAGATGAACAGCGCGAACGCGACGATGTAGAGCAGCGCGACGAGACTGGTCATCGCTTGGCCCGGCCCTTGAACATGCCCAGCATCCGGTCGGTCACCAGGAACCCGCCGACCACGTTGATCGTGCCGAACGCGATCGCGATGACGAGCAGGATCGCGTCCACCGGCGAGGGGTTCTCCAGGGTCCCCAGCACCAGCAGGCCGCCCAGCACCACGATCCCGTGGATCGCGTTCGTGCCCGACATCAGCGGCGTGTGCAGCGTGTTCGGCACCTTCGAGATCACGGCGAAGCCCACGAACCCGGCCAGCACCAGTATCGCGAGGTTCGCCAGCAGTACGGCTTCCATCACTCTTCCCCTCGCGTCACACACGACTTGGCGAGCACCTCATCGGAGAAGTCCGGGGCGAACCGACCCTCCTTGTCGAGCATCAGCTCCAGCAGCGCCGAGACGTTGCGCGCGTAGAGCTCCGAGGCGTGCTCGGGCATCGTCGCGGGCAGGTTCAGCGGCGACGCGATCGTGACGTCGTGCTTGACGACGACCTCGCCGGGCTCGGTGAGGGCGCAGTTGCCGCCGCTCTCCCCCGCCATGTCGACGACGACGCTGCCGGGCCGCATGCCCTCCACCGCCTTCGCGGTCACCAGCGTCGGGGCGGTGCGGCCGGGCACGTTCGCCGTGGTGATCACCACGTCGAACCCGGTGATCGCCTCCTCGAGCCGCTGCTGCTGCTGGGTCCGCTCGTCCTCGGTGAGCTCACGGGCGTAGCCGCCCTCGCCCGCGGCCTCGATGCCCAGGTCGAGCCACTGCGCGCCCAGCGAACGCACCTGGTCGGCCACCTCGGGCCGCACGTCGTAGCCGGTGGTGCGGGCGCCGAGCCGCTTGGCCGTGGCGAGCGCCTGCAGCCCGGCAACGCCCACGCCGAGCACCAGCGCCCTCGCGGGCTTCACCGTGCCCGCGGCCGTGGTGAGCATCGGGAAGAAGCGGGTGAGGCGCTCGGCGGCGAGCAGCACGGCCTTGTACCCGGCCACGCCCGCCTGCGACGACAGCGCGTCCATCGACTGCGCGCGGGAGATGCGCGGAACCATCTCCATCGCGAACGCCTGCACACCCGCCTCCCGCAGCGCGGCGATCGTCTCGGGGGACGTCAGCGGGGCGAGGAAGCCGATGTAGGCGCCACCGTGGCGCAGCCTCGCGATCTCGGTGGGCGTCGGCGGCGCGACCTTGACCACCACATCACACGACCAGGGATCCCCCACCGACGCGCCTGCCGCGGTGTAGAGCTCGTCCGGCATGAGCGCGCCCACCCCTGCCCCCGACTCCACGACGATCTCGACCCCGCGCGCCCGCAGCCGTTCGACGACCGTGGGCACGAGCGCGACCCTGCGCTCCCCCTCGCCCATCTCGCGCGGCACGCCGACAGTTACCGGCACTTCTGTCATGGCCGGAAACGTAGCCCACCGGATCCGGATTCGGACTGCTCATGTGAGCGGCGTCCGACCGACGGCCTGTTCTCGACCGATTCAGCCGGTACGGCCGGGCAGGTCCCGCCCCCCCGTTCCGGCAGGGTGGTCAGGTGGCGGGGAGGGTGAGGATGCGCGGGCCGTGCTCGGTGATCGCCACCGAGTGTTCCCAGTGGACGGCGCGCGCGCCGCTCTCCGTGACGACCGTCCAGCCGTCTTCGAGCTCGACCGTCGTCGGGTCGCCCGCGGTGATCATCGGCTCGATGGCCAGCGCCATGCCGGGACGCAGGCGCGGGCCGTGTCCGGGGTCGCCGTGGTTGGGCAGGAACGGGTCCATGTGCATCGCCGTGCCGATCCCGTGGCCGCCGTACTCGGCGACGATGCCGTAGTCGGCCCGGTTCCGGTGCGCCGCCGCCTCGATGGCGCCCTGCACGGCGTGGGAGATATCGGAGAGGCGCCCACCGGGCCGGGCCGCGGCGATCCCCGCCTGCAACGCTTCCTCGCATGCCGCGGACAGCGCGAGATCGTCCTCCGACACCTCGCCGACCGGAATGGTGACGGCGGCGTCGCCGTGCCACCCGTCGAGGATGGCCCCGCAGTCCACGGAGATCAGGTCGCCGTCGGTGAGCACCCGCGAGGCGGACGGGATGCCATGCACGATCTGCTCGTTCACCGACGCGCAGATCGACGCCGGGTATCCGTGGTAGCCCAGGAACGACGGGACGGCGCCCGCGTCCCGGATCGTCTGCTCCGCGACGGCGTCGAGATCGGCCGTGCTGACACCGGGTCGCGTGTGCGCCGCGACCTCGGCGAGGGTCCGCGCCACCAGGGCCCCGGCCGCGCGCATCGCGTCGAGCTCGGCCGGGCTCTTCAGCTCGATGTCCCGACCGCGCCACCGGGCAACGAGGCCGCGGACCCCGCTTCGGGTCACCGCGCGCGCAGGGCTTCGGTCACGCGATCGGTGATCTCCTCGACCGAGCCGACGGCGTCGACCGAGACCAGAATGTCGCGGTAGTGCTCCAGCAGCGGTGAGGTCTCGTCGCGGTAGACCTGCTGGCGGCGGCGGATGACCTCCTCGGTGTCGTCCGAACGGCCCCTGGACAGGAGGCGGGCGACGAGCTCGTCCACAGGCACCTGCAGCTCGACCACGGCGTTGAGCGCCTCGCCACGGTCCTCCAGGATCGCACTCAGCGACTCGGCCTGACTGATCGTGCGGGGGAAGCCGTCGAGCAGGAAGCCTTTGACGGCGTCGTCCTCGGTGAGCCGAGCACGCACCATCTCGACCGTCACGGAGTCGGGCACCAGGTCGCCCGCGTCCATGTACCGCTTCGCCTCGATACCCAGGGGCGTCTGCTGCGACAGGTTGGCCCGGAACAGGTCACCGGTCGAGATGTGCGGCACGTCCAGCCGCTCCGCCAGCCGCTCGGCCTGAGTGCCCTTGCCCGCCCCCGGCGGACCCACCAGAACAATGCGCACACGAACCTCCGAAAGCCTCGTCCCCGACACGAATCAGCCGACGTTAGCGCAGGAATCCGTCGTAACGACGCTGCATGAGCTGGCTCTCGATCTGCTTGACCGTGTCGAGCCCCACACCCACCATGATCAGAACCGCGGTGCCGCCGAAGGGGAAGTTCTGGTTTTGGCCGTTGCCGGTGATGCCGAGGAAGAAGTTGGGCAGCACGGCGATGATGCCGAGGTAGAGCGAGCCGGGCAGCGTGATGCGCGACAGCACGTACTGCAGGTACTCCGCCGTGGGCCGCCCCGGCCGGATGCCCGGGATGAAGCCGCCGAACTTCTTCATCTCGTCGGCGCGCTCTTCGGGGTTGAACGTGATGCCGACGTAGAAGTACGTGAAGAAGACGATCAGCAGCATGTACAGCGCGATGTGCACCAGGTTGGACTGGTCCACCACGTAGGTCTGGACGAACTGCTGGAACGGGCCGCCCGTGGTGCCGATCAGCCGGGAGATGAGGTCGGGCAGGTAGAGCAGCGACGACCCGAAGATCACCGGGATGACGCCTGCCTGGTTGACCTTCAACGGCAGGTAGGTCGACGTGCCGCCGTACATCCGGCGGCCCACCATGCGCTTGGCGTACTGGACCGGGATGCGCCGCTGGCCCTGCTCCACGAACACGACGCTCGCGATGATCGCCAGGCCGAAGAGGCAGACACCCGCGAACACCAGGCCGCCGTTGGTGAGGATCTGGCGCCCCTCGGCCGGGATGCGCGCCGCGATGCCCGTGAAGATCAGCAGCGACATGCCGTTGCCGATGCCCCGCTCGGTGATCTGCTCGCCGAGCCACATGATGACGCCGGTGCCCGCGGTCATGACCAGCACCGTGATGGTGAGGGTCCAGACGCTGGAATCGGGGATGACGGGCTCGGTGCAGTCGCCGAAGAGCTGGCCGCGGTCGGCGAGGGCGATGATGCCGGTGCCCTGCAGCAGGGCGAGGGCGATCGTGAGGTAGCGGGTGTACTGGGTCAGCTTGTTCTGACCCGACTGCCCTTCCTTCTTCAGCTGCTCGAACCGCGGGATGACCACCGTGAGCAACTGGATGATGATGCTCGACGTGATGTAGGGCATGATGCCCAGCGCGAACACCGAGAGCTGTAGCAGCGCGCCGCCGGAGAACAGGTTGATCAGGGAGTAGACGCCCGCGTTGGCGCCGCCCTCCACCTGCGCGATGCACTTCTGGACGTTGGGGTAGGACACCCCCGGCGACGGCATACCCGCGCCGACGCGATAGACCGCGAGGATCCCGAGCGTGAAGAGGATCTTCTTTCGCAGGTCCGGTGTGGTCAGAGCCGACCGGAATGCGCTGAGCACTGCCTGATCCTCCTGTGTCGGTGGCCCGGGAGGCCGGGCCGCGGTCGACTTTACAGCGGCCGCCGTGGACCCCCACGGCACGGACCGGCGCCTACGCGCAGGTCCGCACCGAAGGGGCCCCGGTTACAGCTGGGTGGCAGTGCCGCCCGCTGCCGCGATCTTCTCGCGGGCGCTGCCCGAGAAAGCGTGCGCGCTGACCGTCAGGGAGACCGACAGCTCCCCCTCGCCCAGCACCTTGACGAGCTTATTGCGACGCACCGCGCCTGCCGCGGCGATCTCGGCCGGGCCGATCTCGCCGCCGTCGGGGAAGAGCCGCCCCAGGTCGCCGACGTTCACGACCTGGTACTCGACGCGGAAGCGGTTGCGGAAGCCCTTCAACTTGGGCAGGCGCATGTGCAACGGCATCTGGCCGCCCTCGAAGGCGGGCGAGACGTTCTTGCGGGCCTTCGTGCCCTTGGTGCCGCGACCGGCGGTCTTGCCGCGCTTGCCGCCCTCGCCCCGACCGACACGGGTCTTCGGGGTCTTGGCGCCGGGGGCCGGACGCAGGTCGTGCAGCCGGATGATCTCGCTCATGGGGTGACCTCCTCCACCGAGACGAGGTGGCGCACCGTCCGGATCATGCCGCGGACCTGCGGCGTGTCCGGGCGGGTGACCGACTGGCGGATCTTGCGCAGGCCCAGGGCGCGCAGCGTGAGCCGCTGGTTCTCCTGGCTGCCGATGCCGCTGCGGATCTGGGTGACGATCAGCGTGAGGTCGCTCGTGGGCCGCTGCTGCGCCCGCGGGTCCACCGGCTCGGTCGCCTTCTTCTTCTTGACCATCACGACCTCGCCGCCGCCGCCGCGATCGCACGGTCGCGCAGCATCGACGCCGGGGCGACGTCCTCGAGCGGCAGGCCACGGCGGGCCGCCACCTCCTCGGGCCGCTGGATCTGCTTCAACGCGGCGATCGTGGCGTGCACGACGTTGATCGCGTTGTCGCTGCCGAGGCTCTTGGAGAGGATGTCGTGGATGCCAGCGCACTCCAGCACGGCGCGCACAGGGCCACCGGCGATGACGCCGGTACCGGCGCTGGCGGGGCGCAGCATGACCACGCCCGCGGCCGCCTCGCCCTGCACGCGGTGCACGATCGTGCCGCCGATGCGGGGGACGCGGAAGAAGTTCTTCTTCGCCTCCTCCACACCCTTGGCGATCGCCGCGGGCACCTCCTTGGCCTTGCCGTAGCCGACGCCGACGAGCCCGTCGCCATCGCCGACGATCATCAGGGCGGTGAAGCTGAAGCGCCGACCACCCTTGACGACCTTGGCCACGCGGTTGATCGTGACCAGTCGCTCGATGTACGGGGTCTTGTCCTGGGCCGCCCCGCCACGGCCTCCGTCCCGGCGGTCGCGGCGGTCGCCGGAGCGCTCGCCACCGGACCCTGAGTTCGGGCCCCCGCCGTCACGCCGTGTGCGTCCCGGCATCAGACGTTCCCTTCCATGTCAACCATCATCAGAACTCCAGACCGCCCTCGCGGGCGGCGTCGGCGAGCGCCGCGATCCGGCCGTGGTAGTCGTAGCCACCCCGGTCGAACACGACGGCGCTGACGCCCGCCTCGCGAGCCCGCTCGGCGACCAGCTTGCCGACCGCGGCGGCGCGGGCCTTCTTGTCGCCCTCGATCGAGCGGACGTCGACCTCCAGCGACGACGCCGCGGCGAGGGTGTGCCCCGCCAGGTCGTCGATCACCTGGACGACGATGTGCCGCGAGCTGCGCTTGACCGACAGCCGCGGGCGGTCCGGGGTGCCCTGGACCTTCTTGCGCAGCCGCGCGTGCCTGCGGGCGATCGAGGTGCGGCGCTGGCGCGCGACCTGCGACGCCGTGCGCTTCTTCGCGTTGGCAGAAATCGTCCCTGTCAATTCGTTCTGGGCCATCACTTACCCGTCTTTCCGACCTTGCGGCGGATGACCTCGCCCGCGTACCGCACGCCCTTGCCCTTGTACGGGTCGGGCTTGCGCAGCTTGCGGATGTTGGCCGCGGTCTCGCCGACCAGCTGCTTGTCGATGCCGGAGACCGAGAACCGCGTGGGGGTCTCGACGGCGAACGTGATGCCCTCCGGCGCGGGGATGACCACGGGGTGGCTGAACCCGAGCGCGAACTCCAGCGTGTTGCCCTTGAGCGCGACGCGGTAGCCGACGCCGTGGATCTCGAGCTTCTTCTCGTAGCCCGCGGTGACGCCGACGACGATGTTGTTGAGCAGGGTGCGGGACAGGCCGTGGTAGGCCTTGTTGCGGCGCTCGTCGTCCGGCCGCTTCACGACGACGGCGCCGGAGTCCTCGCGCTCGACGGTGATCGGCTCGATCACGGTGTGCGACAGGGTGCCCTTGGGCCCCTTGACGGTCACCGTGCGGCCGTCGATCTGCACGTCCACCCCGGACGGCACGGGGATGGGCAGCTTCCCGATACGGGACATGGTTCCTACCCCCTCACCAGACGTAGGCGAGGACTTCCCCGCCCACGCCATTTCTCTTGGCCTGCTGATCGGTCTGCAGCCCACTGGACGTCGAGATGATCGCGACGCCCAGGCCGCCGAGCACCCGGGGCAGCGTGGTCGACTTCGCGTACACCCGCAGGCCGGGCTTCGAGACCCGGCGCAGGCCGGCGATGCTGCGCTCGCGGTTGCGGCCGTACTTCAGCTCGATGACCAGCGACTTGCCGACCTCGGCGTCCTCGGTCGCGTGGGCGGCGATGTAGCCCTCCTTCTGGAGGATCTCGGCGATCGCCACCTTGAGCTTGCTGTGCGGCATGACCACGCGGTCGTGGTAGGCCGAGTTGGCGTTGCGCAGACGCGTGAGCATGTCTGCGATCGGGTCGGTCATCGTCATTGTAGCTCTCGCTTTTCCCCGTTGCGGTTCCTCGAAAAACGAGGCCTACGACGTCGAATTGTTACTGCTTACCAGCAGCTCTTCGTGACGCCCGGCAGCTCGCCTGCGTGCGCCATCTCGCGCACGCAGATGCGGCAGCAGGCCGAACTTGCGCAGCACGGCACGCGGACGGCCGCACTTCTGGCAGCGGGTGTAGCCGCGGACCTCGAACTTCGGGGTCTTGGATGCCTTGATGACCAGCGCCTTCTTGGCCATCGATCAGGCCTCCTTGAACGGGAAGCCGAGCCCCGCAGCAGCGCCCGGCCTTCGTCGTCGGTTGTGGCGGTGGTGACGACGGTGATGTCCATGCCGCGCGGCCGGTCGATCGTGTCCGGGTCGATCTCGTGGAACATCGACTGCTCGTTGAGGCCGAACGTGTAGTTGCCGTGGCCGTCGAACTGCGTACCCGACAGGCCGCGGAAGTCGCGGATGCGCGGCAGCGCGATCGACAGCAGCCGGTCGAGGAACTCCCACATCCGGTCGCCGCGCAGCGTGACCTTCGCGCCGATCGGCATGCCCTCGCGCAGCTTGAACTGCGCGATCGACTTGCGTGGCCCTGCGGACCTGCGGCTTCTGGCCGGTGATCGTCGTCAGGTCGCGGACCGCGCCGTCGATGAGCTTCGCGTCACGGGCGGCGTCGCCGACACCCATGTTGACGACGACCTTGACGACGCCGGGGATCTGCATGACGTTGGCGTAGCCGAACTGCTCCTGCAGCTGCTCCCGGATCTCGTCGCGGTAGCGCTGCTTCAGCCGCGGCACGACCTTCTCCACGGTGGTCATGGTCATCAGATCTCCTTCCCGTTGCGCTTGCGAGATCCGCACCCGCCTGACCTTGCCGTCCTCGCCCTCGACGACCTTCTTGCCGACGCGGGTCGGCTTGCCGTCGGAGTCGACAACCATCACGTTGGACACGTGGATCGGCGCCTCTTGGTGATGATGCCGCCGGACTGCGCCCCCCGCTGGTTCTGGGTGATCCGGGTGTGCTTCTTGATCCGGTTGACGCCCTCGACCAGGACGCGGTCGCGCTCCGGGTAGGCCGTGGATGACCTTGCCCTTCGCGCCCTTGTCCTTGCCGGCGATGACCAGGACGGTGTCGCCCTTCTTCACCTTCATGGCTACAGCACCTCCGGGGCGAGCGAGATGATCTTCATGAACTTCTTGTCGCGCAGCTCGCGACCGACCGGCCCGAAGATGCGGGTCCCCCGCGGCTCGCCGTCCGGCTTGATCAGGACGGCGGCGTTCTCGTCGAATCGGATGTAGGAGCCGTCCGGACGACGCCGCTCCTTGACCGTGCGCACGATGACCGCCTTGACGACGTCGCCCTTCTTCACGCCCGCGGCCGGGATCGCGTCCTTGACGGTGGCGACGATGACGTCGCCGATGCCCGCGTAGCGGCGACCCGAGCCACCGAGCACCCGGATGCACAGGATCTCCTTGGCACCGGTGTTGTCGGCGACGCGCAGTCGCGACTCCTGCTGGATCACGCGGCCTCTCCCCGACACTACCGCCACCTCGAATCACTTGGCCTTCTCCAGGATCTCGACCACGCGCCAGCGCTTGGTGGCCGACAGCGGCCGGGTCTCCATCAGCAGGACGCGGTCGCCGATGCCCGCCGCGTTGGTCTCGTCGTGCGCCTTGAGCTTGCTGGTGCGGCGGATGACCTTGCCGTAGAGCGGGTGCTTCACGCGGTCCTCGAGCGACACGACGATCGTCTTGTCCATCTTGTCGCGACACGACGAGGCCCTCGCGGGTCTTGCGGTCGCCGCGCGGCCGCGCCGGTGCGCAGCCGACGTGGACTGCTGCGTCTGAGTCGGTTCGCTCATGCCACACCCTCGTCGTCTCGTCAGGGGCGACCGAGAGACCGAGCTCGCGCTCGCGCATGATCGTGTAGATCCGCGCGATGTCGTGCCGGACGGTCCGCAGCCGCCGGTTGTTGTCCAGCTGCCCGGTGGCCATCTGGAAGCGGAGGTTGAACAGCTCCTCCTTGGCCTCGCGCAGCGCGCAGCACGAGCTCGTCGTCGGTGAGCTCGCGCAGCTCCGGCAGCCGTCGCCTGGGCGGCCATCAGATGCTCACCTCCCTCACGCGTGACGATCCGGCACTTCATCGGCAGCTTGTGGATCGCGCGGCGCAGCGCCTCGCGAGCGGTCGTCTCGTTCGGGTAGCTCATCTCGAACATGACGCGGCCGGGCTTGACGTTGGCGACCCACCACTCGGGCGAGCCCTTGCCGGAACCCATGCGGGTCTCGGCCGGCTTCTTGGTCAGCGGACGGTCCGGGTAGATGTTGATCCAGACCTTGCCGCCACGGCGGATGTGCCGGGTGATGGCGATACGGGCGGACTCGATCTGCCGGTTGGTGACGTAGGCGGGCTCGAGCGCCTGGATGCCGTAGTCACCGAAGGTCACCTGCGTGCCGCCCTTGACGCCAGCCCGTGCGGTCCGGGTGGTGCTGCTTGCGGTGCTTGACCCTGCGGGGGATGAGCATGACCTACGCCTCCCCTGCTTCGCTCGGGGTGTCGGCGACCGGGGCGTTGGCGACCGGGGCGTTGGCGACCGGGGCGTCGGCGACCGCGGTGGCGGTGTCCGCGGTGCGGGTGCCCGCGGTGGCGGGTGCCCGCGGTGGGGGTGCCCGCGCCCGCGGCCTGCTCGGCGGCGGCGCGCCCGGCCTCGGTGCTCGCGCCCGTGGTGCCCGACGCACCCGAGCGGCGGCGCGCGGACGCTCGCGGCGCGGCGCGCGGTCGGCCGCGGGAGCCGCGGCGGCCGCGGCGCTCGCGGCGGCCACCGACGACGTCGCCCTTGTAGATCCAGACCTTCACGCCGATGCGGCCGAACGTGGTGCGGGCCTCGAAGAAGCCGTAGTCGATGTTGGCGCGCAGCGTGTGCAGCGGCACGCGACCCTCGCGGTAGAACTCCGAGCGGCTCATCTCGGCGCCGCCGAGGCGGCCGGAGCACTGCACCCGGATGCCCTTGACCGCGGGCTGCTCATGGCCGACTGCATCGCCTTGCGCATCGCGCGCCGGAACGCGACCCGGCTGGACAGCTGCTCGGCGACGCCCTGCGCGACGAGCTGCGCGTCCGACTCGGGGTTCTTCACCTCGAGGATGTTCAGCTGCACCTGCTTGCCGGTGAGCTTCTCGAGGTCGCCGCGGATGCGGTCGGCCTCGGCGCCGCGGCGGCCGATGACGATGCCCGGACGCGCGGTGTGGATGTCGACGCGCACCCGGTCACGGGTGCGCTCGATCTCGACCTTGGAGATGCCGGCGCGCTCCATGCCCTTGGAGATCATGCGGCGGATCGCGACGTCTTCCTTGACGTAGTCGGCGTACAGCTTGTCGGCGTACCAGCGGGACTTCCAGTCGGTGGTGATGCCGAGCCGGAACCCGTGCGGGTTGACCTTCTGACCCATTAGCGGGCCCTTCCCTTCGCACGGCCGCGGCCGGTCTGTGCCCGCTGTGTGGTCTCTCGGGCATCGACTCGACCACGATCGTGATGTGGCTGGTGCGCTTGCGGATCCGGTACGCGCGGCCCTGCGCGCGCGGCCGGAACCGCTTGAGCGTCGGGCCCTCGTCCACGAACGCCTCGGCGACGACCAGCGTGTCGCGGTCCATGGCGTCGTTGTTCTCGGCGTTGGCGACCGCGCTCGCGAGCACCTTGTAGACCGGCTCGCTCGCGGCCTGCGGCGCGAACTGCAGGATGTCCAGCGCCTCGGCGACCGGGCGGCCCCGCACCAGGTCCACGACCCGGCGCACCTTCGTCGGCGACATGCGCACGTACTTCGCCACCGCGCGCGCCCTGGCGGGCGCGTCGGCAGCGGCCTGGCTCGAATCAGCCATCGTTGTTCCTCTGCTCTCCGCGCTCAGCGCCGGCGCGCCTTGCGGTCGTCCTTGATGTGACCCCGGAAGGTGCGGGTCGGCGCGAACTCGCCGAGCTTGTGGCCGACCATCGCCTCGGTCACGAACACCGGGACGTGCTTGCGGCCGTCGTGCACGGCGATCGTGTGGCCGAGCATGTCGGGCACGATCATCGAGCGACGCGACCAGGTCTTGATGACGTTCTTGGTGCCCTTCTCGTTCTGGGCGTCCACCTTCTTGAGCAGGTGGTCGTCGACGAACGGGCCCTTCTTCAGGCTGCGCGGCATTGGCTTGACCTCCCTGCTAGCGCTTCTTGTCGGTACGGCGACGGCGGACGATGAGCTTGTCGCTGGCCTTGGTGCGGCGGGTACGGCCCTCGGGCTTGCCCCCCGGGCTGACCGGGTGACGACCACCGGAGGTCTTGCCCTCACCACCACCGTGCGGGTGGTCGACCGGGTTCATCGCGACACCGCGGACGGTCGGGCGCTTGCCCTTCCAGCGCATGCGGCCGGCCTTGCCCCAGTTGATGTTGCGACTGCTCGGCGTTGCCGACCTCGCCGACGGTCGCGCGGCAGCGCACGTCGACGTTGCGGATCTCGCCCGGACGGCATGCGCAGCTGCGCGTACGGGCCGTCCTTGGCGACGAGCTGGACGCTGGCGCCGGCCGAGCGGGCGATCTTCGCGCCGCCACCGGGCCGGAGCTCGATCGCGTGGATCACGGTGCCGACCGGGATGTTGCGCAGCGGCAGGTTGTTGCCGGGCTTGATGTCGGCGCTCGGACCCGCCTCGACCGTGTCGCCCTGCTGCAGCCGTCCGGCGCGATGATGTAGCGCTTCTCGCCGTCGGCGTAGTGCAGCAGCGCGATGCGCGCCGTGCGGTTCGGGTCGTACTCGATGTGCGCGACCTTGGCCGGCACGCCGTCCTTGTCGTTGCGACGGAAGTCGATCACGCGGTAGGCGCGCTTGTGGCCGCCACCCTGGTGCCGGGTGGTGATCCGGCCGTGCGCGTTGCGACCGCCCTTGCTGTGCAGCGGGCGGACCAGCGACTTCTCCGGCGTCGTCCGGGTGATCTCGACGAAGTCGGCGACGCTCGAGCCACGGCGGCCCGGCGTCGTCGGCTTGTACTTGCGGATACCCATGGCTTGTCTCCTGACGCCCCTCAGCTCGCCCGGGCCGCCGAAGACGTCGATCGTCCGGCTCTCCGGCGAGAGCGTGACGATCGCGCGCTTGGTGTCCTTGCGCTTGCCGAAGCCGGTCCGGGTGCGCTTGCGCTTGCCCTGGCGGTTGAGGGTGTTCACGCTGAGCACCTTGACGTCGAAGACCTGCTCGACCGCGATCTTGATCTGGGTCTTGTTCGCGTCCGGGCGGACGAGGAACGTGTACTTGCTCTCGTCGAGCAGGCCGTAGCTCTTCTCCGAGATGACCGGCGCGAGCAGGATGTCGCGCGGGTCGGGGATCACTTCGTCTCCTCCTCGATCTGCGCTGACTCCATCTGCGCTGACTCGATCTGGGCAGCCTGCTCGTCGACGGCGGCCGCGGCGCGCTGCGACGGCGGCAACGCAAGCCCGCCGCCTCGGCCGCTTCGGCGGTGGCGAACCAGACCTCGGCCACCGTGCGGGCGTAGAACGAGCTGCCCGGCAGGTGGTACAGCTCGAGTCGGCGTTGCCCTTCACCGGGAACCCTTCGGGCTGTGAGCCGTCGGCCAGCGGTGCGTGGCTCTCCGGGCCGTAGGGGCCCTCGGCCTCATCGGCGTCCGGTGCTGCGGAGGCGCTCGCCTTCGTCAGCCCGACGGTCTCGCTTGCCGGTGCGGCGCCCTTCGGGGTGCCGATCGGCCCGTCGAGGAACGCCTCCAGCGCCGCCTCGGTGAACACCACGTCGTCGCTGACGAGCACGTCGTAGGTGTTGAGCTGGCCCGGCGCGAGCAGGTGCACGCGGGGCACGTTGCGCAGCGGCGCTAGGTGACGCGGTCGTCGGCGGTCGAGCACGACGAGCGTCTTGGCCTCGCCCACCACACCCGCGAGCGCGGCCCGCGCCGCCTTGGTCGACGGGACGTCGCCGGCGAGAGCGCGTCGACGACGTGCACCCCGCCGGCGCGGGCCCGGTCGGAGAGGGCGCCGCGCAGGGCGGCCGCCTTCATCTTCTTGGGGGTCCGCTGCGTGTAGTCGCGCGGCGTCGGGCCGTGGACGACGCCACCGCCGGCGAACTGCGGCGCGCGGGTCGAGCCCTGACGGGCGCGGCCGGTGCCCTTCTGGCGGTACGGCTTCCTGCCACCGCCGCGGACCTCGCCGCGCGTCTTGGTGCTGTGCGTGCCCTGGCGGGCGGCGGCCAGCTGGGCCACGACGACCTGGTGCATCAGCGGGATGTTGCCTGGACGTCGAAGATGTCCGCGGGGAGCTCGACCGGTCGGACGGTGGTGGTCACGTCACCGTCGCACCGCCCTTCGCTGGCGCTCTTGACGAAGCACGAGCCCGCCCGTGGGGCCGGGGACCGCGCCCTTGATCAGCAGCAGACCGCGCTCGGCGTCGACGCGGTGCACGGTGAGGTTCTGGGTGGTGACGCGCACGCCGCCCATGCGGCCGGCCATCCGCATGCCCTTGAAGACGCGACCGGGGGTGGCGCAGGCGCCGATGGAGCCGGGCGAGCGGTGCTTGCGCTGCACGCCGTGGCCGGCGCCGAGGCCGTGGAAGCCGTGCCGCTTCATGACACCGGCGAAGCCCTTGCCCTTGCTCGTGCCGACGACGTCGACCAGCGCGCCGGCCTCGAACATCTCGACGGTGACCTCCTGGCCGAGCCGTGTACTCGCCGGCGTCGGCTCGTGCGGAGCTCGACGAGGTGGCGGCGCGGCGTGACGCCGGCCTTCTCGAAGTGGCCGGTCTTGCGGCTTGTTGACCTTGCGCGGGTCGATGGCGCCGAAGGCGATCTGGACGGCGGCGTAGCCGTCCTTCTCGGCGGTGCGCACCTGGGTCACGACGCACGGCCCGGCCTTGACGACGGTGACCGGGACGACCCGGTTGTTCTCGTCCCAGACCTGGGTCATGCCGAGCTTCTCGCCCAGGATGCCCGTGATCTGCCTCGTCGGTCGTCATCAGTTCGACTGCCCTGACTTGATCTCGATGTCGACGCCGGCCGGCAGGTCGAGGCGCATGAGCGAGTCGACCGTCTTCGGCGTCGGGTCGAGGATGTCGATGAGCCGCTTGTGCGTGCGCATCTCGAAGTGCTCGCGCGAGTCCTTGTACTTGTGCGGCGAGCGGATGACGCAGTAGACGTTCTTCTCCGTCGGCAGCGGCACCGGCCCGACGACCTGCGCACCAGTACGCGTCACCGTCTCGACGATCTTGCGCGCCGAGGAGTCGATGACCTCGTGGTCGTAGGCCTTGAGCCTGATGCGGATCTTCTGTCCCGCCATGGTCGTCGGTGTCCCTCTTCTTCCGCTGCCGCGCTCTGTTGTTAACTCCCGGCAGCCCAACGTGGTTGCCTGCTTGGCTGTACGGCCATCCCCATGGACTCGCCGGTCCCCGCGGTCGGGCGTGTCGCGCTCCGAACCCGGACCGGTCCGCCGGATCACCCGGTCGAGACCCCGGGGGGTCGCTGTGGGCTCGGGGCCCCGCGCGCCAGGGCTCGAGCATGCTCGATTCTCCACCGAGCATGCCGAGGCCCGACGCGGCCAACCCCTCGAGGATGCCACATCGGGTGTGGCCGATCCCTGACCTGGGCGGTCGCGTGCTACTTGTCGATCTTGGTGACCCGACCGGCGCCGACGGTGCGGCCACCCTCGCGGATGGCGAACCGCAGGCCCTCCTCCATGGCGATCGGCTGGATCAGCTCGACCGTCATCTCGGTGTTGTCGCCCGGCATGACCATCTCGGTGCCCTCGGGCAGGGTGACGACGCCGGTGACGTCCGTGGTGCGGAAGTAGAACTGCGGGCGGTAGTTGTTGAAGAACGGCGTGTGCCGGCCGCCCTCGTCCTTGGACAGGATGTAGACCTGCGCCTCGAACTCGGTGTGCGGCGTGATCGAACCCGGCTTGATGACGACCTGGCCGCGCTCGACGTCCTCGCGCTTGATGCCACGAAGCAGCAGGCCGACGTTCTCGCCGGCCCGGCCCTCGTCGAGCAGCTTGCGGAACATCTCGACGCCGGTGACGTGGCGGTCTTGCGACTGCGGTCCGGATGCCGACGATCTCGACCTCCTCGTTGACCTTGACGATGCCGCGCTCGATGCGGCCGGTGACGACGGTGCCGCGACCGGTGATCGTGAAGACGTCCTCGATCGGCATGAGGAACGGCTTGTCGATCTCGCGCACCGGCTGCGGGATCGACTCGTCGACCGCGTCCATGAGCTCCATGAGCTTGTCGCCCCACTCGGCGTCGCCCTCGAGCGCCTTGAGCGCCGAGACGCGGACGACCGGGAGGTCGTCGCCGGGGTAGTCCTGCGACGAGAGCAGCTCGCGGACCTCGAGCTCGACGAGCTCCAGGATCTCCTCGTCGTCGACCATGTCGGCCTTGTTCAGCGCCACGACGATGTACGGCACGCCGACCTGGCGGGCGAGCAGCACGTGCTCGCGCGTCTGCGGCATCGGGCCGTCGGTGGCCGCGACCACCAGGATCGCGCCGTCCATCTGGGCCGCACCGGTGATCATGTTCTTGATGTAGTCGGCGTGACCCGGGCAGTCGACGTGCGCGTAGTGACGCTTCTCGGTCTGGTACTCGACGTGCGCGATCGAGATCGTGATGCCGCGCTGGCGCTCCTCGGGCGCCTTGTCGATCTGGTCGAACGCCGACGCCTGGTTCAGCGTCGGGTACTTGTCGTGCAGCACCTTGGTGATGGCCGCCGTCAGCGTCGTCTTGCCGTGGTCGATGTGACCGATGGTGCCGATGTTGACGTGCGGCTTGGTCCGCTCGAACTTCGCCTTCGCCACTGGTGTCCTCCTTCTGGTGGTGAACTTCTCCGCCGTGCTGACGGCAGGTCTTTTTCCGGATGGGGGACTTACTCGCCGCTGGCCTTCGCGATGATCTCCTTCGCCACGTTGGGCGGGACCTCGGCGTAGGAGTCGAACTGCATGGTGTAGTTGGCCCGGCCCTGGGTCTTCGACCGCAGGTCGCCGACGTAGCCGAACATCTCCGACAGCGGCACCAGCGCCTTGACGACGCGTGCGCCCGCCACGCTCCTCCATGGCCTGGATCTGGCCACGGCGGGAGTTCAGGTCGCCGATCACGTCGCCCATGTAGTCCTCGGGCGTGGTGACCTCGACGGCCATCATCGGCTCGAGCAGCACCGGGTCGGCCTTGCGGGCGGCCTCCTTGAACGCCATCGAACCGGCGATCTTGAACGCCATCTCCGACGAGTCGACCTCGTGGTAGGCGCCGTCGAGCAGGGTGACCTTGACCCCGACGAGCGGGTAGCCGGCGAGCACGCCGTACTGCATGGCGTCCTGTGCACCGGCGTCGACCGACGGGATGTACTCCCGCGGGATGCGACCACCGGTGACCTTGTTCACGAACTCGTAGAGCGCGCCATCGGCCGTGTCGAGCGGCTCGAGCTTGATGATCACGCGGGCGAACTGGCCCGAGCCACCGGTCTGCTTCTTGTGGGTGTACTCGTGCTTGTCGACCGTCCTGCGGATCGTCTCGCGGTAGGCCACCTGCGGCTTGCCGACGTTGGCCTCGACCTTGAACTCGCGCCGCATCCGGTCGACCAGGATGTCGAGGTGCAGCTCGCCCATGCCGGCGATGATCGTCTGGCCGGTCTCCTCGTCTGGGAGACCTGGAACGTCGGGTCCTCCTCGGCGAGCCGCTGGATCGCCGTGGACAGCTTCTCCTGGTCGGCCTTGGTCCTGCGGCTCGATCGCGACCTGGATGACCGGCTCCGGGAAGGTCATCGACTCCAGCACGATCGGCGCCTGCGGGTCACACAGGGTGTCACCGGTGGTGGTGTCCTTCAGGCCGATCACCGCGTAGATGTGACCGACCATGGCCTCGTCGACCGGGTTCTCCTTGTTGGCGTGCATCTGGAAGATCTTGCCGATGCGCTCCTTGCGGTCCTTGGTCGAGTTGATGACCTGGGTGCCCGCGGCCACCCGGCCGGAGTAGACCCGGATGTAGGTGAGCTTGCCGAAGAACGGGTGCGCGGCGATCTTGAAGGCCAGCGCGGAGAACGGCTCGTCCTTCTCGGGCTTGCGGAAGGCCGGGGTCTCCCCGTCCTGCAGCGTGCCCTCGACGGGCGGCACGTCAATCGGCGCGGGCAGGTAGTCGATGACCGCGTCGAGCATGGGCTGCACGCCCTTGTTCTTGAACGCCGAGCCGCACAGGACGGGGTAGGCGACGCGGTCCTTGACGATCCTGCGGATGCCGTGCTTGATCTGCTCGACGGTGAGCTCCTCGCCGCCGAGGTAGAGCTCCATCAGGTCGTCGTCGATCTCCGCGACGGTCTCGATCAGCGCGGTGCGGTACTCCTCGGCGCGGTCACGCAGCTCGGCCGGGATCTCCTCGACCGTGTAGTCCTCGCCCTTCTGGACCTCGCCGCGCCAGGTCAGCGCACGCATCTCGACCAGGTCGATGACCCCGATGAAGTCGTTCTCCGAGCCGATCGGCAGCTGAATGGGCAGCGGCGTGGCAGCGAGGCGGTCGCGGATGGTCGGACACGGTGAAGTAGAAGTCCGCACCGAGCTTGTCCATCTTGTTGACGAAGCAGATGCGCGGGACGTCGTACTTCGTGGCCTGCCGCCAGACCTTCTCGGACTGCGGCTCCACGCCCTCCTTGCCGTCGAACACCGCGACAGCGCCGTCGAGCACCCGCAGGGAGCGCTCCACCTCGACGGTGAAGTCGACGTGGCCGGGGGTGTCGATGATGTTGATCTGGTGGTCCTTCCAGAAGCAGGTGGTCGCGGCCGAGGTGATCGTGATGCCGCGCTTCTGCTCCTGTTCCATCCAGTCCATGGTGGCGGCGCCGTCGTGCACCTCACCGATCTTGTAGTTGATCCCGGTGTAGAACAGGATCCGCTCGGTGGTGGTGGTCTTGCCCGCGTCGATGTGCGCCATGATGCCGATGTTGCGGACCCGCGTGAGGTCCGTGAGCACGTCGCGTGCCACTGCTTCAGCTCTCCCTCGAATTGGCGCCCGACGATCGGCCGGTCACCAGCGGTAGTGGGCGAAGGCCTTGTTGGACTCGGCCATCTTGTGCGTGTCCTCGCGCCGCTTGACGGCGGCGCCGAGGCCGTTGCTCGCGTCGAGCAGCTCGTTCATGAGCCGCTCGACCATGGTCTTCTCGCGGCGCTGCGAGGCGTAGGACACCAGCCAGCGCAGGCCCAGCGTGGTCTGCCGGACGGCACGCACCTCGACCGGCACCTGGTAGGTGGCGCCACCGACACGGCGGCTGCGCACCTCCAGCGTGGGCTTCACGTTGTCCAGCGCGCGCTTGAGCGTGACGACGGGGTCGGTGCCGGTCTTCTCGCGGGTGCCCTCGAGGGCCGCGTAGACGATCCGTTCGGCGAGGCTGCGCTTGCCGTCCTTCAGCACCTTGTTCACCAGCTGGGTGACCAGCGGCGAGCTGAACACCGGGTCCGAAACGAGCGGCCGCCGCGGTGCGGGTCCTTTACGGGGCATGTCAGCTCTTCTCCTTCTTCGCGCCGTACCGGCTACGGGCCTGCTTGCGGTTCTTGACGCCCTGGGTGTCCAGCGAGCCCCGGACGATCTTGTAGCGCACGCCGGGGAGGTCCTTCACCCGGCCGCCGCGCACCAGCACGATCGAGTGCTCCTGGAGGTTGTGGCCCTCACCGGGGATGTAGGCCGTGATCTCCATCTGGCTGGAGAGCTTGACGCGGGCGACCTTGCGCAGCGCGGAGTTCGGCTTCTTCGGCGTGGTCGTGTACACGCGCGTGCACACGCCGCGGCGCTGGGGGCTTCCCTTGAGCGCGGCCGTCTTCGTCTTGGTGACCTTGTCCTGACGGCCCTTGCGGACCAGCTGCTGGATCGTGGGCATGAACCGTCTGCTTCTTCCCGTCGGCGTGCTGTGCTTCTTCTTGCTGGGGCTTCTTCTTGCTGGGGCTTCATTCTTGCTGGGCTGCTCGTTGCTGGCGTGCTGCTGTCGTGCGGCGGCCGGTTGGCCGCCCACACCCGAGGTCGGGCGTGTCGCACCCCATCGGTCTGACGCGGAGATCAGGGGACCTCGCGGGGAGCCCATGGGGCCCGCGGGCTCGACGTACCGTTGGAGCGGCTGGCGTCGGGCACGCAGATCGGCCCGACGGCAGTCGAGCGCAAGACACAAGACTACCCGGCCCGCCGGATGAGGGTCAAAACGGGTCCGTGTCGGCGCGTTGTCGGTGAGGGCAGGGTGCCCCACGCATCGCGTGATCGCAAGGGGCATGCCCGCTCACCGCCCGTGCGGCCCCGCTCGTCGTACGCTACGTGACCGGCAGCTCCCCGCTCCCGTGCCCGACCGGCCGCGCCTGCGCATCACCGGAGCGGACGCATCGGTTACCGTCCGGTGTGCATCTGCCCGTGTCCGCCGCTCGGCTCATCACCCGTTTCGGCATCGCTCCCCTCCTCGACCCGCGCCTTCCGATCGCGCTGCGGCGCCGCCTGCTCGACGCCTCGGGCGCCGCCGTTCCGTTGCCGCGTGGCACACGCCACGCCGACGGCATGCTCGATGGCGTGCCCACCACCGTGGTGTCCGCGGTGGTGGGCACGGTGCCCGGTGCCGCGGGCGTGCTCCGCGTGCTCTACCTGCATGGCGGCGGCTACCAGGTGTCCTCGGCGCGCGCCTACCGCGGGCTGCTGGCCCACCTGAGCCGGGCCGCGGGATCCCCGGTGCACGCCCCCGACTACCGACTGGCCCCCGAACACCCCTACCCGGCCGGTGTCGAGGACGCACTGACCGCCTACCGCGCACTACACGCCGCAGGACACTCAGCACAACACATCGCGGTGGTCGGGGATTCCGCGGGCGGTGGCCTGACGATGGCCCTGCTCCTGCGGCTGCGCGCGGCAGGCGAGGAACTCCCCGGCTCGGTCGGGTTGATCTCCCCGTGGCTGGACCTCACATGCTCCGCGCCCGCCGTCACCGCGAACGTCGCGTCGGACGTGATGCTGAGCCCCACCTGGCTGGCGGTCGCCGCGAACGAGTACCGCGCCCCCGCCGACGCTGAGGACATCCGCCCGCTCGAGGCCGACCTCGCGGGCCTGCCGCCGCTGCACGTGGTCGCGGGCGCAGCCGAGCTGCTGGTGGACGACGCGGACCGGCTCGTCGAGCGGGCGAGGGCCGCCGGGGTGCCGGTGACCTACCAGCGCGCCGAGGGGATGTGGCACGACTTCCCGGTGCTGGCCGGGCTGTTGGCCGAGGCCGACGCCGCGGTCGACGCACTGGGCGCCGCCCTGCGCGCGGACTGCACGCGCGCCGCCACCGCCGACCACTGACCCCGCCCCAGCAGACACCCAGCAGCGGCCATCGGGCGGCGGGCATCCGGCGGCGGCCATCGGGCGGCGGCGACCCCAAGGGCGGTACCGCACCGCCCCGGCGCGCGATCCCCAGCGCTGCGACCGCGGCGCCACTGCAGGCCTGACCGCTGCGACCGCGGCGCGCCACCTCGGGCCTCAGCGCGCGGTGCGGGCGCAGGAGGCACCGGGCCTACGTGGGAGAGGTGGCCTTCGGGCCGACGCTGACCGCGGTGAACGCGACCCGCGCGCCGTCGGATTCGGGCGCGGTCTCGGACGACGGCGCCTGCTGGTAGGCGCCCACCTGGAAGCGGACCGTCGCGCCGGAGAACGCGGCGGGGACGGGGGCGCTCCCGGTGGCCGTGTGGGCGCCCGCGGTCGTGGTGACGGTGACGGTGCCATCCCCGTTGTCGGTGATCGTGTAGTCGAACGGGGTGCCGAGCGGGACGTCGGACAGCAGCGGGACGTCGGTGTGCGCGGCCCCCGCACGGTCCTGTTTGACGACCGCCCGCAGGGTGCCGTTCGCGTAGAACAGCATGACGAACGGCACCGAGCTGATGTCGTCGGCGCCGTGGATCTGCCCGACGATCACCTCGGGGACGGCCGTGGGCAGTTGGGTCACCGTCACCGAGGCGCTCAGCGTGCGCGACCCGCTGCCCGCGGCGAACGTCTCGAGGCGGTCGAGCTCGGTGCGGGCATGCTCGGAGTGCTTGGTGGTCACACCCCGCACGGGGGCCCAGAAGACGAGGGCGCCTGCCGCGTCGGTGGTCAGCCAGGGCGGCGACACGGCTGCGGGCTTGACGATCTGCGCGTCGCCCTTGGACCCCGGCACCGGCAGGGTGAGCTGCCACCCCTCCAGCAACGGCGCGGCGGGGTGTGGGGTGGCCGCCTCGTGCTGTGTGCACGCGGTGAGTGCGAGGGCTGCGCCCGCCAGCCATGCCACCACCCGCGTCCGCCGCCGACCCGAGGTTGCCACGCCACGATCGTGGCACGCTCCCCCGGCGCCGCCACACACCCATCCCCAGGGCGACCCGCCACCTGGCCCTCGTGGGACAGGGACGACGAACGGGGCCGGATACCGCCACGGGAGAGCGGTGTCCGGCCCCGTCCGGGGACCTCTCCGACCAGGCCCCGCCGTCGCGGGGCCCGACTGCCTACCGGTAGTCGCGGCCGAAGTCGTAGTCGTCCAGCGGCACGGCGGCGCCGGTGCCCGTGCCGAACACGTCGGGGCTGTAGTAGCCGTCGTCGTAGCTCGGCAGCGCGTAGGCGGCCGCGCGGGCCTCCTCGGTCGGCTGGACCTGGATGTTGCGGTACCGGCCGATGCCGGTGCCCGCCGGGATCAGCTTGCCGATGATGACGTTCTCCTTCAGCCCGACAAGCTTGTCGCGCTTTCCGTTGATCGCCGCATCGGTGAGGATCCGGGTGGTCTCCTGGAACGAGGCCGCGGACAGCCACGACTCGGTGGCCAGCGAGGCCTTCGTGATCCCCATGAGCACCGGGCGTCCGGAGGCGGGCTCCCCGCCCTCGGCCACCACCCGACGGTTCTGGGTCTCGAAGTCGGCCCGCTCGGCGAGAGCGCCGGGCAGGAACTCCGTGGACCCCGAGTCGATGATCGTGACCCGGCGCAGCATCTGCCGGATGATCACCTCGATGTGCTTGTCGTGGATGTCCACGCTCTGCGTGCGGTACACCTTCTGCACCTCACGCACCAGGTGCAGCTGCACCTCGCGCGGGCCCATGACGCGCAGCACCTCGTGCGGGTCGGCCGTGCCCTCCAGGAGCAGCTGGCCCACGTGCACGTGGTCGCCGTCCTGCAGCGCGCGCTCGGAGCCGTCGACCACCGTGGTGGCGAGCCACTGCCGCTTCGAGAGCTTCTCGTAGACGATCTCCTCGCCGCCGTCGTCCGGCGTCAGGGTGATCTTCCAGAAGCGGTCGCCGTCCTCGATGGCGATGCGCCCGTCGACGTCGGCGATCGGCGCCTTGCCCTTGGGGACGCGCGCCTCGAACAGCTCCGTGACACGCGGCAGACCGGTGGTGATGTCATCACCGGCCACACCGCCGACGTGGAACGTGCGCATCGTCAGCTGGGTGCCGGGCTCGCCGATGGACTGCGCCGCGACGATGCCGACCGCCTCGCCGACGTCCACCAGCTTGCCGGTGGCCATCGAGCGCCCGTAGCACATGGCGCAGATGCCCGTGGCCGACGTGCAGGTGAGCGCGCTGCGCACCTTGATCGTTCGGACACCCGCCTCGACCAGCGCGTCCAGCGCCGGATCGCCGAGGTCCTCGCCGCGCCGGACGACGACCTCGCCGTCCGGTCCGACGACTTCCTCGCCCGACGTGCGGGCGTAGACGCTCGTGCGGATGTAGCGGTGCGGGATGAGGCGGCCGTCGGCCGTCTCCTCCGTGACCGGCATCGTGATCGCGCGCTCGGTGCCGCAGTCGACCTCGCGGACGATGACGTCCTGCGACACGTCCACCAGGCGCCGGGTGAGGTAGCCCGAGTCGGCCGTGCGCAGCGCCGTGTCCGCCAGACCCTTGCGGGTGCCGTGCGTGGAGATGAAGTACTCCAGCACCGACAGGCCCTCGCGGAAGTTCGACTTGATCGGCCGCGGGATGTACTCGCCCTTCGGGTTGGCGACGAGCCCCTTCATGCCTGCCAGCTGCCGGACCTGGGCCATGTTGCCCGCCGCGCCGGACTGCACGATCGTCGGGATCGGGTTGTCGGCCGGGAAGTTGGCCTCCATGGCCTTCGCGACCTCTTCCGAGGCCTGCGTCCAGATCTTGACGAGCTCGTCGTTGCGCTCCTGGTGGGAGAGCGCGCCACGCAGGTAGCGCCGGTTGATCTGCTCGGCCCTGACCTCGTAGCCGTCGAGGATCTCCTGCTTGTTCGGAGGCACGACGACGTCGGACACGGCCAGCGTGACCCCGGAGCGCGTGGCCCAGTAGAAGCCCGCGTCCTTCAGCCGGTCGAGGCACTGCGCGACCTCGGTCATCGAGTACCGCTCGGCCAGGTCGTTGATGATCGCGGCCTGGCGCTTCTTGGGCAGCGGCTCGTTGACGAACGGGTAGTCCGCGGGCAGCAGCTCGTTGAACAGCACCCGACCCAGCGTGGTCTCCGCGATCCACGGCTCGCCCGCCGACCAGCCGTTGGCGGCGAGGCCAGGGTAGAGGGCCGCGGGCGGCACGAATCCGTTGAGCCGGATCTTGATCGGCGCCTGCAGGTGCAGCACCTTCCGGTCGTACGCCATGATCGCCTCGGCGACCGAGGAGTACGCGCCGCCTGCACCGTGGGCCTCCTCACGGAGCCGGGACAGGTGGAACAGCCCCGTGACCATGTCCAGGCGGGGCATGGCGAGCGGACGGCCCGACGCGGGCGAGAGGATGTTGTTCGACGACAGCATCAGCACGCGCGCCTCGGACTGCGCCTCGGCCGACAGCGGCAGGTGCACCGCCATCTGGTCGCCGTCGAAGTCCGCGTTGAACGCCTCGCAGACCAGCGGGTGCAGCTGGATCGCCTTGCCCTCGACCAGCTGCGGCTCGAAGGCCTGGATGCCGAGGCGGTGCAGCGTGGGCGCCCGGTTGAGCAGCACCGGGTGCTCGGAGATGACCTCCTCCAGCACGTCCCACACCTGCGAGCGGCCGCGCTCGACCATGCGCTTGGCGGACTTGATGTTCTGCGCGTGGTTGAGGTCGACCAGCCGCTTCATGACGAACGGCTTGAACAGCTCCAGCGCCATCTGCTTGGGCAGGCCGCACTGGTGCAGCTTGAGCTGCGGGCCGACGACGATGACCGAACGGCCCGAGTAGTCGACGCGCTTGCCGAGCAGGTTCTGGCGGAACCGGCCCTGCTTGCCCTTGAGCAGGTCCGACAGCGACTTGAGCGGCCGGTTGCCCGGCCCCGTGACCGGACGGCCGCGGCGGCCGTTGTCGAACAGCGCGTCGACGGCCTCCTGCAGCATCCGCTTCTCGTTGTTGACGATGATCTCGGGCGCGCCGAGGTCGATCAGCCTCTTGAGGCGGTTGTTGCGGTTGATCACGCGGCGGTACAGGTCGTTCAGGTCGGACGTGGCGAACCGGCCGCCGTCGAGCTGCACCATCGGGCGCAGGTCCGGCGGGATGACCGGGACGCAGTCGAGCACCATGCCCATCGGCGAGTTGCCGGTGGTCTGGAACGCCGCGACGACCTTGAGCCGCTTCAGCGCACGCAGCTTCTTCTGGCCCTTGCCCGTGCGGATGATCTCCCGCAGGTTCTCGGCCTCGGCCGCGATGTCGAAGTTCTGCAGCAGGGTCTGGATCGCCTCGGCGCCCATGGCACCGGTGAAGTAGTCGCCGTACCGGTCGTAGAGCTCCCGGTAGATCGACTCGTCGGCGATCAGCTGCTGGACGTCGAGCTTGGTGAAGCTGCTCCAGATCTCGTCGAGCCGGTCCAGCTCGCGCTGGGCCCGGTCGCGGATCTGGCGCATCTCGCGCTCGCCGCCCTCCTTGACCTTGCGGCGGACGTCGCTCTTCGCGCCCTCGGTCTCGAGCTCGGCGAGATCGGCCTCGAGCTTCTGAGCGCGCGCCTCGACATCGGTGTCGCGCCGCTGCTCGACGCGCTTGCGCTCCACGCCCATCTCGTTCTCGAGCGTGGTGAGGTCCTCGTGGCGCTGGTCCTTGTTGACCGAAGTGATCACGTACGCCGCGAAGTAGATGATCTTCTCGAGGTCCTTGGGTGCCAGGTCGAGCAGGTAGCCCAACCGGCTCGGGACGCCCTTGAAATACCAGATGTGGGTGACGGGTGCGGCCAGCTCGATGTGGCCCATCCGCTCGCGCCGCACCTTGGCGCGCGTGACCTCCACGCCGCAGCGCTCACAGATGATGCCCTTGAACCGGACGCGCTTGTACTTGCCGCAGTAGCACTCCCAGTCGCGGGTGGGGCCGAAGATCTTCTCGCAGAAGAGCCCGTCCTTCTCCGGCTTGAGGGTGCGGTAGTTGATGGTCTCCGGCTTCTTCACCTCGCCGTGCGACCACTGCCGGATGTCCTCCGCCGTGGCCAGGCCGATGCGCAGTTCGTCGAAGAAATTGACGTCGAGCACTATGTCCTCAGTTCCTTCTCGTGCCTCGGCGGGTGATCAGTTGACGAGGTCGTCGACGGTCATCGAGTCCGACCCCGGGCGGCTGGACAGGTTGATGCCCAGGTTCGCCGCGGCCCGTTCGAGGTCCTCGTCGTCGGTGTCGCGCATCTCGATCGCCGCGCCGTCGCTGGAGAGCACCTCGACGTTCAGGCAGAGCGACTGGAGCTCCTTCAAGAGGACCTTGAAGGACTCCGGGATGCCCGGCTCGGGGATGTTCTCGCCCTTGACGATCGCCTCGTAGACCTTGACCCGGCCCACGACGTCGTCCGACTTGATCGTCAGCAGCTCCTGCAGCGTGTAGGCCGCGCCGTACGCCTGCATGGCCCAGCACTCCATCTCGCCGAACCGCTGGCCGCCGAACTGGGCCTTACCGCCCAGCGGCTGCTGCGTGATCATCGAGTAGGGGCCGGTGGACCGTGCGTGGATCTTGTCGTCCACCAGGTGGAGCAGCTTGAGGATGTACATGTAGCCGACGGCCACTGGGAACGGGTAGGGCTCGCCGGAGCGGCCGTCGAACAGCTGCGCCTTGCCGTCGGGCCCGACCATCCGCTCGCCGTCGCGGTTGGGCAGCGTGGAGCCGAGCAGCCCCGTGATCTCGTTCTCCTTGGCGCCGTCGAACACCGGCGTGGCCGTCTTCGTGCCCGCGGGCACGGAGTACAGCTCGTCGGGCAGCTTGGCGGCCCATTCGGGCTTGCCCTCGATCTCCCAGCCGCTCTTGGCGATCCACCCGAGGTGGGTCTCCAGCACCTGGCCGATGTTCATGCGCCGCGGCACGCCGTGCGTGTTGAGGATGATGTCGACCGGCGTGCCGTCGGGCAGGAACGGCATGTCCTCCGCCGGGAGGATCTTGCCGATGACGCCCTTGTTGCCGTGGCGGCCCGCCAGCTTGTCGCCGTCCTGGATCTTGCGCTTCTGGGCGACGTACACGCGCACCAGCTCGTTGACACCCGGCGCGAGCTCGTCCTCGTCATCGCGGGAGAACACCCGGATGCCGATGACCTTGCCGTTCTCGCCGTGCGGCACCTTCAGCGACGTGTCGCGCACCTCGCGCGCCTTCTCGCCGAAGATCGCGCGCAGCAGGCGCTCTTCCGGGGTCAGCTCCGTCTCGCCCTTCGGCGTGACCTTGCCGACCAGGATGTCGCCCGGCTGCACCTCGGCGCCGATGCGGATGATGCCGCGCTCGTCGAGATCGGCGAGCACCTCCTCGGAGACGTTCGGGATGTCCCGCGTGATCTCCTCGGCGCCCAGCTTCGTGTCGCGGGCGTCGATCTCGTGCTCCTCGATGTGGATCGACGTGAGCACGTCGTCCTGCACGAGACGCTGCGAGAGGATGATCGCGTCCTCGTAGTTGTGGCCCTCCCACGGCATGATCGCCACGAGGAGGTTCTTGCCCAGCGCCATCTCGCCGTTCTCGGTGCACGGCCCGTCGGCGAGCACCTGGCCCACCTCGACGCGCGCGCCCTCGTCCACGATCGGCTTCTGGTTGGTGCACGTGCCCTGGTTGCTGCGGCGGAACTTGTGCAGCCGGTAGGTCTGGCGGCTGCCGTCATCGGCCATGACCGTGATGAAGTCGGCGCACAGCTCCTCGACGACGCCTGCCTTCTCGGCGACGACGACGTCACCGGCGTCGACCGCGGCGCGCAGCTCCATGCCGGTGCCCACCAGCGGCGAATCCGAGCGCAACAGCGGCACCGACTGGCGCTGCATGTTCGCGCCCATCAGCGCGCGGTTGGCGTCGTCGTGCTCGAGGAACGGGATCATCGCGGTGGCGACCGACACCATCTGCCGCGGCGAGACGTCGATGTAGTCGACGCCCGTCGGCGGGATGTAGTCCACCTCGCCGCCCTTGCGGCGGACGAGCACGCGCTCCTCCTGGAAGGAGCCGTCGTCGTTCAGCGGCGCGTTGGCCTGCGCGACGACGTAGCGGTCCTCCTCGTCGGCGGTGAGGTAGTCGATCGACTCGGTGACGACGCCGTCGACCACGCGCCGGTAAGGCGTCTCGATGAAGCCGAACGGGTTGACCCGCGCGAAGCTCGACAGCGAGCCGATCAGGCCGATGTTCGGGCCTTCCGGCGTCTCGATCGGGCACATGCGGCCGTAGTGGCTGTGGTGGACGTCGCGGACCTCCATGCCCGCGCGCTCACGCGAGAGGCCGCCCGGGCCCAGCGCCGAGAGGCGGCGCTTGTGGGTGAGCCCGGCGAGCGGGTTGGTCTGGTCCATGAACTGCGACAGCTGCGAAGTGCCGAAGAACTCCTTGATCGCCGCCACGACCGGGCGGATGTTGATCAGGGTCTGCGGCGTGATCGCCTCGACGTCCTGGGTGGTCATCCGCTCGCGGACGACGCGCTCCATGCGCGATAGGCCGACGCGGATCTGGTTCTGGATCAGCTCGCCGACCGTGCGCAGGCGCCGGTTGCCGAAGTGGTCGATGTCGTCGGTCTCGACCGGGATCGTGACCGCGTTCTCGCCCTCGCCGATCGTCATCGACGTCTCGCCTGCGTGCAGCCGGACGAGATACTCGATGGTCGTGGCGATGTCCTCCTCGGTGAGCGTGCCGGTGGACGCGTCGATGGAAAGACCGAGCTTCTTGTTGGCCTTGTAGCGGCCGACCTTCGCGAGGTCGTAGCGCTTGTCCTTGAAGAAGAGGTTCTCCAGCAGCGCCTGCGCGCTCTCCTTGGTGGGCGGCTCACCCGGCCGCAGCTTGCGGTAGATGTCCAGCAGGGCCTCGTCCTGGCCCGCGGTGTGGTCCTTCTCGAGCGTGGCGAGCATGGTCTCGGAGAACCCGAAGCGCTGCTGGATGCGCTCGTTGTCCCAACCGAGCGCCTTGAGCAGCACGGTGACCGGCTGGCGGCGCTTGCGGTCGATGCGCACACCGACCGTGTCGCGCTTGTCGACGTCGAACTCCAGCCACGCTCCGCGCGATGGGATGATCTTGACCGAGAAGACGTCCTTGTCGGTGGACTTGTCGATCGCGGTGTCGAAGTAGACGCCGGGCGACCGGACCAGCTGGGACACCACGACACGCTCGGTGCCGTTGATGATGAAGGTGCCCTTGCGGGTCATCACGGGGAAATCGCCCATGAAGACCGTCTGGCTCTTGATCTCACCGGTGGTGTTGTTCGTGAACTCCGCCGTGACGAACAGCGGAGCCGCGTACGTCATGTCCTTGTCCTTGCACTCCTCCTCGGAGGCCTTCACCTCGTCGAACCGAGGATCGGAGAAGGACAGGGACATCGATCCGGAGAAGTCTTCGATGGGGGAGATCTCGGTCAGGATGTCCTCCAGACCGCCCATCGGGTTCTCGTCTCCGGCGTCGATCCGCCGCTGGAACCACGCCTCGTCGCCCACCAGCCACTCGAAGGACTGGGTCTGCAGGTCGAGCAGATCGGGCACCCGGAGCGGCTCGCGGATCTTCGCGAAGGAAACGCGGGTTGGCGCCCCAGGGAGGTTCAGGTGGTCGGAGGTGGTCGCGAGGGTCTTGGTGGCGTGCGGCGATGCCAAGATGCGTCCTTCCGGAACTGCGCTCTCATCTGGCGGGCGCCGGGGGCCTCGCGATATCGTCTACCCCACGCGCCCCGGGCGGGAGGTCCGGAGCGGACGGGGCGACGCACGAGTCAGAGCCGGTGCACGCCGTCTGTTGTCAGGGCACGGCCATCAGCCCGGCCCCGAGCGCACCGAAGCGGAGATCTCGACGTTGAGACTCGACTGAGCGCACGCGAAGCTGGATGAGGGCAGCGCAAAGAGTCAGTCTAGCTGCAAAGGCAGCGGCTGTCGAGATGGGCCACCAAGGAAACCATCGAGACCTAAGAGTGACCTGACAGGCGCACCGAGTCAAGGCCCTACGCGTCGGTAAGTGGTCCTCTTTGCGGGACGACCGGCGAGCACGGGGCGTGACGATATACCGCCCGCCCGTTGCCCGTCGCCCTCACCCCGCTCCGGCGACCGCCCGACAGCGCCGAACCCCCTGAGGTGGTGATCAGCGCCGGTCGGGATGGTTCGGTAGACGGTAGATCACCCGGCGCGTCAGGAGCCCGCCGCACGCTGCGTAGCGGCCCGCGAGGTCGCCCGATCGGCGCCCCGCACCCCCGGTTGACAGCCCAGACGGGCCGTCGAACGATCGTGGGCGGTCAGCCATCCGTCGACGACGACGAGGAGACTCCATGCCCGACGTAGCTGCCATGAACGAGCTGCTGGGTGCCGACGCCCCGAAGAACTGGGGCAGATGGGGCGCCGACGACGAGGTGGGCGCGCTGAACTACCTCGACGCGAAGGAGGTGCTGCGCGGCGCACAGCACATCCGTACCGGGGACGCGACGAGTCGTCGTGGGACGGCGATGGCGCGCCCCAGTTCCCCGGCGGTCTGCACTACGCCGACGACACCGCCACGATGTTCCTGCAGGGCTCCACGCAGTACGACGCGCTGGGCCACGTCTGGTACGACCGGCAGCTCTGGAACGGCTACGACGCCCGCACCACCGTCGGCACGCTGGACAAGGCGTCGGTGCTGCCGATCGCCGAGAAGGGCGTCGTCGGGCGCGGCGTGCTGATCGACATGGCCCGTCACCGCGGCAAGCAGTGGCTGGACAAGGGCGAGACGATCGACCACACCGACCTGGAGGCCGCCGCTGCGGCGCAGAACGTCACCATCGAGCCACATGACATCCTCTGCATCCGCACGGGCTTCATGAAGTACTGGTACGACCTCAACGACAAGGAGAAGTTCTACGACGGCTTCATCGAGCCGGGCCTGACGTACTCGCGCGAGCTCGTCGAGTGGTTCCAGCAGCGGGAGATCCCCAACCTCGTCACCGACACGATCGCCAACGAGGTCACCAGCGACCCCGCGTCCGGGGTCGCGCTGCCGCTGCACTGCGCGCTGATGCGCAACCTCGGCGTCGCGCTCACCGAGATCGTCTGGCTGGACGACCTGGCCGCCGCCTGCGCGGAGGACGGGAGGTGGAGCTTCCTGTACGCCGCGGCGCCGCTGAAGGTCGTCGGCGGCAGCGGGGCGCCGGTCAACCCGATCGCCATCCGCTGATGGGCATCTACGGCGAACGGCCCTGGCTGCACCTGTACGCCGAGGGCCAGCCCCACGACATCACCCCGGATTTCAGCGATGCGCTGGCCATGTACCGGGCGGGCGCGGCGCGGAACCCCGACGGCGACGCCCTCCGCTACTTCGACGGGCACCTCACCTACCGCGAGCTCGACGCGCTGACCGACGCGTTCGCCGCCGGACTCCTCGACGGCGGGCTGGCCAGGGGTGACCGCGTGGCGCTCTACCTGCAGAACGTGCCGCAGTTCATCATCGGGCTGGTCGGCACGTGGAAGGCGGGCGGCGTCGCCGTCTCGATCAACCCGATGAACCGCGGGCGAGAGCTCTCGCTGCTCCTGCGCGACTCGGGGGCCACCGTGCTGGTGTGCCTGGAGGGCCTCTACCGCGATGTCGCGGCGGCGGTCGTCGGCGAGACGGACGTGCGCACGGTGATCACCACCTCGGAGCTGGAGTACCAGACCCGCAACGACCCGCGCTCCTTCAGCGGATCGGAGCGGATCGCCCTCGACGGCACGGTCGACATGGCCGGGATGCTGGAGCGCTTCGGGGGCGGACCCCGCCGCCGGTGTCGTTCGAGGCGGGCGACACGGCATTCCTCACGTACACGTCGGGCACCACGGGCCCGCCCAAGGGCGCGATGAACACCCACGGCAACGTGACGTTCAACAGCCAGGCCTACCGCGAGTGGTGCGGCCTGACCGGCTCCGACGTCGTGCTCGGCGTGGCGCCGCTGTTCCACATCACCGGGCTGATCGCGCACGTCACGGTGTCGCTGCTGCTCGGCGCCCCGCTGGTGTTGTTCCACCGGTTCGAGCCCAGCCTGGGCATCGACGTGATCCGGGAGCATCGGCCGACGTTCACCGTCGGGTCGATCACCGTCTTCATCGCGCTGATGAACGCGCCGAACGCCGAGGCCGACGCGCTGAAGTCGCTGACCACGATCCTCTCGGGCGGCGCGCCGATCCCGCCGTCCACGGTGAAAGCGTTCTCGTCGACGTTCGGCCACTACATCCACAACGTGTACGGGCTGACCGAGACCACCTCCCCGTCGCATGGCACCCCCCTGGGCGTCCAGGGGCCGGTGGACGAGGCGTCGGGCGCGCTCTCGGTGGGAGTGCCGATCTACAACACCGTGGTGCAGATCCTCGACGACGCGGGCAACGAGCCGCCGCCCGGCGAGATCGGCGAGATCGTGACGACCGGGCCGCAGGTGGTCGCGGGTACTGGAACACGCCCGAGGAGACCCAGAACGCGATCCCCGACGGCTCGCTGCACACCGGCGACGTGGGGTACATGGACGCCGAGGGCTGGTTCTACATCGTCGACCGCAAGAAGGACCAGATCAACGCGGGCGGCTACAAGGTCTGGCCGCGCGAGGTCGAGGACGTGCTCTACGAGCACGAGGCGGTCCGCGAGGCCGCGGTGATCGGGGTTCCCGACGAGTACCGGGGCGAGACGGTCAAGGCGTTCGTGAGCCTGCGGCCCGGCAAGACCGCGACCGCCGAGGAGCTGATCGCGTTCACCAAGGATCGGATGGCGGCCTACAAGTACCCCCGCCAGATCGAGTTCCTCGACGAGATCCCCAAGACGGTCACGGGCAAGCTGCTGCGTCGCGAGCTGCGCGGCCGCTGACACGCCGAACGGCCCTCCCCGACGCGGGGAGGGCCGTCCGTCCGTGCTGGATCAGGTCAGGCTGACCTTGGCGCCCGCGTCCTGCAGCTTCTTCTGGGCGGCCTCGGCGGCGTCCTTGGCGACGCCCTCGAGGATCGGCTTCGGCGCCGACTCCACGAGGTCCTTGGCCTCCTTCAGGCCCAGGCCGGACACGAGCTCGCGCACGACCTTGATGACCTGGATCTTCTTCTCGCCCGCTGCCTCGAGGACGACGTTGAACTCGTCTTTCTCCTCCTCGACCGGAGCGGCGGCGGCCGCGGCCGGGGCGGCCGCGACGGCGACCGGAGCGGCGGCGGTGACGTCGAAGGTCTCCTCGAACTTCTTCACGAACTCCGACAGCTCGATCAGGGTGAGGTCCTTGAAGGCCTCGAGCAGCTCGTCGGTGGTGAGCTTCGCCATGGTGGCGGTTCCTCTCTAACGGATGGGGTTGGTGGTCAGGAGTCGGATGCCGCGGCGTCGGCCGTGGCGTCCTCGGCGGGTGCGGCGGCCTCGTCAGCGGCCTCGTCAGCGGCCCCGTCAGCGGCCCCGTCAGCGGCCCCGTCAGCGGCCCCGTCAGCGGCCCCGTCAGCGGCCCCGTCAGCGGCCCCGTCAGCGGATGCCTCGGCGGGTGCGGCGGCGCCGCCCTCCTCCTCGGCCCGCTTTTCGGCGAGCGCCTGGGCGAGCCGGGCGACCTGCGACGCGGGAGCGGCGAACAGGCCCGCTGCCTTGCTGAGGTTGGCCTTCATCGCGCCTGCCAGCTTGGCCAGCAGGACCTCACGCGACTCGAGGTCGGCGAGCTGGTTGACCTCGACGACGGTCAGCGCGCGACCGTCCATGTAGCCGCCCTTGATCACCAGGCCCTGGTTGGTCCTGGCGAAATCGCGGATCGCCTTGGCGGCGTCCACGGGCTCACCGGTGATGAACGCGATCGCCGTGGGCCCGACGAGCATCTGCTCGAGGCCCTCGACGCCCGCGTCCGCCGCGGCCCGCTGGACCAGCGTGTTCTTGGCAATGCGATAGGTCGTGCCCTCGCCCAGCGAACGACGCAGGGTCGTCAGCTGCGACATCGTGAGCCCGCGGTACTCGGTGACCACCGAGGCGGACGCGCCCCGGAACTTCTCGACGATCTCAGCGACCGCCGTGACCTTGTCGGGTCGTGCCATCGGTGTGCCTCCTCTCGGGGTGTCGGTTGGCGGTATCCACCGCCCGACGACCCCGGGCACACGAACGCCCCGACGCAGAAGCGCACGGGGCGTGGACGGGCGCGTTGGCGGCGCCCGATCGGACCTCGTCCTCCTGCGCGGGTCGCCCGCAATACGGGACCTTCGTGCGCCCGGAGGGCGCAGACCTGCGGTCTTCGGTGGAACCGTTGTCCAGGATACGCGACGCCGACAGCGGGGATTCCACCGCCCGCCCATCGGCGGTGGATCGGCAGGCCGGGGTCAGCGCGGCTGGACGTCCGCGATCTTCCAGGCGCCGTCCACGAGCCTCGCCGTCACCGTGAGGCGACCGGCGGCGGCGAGCTGTTGGGGTGCGTCGCCCGCCTGGGCGCGGGTGGCCTGCTGGTCGAGGAAGACCAGCAGCGTCGCGGTGTCGCCGTTGATCGACTCCACGCCCGAGACGTTCACCGTGGCCGTCACGACGGCCTGCTGCTGCGGCGCGAGCTGGCGCACCTGCTGGAACAGCCGGTCGAACTGGGCGGCGAAGTCCGGGGTGATCACCGCACGGGCGGCGCCCTCGTTCTGGTCGAGCCGCGTGTAGTCGAACGAGTAGATCGTCTTGAGCGCGTCGGTGGCCTGCTGACTCACCTGCGCGGTGGTGCCGATGTCCACGAGCGCCGTGTTCTGCGCGGACGCCGTGCCGCGCAGCGCGGCGTTCTCGACACCGAAGAACACGGCGAGGCCGACGAGCAGCGCGAGCGCCGCGGCGAGCGCCGGGATCGGGACCGGCCCGCGTGGCCTGCGCGCGGCCGGGCGGGCGTCGGCGGGGCGGGCACGCAGCAACCGTTTTCCGGACGGCCGAGCCCGCCGCCTGCCCGCCGCGTCGCCGGTCGCTTCGGCGCGGGCCTGTCCGGTTCCGGACGCGGCGACCGCTCCGGCATCGGGTGCCCCGGCGTGGTCGTCGGTCACGGCGCCGGCGGTCGCATCGTCGACGGTCGGACGATCGACTTCGGCGGGCGGCTCCAGGGCCCTTGGCGGGGCCGGGGTCGCGGGGGTGGCGAGCGGGCCGTCGGCCGGACCGACCCGGCCGGGGACGCGGCCCGCCACGCGGGGGCGGCGGATGCCGATCGGGCGGCGCCGCTGCGGGCCGGGGTACGAGCGTGTGGACATGGGCTGGCCTCCTGCCGCCTCAGTTCCCGGCGCCGGTCGTCGGGGAGCGGACCGGGCTGAGCTTGCTGACCTTCCAGCCCTCCGGGGTGCGGGTCATCTCCATCTGCAGCCGCTGGCGGGTGACGGCGGGCGGCTGGCCGTCGGGCGTGACCGTGACGTCGACGGCCACCAGCACCCTGGCGACGCCTGCGTGCTTGTCCAGCTCCGTGACGGCCGCGTCCGGGACGGTCGCCGCCGTGGTGCGCTTGGACTCCTGCACGAGCTTGGCGTACTGGTCGCCGTTCTGTTGGAACTCCGCCAGCACCGACCCGGTTGACGACTGCCGCCATAGGTCGAGCCCCGCGTCGGCATGCCGGTAGTCGAGTGTGTTGAGGTTGATCGCGGCCTGCCGGGCGTCGACGAGCACGGCATCGCGGTCGCGGGCCAGCGCGAGTGAGCCGCTGGTCAGCGCGAGCACCCACAGCGCCCCGAGCAGCAGCGCCACCAACGCGGCGACCGCCACGGCGACGGTCAGGCCCCGGCGCAGCGCGCGGGCCCGCCCGTTCACGGTGTTCTCGCAGACCTCCTGCGCGCATCGCAGAATCCCGGGGCCCTGCGATGTGTCAGCCGGGGCTGCGAAGGCGGTGTTCTGCGCGGCGTCCGATGCGGGCTCTGGGGCCGCACCGGCTTCGTCCGTCGTGGCGGTCATGGCGAATTCCATCTCCGGGTCAGGGCAGCAGGATCTGCGCGAGCGAGCCGAGGGGGAGCGCATCGCCCGTGGTCGCGCTGGTGGTGTTCGGCGCTCGCGGTGCGCCGCTCTTCCGGTGCGCCGCGTGGGTGCCGGGGCCGCCTGCCTGGGGCACGTTCTGCGCCCCGCGGACGTCGACGGGGCTGCCTGCGGTCTCCGCACAGTAGGCGTGCGTGTTCACGGAGTTGTCGGCCACCTGGTTGCCCGCGCGCCGCGGCGTGGCCTCGTAGCCCATCGTGCAGGGCAGCGGGTCGAAGATGTTGAGCGCGAGCCCCAGGTGGGCGGTGCTGTCGCCGGGCACGACCGTCGGCGTCACCGACGAGACGCCCGGGTAGGACACCAGCAGCTGGTTCAGGTTGGACTGGCGCGGCTGGAGGATCCGGGAGACGGTCAGCAGGTTCGCCAGCACGTCGGAAAGGCCCGAGCCGCTCTCGTCGAGCAGCCCGCTGACCTGGCCTGCTGCCTGCGGCCCGTTCTGGATCAGCCTGCCCAGGTCCGGGTCGGACGTCCTGAGCTGGGCGGCGAGCTGGGCGAGGCGGTGGCTGAAGTCCGCGAACTGGCCCGCCGTCTCGTTCTGGGTGGTGAGCACGGTCCGGCCGTCACGCAGCAGGGCGACGGTCTGCGGCAGCGCCTCCTGGGCGGCCCGGGTGAACTCCGTCGTCGTGTCCAGGAGCCGCTGCAGCGGCTGGGCGGAGCCCGCGAACGCGGTGCCCAGCTGTGCGACGACCGTGCGCAGGTCGTCGAGCGGCACCGATTTCACGAACGTGTCGAGGTTGGAGACGAGGTCCTCCACCCCGACCGGCGTGGTCGTGCGCGCGGTCGGGATCGTCGCGCCGCCCTGGAGGTCGGCCCCGCCGTCGGCGGCGGGCTGCAGGTCGACGTACTGCTCGCCGATCGCGGAGAGGTTGCGCACCGCGGCGTTGAGGTCCGCCGGGATCGGCGGCGCGCTCCGGTCGACGTCGAGCTGGACGTCCACACCGGTGGGCGTGAGCGTCAACGGCCCGACACGCCCGACGGAGACACCCCGGTAGGTCACGTCGGCGCCGGTGAAGATGCCGCCCGAGTCCGCCAGCTGCACGTGCACGGGATAGGTCGTGGCGCCGAGCAGGCTGCCGAACCCGGCGTAGCGGAAGCCGACGTAGCCGACGCCGAGCAGGGTGACCAGCAGCAGGCCGAGCAGCTGGATCCGGGCCGTCCTGGTGATCATCTAGAGACCTCCCAGGATCGTGTCGACGAGCCCGCCGGATGGCGCCGGGCTCGGCTTGGTCGTCGGGGTCGGCATCGCGGGGATGTGCTCGGACGGCGGGTTTGCCGGGTCGAGGCCCGCGAGCGGCACCGGCACCGCGCCGAGCACCGGGAACGTGGGCTGCTCGGTGGGCGTGCCGCCGCCGATCAACGGGCTGAGCACCTGGGCCGTCGGCGGGAGCATGGTGAACAGCGGCGCGTCCGGCCCGGGGAACGGCTGGTTGGACCGCGCGAGGTTGTCCAGCAGGTCCTTCAGGTCCAGGTCGAGGGTCAGGTACAGGTTCGCGTAGTCGCCCGCGACGGCTTGCTGGGCCGCGTCGGTGAACGGGAAGCTGCCCAGGATCTGCAGGGAGTCGGGCAGGTTCTGGCCGGAGTCGGCGAGCTTCTGGAGGGTGGGCTGCAGCGAGCGCAGATCGGCCACGAGGTCGTCGCGGCTCGCGTTCACGACGTTCGTGGCGACGCCGGAGAGCCGGTCGAGCGAGCGCAGCATGTCCACCAGCTGCCCGCGCTGGCGGGAGAGCTCCTGCAGACCGGGCGCGAGGTCGTCCAGCGCGGTGGTGATCTCGCCCTGCCGCTGCGCGAGGGTGGCGGAGAGCCGATTGAGCCCGTCCAGCGCGCGGGTGATCTCACCTTTGCGGCTGTCCAGGCCGCCGACCAGCGTGTTCAGGTTCGCGAGCAGGGCCCGCACCTGCGGCTCGTTGCCCTGCAGGGCGTTGTTCAGCTCGGTCGAGATCGTCTTGACCTGCGCGACGCCGCCCCCGTTGAGCAGCATCGAGAGCGAGCCGAGCACCTCCTCGACCTCCACGGCCCGCCCCGAGCGGGCGACCGGGATGTCCGCGCCGGGGGCCAGCGCGCCGGTCGCGCCCTGCGCGGGCGCGGCCAGCTCGACGAACTTCTCCCCCAACAGGCTCGTCGTGCGGACCCGCGCGGTGGCGTCGGCGGGGAGCCTGACGTCGCCGTTGAGGTCGACGGTGACGCGCGCGTTCCACGTCGCGGGGTCCACGGCGATCGCCGAGACGGCGCCGACGGGCACGTCGTCGACCTTCACCAGCGACTGCGGCACGAGGTCGACGACGTCGGCGAACTCGATCGTGACCGAGTACGGGTGGTCGCCAAGGTCGGCACCACCGGGCAGGTCGACCCCGCGCAGCCCGCCCGAAAGCACCCCGCAGCCGCTCGTGGCGAGGCCGACGACGGCGGTCGCCGCGACGACTCGCGCGATCCTGTTCACTTCCCGCCTCCCAGGAGCGACAGCAGCGGCGAGAGCACAGGGGCGCCCGGCGCCGCGCCCGACGAGGACGTCATCGCCGACGGCGGGTGCGGCACCTGGGACGACATCGAAGGCGGCGTCGAAGGCGGCGTCGAAGGCGGCGTCGAGCCGACGCCCGGCGCCGGGGCGGGCACCGTCGGGAGCGCCAGCCCGGCCACCGGGAGCGGCTGGTCGGCGTAGAGCGCGGTGAGGACGTCGGCCGTGTTGGGCAGCGGCACGGTCCCCGAGACCAGCGACGACAGCGACGAACACGCATCGGTGACCCCCGCCGGGATCCCGGCAGGCGTGTGCCCGCCGGGGGTGCCGAGCAGCTTGCACAGCGTCACGAGCGGCGGGTTGGCCAGCTCGTTGATGTCGGGGCGGGTGTCGAGCGTGCCGGACGAGCCGTTGTAGGTGTTGATCAGGTTGCTCGACGCGGCCGGGGCGACGTCGAGCACCTCGGTGAGCGCCCGCTGCTGCTCGACCAGCGTGGCGGTGACGTCGGCGAGGCCGTTGACGTCGTGTCGCAGCGCCGCGCGGTTGTCCCTCACGAACGCCGCGACGTCGCCGAGCGCCGACCCGAGCTGCGCGAGCGCGTCGCCGAGCTGGCCGCGCTGCCCCGCGAGGAACCCGGTGACGTCGGCGAGGCGGCCGTTGAACGTACGCACCTGGTCGTCGTTCTTCGCCAGCGCCGCGGTGAACGTCTCCAGCTCGGTGACCGTGCCGAACAGGTCCTTGCTCGATCCCGACAACGTGCCGGACAGGTCGCCGAGGCCCGTGATCGTGTCGTTGATCGCCTGGCCGTTGCCGTCGAGGTTGCGGGCGCCGACGGTCAGGACGTCCGACACGGCACCGCTCGCGTTGGCCCCGTTCGGCCCGAGCGCCCGTGCGAGCTGTGTGGCGGTGCGGGCGAGGTCGTCGACGCCCAGCGGGACGACCGTGCGGCTCAGTGGGATCACGGCGCCGTCGGCCAGCTCGGGGCCGCCGCGGTAGGGCGGCAGGAGCTGCACGTAGCGGCCGGTGACGAGGCTGGGCGACACCACGGCCGCCTTGGCGTCGGCGGGCAGCTTCACGTCCGGGTCGGTGATCGTCATGTCGACGCGCACCTGGGTGCCCTCGGGCGTGATCGTGTCGATGGTGCCGACCGGCACCCCGAGCACCGTCACCTGGTTGTCCGGGAACAGCGCCGAGGCGTTGGCGAAGTAGGCCGTGACCGTCCGGCCGCCCGCGTGGGTGGAGACGACCCAGACCCCCGCGGCGATGAGGACGGCGAGCACGCAGCCCATGCCGATGATCTGGAACTGGCGCCGGTCCGAGGTCGTCATCAGCAACCCCCGGGGTTCAGCGGGCCGATCGTCGGGGTGGGCAGCAGCCCGCAGATATAGCTGTCGAACCAGTGCCCGTTGCCGACGGCGTTGGTGAAGAGCCGGATGAACACGGCCTCGTTCCTGATCGTGTCGGCGAGGTTGTCCTGGTTGCGCTGCAGCACGTCCACGACCCGGCCGAGCGTCTCCAGCGTCGGGCGCAGCCGGGCCTGGTTGTCCGCGACGAGTCCGGAGAGCTGCTGCGAGAGCCGTCGCGTGCCGTCGAGCAGGTTCGCGATCGCCTGCTCGCGCTGCTGGAGCTCGCCCAGCAGCTGGTTGCCGTCCGAGAGCAGCGTGGTGACGTCGGTGGTGCGCTGCGCCAGCACACCGGACAGCTGGTGGGTGCCCGCGAGCAGCCTGCGGATCTGGTCGTCGCGGCTCGCGATCGTCGTGGAGAGGCGCGAGAGGCCGTTCAGCGCGCCCCGGATGTCGTCCGGGGTGTCGTGGAACGTGGTGGCGAGCGTCTCCAGGCTGGTGGCGAGCTGGGTCGTGTTGAGCTGGTCGAGCGTTCCGGACAGGCCGTCGAAGGCCGCGACGACGTCCAGCGGTGACGCCGTGCGCGTCAGCGGGATCGTCGCTCCCGGTTCGAGCGGCGCGCCGCCCTGCGGGTCGAGCGCGAGGTACTTCGCGCCCAGCAGCGTGCGGATCTGGATGGACGCGCTGGTCTGGTCGCCGACCCAGGCGTCGTTGACGTTGAACGCGACCCGCACGTGGTCGCCGTCGAGCGTGACCGACCCGACCCGGCCCGCCTCGACGCCCGCGATCGTCACCATGTCGCCCGCCTGCAGGCCCGCGGCCTCGGTGAAGTCGGCCTGGTAGGTGGTGGCCGACGAGAGCAGCGACTTCGCGTTGAACCCGACCAGCACGATCGCGGCGATGACGACGATGCCGCTGATCGCCAACGGCACGGGACGGCGCGCCACTAGTGACCCCCCAGAAGCGGCCCGACGACGGGCAGGTTCGCCGGGTTCGGCAGCGCGGGCGGGCTCTGGCCGACCGCGCCCTGCGGGTCGGGCCCGCAGCGGGGCGAGTCGGAGTGGAACGCCGGGATCTCCTGTGCCGGAACGAGATCCCCGATGCCGATCTTGCCGCTGACGCCGCACAGGTAGAACTGGAACCAGCTGCCGTAGCTCGCGGCGCGGGCGATCGTGTTGAGCTTGCCCGGCGCGGTCTGCAGGTACTTCTCGATGGTCGGACCGCCCGCGTCGAGCTGGGTCGACAGGTCGCCCAGCGCGGCGATGTCGCTGCGCAGCCCCGGGCGGGCGTCGGTGAGGAACCCGGCCGTCACCTGCGTCAGGTCCCCGATCGAGGCGATCGCCGCACCGATCGGCTGCCGGTCGGCCGCGAGCCCCGACACGAGCTGTCGCAGCGTCGTGACCAGGTTCGAGAGCTCGTCGTCCCGGGAGTTGACCGTCTGGAGCACCTGGTTGAGGTTGTCGACGACCTGGCCGATCACCTGGTCCCGGTCGGCGATCGCGCTCGTCAGCGACGACGTGCCGGCCAGCAACGCCTCGACCGTGCCGCCCTCGCCTTGCAGCACCTGCACGATCTCCATCGACAGCGTGTTGACCTGCTGGGGGTCGAGGGCGGCGAAGAGCGGTTGGAAGCCGTTGAACAGCGTGGTCAGGTTCAGCGGCGGCGTGGTGTGCGCGACGGGTATCGTGTCGCCCGCCTTCAGCATCGCGCCGGTGGCCCCCGCGCCCTGGCCGAGCGACAGGAAGCGCTGGCCGATGAGGTTCTTGTAGAGGATCGCCGCCGTGGCGGACGCCGGGATCGGCTGCCCGGCGTCGACACTGAAGTCGACCTTGGCCAGCCGTCGGTCGACGACCGCGACCCTGTCGACGCTCCCGACGACGACGCCTGCGATGCGCACGTCGTCGCCGGGCAGGAGCCCCGACGCGTCGGTGAACGTCGCGCTGTAGCCCGTGCGGGCGCCGCCCTGGGCGTTGGCGATGGTCAGGCCGAGCACCGTGGTGGCCAGCGTGACGACGGCGGCGAACGCGAGGAACTTGACCAGCGGTGCGAGGGGTACCCGCCTCATGTGATGGCCACCTCCGTGCCGCGGTAGAGGGGGCCGACGAGCATCGAGCTCCAGGCCGGGACGGCGCTGGGGGGCGTCCCGTCCCGCAGCGCGACCAGCTCGGACATCACCTGACGCTCGCCGGGGGAGTTGGGCACGCCCATGTCGTACGAGGAGTTGATCATCCCGTAGCTGGCGGACGCGGAGCCCGGCTGGCCCACCGGGGCGGCCGTCGCGTGCGCGCCGTCGCGGAACGGGCCGTCGGGCGGGTACTGCGGCCCGATCGGCAGGATCGGGTAGCAGCGCGGCCCGCGGTCGTCGCGGTAGCGCGGTTCCTCGCCGGGCACGTACTTGCCGCGGTTGGTGACGATCTCGGCGGTGATGTGGATGCCCGGCTCGTTCGTCCCCTTGCCGAACACGGTGTCGATGCGCGGGATCGCGTCGACGAGCTGGCCGAGCAGGCACGGGAACTCCGGCGCGTAGCGGGCCAGCGTGCCCAGCGTCGGGCGGCTCGTCGCCGCGAGCGAGACGAGGTTCGCGCCGTTGGCGTCGAGGAAGCCGCGCAGGTCGTCGGAGGTACTGGTCAGCGAGGAGAGCAGCTGGTGCAGGCCGTCGCGCTGGTCCACGATCGTCCGGCTCGTCACGGTGAGGTCGCGGAGGGCGTCGAGGAGGTCGGGCGCGGAGTCGGAGAGGTGCTCGGAGAAGTCGGCGACCTGCGTGATGTCGGCCTTGACGTCCGGGAGCGCCGGGTTGACGCCCTCCACGAGCGTGTTCAGCCGCACGAGCGTCTGGCCCAGCTCGGTGCCGCGGCCCTGCAGCGCCTGCGACAGGGAGCCCAGGGTGGTCGCGAGGTCCTGCGGTCGGACCGCCTGCAGCAACGGTAGGAGGTCGTCGAGCACCTGCTCGAGCTCCTGAGCGGACTGGCTGCGGTCCTCGCCGATCACCGTGCCTGCGGCCAGCCGCCGCGGGGTCGGGACGGCGGGCGGCACGAGCGAGACGAACTTCTGGCCGAAGAGCGTCTTGGGCAGCAGCCGCGCGGTGACGTCGGCCGGGATCTGGCCGATCAAGCGCGGGTCGATCGACATCGCCACGGTGGCGCCCTCGCCGTCGGTGCTGATCGACGTCACGCTGCCGACGATCAGCCCCCGCACCTTGACGTCGGCCTTCGGGTCGAGCTGGGTGCCGACCCGGTCGACCTTGAGCGTCACGGGGATCCCGGGGCTGAACGCACCCGCGTACTTCCCGACGGCGAGCCCGCCCAGCAGCACCAGCACGCCGACGAAGGCCAGTCCCATGAGCGCCTTGCGCGTCATCCCGCCACCCGCATCGACGTGTCCGTCCCGTAGATCACGAGCGTGAGGAAGAAGTCCATGACCGCGGCGGCGACGATCGACAGCCGCACCGCGCGTCCGACGGCCACGCCGACGCCCGCGGGGCCGCCCTTGGCGTTGTAGCCGTAGTGGCAGTGGATCAAGATGATCACCAGCGCGAACACGATGACCTTGAGATACGAGTAGAGGATGTCGCTGACCGGCAGGAACAGGTCGAAGTAGTGGTCGTACGTGCCGCCGGGCAAGCCGTTGAGCAGCGTCACGTTCAGCCTCGCCGAGGCGAAGCTCGCGAGCAGGCCGATCGTGTACATCGGGATGATCGCGATGACGCCCGCGATCACGCGGGTGGTGACGAGGAACGGCACCGACGGCACCGCCATCACCTCCAGCGCGTCGACCTCCTCCGAGATCCGCATCGCGCCGAGCTGGGCGGTGAACCCCGCGCCGAGGGTCGCGGTGAGGGCGGCGGACGCGACGAGCGGGGCGATGTCGCGGGTGTTGAAGTAGGCCGTGATGAAGCCCGTGAGCGCCTCCACGCCCAGCGAGTCCAGCGCGCGGAAGCCCTGCAGCCCCACCAGCGAGCCGACGAACAGCGAGAGCGAGAGCATCACGCCCGCCGTCCCGAGGATGACGACGAGCGCGCCGGACCCGAACGCCACCTCGGCCAGGAGCCGCGCGATCTCCTTGCGGTAGCGGCGCACCGTGCGGGGGATCCAGGCGATCGCGCGGCCGTAGAAGGAGAGCTGGTCGCCCAGGTCCTCGAGCGTCGTCAGAATCCTGGGCACGTCAGTTTCTCCCGCCCGGCCAAGCCTCGGGTTCCGTTGTCGAATGGATCTCCCTTCGCGCGTCCACGTCAGTAGCCCTTCGGGGGGACGAGCTCGAGGTAGAGCGCCGTCACCACCAGGTTGATGAGGAACACCAGCACGAACGAGATGACCACCGACTGGTTCACCGCGTCGCCGACCCCCTTGGGCCCCGGCGGCGGGTTCAGCCCGCGGTAGGCGGCCACGATGCCCGCGACCGCGCCGAAGAGGACCGCCTTGAGCTCGCTGACGAAGATGTCGGAGATCTGCGCGATCGCCGAGAAGCTCGCGATGTAGGCGCCCGGGGTGCCGCCCTGCATGATGACGTTGAAGAAGTAGCCGCCCGCGACGCCGACGACGGTGGCGAGGCCGTTGAGCACGACCGCCGTGGTCGCCATCGCCAGCACCCGCGGCACGACGAGGCGCTGCACGGGCGAAATGCCCAGCACCTCCATCGCGGCGATCTCCTCGCGGATGGTGCGGGCGCCGAGGTCGGCGCACACGGCCGAGCCGCCCGCGCCGGAGATCAGGAGCGCCGTGACGATGGGCGCGGCCTGCTGCACGATCGCGAGCACGCTGCCGGCGCCGGTCTGGCTCTGGGCGCCGAACTGGCCGGTCAGGTTGCCCAGGAGCAGCGCGATCGTGGCGCCGAACGGGATCGTGAACAGCGCCGTCGGCAGGGCGGAGACCTTCGTGACGAACCAGGTCTGCTCGATGTACTCACGCAGCTGGAACGGCGGCACGAACGCGGTGCGCACGACGTCGACACCGAGGCCGAACAGGCGCCCGACCGGCGTCAGCGCACGGCTGATGGGCGTGGTCATCGGCCGTTCCCCACGCGCGGGAGCGGCCGGGTCCACGCCATATCGACCGGGGCGGGGTCGCTCATGTAGCTGGCGTAGATCGCGTCCTGGGCGGCCCGCGACAGCGTGGGCAGCATGCCCATCACCCGCTCGCGGCGGCGGCCGACGGCGGCCCGCTCCCCCAGCCCCGGGCTCGTGCCCAGCTGTGGCTTCAGCGGGGGTAGGCCCGCGAGCTCGCCCTCGGTCTCGGCCATCTCGCGGGCGGCCTGGGCGGCGTCCTTCTCCTCGGACATGCCGATCGGGCCCTGGCGACGGCCGTTGAGGAACTGCGCGACCACCGGTTCCTCGGACGTCAGCAGCACCTCGCGCGGACCGAACATCGCCAGGTGCTTGCGGTAGAGCATGCCGATGTTGTCGGGCACGGTCTGCGCGGTGTTGATGTCGTGGGTGACGATGAGGAACGTGGCGTCGGTCTGCGCGTTCAGGTCGATGATCAGCTGGTTGAGGTAGGCCGTGCGCACCGGGTCGAGGCCGGAGTCGGGCTCGTCGAACAGGATGATCGCCGGGTCCAGCACCAGCGCGCGGGCGAGTCCCGCCCGCTTGCGCATGCCTCCGGAGATCTCGCCGGGCAGCTTGCCCTCGCTGCCGGTGAGCCCGACCATCGCCATCTTGTCCGCGACGATGTCGCGGATCTGCGCCTCGGACTTCCTCGTGTGCTCGCGCAACGGGAACGCGATGTTGTCGTAGAGGTTCATCGAGCCGAACAGCGCGCCGTCCTGGAACAGCACACCGAAGAGCTTGCGGATCTCGTAGAGCTTGCCCTCGCTGCACCGCACCAGGTCGACGTCGTTGATGACGATCGAGCCCTTCTCCGGCTTGACCAGCCCGATGAGCGTCTTGAGGAACACCGACTTGCCGGTGCCCGACGGGCCGAGCAGCACGCTGACCTCGCCGGGCGGCAGCGTCAGCGTGACGTCAGACCAGATGTTCGCGCGCCCGAAGGACTTCGACAGTCCCTCGACCCGGACCTCGACCCCCGTCACCGCAGGCCTCCTCGTCGGATGGGGCTCGTCGGCGCAGCAGGCGGGGAGCGGGCGGCCGACGCGCCACAACCGGCCAACGACGGGGGGTGCGCCGGGTTACTGACGAGGGTGAGGTTGCTTCGAACGGACGTATCGCGCGTCCGTGTTCGCCGGGGGTGGACATTCCGCGGCGGGCGAAACCGGGCCGCGGCCCGCCGCCGCGCTCCTACGGTCGGGGCATGCCGAACACCAGCGTCACCACTCTCGACGATGCCGTCTTCGAGCGTCTGCTGTACGAGCGGATCATCGTGCTGGGCCAGGAGGTGGACGACCCGATCGCCAACCGGATCATCGCCCAGCTCCTCCTGCTGGCCGCGGAGGACCCGACGTCCGACATCACCCTCTACATCAACTCCCCCGGCGGCTCGGTCTCCGCGGGGCTCGCGATCTACGACACCATGCGCGCGATCGCGCCGGACGTGGCAACGGTCGCGACCGGCCTGGCCGCTTCGATGGGCCAGTTCCTGCTCACCGGCGGCGCGCCGGGCAAGCGCGCGGCCCTGGCGCACGCCGAAATCATGTTGCACCAGCCGACCGGCGGGGTGGGCGGCGTGCAGAGCGACATCCGGATCCGCGCCGACATGCTCACCCGCCTCAAGCGGCAGATCCTCGAGATCACCGCCGAGCACACCGGCCAGCCGTTCGAGCGGGTCGAGTCCGACGCCGAGCGCGACACCTGGTTCACCCCGCAGCAGGCTGTCGAGTACGGGCTGGTCGACCGCGTGCTGCAGCGCGCCGGATAGCGCCCGCCCTCTGGTCCGACGCGGCGCCCGGCCGCAACGCATCCCGCGGAGAGGGGTGCGGTCGGGCGCCAGCCAGCGCGTCGGGCAGTGGGAAGCGCGGGACTCACCGTGCACGGACGCGGGACTCACCGTGCACGGACGCGGGACTCACCGTGCACGGACGCGGGACTCACCGTGCGCGGACGCGGGACTCACCGTGCGCGGACGCGGGACTCACCAGGGACTCGGCGGCGCACCGGGGTCAACGAGGCGGCGGGTCTGCGGCGGGGCCCAGCCCCCACTCCGCGGTCGCGCGTCCTACCCGGTTCGGGTCGGCAGCTTGCGCAACAGCATGCGCAGGTCACCCCAGGGGGTGGGTACCGGCTGTGGGGGTGGCGGATTCTCCCCTGGCGGGGGCCACCGGCTGTCGACGCCGTAGCGGGGCGCGGCCAGCGCGATGAGCACGAGGACGGCCAGCAGGATCCACGGTGACATCTCCATGCAGTCCAGTTTGAGCCCGATTGGCCTTATCGGGAAAGTCCAATTCTGGCAGAGTGGACCGCATGGAGGAGGTTGATCGCCGCATCGGCGCCCGGAGCGTCGCGCGGCTGCTCGGCGAGTGGCGGCCGCCGGACGGCCGGGGCCTCACGAGCGCGCTGGCGGATCGGGTGCGGCTGCTCGTGCTCGACGGCAGGCTGCCGCTGCAGACGCGGATGCCCGCCGAACGGGAGCTCGCCGTCGCGCTCGGCGTGAGCCGCACGACCGTCGCCGCCGCCTACGAGGCGCTGCGCGGCGCGGGCGTGCTGCGCAGCAGGCGCGGCGCGGGCAGCTGGACGCAGCTCGACGCGCGCACCCCGGTCGGGGCGGGCACGCCCTTCTCCCCCACCGGCACGGAGCCCGGCATCGACCTCGCGCACGCCGCGCTCGCCGCGCCGGTCCCGGCGATGCGGGCGGCCACCGCCGCCGCTGCCGTCGACCTCGACGCGCTCCTCGCGGGCCACGGCTACGACCTGCTGGGCCGACCGGAGCTGCGTGCCGCGCTCGCCGAACGGTTCACCGCCCGGGGCCTCCTCACCCGCCCCGACCAGGTGATGATCACCTCGGGTGCGCAGCACGCTTTCACGCTCGTGCTCTCCACGCTCACCAGCCCCGGCGACCGCGTGCTCGTCGAACACCCGACCTACCCCAACGCGCTGGACGCCGTCCGGGCCCGCGGCGCGCGCCCGGTGCCGGTGCCGATGGGTCCTGGCCCGCTGGACACGGGCACGTGGGACCTCGACCTGATCACGGCCTCGGTCCGCGACGCCGCGCCGCGGCTCATCTACGCCATCCCGGATTTCCAGAACCCGACCGGCGGCCTGCTCGACGCCGCGGGCCGCGAGCGGCTGGTGGCGCTCGCGCGGCGGACGGGCACGCCGCTCGTCATCGACGAGACGCTCACCGAACTGCCGCTCGACGTGCCCGCACCGGCGCCGGTTGCGGCGTTCGGCGGCGCGGACTCGACCCACGTCCTGACGATCGGCTCGGCCAGCAAGGTGTTCTGGGGCGGCCTGCGGGTGGGGTGGATCCGGGCCTCGGCGCCGCTCGTCCGCAGGCTGGCGGCGGCCCGGGCGGCGTTGGATCTCGGCGGCCCCGCGTTGGAGCAGCTCGTCGTCGCCCACCTCCTGACCGACGTCGACGACGTGATCATGGCACGCCGGGTCGAGCTCGCCGCGGCCCGCGATCACCTGCTGGGCAGGCTCGCCAAGACCTTCCCTGCTTGGCGGCCGTCGCGGCCTGCGGGCGGGCTGTCGCTGTGGATCGACCTGGGCGCGCCCGTCTCCAGCAGGCTCACCATGGCGGCGCGGCGACGGGAGGTGCTGCTGGCCGCCGGGCCGCGGTTCGGGCTGGACGGAGCGTTCGAGCGGCACCTGCGGCTTCCCTACACGGTCCGCCGCGACCGGGCCGACGAGGCGCTCGAAAGGCTCGCGCTGGCATGGGGCGAGCTCGACACGACCATCGCGGCGGGCGAGGTCGACACCCCGGCCGTGGCGTGAGCCGCCCCCATCGGAGCGGTGTCACCCTGCTGCGACAGAACTTCAGCACTGTCACCCTGCTGCGACCCGGCTCACCCCGCAGCGGTCAGCACTGACCGTATGCTCGCCAGCGTCGAGCGCACGGAGGTGTCGGGTGGGACCGCTGAACGGGCTGAAGGTCGTCGAGCTGGCCGGGATCGGGCCTGGACCGCACGCCGCCATGGTCCTGGCCGACCTGGGAGCCGACGTCGTGCGCGTCGACCGGCCGGGCGGCCTGCGCCTTGTCGACGACTCCGCGCCCGACCCGACGCTGCGCGGCAGGCGCAGGGTGGCCGCCGACCTGAAGGACCCCGAGGGACGGGAGACCGTGCTGCGGCTGGTCGAGCAGGCCGACGTGCTGCTGGAGGGCTACCGCCCGGGCGTCACCGAGCGCCTCGGCGTCGGACCGGCAGAATGCCACGCCCGCAACCCGCGGCTGGTCTACGCCCGCATGACCGGGTGGGGGCAGGACGGCCCGATGGCCACCCAGGCGGGCCACGACATCAACTACATCTCGCTCACCGGCGCGCTGCACGCCATCGGCCGGGCGGGCGGGCGGCCGGTGCCGCCGTTGAACCTCGTGGGCGACTTCGGCGGGGGCTCGATGCTGCTGGTGATCGGCGTGCTCGGGGCGCTGTGGGAGGTTCAGCGTTCGGGCCAGGGCCAGGTCGTCGACGCGGCGATGGTCGACGGTGCAAGCGTGCTGTGTCAGATGTTCTGGGGGCTCCTCGGCCACAAGCTGTGGGTCGACGAGCGGGAGTCCAACCTGCTCGACGGCGCCGCACCGTTCTACGACACCTACACGTGCGCCGACGGGAAGCACGTCGCGGTCGGCGCGATCGAGCCGCAGTTCTACGCCGCCCTGCTCGCCGGGCTCGGGCTCGCCGACGCCGAGGACCTGCCCGCCCAGAACGACCGCGAGCAATGGCCCGCGCTGCGCTCCCGGTTGATCGCGGCCTTCGCCACCCGCACCCGGGACGAGTGGGCCGCGGTGTTCGAGGGCACGGACGCGTGCGTGACCCCGGTGTTGGCGTTCGCCGAGGTGGCGGCGCACCCGCACCTCGCGGCCCGCGCCACGATCGTCGAGCGGGACGGGATCACCCAGGCCGCCCCGGCCCCGCGGTTCAGCCGCACGCAGGCGGAGACGCCTGCGGCCGCACGCGCCCCGGAGCCCGTGGAGTCGGTGCTCGCCGACTGGGCATGAACGGCGCGAGCCGCACCCCACGCTCCGTGACGGAACGCTGAGGCGCGGCTCGGCGCGATGTTCGAGGTGTCCCCGGAGGGGCGCGGGTCAGGCGTCCTCGGACAGCAGGTTGCGGGTGCGGTTCGGGTCGACCGGGATGCCCGGACCGGTGGTCGTGGCCATCGTGATCTTCTTGACGTACCGGCCCTTGGCCGCGGCGGGCTTCGCGCGCAGGATCTCGTCGAGGGCGACGCCGTAGTTCTCCACGAGCTTCGTGGTGTCGAACGAGGCCTTGCCGATCACGATGTGCAGGTTGGCCTGCTTGTCGACCTTGAAGTTGATCTTGCCGCCCTTGATGTCGGCGATGGCCTTGGTGACGTCCGGCGTGACCGTGCCGGTCTTCGGGTTCGGCATCAGGCCGCGCGGGCCCAGGATGCGGGCGATGCGTCCGACCTTGGCCATCTGGTCGGGAGTGGCGATCGCCGCGTCGAAGTCGAGCCATCCGCCCTGGATGCGCTCGATGAGGTCGTCGGCGCCCACGACGTCGGCGCCCGCGGCCTCGGCCTCGGCGGCCTTGTCACCGGTGGCGAACACGATCACGCGGGCGGTCTTGCCGGTGCCGTGCGGCAGGTTGACGGTGCCGCGGACCATCTGGTCGGCCTTGCGGGGGTCGACGCCGAGCCGTAGGGCGACCTCGACGGTGGCGTCGATCTTCTTGCTGGACGTGGACTTGGCCAGGTTGGCCGCCTCGAGCGGGCTGTAGAGCCGGTCGTGCTCGATCTTCTCGGCGGCTTCGCGGTAGGCCTTGCTGCGTTGGCCATTGCTCTTCTCTCTCCTCAGTGGTGCGAGCGCGTGCGCTCTCCCACGCGTGCTGCGGGCTGCTCAGCCCTTGATCGTGATGCCCATCGAACGCGCCGTGCCCGCGATGATCTTCGCGGCGGCGTCGATGTCGTTGGCGTTCAGGTCGCGCATCTTGGTCTGCGCGATCTGCCGGACCTGGTCCATCGTGATCGCCGCGACCTTGGTCTTGTGCGGCTCGCCGCTGCCCTTCTCCACACCGGCGGCCTTGAGCAGCAGCCGGGCGGCGGGCGGGGTCTTGAGCTCGAACGTGAACGAGCGGTCCTCGAACACCGAGATCTCGACCGGCACGACGTCGCCTGCCTGCGACTGCGTGGCCGCGTTGTAGGCCTTGCAGAACTCCATGATGTTGACGCCGTGCTGGCCGAGCGCGGGGCCGACGGGCGGCGCGGGCGTGGCCGCACCCGCCTTGATCTGGAGCTTGATGATCGCGGAGAGCTTCCGCTTCTTGGGGGGCATCTCGTCGTTCCTTCTAGATCTTGGAAACCTGGCTGAACGCCAGCTCGACTGGGGTCTCGCGGCCGAAGATGGACACCAGCACCTTGAGCTTCTGTGCGTCCACGTTGACCTCGTTGATCGTGGCCGGGAGCGTGGCGAACGGGCCGTCCATGACGGTGACCGACTCGCCGACCTCGAAGTCGACCTCGACCGCCGCCTTGCCGGATCCGCGCCGGCATCGGCGGTCTTCCCGCCCGCGGCGGCCTGCTTGGGCTCGACGCGGGGCAGGAGGAACTTGATGACCTCGTCGTGCGTCAACGGGGACGGCTTGGAGGTGGCCCCGACGAAGCCGGTGACGCCGGGGGTGTTGCGGACCGCGCCCCACGACTGGTCGTTGAGATCCATCCGGACCAGGATGTAGCCGGGCAGCACCTTGCGCTGCACCTGCTTGCGCTGGCCGTTCTTGATCTCCGTGACCTCTTCGGTGGGCACCTCGACCTGGAAGATGTAGTCCTCGACGTCCAGGGTCTGCACGCGGGTCTCGAGGTTGGCCTTGACCTTGTTCTCGTAGCCCGCGTAGGAGTGCACGACGTACCAGTCGCCCGGCGCCCGGCGCAGGGCCGCCCGCATCTCCTCGACCGGATCGAGCTCTTCCTCCTCGGCCGGGCTCGCGGTCTCGTCGGTCCCGGTGTCTCCGCTGTCCGCGGCCTCGGCGTTTGCGGTGTCGACGCTCTCGGAGTCGACGTCCCCCGCGACGGCCCCGCTCTCGTCGACCTCGCCGTCGGGCAGCCCGGCGCTGTCGTCCTGGGTGCTCACGTGCGTCTCGCTTCCTTGTCGATCTTCCGCGTGCCCGGTCACGCGCCGAACAGGGCGTTGACGCCCTGGCCGACGAGGAAGTCCAACAGCGCAACGAGCGCAACCATGAACGACACGAAGACCAGAACGACAAGCGTGTAGGTGACCAGTTGCCGCCGCGACGGCCAGATGACCTTCCGCAGCTCGGCGACGACCTCCCGCAGGAAGCGGACGAGCCGCTTCGGCAGCGAGACGCGGGCAGGGCGCGTGTCGCGCACCGCGGTGGCGCGGCCCTTGCCCACCGCCGCGCCGCCGCCGGGCGCGGGGCGCCGACCACGACGGTCGGCAGCGGTGCTCGGGCGCTCACGCCCGGTACCGCTCTCCTCGCGCTCCTCCGTCACTGAAGCACCCTCCAGTCGCCGACGGCCCGGCGGACCGCCACCTCTTCTACCTTCATACTGCTTGGTGGCAGGGGCGACAGGACTTGAACCTGCAACCTGCGGTTTTGGAGACCGCTGCTCTGCCAGTTGAGCTACACCCCTAGACCGACTCCGGCTAACCGACCGAAGGGGCACACCGCAGTAGCGCTGTGCCCAGCAGATCGAGTGTACGGCACCCCCGCGGGGTGCCGGACACCCGACCCGTCGGGGCTACTTGTCGAGGTCGGCCAACGCCACCAGGGCGGCCGCGCGGGCCGCGTACTTCCAGTTCCCCAGGTCGGCCACGGTCTTGATGCCGAACCCCTTGAGGACCTCGTCGTGCTTCTCCGTCAGCCCCTCCAGCGCGGACGGCGGGGCGGCCAGGATCTCCGCGGCCGTCTTGTCCTCCCACGCCTTGTCCACAAGCTTGGCGAACTTCATGTGCGGATCCCTTCCCGTGTTCGGCGATGCGACGGCCGCAGCATCGACCCGTGCGCCAGAAGGGGCAAGCCGACGGGCGGAAGTACGCCGAAGCGGTGACAGCGCGATTCGGCGATCGGGGCACTAACCCGGCAGGGCGACCTCGGCGAGGGCCCGCCCCAGGACGGTCTTGCCCTCGAACACGGCGGTGATCGCCACCGTCGCGACGCCGTTCTCGACGGCGCGGACCGTGCCTGTGACCTCCACGAGCGCGCCATCGTCGTCGTCGGGGACCACGACCGGGCGGGTGAAGCGGACGCCGTAGCTGCGCACCGCGGCCGGGTCGCCCACCCATTGGGTGAGGAGCCGCCCGGCCAGCGCCATGGTCAGCATGCCGTGCGCGATGACGCCGGGCAGCCCCACCGAGGTGGCGACGCGGTCGCTCCAGTGGATCGGGTTGAAGTCCCCCGACGCGCCCGCGTAGCGGACGAGGTCGGCGCGGGTGATGCGCAGCGAAAGCGGCGGGAGCGCGGTGCCCTTCTCGGGTCCCCCTCCTGGGCCGTTCTCCGGGGTGCTCATGCCTGCGTCACCAACATGGCCTTGGTCGTGGCCACCGGCTCGCCCTTCGTGTCGGCGATCGCGCAGCGCAGGGTGAGCATGTGGCTGCCCGCCCGCGTCGCGAGGTCCTCGACGTGGATCGTGGTGACCAGCTCGTCACCGCCGTACACGGGACGGTGCAGGGTGATCGACTGGTCGCCGTGGACCATCCGGGCGTAGTCCCAGCCGAACGCCGGGTCGCGGAGGAACTCCTCGATCAGCGGCATCGTGAAGGTCACGCAGAACGTCGGCGGCGCGACGACGTCGGGGTGGCCCGCGGCGCGCGCGGTCTCGACGTCGTGACACACGGAAGCGCCCTCGCCGATGGCGAGGGCGAACTCCCGGATCTTCTCCCGGCTGACGCGGTAGGGCGCCGACGGTGGCAGCGCCTTACCGACGTAGGACGCGTCGGGCACGGGGCGCGTGCTCAGCGCGTCTCGCGGTGGTCGCGGTGGCAGCGGCAGTTGGGGCAGAACTTCTTCAGCGTGAGCCGGTCGGGGTCGTTCCGCCGGTTCTTCTTCGTGATGTAGTTGCGGTGCTTGCACTGCTCGCACGCCAGCGTGATCTTCGGCCGGATGTCCGTGGCCTTGGCCATCGCGGGTGCCTCCTGGGCTTGATGTGTCTCGTCGGTCTTCGGTAGCGGCGGCCGGACTTGAACCGGCGACACAGCGATTATGAGCCGCTTGCTCTACCGACTGAGCTACGCCGCTGCGCGGGGGCGGTCGTGCGACCCCCGCCGAGCCCCTTTACGGAATCGAACCGTAGACCTTCTCCTTACCATGGAGACGCTCTGCCGACTGAGCTAAAGGGGCGCACGGCCGCCGAAGCGGCCTGGTCAAGAGTACACACCCCCAGCGGGAGACCCGAACCGGGTACGGCCCTTACCCGGGTGCCGACGGGCGTCGCGCGACCACGACGTGATCGTCCGATGTCGGGGCGGGGGCCTCAGGACGAACCTGGGTGACATGGTTCTCCACAGCTCTCTCACCGCAGCCACCGCCGAAGCCCACCGCCGGGATCTCCTCGTCGCGGCCGAGCGGCACCGCACCGCCAAGGCCGTCCGCGCGCTGCGGCGGGCCGCCTCGGCGAGGGTCGCCCGACCCGAGCCGATACCGCCACCCGCCCACGAACCGGAAAACCAGGACGCAGATCGTCGGTATGCCGTGTCACGATGACCGGCGTGGCGCGGCTGGGAGTCGGAATCGCACTCGTCGGGCGCCGAGCGGAGATGGCAGCGCTCGGCGCGGCGCTCGAGCGCGCCGTCGACGGCAAGCCCAGCGGCGTCCTCCTCGCGGTCGTCGCTGGCACCGGTTCGCGCTCGTGTCGCCGCAGCGGTAGCTGCCGCTGTCGCAGTTGATCACCATCCGCGAGGCGCACGTCCCGCAGCGCAGCACACCCAGGCGGGCCAGCAGCCGCTCGGACTTGGCCTGGCGCCCGCGCGAGACCGTCCGCCGCTGCACCCGCTCAAACAGCGCCGCGATCCTTGACGATCGCCTCGTGCGCGTGCGTGTTGTGCAGCTCGCCGAAGTGGATCTCGCCCAGATACATCCGCGAGCGCAGCATCCAGGCCACACCGGAGATCGCGCGCTCGATCCCATTGGCGGCCAGCAACGCCTGGATCTCCACCAGCGACGCGCCGAGGTCGCGGCGCTTGAACGCCTGCACCACGACCCTCGCCGCCGCGGGCTCCACCACCAGCACGCCGTCCTCGCCGCGCACGTAGCCGACCGGGATCCTCGGGTGCGGGTAGCACACCCCGCGCCACCGCCCGCGCCTGAGCCGCCGTGACCTTCTCGCCGGTGATCTCGGCAAAGTATTGGAACACCGAGCCGAGCATGTTCGTCGACATCCGCTTCGCCGCCGTGCCGTTGGTCGAGCTTGCCGTGATCGAGCGCGAAGATCTCCCCGCCCGCCCGCTCCACCCGCTCGATCACCTCCAGCTGGACCTTCAGCGAGCGCACCAGCCGATCGAAATACGCCACCACGAGCTGATCGGCCCGGCCGGCCTCGATCATCTCGATCGCCGCCAACAGCCCCGGGCGCTTGGACAGCGGCAGCTTGCCGCTGACGTCGATCTCGGGAATCGGCGAGGCCACAAGCCGCTCACCACGGTCCCTCGCCCACCGCCTGGCGGCCTCGATCTGCACCTCGGGCGAGTGGAAGTGCTCGTCCTCCCGGTCGCCCTTCTCGCTCACGCGGACGACCACGACATCTCTGGGCTTCGACATGCGACCCCTCTCGACGGGAGACTAACGCCCTTTAGACGCTTAGGACCCGACCGGGGAGAAGGCGCGCCAAGTCAAGGCCCGCTACCAGGGCACCGTGCCGAGGCTGCGGAGCCCCGACCGCGGCCCGCGGCGGCAAGGGCGACGCATACGCGTATTGCAAGCGCTGCCATCCGGGCGCGATCGCGCGGGAGTGGACCCGCGAACGGGTGGGCGAAGCGATGCGCGCGTGGCAGGCGCGCTACGGCAGCCCGCCATCGTCGTATGACTGGTCTCGAACCCACGCGAGCAGACGCGGGCGGACGGCGCTCGAGCGGCTGCAAGATGGCGAGTGGCCGGCGCCGGCGACCGTCACCGAGCTGTACGGCAGCTGGGCGGCGGCGCGGTCTGACGCGTTCCCGACCGGTTGAGCCGATCTTAGGAGCTGTCGGCAGCGGGCCCTGCGGGCGCGACGCGCGCCTCGCGGAGGGTTCCGTCGGCATCCACGCGCGAGTAGACGAGCTCGACGGACTGGCCGACGAGCTCCGCTACGCGGGCGCCAGCGACCGCGTAGACACGGCGGCCGTCGAGATCGCACAGCGCGTGCCATCGGCCCTCGCGATCCTGGCGAACCGAGCGCAGGTCCGCGGGTGTGGTGAACCGCGCTTTGTGCTTAAGCCACGCGCTGTGCCGGCCGGCTCGGTATGCCGACCCGTCGCGTTTGAGGACCGTGCCCTCGAAGCCCAGGGCAACGATCGCGTCGTGGGCGGTGCGGGTCGCGGGCTGTGAGGCGACCAGTCGTATCCGATCGCAGGCCGGAAGCGCGTCACGCAACCGCGCGTCGCGCTCTTCCCACGGGCGGGGCCGTAGGTCTTCACCCCCCACAGCACAGCAGGTCGAAGACGACTAGCCGAAGCCGATCGGTTGCGAGCGGCTTGCCGGTGAACACGGCGCGGGTGACCGCGGCAAAGTCCTGGGTCGGCTGACCCCCACGCTCGCCGATGGCGACGAGCTCCCCGTCAAATGTCGTTCCGGGCGCAACGGTCTCGAACGGCGCGAGCAGCGACCCCAGTCGCGCGGTCAGGTCGGTGCCGTGGCGAGACCAGCCGCGCACCCGCCGCTTCGCGTCGACGTCCACGAGCACTGGGAGTTCGGTGCCATCAGAGGTCCACAGACCCGGCTGTGGGTGTTTGACCGCGGCAACTGGGCGGCGCCGCCAAGGACCCCTCCGGCTCGGCTGCTCGGCACGCGTGACTACCTCGGCCACGTGATCTACGTGTATCGGTTTCCCGATGACGACGGACAACTCGAAGGACACGATGCCGCGTTCGCTACCGAACGCGGCGTCAGCTATTTCGTCTCGATTCATGGCCATACGCACGACGACGGCGATATCGCGATGCTCCTCGCGATCCTCGCGCGAACCTCTTGAGAAGCGTCGACCAACCACTACCGTCGCGCCCTGACGCGACCCCTCGCAATGCGGCGGCCAGTGTCGATCGAGCCTCACGCTATTCCGCCCGTTGCAGATCAATAGCCGCGCCGGCGCGACTCCTAGAAGCATGAAGCAGCGGCCGAGTTGCTATCCGACGCCGGTCCCCGGTCGGGCTGATCCTTCGGCGCTACCGACACCGCAGGTCTGTCCCTCGTCGCCGCTCGGGGAGCCAGTGACCGGCTCTCGCTCCGCCGGCGCGGAGGGCCGAAGCGAACTCCCAAGCCCAGACGCCGGCGGCCTCCAGACGGCCGAGCCCTCGTGATCGGAGAAGCGCCGGTCCGTCTTTGTGACGGCGTATGTCTGAAAAAGCGGCCGGGTAGCTTTTGATCGGGACCGGACGCGCGCCCGCCAACGTAGAAAGGGTGAGATGAGCTCGCGATTCGTTCTGGCCGCGGCGACCGCTGTTGTCGTTCTCGTTGTGGGGTGCGGCGGACAGGCGCGAACCACTGGTACGTCGATGGCTTCGTATCCGGCTGGAGGAGGCGGGGTCGCGCTGCCCGTCAGCGGGCAGGACCGGTCCACTTCGCCGTCAGCTTCTCCGACTCGCTCGACGCGCCTGGTGCCGCCGGCACACGCGATCGTCTTCGCCGAGGCCGCAAGCGAGAGCCTTGACGCGCGGATTGAGATCGCCTACGTGCGGGTCCGAGGGGGAGCGGTGGTGTTACTGACCGACGCGTCCGAGCACGGGATGGTGGCGGCGGAGCCGCGGTGGTCCCCGGACGGATCCCGGATCGCTTTCGTCATGGGTCCGCGCGATCACGTGACCAGATACGCCGGTGACGGCGACATCTATGTGATGAACGCAGACGCAACCGATAGCCACAGGCTCACGCACGGACTAGATGCTTCGGTTCCCGCCTGGTCTCCGGACGGGTCACGGATCGTGTTTGTCAAGGGTCAGGGGCAGGCGCTGGTAGTCATGCGGGCCGACGGCTCAGACCAGCATGTCATCGCCGGGGGTCGGGGCTACTACGAGAGCCCGGCATGGTCTCCTGAAGGCCGGGAAATCGCATATCTGTCCGGGCGAGACTGGAGCACCAAGGCGATCTTCACGATCCGACCCGACGGGACCGGCGAACGGCAGCTCACGCGGCGCTCGGCGTCGATCGGGGGTCCTGCGTGGTCGCCGGACGGTCGACTGATCGCCTACTCGTCGCGCGACCGGCTCTGGGTCATGAACTCCGATGGGACCGACGCGCACCCGGTCACCAACTGTCGACTCCCGTGCGTTGACGACTCCGGCCCAGCGCTGGTCGGCGACCGGCAGCGAGCTGGTGTTCGTGCGCCAGGAGGACGGCGGCGGCGCCACGCGCCTTTACGCCTTGCGGCTCTCTACCGGCGCTGTCAGGCGGGTGACCCCGGGCGTTCGATGGGCGAGCTCACCGGACTGGCGGCGGTGACCAACTCGAAAAAGCGCCTTGAGGTCACGTTTTTGCGGGACATGAGGATGACGATTTGGCAGACATTGCGGATCGGTCGCAGTCTCAGACAAGAGCCGTATCGCGCTGAGTGGACTGTGCGGCGATGCAGCCCCTGTCCAGCTTCTGCGCACCGTGAGGACGCTGATCGGTGACGATCAGAGGGACGTGGCCGGGGACCTGCCGGCGGGGCGGACACGTATAGCTGATGTGCGCAAGCTTCTGGCGGCACTTGCGATGGTCGCGACTGTCGCCCTGGTCGCGACCAGGGCAGCGGGTGGTGAACGGTCCGCGACGCGTGTGACTGTTCCGGGGCGGGTCAGTATCCGGGTGCCGGTCGGCTGGCACGTGCTGCGGGGGTGGCTGAGCGATGTGACCGACCCGGCGCCGAGGTTGGCGGTGGCTTCATTCCCGGCCAGGCTCTCGCGCCATACCTGCGAGTGCGGGTTTCCGAACGTCGTCGACTTCCCTCGCGATGGCGCTTTCGTGTTCGTCTGGGAGTACCTGCACCCCTCACGTCGGGGGCTCGCCCGTGAGCCAAGCCATCCCGTCCGCTTTCACCTAGCCGCCGACGGAAGAGAGCGACAGACCTGCGATGGACCTAGCGACACGTTCGGCTTCAAGGACGCGGGCCGGGTCTTCCAAGTAGAGGTCTACCTCGGACCGGCGACGACTCCAGCGCTTCGCGGCCGAGTGGCTACGATGCTCGGCAGCATGCGCGTGCCGCACAACGCCTGAGGAGTCTGCGTCCTGGCTTTCGACTTTCGCGGAGCGCAGACGCGCCGGTCTGCTCTCGGGCGTACCATGCACGGGCTCGCAACCCACGCGGTCATCCGTGTGTCAGCCGAGCGCCCCGCTGGTGGTGCAGCACCATCCCTCGATCCGCGGGAACGGGCTGGTCGCGCCGGCGGCGGCGAATTGTCTGGCGATCTGGGATACGGCGGTGATGCGGGGCTTTCCGGCGACGCGGACGAACACCCACTGGTCGGCGGCGGGCCAGCTGACCAGTAGCCAGCGATTATTGGGCGACCACGCAAGTTGGCTCAGGCCGGCGCCCGACAGGACGCGACGGGCAGTGCCGCCGTGAGCGTCGAGCCGGGCGACCGTAACGGTGCCTGACGGCCCACCTTCGACCAGCGCGAGCTGCCTACCGTTTGGTGAGAGCGAGCCATCGAGGATCGGTGATCGGGCCGGAGCGGCGATCGTGGCCAGGGCCCGTCCGGTCGGGCCGTAGACGGTCACATGCTCACGGCCGAGCGCGAGTAGCCGGTCGCCGGCGGGCGACCATGCGAGTGCGCTGATTCCGATCGCGTGAGCGTGAAACACCAGTCGGCCTGTGTCGGCGTCGCGGACCAACAGCGACCCGCCACGGGTGATGTAGGCCAGCTGGTAGGCGTGGCCGGGTCGCCAAGCCGGCGCGACCGGCGCGACAATCTTTGCGACCAGATGATCGTCGGTCCCATCGCCGGCGACGACGCGCAACCGCGAGCGTGATAAGTACGCGACGCGGTAGCCCGTTGGGGCATACCAGCTCGGGTCCCGGACCCTCGGTCGAGCCAACGTCCAGCGCAGCGTTCCGCGCGGGTCGACCGCGCCCAGCTCGTCGCGGCCGGCGACCGCCGCGAACAGGCCGTGCGGCGACCAGCTCGCCTGCCGCCAGGACCCGAGGCGCCGCGAGGACCCGTCCGCGCTGACGATCCATGTGCCACCGGACCCTGAGACCAGCACCCGGCCTGGCGCTGGTAGCGAGAACAACGCCGGCGCGGCGTGCGGCTCGCCGAGCGCGTGGTTGATCCAATGCCGCACCGAGGCACCAGCCGGGGAGAACGCCAACAGGCCCGCCAGCAAGCACACCGCCACCGCCAGCACTGCCCGCCGGCTTGGCCAGCGCCGCCTCTTGACCGTGGCCGGGAATGCGTGGCGTACGACCGTCCAGGCGCGCTCCTGCGCCTCGATCTCGCCGGGCGGACGAAAGTCGCGCAGGGCACGCTTGGCGCTCACCGCAAGGCGCCCTCTCGCAGCCGAGTCTCGAGCACGTCGAGACCACGGCGCAGCCGTGAGTTGACAGTGCCGCGCGGCAGCTCCAACGCCCGCGCGATCTCTCCCGGGGTGAACTCGAGCACGTAGCGCAGCACGATCACCGCACGCTGCTCTGCCGACAGGGTCGCGATCGCCGCCAGCAGGTCCTCGGAGTAGCCGTCCAACGCCTGGTGTTCCGAAGCGGCGTACAGCTCGGGTGTATCTGCTCCGCTCTCCCGGCGCGCGGTGCGTGCTCTGACCCAGTCGATCGCGCGGTTGGCGACGATCGTCCCCAGCCACGGCGAGAACCTCCGGCGGCGATCAAACCGGTCAAGCCGCCGGATCGCTGACAAAAAAGCCTCCTGCGCGATGTCCTCCGCCGCGGCATGGTCGCCGACGATCAAGAACGCCGCCCGGTACGCCCGCGGCCAATAGCGACGAAACAGCGCCTGGACGTCAGCCTCAGAGCCAGCCAATGCCCCCGCGATCAACGACCGCTCGCCGCGCCTGCCCCAGCCCTCTGTGCGCGACCCCGGTCCGCGGGCCGCAACGCTCTGGGCAACGCCCGGCACCGGCTCAACCGAACTCGACACGATCAACGCGCATCGTCTCTCATACGTACCGCGCACCGCAAGAGGTCCATCACGTGACGGGCGTCCTTGATTCGCATTCACAGCCGCAGTGGCCTACAGCGGCTTCCCGTTGCCCACACGCTGCTTGCCGCGCGTGGCCCACGTCGAACGGCGTGGACCACGACCGGAACACGGCTGCGCTCAGGCACCGACCTCTGCAAGACCCGAGGTCCACGACGGACCTCACTTCGCGCCGCAGACGTAGAGCTTCTGAGATGGCCGCGAACGTGCCGCGCCGTGTCACCGCGTTACTCGTCGTCACCGCCATCACAGCGGTCGTAGCAGCCTGCGGCCAATCCGAGCCGATGTCGAGCAGCGCACCACGCGAGTCGACACGACCTTCCAGTCACCAGCGCGATCGCCCGGCGCGGCGCGCGACCACGACAGGGCAGCGGCCGACCTGGACCCAGCGGCTCGAGGCGTCGCGGCGAGCGCTGATCGAGGAACTGGCGCCACTGCGCCGCCTACAGACGCCAGCCGAGCGCACGTTCGCTCAGACGCTGAACCGGCACGAGTCGCCGTTTGAGGAGTTCTACGGAGCGCCAGATCGCAGCCTCGTGCGCTACGCGACCACAACCCGATGGGGCGAGCGCCTGTACCTCGTGCCAATCACGCCGTGGACACCGCGGCAGATACACGCGCGAGCGGGACCATCGGTCCACGCCGCACCCGCAAGTGAGAATATCGTCGCGTACTCGCGCAGCCGCGGCGAGGCGGCCTTCGGCTACGCCGCACGAATCCGCCAAGGGACGTCCGGCGCCGCGGAAGCCGGAACGATCTCGCACGGCGTATGGAAGACAACCCGCCTGTTCGCGCTCGTCCCCGACGGGGTCGCGAAGGTGACCTGGGTGCTCCCCCGCCAACCCGGCGGCTCGACCTACGGTTACCCGACATATCGCCGGCTCGGCTACCTGACCGCGACGGTGCACGGCAACATCGCCGCGGCGGCGACCTCCCGCCAACTCGGATCCAGATCGGTGATGATCTGGTATGCCGCCCACGGGCACCCGTTGCGGCGCTTTGGCAGCATCGCCGCCGCCCGCCGCGTCGTGGCCGTCAACCAGCCCGGGCCACAGACCGCCAAGACGCGTGCGGCCCAGCGCGACCCGTCGACCCCCACCCACGTCTGGGTCACGCCAGCAGCCGGCGGCGCGCACACCGTGTTTGTGCTGCACTTCCGAGTCCTGCTCGAAGACGCGTCCTACGCGTTTCGCGTGCAGGAACCCAGCTGCCCGGGATATCAGTTCGCCGGTGGCTACAGTCAGCCGACCGGCCCACAAGGCAACCAGCGCGGCGACCAGCTCAACGCCCGGCTCGTGGTGTACCCGCACAGGACGCTCTGCCGAGGCACCTATCACGCGTCAGCGCGAGTGAACGGGCTTGAGCCGATCGGGCCCAAACCAGGGCGCAAGATCAACGCCAAACCATTCGGCTCGACAACGTTCACCGTCCGCTGATAGATCCGATAACAGGTCGACTCACTGCCGCATCGTCGCCGACGGGGCACTCTCGCTCAGACTGCCCCTTTCCCCGCGCAGCGGCATCCGCACCGATGTGACTTCTTCGGGCGTGGAGGAGCCATCGCGCCGCCTCGCTGATACCAGTTCTGCGGGGCGGCAGCGGGCGCTCCGCTTTGCCTCCTCGGCTTCAAGCCGATCCTCGGCAAACGCGCTGACCGTCGGGGTGGTTCAGATGCAGGCGTCCACGCCGGGGCGGCGTCGGCTGTCGAGAAGGACGAGCTCTGGCAGTGGTCGCCAGCACATGGAAGCTGCAACAGCCCAGCGAGCAGCAGAGTGGGACGACGACGACCCGGGAATGGGTTGTCGCAAACGGTGTGTGACACAGTGGACGCTCGCCATTGCCTCCTGTGCTCACCGTTTAGGACACGAAGGCTCCGGGACCTTTGCTGATCACGGGGTCAGGCGTGGTCCGCGCCGGGTCGGCGGGCTGGGCCACGGAGGTGGTTTGTGGGCCAGGCTGTTGGGCGTGGAGTGCGGCCCGCACAATGGGCGTAAGGACTGGGCTGTGGCGTGCGGTGGGGGCCGTCTGAGGGCGTCTTGTAGTGAGGCATGTTCGTGGGCGAGGGGCTCGAGGTCGCTGTTTCTCATCGCGTGCTGGAGCGCGTTAAGTGTTTTCTTGACGTCGCGCTTGGGCTCGGTTGGCGCGTATTGGGCGCGGTCGCTCGTGGCCGCGGTGGGCTCGGCGATGACGTGTAGCGTGGTTTGAGCGCGGGCGCGTGATAGGGCGGTGTAGGCCCATTGGCGCGTGAACTCTTCGGGGCGGCCGATGACGCCTGCCCAGTCGACGGTCGCTCCTTGGGCGCCGTGCGCGGTCAGCGCGTAGGCGTGCTGGAGGTGACTGATGACGTAGTCGTAGTCGAGCGCGCGGAGCTGCCGGAGTCGGTCCGCACGAGCATGTGCTGTGCGCGAGTGTCGATGTCGGTGATCGTGCCGAGAGTGCCGTTGTCGATGTCGCGGCCGCGGTCGTTGCGGCGGGCGATCACCCGATCCCCGGGTGCGTATTCGGTCAGGGCGATCTGTTCTCCGTGCTCGGGCAGCGCCCCGGTGCGTTTGAGGCGTTCGCGCGCTGCCTGGTTGAGCTGCTGGCGGGTTTGGTTGTCGCGGGTGATCATCACCGCGTTGGCGGGTCCGTGCGCGTTGGGCATGGTGCCATTGATCGATCAGCGCGCCGATTGCGGCGGCCTCGCTGTCGTGGACGGCGATCTGGTCCTGCTTGTGGGCGAGGTATCGATCGGGGTGTCCGTCGTGCAGGGCTTCAAGCGCCCGGCGCTCGACGGGATCGTGTTGGCGGATCACCTCGCGCAAAGTGGGGCCAGGCTGCGCGCGAGTGAGCGCGGCGAGCCAGCCCCCGGCCTGCACAGAGCCGAGCTGGCCCGGGTCGCCGACAGCGATCACTTTGACGCGGTCTCGCTCGGCGCAAGCCAGAAGCTTCGCGCTCAGGCGGGTAGGTGCCATCCCTGCCTCGTCGATCACCAGGATCGTGCGAGCAGGGAACCGGCCGGCTCGGCGCAGTTCGCCAGCCAGCGCGTGCATCGTTCCCGCCGGGATACCGGCGGCATCGCGTAGCTCACGGGCTGCGCGGCCGGTCGGGGCCGTACCGATCACGCGCCAGCCCGCGTGCTGATAGCAGGCAGCGAGCGCTGCGATCATCGTCGTCTTGCCGGTCCCGGCCAGCGCCGCCACGGTGTCGACCCCGTTGCCGCTTCTGGTGATCGTGCGCACCGCCGCGGCCTGGTCGTCGTTCAACGCCGGCTGATGGCCGACCAGGACCCGGTCGACCCGGCCGACCGGTACAAGCCCGACCCGCTGCGATCGGCGACGCCGCGCGCCGTCGAGGATCGCGCGCTCGCAGGCCAACAGCCCCGCGGTCGTAAACCGGGCCTCGGTGCCATGCCACGCCGCGAGCGCCCGGACGCTTGCATGGGCGAGGTACCGGTCGGTTGCCTGCTCCAGTCGCGCGAGCGTGGCCCCATCGCCAAAGGCGCCCGCGATGTCCGCCAGCGCATGCCGACGAACAAATGTGTTGTGCCTCGCGGTCAGACCTTCAGCGCCCGACAGGCGCTCGGTGAGCACATCTAAATCTGGCTGGACTAGGGTAAGGCGCCCGCGGCTGATGAGCGCGTCGAGGTCGGCTTGCCCGAACCCGTGCTCGGCCGCCCGTGCGCGAGCCAGGTCACGCCAGCACGACACCTCAACGCCGTAGTCCTTCGGGTGCCGGGTCGCAAGCGCGATCCCCTGCATCCGCTCCCTTGACAGATCGCCGACCGCGGCCCCGACCAGCTCGGTAGCGCGCTGCTCGATCTCGACCCGCCGCTGCGAGAAATGCCGCAGCAGCCGGTCGGGAACACCATCGATCTCAAACAGTCCGCGGCCGGTCGCGCGCCAGCGCAGCGCCGGCAGCCGCTCGCAAACCTGTGCGCGCAACACCGCGCGGTACACCGCGCCGGCGGCCGACTTGTGCTCATATAAGCGCGTGCGCGTCAAGCGCCGTGTAGCGACCCTCGGCCCGCGTCAGATTCGCGACCACCACATGCGTATGGAGCTGTGGATCCCCCGCCCGCGACATCCGATGCCGATACGCGGCCGCGACGAACCCATCGCCCCGGACGCGCTCGGAGCCAGCATGACCGCGGCGCGTGAAGCACGCCTCCCGCTCCAAGTACGAGAGCGCCTGATCGACCGCCCGCTCGTGCGCGTCGTGCAGCGCCGCTGACACGCACTCGTCGGCGACTGCGAACAAGACCGACACGCTCTTCGGTGCCGAGAACGTCAAATCAAGCGCCGCCACCGTCGAAGCGGCCCCCATGCTCCGAAGCACGCTTCGATCTACCGGCCCGCGCCCGCGCATCAACGCCAAAAACCCAGACCGGTCAACAGGCCGTCCGACCTCAAGCCCGAGCGCTTCGACACCTGCACCCCGCCACACCCCCGCGACCTCGCCGCGACCCGCGTAGTAATCCTCGATCCCCGCCGCAACCCGCGACTCGTAGTAAAGAACCTGGCTGCGGCTCGCCCCCAGCTTGCCGATCGTCAACACGACCAGCCACCAGCAAGACGCGGACACAAAACGGACACATCCCACCGGGAACCCCTGATCACCGGCTGCCGGGCTCCTCGGACTCAAACAGCCGCAATTGCAGGCCAGAAACGTCCTCACACGGACAATCGTGGACGCCAGTTACACCCTCAGAGGTCTCTGATAAGGAAGAGGTCCCAGGTTCGAGTCCGGGCGTCGGCTCTCGCGATCTGCCTGGTTCTGCAACGCGACGCGTAGAGCGCCCGGCGTACTCGAGCGCGGGAATCGCGGCGCGGCGCATTTCAACCTGCTGCCAGAAGGAGCGCGTGCACGCGCTGCTCGACCTTGAGCCGCGCCGCGTCGCCGTCAATCTCCGTCGGCAGCTCCATGACGACGTCGTTCCCGGCCAGTTCTATCTCCAGTGTGGACGCGACTGGCCGCGCAGCCTCGGGAAGCTCAATGACCCGGTCGCTCTCAAACAGCGTGATCACGCGTGGGTCGATGTAGCTGGCGCGGGCGACTGCCGGTGTATTGCCAAGCGCGGAGCTCACCTCGTGCACTGCCCGGCTGACCGCCCTTGGGCCACGTTTGCCCGCTTTGTGCTCGCGGGCCAGAGCGACAGCGGCGAGCACTGTCGCCGACCACGTGCGGAACTCCTTGGCCGAGTACGGGCCCTCCCCCCACGCGCGCAGCGCGTTGTTCACGTCGGGAGCGTGGATCCGTCGCCAGCGGTGCTCGGATCGATACACCAGGAGCTCATCCGGTACGCCGCGACGGTGCTTGAGCTCGGCGAGCGCAGTGACCGACTGCGGATCACGGACCGTCATTCGGCGACGCTTGCCTGACTTCGCGACGAAGTCGAAGTGAACCTCAGCCCCTCGCAGCGTCACGTTCTCGCGCCGGAGCGTGGTGAGGCCAACGTGGCCGTTGTCGCGAGCGTAGCGGTCCCAGCCGACCCTGAACAAGCCGATGTCGAGCAATCGGATCGCCAGAGCGAGCGTCCGATCGCGCTCGCCACGTCGCGCACCGAGTAGGTTCCTCGTCGTGGCGCGGATTCGCGGCAGCTTGCCCGCGAACTCGAGCATGTCGTCGTATTTCTCGTGGTCTCGCCGCACGCGCCACAGCGGGTGATACAGGTACTGTCGGCGCCCTTTGGAATCAAGGCCGGTGGCCTGCAGGTGCGCGTTCGCGGAGCCGGCTATCCAAACGTGCGTCCAAGCCGGGGGGATCCGCAGTACACGAATCCGCTCCATTGTCTCGGTGTCCGCGACAGGCTCCCCAAGCGCGTCGAGAATCACCCACTCCGCCTGGCGGCGCTCGCGATACAAACCAAGCTCGCCCCCATGGACGTACACAAGCTGATCCAGCTCCGCCGCTGCGGGTTGATCAGATCCAAATGCACCAATCACTAGCCACTTCTTTGTACACGCTCACGAACAGCCGACCAGGCTCGATCCTCGACGCGGCAGCCGCCGCGCCGCCGGCATCGAGAACGGGTTCGACGTCTCCGTCGCGATGGGAGCCTGGATCCCCGACCTCGACGCGCTGCTCACCAGCGGCTTGATCGGGCCGGGCCACGCATTCAACAACTGGGTTGTGAAGCGATCGTCGGCGAGATGGCATTTTCGCCACGTGACGCGAGCTGGGGACCGCGGTCGATAAGCAGAAGTGTCGACTGAGTGGTGCTCTCGTCCGCAGCGGTACCGATGTCGACGATGACGGGCGCTTCGGTTCGCGGGTGGCGAAGCACGCGTCTCGAGGGGCGCCTGCAGGGCATCGGGTGGCCGATGGCGTTCACGGCCTCGGCCGTGGTTGATCCGGTCGTGCGCGTGCGGCTATCGTGCGCGCATGTCCGCCGGCTCGACCACGACGGAGGGCGTGGCGGTGATCACGGGTGTGGGAGCCGGAATCGCGCGTGCGCTCGCCGAGCGCCTGGCCGGTCAGGGCCGGCACGTGCTCGGTGTGTCACGCGACCTGGGTGGCTGGGCGGCTAGAGCCGCACTGCCTGCCGGATTCGACGTCGTGGCCGCAGACCTGAGCACGAGCGAGGGCATCGCACGGGCGCTCGAGCAGATTCACGACGTCGCGGGCGAAAAGGGCGAGCGGATCGACATCCTGGTCCATTGCGCCGGCACGGTCGGAGCGCTCGGACCCGTCTACGAGCGCACTGAAGACGAGATCGACACCATGCTGACGCTGCACGTCAAGGCACCGCTGCTGCTTACGACCGGCCTGAGGGACGTCCTATCGAGCGGCGCGCGCGTGCTCAGCATGTCGACGCGCGCGGCACGTGCCACCTTCCCAGGCGTGTCGATGTACGCGATGGCCAAGCACGCCCAAGACTCCGTCACGACGAGCCTGCGGCTCGAGCTCGCGCCAGAGGTACTCGTCGCGTCGGCGATCCCGGGCGAGGTCGACACGGGGATGCAGGCCGATCTTCGTGCACCCGATCCGAGCGTGTTCACGCTGGCCGAGTTCTTCCGCGAGAACGAGCGCAACCTGATTCCGGTCGAGGTGGCAGTCGATTTCCTTACCTGGTTGCTGACTGAGACCGCGGACGCCGAGTACCCGCGCGAGTCCGATTGGTATATCTACGACCGGTCGCTGCAGTCGCGGTGGCTACCACCGGGGCGCGAGTTCTCCTATCCGGAGCCGCCTTAGGTGCGCACCAGCCTTCTGCGGACCAGCCTCCCTTTGCGGCCCACCGCGTAGCGTGTGGTGATTGCGGACCGGAGCGCGGCTATGCCGGGACGCGAGGCGTCGGGCGCGGGAATCATCGGTTCGAGACGAGCCGCAGCGCGTGCCGCTGGTTCGGGCGACAGCAGAAGCGCGCCGTGGCGCTCTGGGTGACGGCCAGCGGCGCGAAGCCTCTGGTGAGGTGCCGAGAGGGTGAGATCAGCGCCAGCCGAGCGCCGGTGCGACGTGCGTGAGGATGTTCTCGATGACATGTGCGTTGTATTCGACGCCGAGCTGGTTGGGCACTGTCAGCAGCAGCGTGTCCGCGGCCTGGATCGCTTCGTCGGCGCGGAGCTCCTCAACCAGCACGTCGGGTTCGGCTGCGTACGAGCGGCCGAAGATCGCGCGCGTGTTCTCGTCGATCATGCCGATCTGGTCTTGAGAGTCACGACCGCCTCCGAAGTAAGCGCGGTCGGCGTCGGTCGTGAGCGCGAAGATGCTGCGGCTGACCGATACCCGCGGCTGACGGTCATGCCCGGCCTCGTTCCACGCCTCGCGGTAGGCCTCGATCTGCTTGCGCTGCTGGACGTGCAGGGGTTCGCCGGTCTCGTCGTCCTTCAGCGTCGAGCTCTGCAAATTGAGCCCGAGCCGCGCCGCCCAGGCACTGGTTGCGTTTGATCCCGACCCCCACCAGATCCGCTCGCGCAACCCGGCCGAGTGAGGCTCGATCCGCAACAGGCCCGGCGGATTGGCGAACATCGGCCGAGGGCTCGGCTCCGCGAACCCCTCGCCTTCCAGAACCTCCAGAGCAACTTCTGTGTGCTTGCGCGCCATATCGGCGTCGCTGTCGCCGTCGGCGGGCGCGTAGCCGAAGTATCGCCAGCCATCGATCACCTGCTCGGGCGACCCGCGGCTGATCCCGAGCTGAAGCCGGCCACCAGCGATCAGATCAGCCGCCCCGGCGTCCTCGGCGAAGTACAGCGGGTTCTCGTAGCGCATATCGATCACGGCGGTACCGATCTCGATCCGCGAAGTCCTCGCGCCGACTGCCGCCAGCAGCGGGAACGGCGAGGCGAGCTGACGCGCGAAATGGTGAACCCGGAAGTACGCGCCGTCGGCGCCGAGTTGCTCCGCTGCGACGGCGAGCTCGATCGACTGCAGCAGCGCATCCGCGCCCGAGCGCGTCCGCGAGTGGGGGCCGAGGCTCCAGTGGCCGAAGGAAAGGAATCCGATCTTCTTCACGCGTCGTGAAATCAGTCGCCCAACAAGAAAACCAGCAGGTCGCGACCACGCCAGGCTATCGACGCGGCGAACAGCGTCGCCATCCGCGCGCACGGGAGCTCAGACGCACTCTGTGGCAGCGCGTGAGGGTTTTGAAGCGATGCGGCGGGGGGCAGAATCGCCTGGTGGCGTCGTACAGCATCAATCAGGTCGGGATCGAGCACGCGCGCGAGCTGATTGCCAAGCGCCAGTACGTGCTGCGCAGTGAGTGGGGGGACGTGCAGCCGCGCGCGGCGGCAGAAAATGCATATCTGGAGCGCCACGGGTGGGAGAAGTACGCGCAGTGGTTTCTCGGCCTGACCGACGGCGCGGGCGAACAGACCAAAGCCAGATACGCGTTTGTGATCGGCGATTTCCGCCGCATCCACCGCTCCGGGATCATCGCCTGCCACTATCGCGCGGCGGAGTGGCGGCATAAGGCGATCGAGCTGGCAGCCCATGAACTGCTGCAGCTGCTCGACCAAACCGCCTCCGCGTAGCGCCCGACCCTGAGCGGCATGGCCGCCCGACCGCCGAGAGCATCCCGGCGCCCGCGCCGGCGGGGATCACGACATCGCCAACGCGAGACGGCTGACGGCGAGCACCGAACTGAACGAGCGAGCCCAGAGGCGACGCCGCGAGACGTGACCGATGCCGTTACGCCTTAATGGGACACGGTGCGGGCGCACGCCACGATCGCCCGGCCCTCGCGCCGCTGCAGTCGCCCTTCACGCTCGGCCTTGTGGACTGCGTGCACGCGGGCAGCGTGTGATTTGTTCAGGAGCGATTGCGCCTCACCGATGCCGCTCACCAACGACACGAACTCGACGCTGTGCCGTTCAAGGCACGTACGCAGCCGTGCGACCTGGTTGACCTCGGAGCCGACGAGGCCGAACCATTTGCTCGGGAAGCCGCCGGCGAGCACGACAGCGATGACGCCGAGCGCGATCCAGTGCGGCAGACGGAGCTTCCCGAGAAGCGACCCCATTGCTCAAACTGCCTCCAGTGGCGTGGACGCTATCAGGGTGGTGCTGCGCGGTCACGGCGAAGTTGTGAATTGTTCGCGTGCACGCCAGCAAAGCCAGCTTGGCCTCGAACGATGCCTTCGTGGCATCGGCGCCGCGGCGGATCGTCGCGTTGGCGGCGATCCGCGCGCTGTGCTGCTCGGACGAGGGCTGCTGTCGGTTATCGGTGAGACCATGAGGGGATGACGGCATGGCAGGAGTTCGAACATGCAGAGCCCGAGTTCGCGCACCGAGTGCGGGCGCTGTTCGACGCTCACAGACACAAGACAATTGCGACCTTGCGAGCCGACGGTTCGCCGCGGATCTCGGGGATCGAAGCGGTGTTCGAGGATGGCGAGCTGGTTTTTGGCTCGATGCCGAACGCTCGCAAGGGTGCGGATCTCCGTCGGGATCCGCGGTTCGCCTTGCACAGCGCGACGGTCGACCCGGCCGAGGGCTCGGAGGCGCAGTGGCCGGGCGAGGCGAAGATCTCGGGTCGGGCGATCGCTGTCGGGCCGATCACCGCAGGAGCGGACGGCGACCGCTTCCGCGCCGACATCGCCGAGGTCGTGCACACCCACCTCAACGAGGTGGCCACGATGCTCGTTATCGAGTGGTGGACGGCGGCACGCGGCTTGCGAAGGATCGAGCGAGAGTGACCTGCGAAGCGTGCCAGATCCTCGCCCACCTGGTCCGCGGAGCTCAACTACCTCAAGGCGATGCCCGAGGCCGGAGTCCAACCGCTCGCGGCTGCGACTTCGGTCGGTGGCAGCATCCGGCGGCTTCTATTGATCGCCGGCACTCAACGCGGTAGCGCATAGCGCATCCGGACGGCCGGGCCGAAGCGCGTCTCCGCGTCTCCGATTGCGGCGAAGCCGACTCTCTCATAGAAACCCTCTGCTGGGCCAGCAGTCACTTCCAGACACGCTCCGCCGGTGGCTGATGCGCGCACGATGGCGTCGTTGACGAGCGCTCGGCCGATGCCCCGGTGCATGCGATCGGGCTCGACGAATAGTCCATCGAGCTCATAGGTTCCGCTGTCGGACGGGATCACGACCGAGAAGCCGATCGCCGTGTCGTCGTCCGCGATCGCAACACGAACCCAGTTGCTGTCGATGAAGCTCGGCGGCAGCTCGATCGCCTCCGGGTGAGCTGCGAGCTGCTGGCGGTACTGCTCCCAGACGTCGGAGGATCGCCGCTGAAGCGCCTCGAGTACATGGGCTTCCGCCGCTCTCGCGTCCCGGATCCTCACGATCCGACACGCTAGCCCTTGATCGCACGGCGCGACGAGCAACTCGGCGGTCATTGGCCGCCACTGGCGCGTTACGACGGCGAGGCGGGCGTCGCGACGTAGCCGGGGCTGGCAGCCTGGCCATAGAATGGGCCCATGACGGGCTTCAGTGCAGACGAGGGGCTCGAGCGCGAGCACGAGCGGGACCTCTCTCGGATTCCGCGCGACCTCGAGGCCTACGCGCACATCGAAGGGCTGGTCGGCGAGGAGAACGAGCTCCTGGAGGAAGCGAAGGAGGGGCGCAAGGAGGACCACCGCGAGCGGCTCCACGCGATCACGCAGGAGCTCGATCGGGCCTGGGAGGCGCTGCGCCGGCGCGCCGAACGACGCCCCAAGCCAGGTACCTGACACTTAGCGAAGTCCGCGGCCTCGAATTCCACCCCCTCCGCTGCCCGGATCACGGACCCGGTCGCACCCGGTACTTGAGGTGGGTGACGCCGGGAGCCTCGACGGCTCGGACCTGCTCGAGCTGTGGCTCGGCGTTCCCCAGGTTGTCGAAGAGGCGCTCACCGTCGCCGAGCAACACCGGTACCACGTGGAGCTCGAGCTCGTCCAGCAGCCCCGCCGCCATGTACTGCTGAATCGCCTGGGCGCCGCCCCAGAGCCGCACGTCCCGGCCGGTCGCGGCCTCCCTCGCCAGCTCGAGCGCGTGCTCGATCCCGTCGGTGACGAAGTGGTACGTGGTGCCTCCATCCATCTCCACGGGATCGCGCGGGTGATGGGTGAGGATGAACACGTCGTTGTGGTACGGCGGGTCGTCCCCCCACCAGCCCTTCCACTGCGCATCCCCCCAATCCCCGCCGCTCACGGGTCCGAACATGTTGCGACCCATCACGCCGGCGCCGACGTTCTCGAGCGTCTCCTCCATGATCCGTGTGCTCGCGTTCACCTCGCCGCCCTGCGCACCGTGTGATTCGCGCCAGGCGCCCAGCGGAACCATCCAACCATGGAGAAGCTCGCCGCCCTCGCCGAGCGGGTTCTCCTCGCTTTGGTTCGGGCCGGCGACGAACCCGTCCAGCGAGATCGCGATATGACACCTGAGCTTGCTCATCACTCCTCCTAAGTTCGTTGGGGTCGGGTAAGGGCGTATCCGCTAGCGCACTATACTTAAGTCAATGCTTCACCAACGTGCGGAGCGTGAGCCCGTCGATCGCGTCTTTCACGCGCTGGCCGATGCCAATCGGAGAGGCATCATCGAGCGGTTGAGCCTCGGACCGGCAACCGTTAGCGAACTCGCGGAGCCACTGCCGATGTCGCTCTCGGCGGTGGTCCAGCACCTTGAGGTGCTGCAGCTGAGCGGCCTCGTCAGCTCCGAGAAGGTTGGGCGGGTGCGGACCTGCCGGATCGAGCCGGGGGCGCTGCGCCCCGTGGAGCGATGGATCGGCGCGCGGCGGTCGAGTTGGGAGCGTCGCCTCGACCGCCTCGGCGAGTACCTCGCCGAAGGCAACGACGAACCGAAAACGGGCACGCGATGAGCGGACGATCGGTCGAGCACGCCACCTTTGTCGTCGAGCGCACGTACGACGTATCGCCCGAGCGAGCATTCGCGGCGTGGGCCGATCCCGAGGCCAAGGCGCGCTGGTTCGTCGCCGCCGACGCGCGTCTCGAGCTCGACTTCCGCGTCGGCGGCCGGGAACGCAGCCGGGGCACTGCGCCGGATGGCAATGCCTTTAGCTACGAGGCGCTCTACCAGGACATCGTCCCGGCCGAGCGCATCGTCTACACGTACGACATGCACTTGCAGGAGACGAGGATCTCGGTCTCGCTGGCGACGGTGGAGTTCAGACCCGTGGGCGGCAATGGCACCCGTCTGGTGTTCACCGAGCAGGGCGCGTTCCTCGACGGCCACGAGTACCCGGCCCGGCGCGCCGAGGGCTGGGGTAGCCTCCTCGACGCGCTCGAAAGGCGGTCCAAAGCGAGGCCCCCGGGAGCCTGAGCGCAGACAGACTGAGCGATCAACGGCACCTTCCCGACCGCGACACGTCCGAGCGCGTCCAGGAACGCGGGCGCCGCCCCGGTTCGGTTTCTGAACTTCAACACCCCGGCGGGCTGGGAGAACTACATGAGGGAGCTCGGGGAGGCCGCCAAGGCTGGGCCGCTGACGCCGGACGTGATCGGTCGGATCGCGTCTCACTACGATTTTCAGGCGGTCTGAGCCACAGTCCGTGCTGCCCGGCCGCGGCACTCCAGCGATCCCTACACGAGGCCGCTGACGGGGCCCGGCGGTTAGAACTCGCGCAGACCGGCCCCGAGCCCGAGCAGCAAGCCGCCCGCCTGGACGGCCGGGCTCGAGGTGAGAAACAGCGGGACGCCGGTTTCGGGAGCGGTAATCGTTTCGATCACGTCGCCGAAGGGATCGAGCACGGTACCGAGGCGAGCGCCGGCAGCGACCGTCTCGCCGACGTCAACAGCCGGCTGCCACCAGCCGGGCGCTTCGGCGCGCAGCCAGAGAAAGCGCTCGACGAGCTGCTGGCCCTCCGGCAACGGATCGGGCTCGCCGTCGAGCACGCCCGCCGCTCGCAGCGCGCTGCGCAGTCCACGGATATGACGCTCGACCTCGGTTTGCTCGAGCAGCCCACGGCCCCCCGCCTCGGCGATGAAGCCCGGGATCCCAGCCGCGGCGGCGGCCGCGCTTGTCGTCCCACCGAGCGTGTCAGTGGTGTCGCACACCACGTAGCCCAAGCCGAAGGCTCGGGCCAGGCGTTCTGAGCTGCCGCGCACCGCAGAGTCGTCGTAGAGCGCGAACGGCTCGAGCGCCTCGACCATGTCGCCGCCGTGCAGGTCAATCAGAAGGTCGCTGCCGGCCACGAACTCTGAGAACACGTGATGGGCCAGGACCTCGCTGAACGACCCGTGCGGATCTCCCGGAAACGAGCGGTTGAGATTGCGTCCATCTTCGGGCGCCACAAACGGTGACCGTGCCCAGAACGAGGTCGGCGACACGATCGGTACCGCGACGATCGACCCCACCAGCATCGAGACATCGAGCGCGCGCATGAACGCGACCACGGCAGCGATCGACGAGTACTCGCATCCGTGCACCCCGGCGAGCACGCAAGCCCGCGGCCCGCCACGCTCGCCGGACGCCTCGAACACGGGCCACTCGAGCCCCGCGAGCGCGGGCGCCGAGGAGCGGGCCAGGCGGCGCGTGACCATGCCCGAAGTCTGTCAGCCCTCCGCCGCGGGCGCGATCCACGCCCCCAACCGGACGACGGTCAGTGGGCGGGTCTGGGATCGTCACGCACGATCGCGTAGAGGTACCCGTCATGGTGGGTGCCGTCGCGCCACTGCGATCCGCGAACGACGCCTTCCCGGGTAAAGCCGGCCGCCTCCAGGGCGCGTTGCTCGGCGACGTTCTCAACGTCGCTGTGTGCCTCGACGCGGTTCGTCGTCGTATGCGCGAAGAACAGGGCCGCGAGCTGGCTCTGCGCGGCTCGTCCGACACCGCGCCCGCGCGCCTGGCGCCGAAGCCAGATCCCGACCATCGGACAGCGAGACCCGGTGTTTGGTCCCCACTGCTTCCAGTGCCACGAGACCTCTCCGGCGACGCCGAGCTCACCGTCGATCACGACCAGTGCACCATCGCCATCGAGGCGGCTGGGCCGCACGGTCGTACGGGCTCCTTGAGGCCCGAACGCGTCAAACGGAGACTCGCCGCCCGTGAGCAGAGCGAGGTCGTCCGGCTGTTCAGCGCGCAGGACAACTTCCACGCGGCCCAGTCTGCCCGATCACGGGCTCCAAGAACAACTCCAACGGGAGCTCCACGTCACGGTCAGCCGCGAAGCGATCCGGCGGATAGGGCCTGGCCGAGCTCGCCGCGGCGAAGAACCGCGAGCGCCTCCTCCAGCGCGCGCTCCTGTTGGCTGATGGCGACGTCGAGCTCGTGCCTCCGAGCCCGCGAGCTTGGCGTGTCGCCAGCGGACACCGCGAGCAGCTCGCGTAACTCGTTTTCAAGACGGTCAAGACGCTGGCGCAGGCGGAGCGGCGCCTGGCGGTCGAGTTCGTACACGCCCGCCTGGTCCGTCTTTCGGACCACCGGTGAGCGGGTGATCTGGGTCAGAAACACCGCCAGCGGGTCCTTGCCCGAGATCACGTAGCCGGCCTCCCGCGTGAGCTCGTACCAGCGGCGATAGTGCAGCGCCTCGATGTACTCGGGCTGCTCGAGCACGACCTTCACGGCCGCGGCGCGGATCGCAGGGCCACGGACGAATTGCCCGGCTGGCAGCTCGCCGTGCACCGTCTCGAGACCGGTCGTCGGCTTCTCGCCCGCCGCCTCGTGCGCATCGTGGGGGGCGGGCCCGATCAACTGCTCCAGGATCGCGACGCGCTGATCCACGTCACCGAGCGCCTCATCGAGGCGCCGCAGCTCGTCGCGCACACCGTCGCGCTCGGCCCCGAGCCGCCCGCGGTGTCGCAGGAGCTCGTCGCGCTCGGCGATCGCTGCACGGACGAAACGGCTGGAGGGCTGGCGGGTGGCTGGACTCATCGATCGCTGTGCTTCTACAGGATTGGCTGAGCTTGCCGTGTCGACCGGATGTTCATAACCACGGCTCCGTAGCGGATCAGGCACTACGTAGCTGTTGATAACGGGCCGCCCGTGCGATGAATTTCTTCGCAAATAGCTGCGCAGACGCTGTCGAAAACCGCTGTTGACAAGTCCGTTACGGCGCAAACAGCGGGAATCCGCGCGCGGCTCATTCTTTCCGTCCGACCCGCCCGCCAAGCTATGAGCGTTCCCTACGTAGCGATACGGAGAGATGCATATGAACACAGAGGACGACTACGGGCAACTCGACGAGCTGAAGGCGGACCTTGAGGCGCTGGTCGAGGCAGGGCTCGTCGACGAGGTGCAGGAACCTGGCGAGCCGTCGCGCTACGGACTGAGCCCATTGGGCGTGATGCTCGCCGCGGCGATCAAGGACGATCGCGGTGCGGGGGTGGCTCCGTCGGCAGCGGCCCACGGTCCCTGGCCGATAGGCCGGGCGCCGTGTCCGGTGTGCGGCGCGACCGATGGAGTCGACGGGGTTGCGCAGTGCCTGTATTGCTGCCCATCCACGAGCTCGTCGATGCGCTAGTCAACGACGACCGAGCCCGGATGCGCGACGGCTGGCCCAGGCTGCTCGCAGGCCCCATCGGCGCACACCTCGATCCCGTGGGCATGCGTCCAGCCCCGGCGGACCATCAGGTTGTGGATCTTGCACCCCAGACAGACGCCGAGCACCGACTCCATCCACATGAGCGTCAGGCAGATCAGGCACATCGTTCGCGGCAGCGTGCCGCGCACGCCGGAGTTGGTGATCACGGTCATCGCGAGTGCCATGCCCAATCCCGAGCGTCCAGGCAAAGCGCTTTGGCTGCGCGCTGATCCACTCAGGGGGGCGGCCGAGCGTCATCGCGCGCGCAATGACGCCAAACGGGCTGTACCGCAGTCCCGCCGTTACCCGGATCAGGAACTCGAGGAAGAACAGGCTGGCGGTGATCTGGAGCGGCGCGTATTGCTTGGCGAAATAGGCGTAGCTGAACGCAACCGCGCCCATCACCATCGTCAGGCCGGCGGCGGCGCGAACCTCGTTCTCGTTGCAGACGGCCGCGGGGCGTCCGCTGCCGTCGACGGGGCGATCAGGGGTCCCCCTGGCGAGACTAAGTTCCACGTTGTCCTCCCAACTCGTAACCGCTGAGCGTCGCGTCGTTTGACAGGGTCTGTAGCGAGCGGGACCGCCTGCTCGCCGGTGTTGATGCCGGCGCTGCCGTCGTGCCCGACCGTTGCGGCAGCGCCTCGCCGGGGAGCGGGAACCAGCGGATCCGCTCGAAGTCGTCGCTGAGCAGCGGATCGTCGAGCGGCCCGGGCGGCGGGTGCTGGTGGACCGCGTCGATGACCTCCCGCGCGGTCGCGAGCTGACCGGCGAGCACGCTCTCGGGCGCGGTCGCAAACCGCACCGGTTCACGCTCGATGTGGGCGACCAGCGTCGTCGGCGGGTCCGGGGGAGCGTCGCGGTGTCGCCAGAGGCCGCTGGCGGGATCGAAGCGGTAGAGCGGCAGGAGCTTCCATCCCTCATCAGCGAGCAGGTGGACGGCGTCGACGATGTAGGCGAACACGGCTTCGCTGATGAAGTAGTTGAACGTGAGCCGCGTGAACGCGAGCTTTGCCCCCATGTGCCCGTTCGTCACCTCGGCCTCCATTCGCGTCGACCACGGCTCGTCGATCGCGTAGGTCCGGTGTAGATAGGGACCGGCGCAGAAGCACCCGCTACGTGCCTGGATACCGAACAGGTCACTCAGGACCGCGACGACGAAGTTCGCGTGCAGCAGGCCGCCGCCGTGTCGCACGCCCAGCGACACGACCGCCAAGCGCTCGAGCTTGGTGCTGCCGAGGATCTCGATCTTCGGATTGGCGCTCCATGACGTCAGCGCGCGCCGCGCGAAGGCGTGCTCGCGGCGGCGGATCTCCTCGCTGCCCACCGCCTCCTTCAGCCCGAACACGAGCCCGGCCCGGATCGACTCCACGATCCCGGGCGTCCCGCCCTCTTCCCGGATCTCTGGGTCGCGGTGATACGAGTGCCGCGACGGAGTCACGAACAGGACGGTTCCGCCGCCGGGCACCGACGGGACGCGGTTGCGGAGCAGTCCGCGCTTGACCACGAGCACCCCCGGCGTTCCGGGACCGCCGATGAATTTATGCGGGGAAAGGAATATCGCGTCCTTGTATGCGAGCCTGCCGTGCGGGATCCTCGGCGCCGCGTTCATGTCGATCGGGAGATAGGGGCCCGCGGCCGCGTAGTCCCAACAGGACAATGCGCCGTGGCGATGGAGCGTGATCGCGATCTGATCGACGTCGGTCACGATCCCCGTGACGTTGGAAGCGGCGGAGAAACTGCCGATCTTCACCACTCGATCGCGGTGGCGCGCGAGCTCGTAGCCCAGCTGGTCAAGATCGACGCGCCCGTCGGCGTCCTCGCCGATCGTCACGACATCGGCTACCGACTCGCGCCACGGCAACTCGTTGGAGTGGTGCTCGTACGGACCGATGAACACCACCGGTCGGTCGCTCACGTCCAACTCGAGCAAGCGGATCAGCTTGTCGATCGCGCCCGTCGCGCCGGATCCGCAGAAGATCACGGCATCCTCGTCGGCGCCATTGACCGCCTCGCGCACGACGGCGCGGGCCTGTTCGCGCAGCCTGGTCGTGCGCAGCCCGGTCGCCGACGCCTCGGTGTGCGTGTTGCCGTATACGGGCAGCACCCGATCGCGGATGAAGTCCTCGACGAATGCAAGCGCCCGCCCCGACGCGGTCGCGTCCGCGTACACCATGCGCCGTGGGCCGAACGGTCCCTCGAGCACGGCGTCGTCGCCGATCACCGAGCCTCGGATCCGCTCGATCAGACGGTCCGCTGCCGAGCCGGCGCTCGACGTCGCCGGGCCGGCGCGCCTGGTACGAGCTGCTGTGCGGATGCGTGCGCGTCGCGAGCCACGACATGTCGTCAGCTCCAGTCGACTGTTACTCGTCCGGCTAGCGGACGGCTATCAGGGCGCGACGATCGTCGCGGCTCTCGCCTTGCCGACGACCGATCGGCCGAACCTCGAGCGGCACGAACCGTCTGAGCTTCGCGGCCCCCGGTTGGCGCTCCAACTGCTCGACGGCTGTGACGTGGACATCCGGGCGCGTGAGACCGAGGCCGGCGAGCGCGTCCGCGATCTCCGCGCCGAGCCGCTGCAGATCCACCGGAGCACCGCGGCGGACCGCGACCGACGCCCCTTCTGGGGTCTGACGAACCTGGTACTCGACCACCCCTGCGTGGCGACAGAGAGCGGCGCGAAACACATGCGGGTGAACGCGGCGACCGTCGTAGCAGAACACGTCGTCGAGCCTGCCCTGGATGTCCGCGACGCATCGGTGGGCCGAGCCGCACGGGCATGGCTCGGTCAGGATCGTCACCTCGTCGGTGATCTCGTAGCGGATCAGCGGCAGCGCCCGGTTGAACAGGTTGGTCACGTAGACCTTCGCCGAGCGCTCTCCGGGCGCCACCGGCCGGCCGTCCTCGTCGACTCCCTCGACGATCAGCAGATCGTCGCTGAGGTGCGATCGCGAGTCGTCGCAGGGACTGGCGGCGATGCCGACCTCCGACGCACCCCACACGTTCCCGACGGACACGCCCCACGCCTCCTCGGCCGCTGCCCGGATCTCCGGCAGCAGCGGCTCGGCGGTGCTCATCACTCGCCGTGGAGCGATCCGCAGCGCCCCGGCTCGGGCCTCGACGCTGAGCACATGCAATGCCGATGGATAAGCCACAAGCCAGTCCGGCTGGGCGGCGTTCAGCCCCGCCACCATCCGCTCCGTCACGAGCGTGACCGGGAAACGAACGTTGACCAGATCGGGGCCGCTGAAGGTCCGGCTCAGCGCCGCCGTGGCGTGGGAGAAATGCGCGGCTGCCACCCACGCCTGCACGACCGGCCGGTCGGCAAACTCCGGGTCCTTCTGCTTGGACCGCTGGAGGTAGCGGAACACACTCAGCCAGAACGTCGTCCATCCATCCCAGTCGTAGACGAACACGCCACGCTCGCCAGTCGACCCGCCCGAAGTGACCGCCGTGTACTCATCGAGCAGGTAGCTGCCCGTCGACACAGCACGCAGGTGGTCCTCGACGGACCCGAGCGAGAGACGCTCGTCGGTGACGATCCGATCGAAGTTCTCCATCAGGTCGGCCTTGGTCATCGGCGGGACTTCGCGCAGGCTTGCCTCGTCGAGTCGGTCCGGGTCCACGCCCGCGAGCCGCTCGCGATGCCACGGAGACCGCTCGATCGCGTGTCGTGCGAGCTCGCGCAGTCGCTGCGCGCGGTGCAGCGCGAGCCGATCCGCCGGCCAGTCGAGCCGCTCGATGAACCGCGGCGCGAGCGCCATCGCGTATGCCATGTGTCGTTGCCGAAGCGATTCGTAGTCCCGCATCTGCGTGCCCCTCAGGTCGCTGCGCCCGGTAAAGCGCTTGAGGCGCCGAGCGTAGGCGAGCGGTTCGCGTTCGTCTTCGGTAGACGTACGGATCCCGTTACGGATTCTGCTCACGAGAGTCCCAACTCCTCGGCCCGGCGGACGAGCTGGAGCTTGGAATCCACGCCGAGCTTCGCGTACACGCTCGCGAGGTGGCTCTCGACGGTCCGTTTGCCGACAAACAGCGACTCGGCGATCTCCCTGGCACTCATCCCGGTCGCGGCCAGCCGCGCCACCTCGTGTTCGCGGCGCGTCAGCGCGTCCGGCCCGAGCGCGGCTGCCGCCGCGCGCCGTCCGGCGTGACCGAGGCGTCGCAGCGCTTCCAGTGAGCGGTCCCGTCGCCAGCTCGCTCCGCACTGCTCGAGCATCGTCGCTGATCGCTCGAACGCGACGACGGCCTCGGCGCGAGCGTCCGCCGCCAACGATCGGCCGAGCAGGTAGTGGGCCCGCGCGGTGTAAGCGGCACAGCCAGTGGTCGACAAGAGATCGACCGCCTGCCGCGCAGGGTCTACCGCTGGCTGGGACTCACCCCTGGCCAGGCGTGCCCATGCCAGCCCGGCGGCGGCCAAGCCCCGATACAGAGGGAGCCCGACGACCTCGGCCACTGCGCGCAGGTCGTCGGCGGCCGCCGCCGCGGCCGCGACGTCATCGGCGTCCGCGGCGGCCTCGGCGAGGTCGAACAGCGCCGTCGCCGCCGGCGGTCGGGCCTCCATCTCCAGTAGGCGGGCGACGGCGGATCGCAGAACCGCAACGCCCTCGGCCGCCGAGCCCGCATGCCAGGCAAGGAGGGCTTCGCCCCAGCGCACGACCGACAGATAGAAAGCCCAGTCGCGGTCGCCGAGTGCCGCGCGGGCGCGTGCGAGCAGACGCTCGGCCTCGAGCGCGTCACCGCCCTCGATCGCCGCAAGCGCGGCAAACCCGGGCCCCGGGGCTCGCCGGCGCGCGGGCACTCCCGGCAGCCGGGCGACCGCCTCACGTGCCATCGCGCGCGCGGCGGTGTAGTCGCCGGCGAGCAGGCGGTCGAGGGTCTCGAGTTCGGTCAGGATGGTGTCCCGGTAGGCGCGGCTCGCGGCCCTCGCCTCCTCGAACAGCGCCGCGGTCTCGCCGGTCCGCCCCTGAAGCGAAAGGTTGATCGCGAGCCCGCCGAGCACGACCGTGAGGCGGTATGCCTTGTCGTCCTCACGGGCGATCGTTTCCGCCCGCCGTAGTGCCGCCTCCCCTTCGGCGAACGCACCGCGGAAGGTGGCGCTGAAGCTGACCGCGGCCAAGCCCTGCATCGCGACGAACCGATCGTCGATCGCGTCAGCGGCTTGCACGACCGCTCTGGCGTCGGCGGCCATCGCCACAAGATCTCCACGCAAGCCCTTGATCCAGCCCAGTTCGCGGGTGGCGAGCAGCGCTTGGCGCTGATCGCCGGCGCGCGTGAAGAGGTCCCGCGCCTGTTCGCAGGCGTCGTATGCCGGCTCCAGATCGCCGGTTCCCCAGGCGAGGAAATTCGCGAGCCTGAACTTGACGATCGCGCGCCGGCGATGGTCGGTGGAGCCCTCGAGCAGGCCGTCGATTGCGCGCAGCGCCCTGACCGCAACGGGGGCATCAGACTCGGCACGGTGATCGATCAGCCACTCCGCGCGCGCGTACATCGCCTCGAGCACCTCGAGCCAGCGCTGATCGTCGGCGGGCAGCAGGTCGACGAGCTCGGCCTGCAGCTCGAGCGCCTCGCGGTAGGCCTCGCGCCGCTCGGCCTGGCGCATCGCGTCCAACAGCACCTCGACCGCTTCGGAATCGCCGCTCTCGGCCGAGCGAGCGAAGTGCAGCGCCGCCTCCGCCAGGTGTCCGGTTCTAAGCAGCGAGCGCGCCGCCTGCCGATGCAGGACGCGCCGTCGGGCGCCGATCGTCGCTTGGTAGATCACGTCGCGAACGAGTGGATGCTGGAGCTCGTAGCTGAGCTCGCCGCCGCGCTCGTCCTCGACCACAATCCGCGCCCTGACGAGCTCGGCCAGGATCGGGCCGATCTCCTCAAGCGGGCTCGCGGTCAACACCGTCAGGTCGCTCAACGTGACCGGCCTCTCCACAACGGCCAGCAGCTCCAGCATCTCCTGCGGTCCCGGGTCCAACCGGCGCAGCTCCGAGCTCACGCGCTCGGTCAGGCCTTCGGGGAGGCGCTCCAGATGCGGAGCAAAAAGATTGGCTCGCTCGTCCATCAGCGCTCGGAGCAGACCGATCGCGAACAGGGGATTGCCCTGCGAGCGCTCGCAGACCCAGTCGACCAGTGCGCGCGGCGCAGGCCGGTCGATCACGGCCTCGGTCAGCTCCGCGATGCCGGCGCGCGCCAGCGTCGCGACCTCCAAGCGAGAAAGCAGGGCGTCCTGATCGAGTTCGAACAGCACCGGCGCCGCGACGTCATGGTCCGCGAGCTCGGCGGGGCGGCTCGTCGCGAGCACGAGCAGCGGCGCGTCGTCAAGGTGGCGCGCTAGATAGCGCAGCGCCTCCCACGACGACGCGTCTGCGAAGTGCACGTCATCGAGTAGCACGACGAGCGGCGAGCGCCGCGAGAGCGAGCCGAGCAGACCCGCGAGGCCTTGCAACAATCGCGGAAGTGGGGGATCTCGCTCGGGCACCGAGCCTCGGACGAGCGCGACGCTGTGAAAGACGCTCGCGAGGTCATCGAGCAGTCCACCGCACAGCTCGACCACCTCGCTCGCGGGGAGCGACTGAAGAAACGGGTCGAGGGCCTCGGTCCAGAGCCCGAAGGCAGCGCTCGCCGCCAGCGGGTACGCCTTGGCGGCCAAGCCCGTCACCTCGGGGTGGCGTGCCAGCAACTCGCGCCCGAGGCGGCTCTTGCCCACCCCGGCCTCGCCCAGCAGCAGAACGAGGCGGAACTCCCCCGCTGTCGCCCTGCTGAGCTCGCCCTCGAGGGCCCCGAGCTCGTCCCGTCGGCCGACGAGCTCCGAGACCGAGCGCAACTTGACCAGCCCCGGCGCAGCCAAGATGCGGACCGCCCCGCTCATGGTGTCCCTGTCCCAGATCGGAAACTGCGTTAGGTAACTATGTTACCACTCGCCTGGACGCTTCGCGCGCTCCGAACGAGGCATCGTCGTCGCCGTCCAGCCGTATCGCCGCCCACCCACGAGCTCGCGGATGTGGTGAGATGTCGAGTGATGACGGCGACATCCGCGGCGACCGCGACGAGTCAGCTGATCCGCTACGGCGGAGGGTTCGCCGACGTGGTCATCGAGCGCGCGGAGGGATCGTGGCTGACGACGGTCGATGGGGGGCGGATCCTCGACTTCACGTCGGGTCAGATGTGCGCGACCCTCGGCCATGGCCACCCGGCGATCGTCGAGGCGATCCGCGAGGCCTCCGGACGCGTGGTCCATCTGTTCAGCGGGTTCGTGTCGCGCGACGTGACCGAGCTTGCGCGTGAGCTGATGGCGGTCGTGCCGGCGCCGCTGGCGAAGGCGATGTTCCTGTCCACCGGCGGCGAGGCCAACGAGGCGGCGCTGCGCCTGGCCAAGCTGCATACAGGCGGCCACGAGGTGCTCGCATTCACCGGCTCGTGGCACGGAATGACGGCGGGCGCTTCGGCGAGCACGTACAGCGCGGGCCGGCGTGGGTATGGGCCGGCGACGCCGGGCGCGATGGTGCTTCCGACCCCGAACGCGTACCGCTGCCCGATCGCGCACTGCCGTGACCGCTGCGATCTGACCTGCCTCGAGGTCGGCATGGCGCTCGCCGACGCGCAGTCCGTCGGCGCCCCCGCGGCCGTGATCGCCGAGCCGATCCTCAGTGTCGGCGGCATCGTGCCGCTGCCCGACGGCTACCTCGCGCGCCTGCGCGAGCAGTGCGACGAGCGCGGGATGCTGCTGATCCTCGACGAGGCTCAGACCGGGATCGGGCGCGTCGGGTCGATGTTCGCGTTTGAGCAGCAGGGGGTGGTGCCCGATGTGCTCTCGCTGTCGAAGACGCTCGGCGGAGGCCTTCCACTGTCGGCGACGGTGACGACCGCGGCGATCGAGCAGGACGCGGCCGACAAGGGGTTCTTGCACTTCACCTCGCACGTCTCTGACCCGCTGCCCGCCGCCGTCGGCCGCGCGGTGCTCGAGACCGTGATCGCCGAAGACCTCTCGCAGCGCGCCGCCACGCTCGGCGCACATCTGCGCGCCGGCCTGGACGCACTAGCCCAACGTCACGAGGCGATCGGTGACGTGCGCGGGCGGGGCATGATGCTCGGCGTCGACCTGGTGCGCGACCGCGACACGCGCGCCCCGGCCGAGGAGTACGGGAGCGCCGTCACCGCTCGTTGCCTCGAGCTTGGCCTCAGCATCAACATCGTCCGCCTCCCGGGCCTGGGGAGCGTCATCCGGATCGCCCCGCCCCTGACGATCAGCTCCGGCGACCTCGATCTCGGGGTGGAGATCCTCGACCGGGCGCTCGCCGACTGTGCGCCGCTGCTCTAGGCGTCCTAGGCCCGACGGTCGCCTGCGAAGCTCGCTGACGATCGGCAGCCGTAGGTGACAAACCGTCGCATGGGGGCGAAATCAACCTACGGCCTGCCTCACGCGAGCGCCCGGCCTGCGACCGGGGGCGATTGGACCCGTCCGGCGGCGATTGCCACCCCAGGATCGCGCACAGCAGCCACCCGGTCCGGCGAGCGCGCCAGAATGGACGAACATGGATCCCCTCGAGCAGATCATCTGGAGCGCCGACGTACGCGACGAGGCCGCGTTGATGCGACACCTCGATGGGATGCCCGATCTCCGGCTCGTCAAGGTCGATCGGCTGCTCGCCACCGAGGCGGGGCTGGGGCTCGTGGACCGGCTCAACGAGCGCGGCCTGCGCGTGTTCGACGACGCCAAGATCATCGAGATCCCGTCGAAGGTCGTCGGCATCGCCTCCAAGCACCTCGCCCATCGGCCGTGGATGCTCAACTGCATGGCCGGAGTGCAGTCCAGCGGGGTGCTCTCAGACCCGGATCCCGATCAGGTCGATGGCCTGAAGCGGTTCGCGCAGGCGTGCCATGACGCCGGGACCAAGCCGTGCGGCGTGACCGTGCTCACGAGCAAGCGCGCCGCAGTCGTACAGCGCGAGTTCAACGGCCGGGCCGCCGTCGAGCAGGTGCTCTACTACGTCGAGGCGCTGCTCGAGAGCGGCTTCACCGACGTCGTCTGCTCCGCCCAGGAGCTCGCGGCGATCCGGGCCGAGAGCCGGTTCGATCGGCTCGAGCTCAACGTGCCGGGGATTCGCCCGCGCGGCTCGGACGTCGGTGACCAGGCGCGCGTCGACACGCCGCTGTCGGCGCTCAGGGCCGGCGCGGATCGGCTCGTCATCGGCAGGGCGATCACGACCGGGGATCCACAGCAGAACCTGGCCGGCATCGTCGACGAGATCGCGATCGCCGCAGCCGGATGACTCACGCGGCCTCGAGTTTCGGCGAGCCTGGATGGCGAGCGGAGGCCGCGTGAGCGAGGCGGTGCTCGACGTCCTCGCGGAGCTCGATCGCGTCGGCGCGATCCTGCTCGACCGTCACTTCGTCTACAAGAGCGGCAAGCACGGCTCGGGCTACATCAACATGGATCCGCTGTTTCCGGACGTCGCGCTCGTCTCGGCGATCGCCGCCGAGCTCGTGCGCCCGTTCGCGGACGAGTTCGACACGGTTGCGAGCCCGGCCACCGGCGGCGTCGTGCTCGCATTCGCGACCGCCAGCCAGGCCGGCGGGGACGTCGCGGCCGTGTGGGCCGACAAGAGCGAGGCAGGGTTTGCGTTCGAGCGCGCCGGATTCATCGAGCACCTGACCGGCAAGCGGGTACTCGTGGTCGAGGACCTGCTGACGACCGGCGGGTCGGTGGTCGGCGTCTGCCGCGAGGTGCAGCGCCACGGCGGCACGCTCGTCGGCGTGAGCGCGATCTGCAATCGCGGCGCCGTCACCGCGCAACAGCTCGGCGTGCCGCGTCTCGAGACGCTGGCGACCGTCAGCTTCGATGCCGTCGCCGAGGAGGCGTGCCCGCTGTGCGCCGCCCAGGTCCCGATCGTCGAGGACATCGGTCACGGCGCGGGCTACAAGGCCGCCCACCCCGATTACCCGGGCGGCTACGTCATCCTTCTGTGAGCGGCCGCGCAGGGCGCGCGGCGAGATCGAGCTCGTCTGGTTCGACGCTGTGCCCGGCGGCGCAGCGCAGCTCCACGCCGACCCGTTCACCGCAGTCGCGGTGGCGCACCTCGACCGGACCGCCGCGATCGTCGAGCCAGCGGTCGCCCCACTGCATCAGTGCGACGAGCGCGGGGAGCAGGTCCGCGCCCTTCTCGGTCAACCGGTAGCGCTGGCGCGTGCGCTGCCCGGGCTCGCGATAGTCCTCACGTTCGAGCAGCCCGTTGTCGACCAGCTCCCGCAGTCGCGCCGCGGTCGCGGGCTCGCTGATGCCGACGCGCTGGGCGAAGTCGTCAAATTTCGTGGTTCCGTAGAACGCCTCGCGCAGGAGCAGGAACGCCGAGCGCGTCGGGATCACGTCGAGCGCCTTCGCGATCGTGCAGCTGTTCGCCGTCCAGCTCCCGCGTGGGGCGAGTGACCCGGTCATCCGGAGCGTGTGGTTCATGCGCGGGATGATAGCTGACTTTCGCTCACTTTAGCCAGTGTGATACGGTGCCTGGCTATGAGCTCCCTAAGCCAGGCTCCGACACCTTCGACCCACGGCACGCCTGACCAGGGTGTCTCGCCCCGCGTCGTGCTCGCGATCGTCTGCGCCGGCGTCGTGCTGGCGAGCCTCGATCTGTTCATCGTGAACGTCGCTCTGCCCCAGATCGCCCGTGATTTCAACGTGCAGGGGAGTGGGCTCGCGGACCTCTCATGGGTCCTCAACGGGTACGCGATCGTCTACGCCGCATTCCTGGTCCTGTTCGGCCGGATCGCCGAGCGCTACCGGCGCGAGCGGGCGTTCATGCTCGGCGTCGCCGTGTTCGTGGCCGCCTCGGCGGCGTGTGGCGCGGCGACCAGCGTCGCGATGCTGGTCACGTTCCGCGTCGTCCAGGCCGCGGGCGCGGCGCTGCTGACGCCGACCTCGCTCGGGCTGATCCTCGCGACATTCCCTGTCCAGCAGCGCCATGGAGCGGTCCGCACATGGACCGCTGTCGGCGGGCTGGCGGCGACGCTCGGGCCCGTGATCGGAGGACTGCTCGTCGCCGTCAGCTGGCGCTGGGTGTTCCTCGTCAACGTTCCGATCGGGCTGCTCGCGCTGGCGGCCGGCTGGCGCTGGCTGCCTCGCGTCGAGGGTCACCCCGTGCCGGCGCCCGATGGGCTCGGGGCGCTGCTGATCACAACCGGCGTCGCCGCGCTCGTGCTCGGGCTGGTGAACGGGAGCACCTGGGGCTGGGCAGACGCCAGGACGATCGCCGCGCTGGCGGGCGGCGCGGTTCTGCTGAGCCTGTTCGCCGCGCACTGCGCGCGCCACCGTAACCCACTGATCGACCGCGGGCTGTTCCGGCTGCGCCCGTTCACGGGGGCCTCGACGGTGGCGCTGCTGTTCTCGGCCGCGTTCGGCGCGATGCTGTTGTCCCGGGTGCTGTGGGCACAGGACGTATGGCACTGGTCGCCGCTCGCGACGGGGCTGGCGATCGCGCCGGGGCCGCTGATGGTGCCGTTCTTCTCGTTCCTGGTCGCTGGGCGCCTGACCGCGCGATTGGGCCCGGGACCGGTGATCGCCGCCGGTGCGACGATCTTCGCGCTCGGCACGGTCTGGTGGGCGCTGGCGCTGAGCTTGCAGCCGGACTACGTCACCCAGATGCTCGGCGGGATGGTGCTGACCGGGATCGGCGTCGGGCTGACGCTGCCGACGATGATGGCGATCGGGACCTCGTCGCTGCCGCCCCACTCGTTCGCGACGGGCTCCGCGGTCGTGAACATGTTCCGGCAGGTCGGGCTCGCGGTCGGCGTCGCGGTGCTGATCGCGATCCTCGGTTCACCGCACACGTCGGCGGCGACGCTCGACGCCTACCGCAATGCGCTCGCCGTGATCGCCGCGATCTCGCTCGCGAGCGGCATCGCGGGCGCTGTGCTGCTGGCCGCGCGGCGAACGGCGGGCGGCCGTGGGATCCTTGGGGCCTGTTCGAGCGCTTCACAGAGCGAGCCCGCATAGTCGTCGGTCTGCCTACACCGGTACCCGACGGCCCCGAGAGCCCGGAAGCGAGTAGCCGATCCGGCCTGGCGAACCCTCGATAACCGCCCGTCGGGTAGCAGCTCAGCGCGTGTCGTTCTCGCGCGTGCCCTCACTCTACGGGCGGCCGGACGAAGATCAGCGGCTTCAGGAGGACGTGGCCGGCGGCATCGATCTGCGCACAACGGACATGACGCGCTACCTGCAGGCCCGAACGGCTTTCTTTGACCATTTCGTCGTCGGCTCGATCGACCGCGGCGCCCGTCAGGTCGTCGTCGTCGGCGCCGGCTACGACGGCCGCAGCATGCGCTATGCCCAGCAGGGCGTCCAGTGGTTCGAGCTCGACCACCCCGACACCCAGGCCGACAAACGAGCGCGCCTCGCGGGACTGGCGATCGACGCTGACCAGATCGAGTTCGTCGCCGCCGATTTCGCGGCCGACGATGTTGCCGCGCTGCTCTGCCAAGCCGGCCTCGATGTCACCCGCGCCACGGCCTACCTATGCGAGGGGGTGAGCGTCTACCTCAGCCCGCCCGTACTGTCGTCGCTCCTCCGGGCGCTCGGCGGGCGCACGTCCCCCGAGAGCGAGCTCGCGATCGAATTGGCGCTCGTCCCGAGGTCGCCGTCGGAGCGCCTGCGGCGGGCCCGGCTGCAGGCGCGGGTCGCGAACATGGGCGAGCCGTTGCGCTCGGCGATCGCCGCCGGGCAGCTTGACGCCTTGTTCGCGACCGCTGGCTGGCGGATCAGGCGGGCGGCCGATCCCGCCGGCGTGGACGTAGAGCGAAGCCGGCGAAGCGTCGCGTTCGTGGTTGCTACCCCGTCGGACACGTGATCGCGCCGATCCGTCGATACGTCGCGCGCGACAAGGAGGCGATCGTCGAGCTCTCGCTCGCCGCCTGGGCCCCGGTGTTCGCGAGCGCGGAACGCGAGCTTGGCGACGACGCCTACCGGCTGATCTACCCCGACTGGAAGACGATCCAGGCCGATGCCGTCAGGGCGGCCTGCGACGCGCGCGACATCGACGTCTGGGTTGCGACGGATCGTGACCGGCCGATCGGCTTCGTCGCAACGCGGCTCGTCGACGAGGGCGCGGCCTCGGCGGGCGAGGTCTACATGATCGCCGTCGACCCGCGCCATCAACGCGCCGGCGTGGGGACCGCCCTTCTGCACCGCGCGATCGACGCGCTACGCGCGGGCGGCGCCGAGCTGATCGCGATCGGCACCGGCGGCGATCCCGGCCACGCGCCGGCCAGGGCGCTGTACGAGCAGGCCGGGTTCCGGCCGACCCGGCAGGTCAGATATCACCGCCGGCCGTGACCGCGGCCCCCGGTGTCAGGGCGTTGCCTGCGCAAGGTGCAGTGTGGAGCGACGGAGCGCGAAAACCCGCGCCAGAAAGGGTCATTTCCCGCGCACCATCTGCGTTACGGTGCTGAGGATGATCAGCGGGCCGCCCGGCGCACAGCCGTGCTCGGAGATGACAACCGAGCGTGCGATTGTCGATCGCGTCAACGCAGTGCTCGACCGCGCTCGAGAGACCGACTTCTACGGCGCGCGGTTCGCGGGGCGACCGGGGCGGATCCGGACGCTGGCCGAGCTGGGCTCGTTCCCGGTGACACGCAAGGAGGACGTGCTTGCCGACATCGCGGCGTACCCGCCATTCGGCAGCAGGCTGCGCGTGGCGCAAGAGAAGATTCGGCACGTCGTCGTGACGAGCGGCACGAGCGGTGGCGGCGAAGAGGTGTACGCACTCGACGCCGAGGACGAGGAAATCGTTTGGCGGATGATCGCGTGCGGCTTCGGCTGGGCGGGCGTCGACGAGAGCTCGGTCGTGCTCAACACGCTGCCGCTGGCGACGAGCGCTGCGGGCCAGTGGTATTACCACGGGCTTCGCCTGCTCGGCGCCAACGTGCTCGAGGTCGGGACCTATTCGACCGCCCGCAAGATCGCCTACCTGGAGCGGTTCGGCGCCGACACCGTCGTCGGCACGCCGTCGTACCTGTTTCGCCTCGCGGTCGAGGCCGAACGCGACGGCGTCGACGTTGCCGCCGGGCCCGTCAAGCGGCTCGTGGTCGCCGGCGAGTCGTGGTCGCTCGAATGGATGCAGCGGCTCGAGCGGACATGGGGTGCGCGCGTGTTCGAGCAGTACGGCTGCACCCAACGCGGGATGGCCTGGGCGTGCCCGGCCGGCGCGATTGCCGGCGGTTCGCGCGGCATTCTGCACGCTCTCAGTGACTACGGCGTCTACGAAGTGCTGGACCCCGACACGGGTTCGACCGTCGAGGAGGGCCGCGGCGAGATGGTCCTGACGCCATTCGTCTCGAGCGCGTCGCCGCTCGTGCGCTTCGCGACCGGCGATTGCGTGACCGTTGTTCGGAGTTGCCCATGCGGCCGACCCGGCCCGTGCCTGCAGGCGGGCACGGTCGAGCGCTACGACTTCATGGTCAAGATCCGTGGCGTGAACGTATGGCCGGAGTCGCTCGACGCCGCCCTGTTCAAGATCGAGGGCCTGCGCGAGTACGAGGCGAGCGTCGAGATCGACGGCGATGGTCGCGAGCAGCTGCGGGTCGAAATCGAGCTCCGAGACGGCGATGCGGACTCCGCGGGACGTGCATCGGCGGCGATCGAGCAGGTGACAGGCCTGCGCGCGGTGGTCGAGGTCGTGCAGGGCGCGGCGATCACCAGCGCGATCGAGGATCGGTTCCGTAAGCGACGGCGGCTGTATGACCGCCGCATGACCGCACGGGGCGCCGTTTAGATGAACATCGACGTGAGCATCGGGATCAGCCCGCGCGAGTCACTCGGGGACTGGGCGCGGCTGGCGGCGGAGCTCGAGCAGCGCGGCGTCGACCGGATCTGGCTGATCGACTCGCAGATGGCGATGAAGGACGTCTACGCGGGGCTGATCACAGCTGCGCTCGCCACCGACCGCATCGAGCTCGGGCCGGGCGTGACGAACCTCAAGACGCGCAATCTGACGGTGACAGCGAGCGCGATCGCCGCGGTCGCCGAGATCTCGGGTGGCCGCGCGCTACTCGGGATCGGAGCTGGTGATTCGGCGGTCAAGGCGCTCGGCCATCGCCCATCGACGATTGCCGAGCTCGAGCAGGGGCTCATCGGTCTTCGCGCGCTGCTGGACGGAAGCGATCGTGATCGCGCCTCAGCGCTTCCGTATGCCGTCTCAGAGGTCAAGCTGCATCTTGCGGTCAGCCGGCCGCGCATGTGTCAACTCGCGGGCAGGGTGGCCGACGGCGCGATCATCATGGGGGCGGCGCAGCCCGATCTGGTGCGCGAGCAACTTGGCTGGATCGAGCGTGGCCTCGCGAGCGCGGGTCGCAAGCGCACAGACGTCGAGCTGTCGTTCGTGGCTCCCACGTCGATCGACGACGACTCGTCCGATGCGCTGCGCGACGTCCGGTCGTGGGCCACAGCTCAGGCCCGGCTGCTGGCCGATGTCGAGGAGCTCCCCGCGAGTCTGGCATCGCACCGTCAGGAGTTGGTCGACGCCAAGGCGAGCTATGACTACGGCGAGCACTTGTCAACGCACGCCGCTCACCAGGGGACGGTCAGCGACGAACTGATCGCGAAGCTTGCGATTGCCGGGAGCCCCGCACGGTGCGCCGCGCGGCTGCACGAGCTTCGCGAGACCGGGATCGACCGGCTGATCTTCCCGCTGATGCCGCCCGGGCGGTTGGAGCGGCTTGCGAGGATCAGGCGGCTGCTCGAGACCGAGGTCGCGGAGTCGGCGAGTTGATCATCGACGCGCACACCCACCTCTACAGCGCCGAGATGACGCCGAACTACTGGCTTGATGCGATGGCGGCCTACGGGAGTGCGCTCTCGAACCGGACGCCCGAGTTCGTCCGCGAGCGCATCGAAAGGGACTGGTTTGACCCGCAGGCAGACCAGTTGATCGCTGACATGGACGCGGCGGGGATCGACTCCGCGGTCGTGTTCGTGCTCGATTTCGGTCTGTACGGCGGCGTCGACGACGGGATCTCGCTGGCGCGTCGCTACGAGTTGTTCGCCGGCGCCGTTGCCAGGCACCCGGGCCGGCTCGTGCTATACGGCGGGATCGACCCACGCCGCCCCGACGCCGCCCGGTTCATCGAGCGCGCCGCCGACGAACACGCGATCGCGGGTGTGAAGCTGTGGACCCCGGCAGGTGTGTTTCCCAACGATCGCTCCGCCTACAAGGTGTATGCCAAGTGCGCGGAGCTGAAGTTGCCGGTCGTGGTCCACACCGGGCAGGAGATAGCGCCGCTCTGCAGTGAGTCGACGCGACCGATACTCGTCGACCAGGCGGCCAACGACTTTCCCGAGGTCACGTTCGTGCTCGCCCACGCTGGGATGGCGTGGGTCGCCGAGGCGGCCGAGATCGCGTGGCACCACCCCAACGTGTACCTCGACATCGCCTACTGGCAGGCGAAGTACCTCCGCAGCCCGGAGCGCTTCGCGCGCGACCTGCGGGACCTGATCTCGACCGCGGGGGTCCAGCGCGTGATGTTCGGCACTGACTGGCCCGCGCTGCGCACGGTGCCGCGCGTCAAGCACGACGTGTGGGTCAAGGTGCTGCGCGCGCTGCCCGACGATGCGCCCGGTGGCATCGAGTTCAGCGCTGACGAGATCGACCGTCTGATGGGGGCCAACGCGCAGCAGGCGCTCGGGATCGGGAGCTGATGGGCGACGTCGCGCGGCGGGCGCCGGGGATCGGGGTCTGATGGGCGATCCGCCGCCCGTCTCGGGAGCGGATCAGTTCGAGCGTGGCGAGGACGGGGTCGCGTACCTGCGCGGGAGCCGCTGCGAGCGCTGCGGCGAGCACCTGTTCCCGGCGCGGGTGGTGTGCCCGCGCTGCCGACTGAGCACGACGCGGCCGATGCGCCTCGGTCCCAACGCGACGCTGTTCAGCTTCACGGTCTCACTGGTCGCGCCCGACGGGTGGCAGGCGCCGTATCTGCAGGCGTTCGTCGAGCTGAGCCAGGGACCCCGGGTGTTCACCCTGATCAGTGACGAGGTGGAGCCCCGGATCGACGCGCTCGAGGTCGGCCAGCCGATGGAGCTCGTGATCGAGCCGATCACGTCGGCCCGCCCGGAGTGGACGTACAAGTTTCGCCCGCTCGCGGGCACGGGCGGCGGATGATGCGCGAAGTCTCAATCATCGGCGTCGGCATGCATCCGTTCGGACGCCACCCGGAGCGCTCACTCCAGGATCTCGGGCGCGACGCGGTGCTGGCGGCGATCGCCGACGCCGGGGTCGACTCGCGGGCCGTGGGCTGCGCCTACGTGGGCAACTCGTCTAGCGGGGTTGCTGACCGGCCAAGAGGGCGTCCGCGGCCAGGTGATCCTGCACGACGCCGGGATCGACGAGATCCCCGTCGTCAACGTCGAGAACGCCTGCGCCAGCGGCTCGACGGCGCTGCGCGGAGCCTACCTCGAGGTGGCCGCGGGCACCTGCGACGTCGCGCTCGCGCTCGGCGTCGAGAAGATGTTCGTCGGCGACACCAAACGCACGCTCGCGGCGCTCGCGGCGGATTCGGAGCTGCTTCTGTCGCGTTCGGGGATGCAGTTCAGCGCAATGTATGCGATCCATCCGAAGTACAACCTCCGCGCCCGGATGCACGAGTACGGCTGGACCCGCGAGGATTTCGCGGCGGTCGCGGCCAAGAACCACCGCCACGGTGCGCTGAACCCGTTCGCCCAGCGCCGGCGGGAACTGAGCGTCGCGGACGTGCTGGAGTCGCCCGTCGTCGCCGAACCCCTGACCGCGGCGATGTGCAGCCCGGTCAGCGACGGCGCGGCCGCAGCGATCGTGTGCGCGACCGAGATCGCCAGGCACGGCGAGCGGCCCGACCCGATCGCGATTCGCGCATGCGAGCTGCGCTCGGGCCACTTCTTCACCTCCGAAGACGGCGCCTACCGGCCGCTGGCCGACTTCTCTCAGGTGGTCTTCGAGCGAGCGGGGATCGGCCCTGACGAGATCGAGGTCGCCGAGGTGCATGACGCGATGGCGCCGGTCGAGTTGCTGATCTACGAGCAGCTCGGCCTGTGCGAACCCGGCGAGGGTCCGCGCTTGGTGTGGGGTGGCGAGACCGCGCTCGGCGGCGCGCGTCCGGTCAATCCGAGCGGTGGTTTGACGGCGCGGGGGCACCCCGTCGGCGCGACTGGGCTGGCCCAGATCGCCGAGCTCGTATGGCAGCTGCGCGGGGAGGCCGCGCGTCGGCAAGTGCAGCCGCGCCCACACGTCGCGCTCGCTCACAACCAGGGTGGGATGCTCGCCAGCGGCGACTCGGCCGCATACATGATGACCGTCCTGACTCGCTGAGTTCGAGTGGGGCGGGAAAACCCTCGTCGGCGAGCGGGAGTGTCCCGATGACGCTCTGAATCCGCGGCGAGATACTCAATCGGTCGCACGCCGGGGACCGACGAGTGGCATCGCCGAGGAGGCGCTGCCGACGCTGCAGGAGTTCGCACAACGACACGTTAAAACAGGTTTCCCCGCACAGTGTTGTTTGGAATTCGTAATACCTTGTGCTACAGATTTGCGTCCAAGTGTCGAGCGCGTCCCCCGGGGGGGACGACCAGGAGGAGAGATAGATGAAGCGTCCTCGAAGTTGGATCCGCTTCGCCGTTGGGCTGGGAGTCATTCTCGGCGCCAGCCTCGTCGTCGTCGCGTGTGGATCTAGCTCAAGCTCGAATTCGAGCTCCGCGAGCTCCGCGTCCGGCGGCAGCGCCGGGTCGGCCACATCGGCCAGCAACGCCGCCGCCGCGCCGTCCGGCCAGGTCAAGATGGGCGCCGCCCTGATCACGACCAAGAACGACGGATCGTTTGGTCAGGCAACCTGGGACGGAATGCAGGCTGCGATGAAGCAGGACCCGAATCTGAAGCTCACGTCGGTCCTCGAGAACGAGACCACCGACACGCAACGGACCGACGGCATCACGACCCTGAGCCCGTTGAACAACCTGGTGATGGCGGTCAGCTCGAGCTACGGGCCGACGCTCGACGCCGAGGCGGCGCAGTTCCCCAAGACGTACTTCATTGACATCGCCGGCGCGACGACGAAGTTCCACCCGAACGTGACCGGCTTCAACAACGACTGGGGTGCACCCGCATACGTCGGCGGCGTGATCGCCGCGCACATCACCAAGACCAAGGTCGTCGGCTACGTCGGCGGCGCGGAGATCCCGCCGACCACCCAGGCGGAGGCGGCGTTCGAGGACGGCGTCCACAGCGTCGATCCGAGCATCAAGGTGCTCAAGACGAACACCGGCGACTTCGACAACGTCTCCGAGGCGAAGGCCGCGACGACGGCTCAGCTCGACGCCAACGCCGACGTGATCTTCCCGTTCCTCGACGCCGGTATCGCCGGCGCCTACCAGGCCGGCAAGGAGTCGGGCAAGAATCCGGCGATGTTCAAGCTGACGATCCCGGACTGCGGCGCGTACCCCAACATGGTCGGAACCGAGGTCGTCAACAACGAGGTAGCCGCCAAGACGCTGATCTCGGACTACATCCACCACACGATCAAGCCCGGGGCGATCCTGCTCGACTTGCAGGACCCCGCCGTTCAAACGCTCAAGCTGTGCCCGAAGTACCAGGCCAACAAGGCAATTGCCGGGGTCACAGCCAGCACGCTCGCCGCGATCAACAGCGGCAAGACCAAGCTGCCGGCAAACGCCATCAACCCACGGCCGAGCTATCCGTACACCAACGGCCTCCCGACTGGAGGCTAGCCCGACCGTTGACAGGTCATGCGACACAAGCCGAACGCTGAGTCGGCTGTAAGGCGCTCTCGTATTCCGAGGGCGCCTTACCGTCGCATGATCGATCAGGGCACAGGACATCCGCGGTGGCGGGATGGAAGGATGCCACTTGGTGAGCGAACCAGTGGGGGTTGAGAAGCCGGGGCAAATCGCGTCGGAGCATCCCGCGCTGGAGTTGGTCGACATCACCAAGACGTTCCCCGGGGTGCGCGCCAACGATCACATCTCGCTCGAGGTCGGCAACGGAGAGATCCTCGGCCTGCTCGGTGAGAACGGCGCCGGCAAGTCGACCCTGATGAACATCGTCTACGGGCTCCAGCAGCCCGACTCGGGATCGATCCAGGTGCGCGGCGAGGAGGTCTCGATCCGCAGCCCGCACCACGCGGTTGCGCTCGGGATCGGCATGGTCCACCAGCACTTCATGCTCGTCCCCGACATGACGGTGGCCGAGAACGTCGCGCTCGCGCCGTCGCTCACCCCCGGATTGACGCGGCTCCCCGAGGTCGAGCGCAAGCTCACGGAGCTGTCGCGAGCGCTTCGGCCTGTCGGTCGACCCGCACGCTGTCGTCGGCGACCTGACGGTCGGCGCGCGACAGCGGGTGGAGATCATCAAGCTGCTGTATCGCGGCGCCGAGCTGCTGATCCTCGACGAGCCGACGGCCGCGCTGACGCCCGACGAGTGGCACGAGCTCGGCCTGTTCGTGCGATCGCTGGCCGATGAGGGCAGATCGGTGATCTTCATCACGCACAAGCTCGACGAGCTGTTCGGGCTCGTCGATCGATGCACCGTGCTGCGCGACGGCGCCGTCGTGGGAACGGTCGCGATCGGGGACACCGATAAGGCTTCGCTCGCGCGGATGATGGTCGGTCGCGAGGTCGCGCTGCGCGTCGAGCGTCCGATCGTCCAGGCCGGTAAGCCGGTGCTCGAGGTGGCGCATCTGACCGTTGACGACAAAGACCACCGGCTCGTGGAGGACGTCGGCTTCACCGTCCGCGCCGGCGAGGTGTTCGGCGTCGCCGGGGTCGGCGGGAACGGCCAGACGGAGCTCGTCGATGCGCTCATCGGTCTGCGAACGCCATCGGATGGAACGGTGCAAATCGACGGCGAGGTGCTGCAGGAACTGTCCCCGAACACGTTCACCCACGCTGGCGGAGCGCTGGTCCCAGAGGATCGACACGAGGAGGGGTTGGCGCTCGACCTGACGCTGATGGACAACCTGATGCTCAAGGAGTACAACAGCCCGAGCTACGCGCGCCGCGGGATCCTCAACCTCCGTCGCGCAGCGGAGCACTCCTCGTCGCTGCTGACCGAATACGACGTCAGGGCGCCGGGGGTCAGGGTTGCAGCTCGCCAGCTCTCAGGCGGAAACCAACAGAAGCTCGTGCTGGCGCGCGAGCTGAGCCGCAAGCCGCGGCTCGTGATCGCCTGCCAGCCGACTCGCGGGCTCGACATCGGCGCGATGGAGTTCGTGTATCGCCGGCTCAACGAGGCGAAGCTGGCCGGTTGCGCGATCCTGCTGATCTCCTACGAGCTGGACGAGATCTTCTCGCTCTCGGACCGCTTCGCCGTGATGGTGGGCGGCAGGTTCCTCGCCACGCTCGCCGCCGAGGAGGCCAGTGCTGAGCGCGTCGGCCTGCTGATGGGGGGCGAGGAGTCGTGATCCCCGAGCACGTCCGCGCGCGCATCCGTGATGACGGGACCGCCGTGCTGCTGATGGTGCTGGTGGTCGCGGTGTCACTGCTGATCGCGCTGATCTTCATGGCCGCGTACGGCGTCTCGCCAGGGCGCGGGATCTCGGCGTTCGTGTCGGGCGCGTTCGGGACCGAGCTGAACCTCGCGGGGACGCTGTCCAAGATGATCCCGCTCACGCTCGTCGCGCTGGCGTGGATCGTCGCGTTCCGAGGCGGCCGGATTCAGGTCGGTTTCCCCGGGCAGATCATGGTCGGCGGGATCTTCTGCTCGATCATGGCGCTCAAGGTTTCGCTTCCGATCGCGATCCACTTGCCGCTCACGATCCTCGCGGCGATGGTCGGCGGCGCCGTCTGGGCGTGGGTCGCCGCCTGGCTGTGGGCCAAACGCGGCGTCAACGAGATCCTCTCCACGCTGCTGCTCAACCTCGTCGCGGCGCAGGTGCTGGATTGGTGGGTGCAGCAGCCGTTCCACGACTCGACCACGCCCCTGCCGCAGACGCCGGCGCTGCCTACAAGTTCGCTCTATCCATCGCTGTTGGCGAACACCGACCTGCACTGGGACATCGTCGTCGTGCCCGTCGCCGTGGTTGCCGTCGCCTACCTTCTGGCGCGCACGACGTGGGGCTTCCGCGTGCGGGTGACCGGCGGCAATGAGCAGGTCGCGAGGCATTCGGGTATCTCCCCGACAGCGATCGGCACCCAGGCGATGGTCGCCTCGGGCGCGATCGCCGGACTCGCCGGAGCATCGCTCGTCCTCGCCGGGCCGCTGCCCGCGATGGGCGAGGCGTTCGAGGGCGGATTCGGCTTCTTGGGGATCGCCGTCGCGCTGCTCGCACGCAACTCGCCATGGGGCGTGATCCCCGCAGCGCTGCTGTTCGGCGCGCTGTCCCAGGGGGGCCAGGTCATGGAGGCGACCGTCAACATCTCAGCGGAGCTGGTCGGGATCATCCAAGGGCTGATGATCATGCTCGTGCTCGCGGCGACGACGATCCTGTACTTCAGGCGGGCGCGCACCCGCCGAGGCCCCGGCAGGCGAGCCTCGGCACCCGCCTCGGAAATCCGCGGAGCCGAGGCGAGGGCAGTCCCATGATGCATCTGACGATCGCCGCAATCGGCATCGGTCCGTTCGACACGGACCTGCTCGGCCAGGCCCTGATCCTCGCAACTCCGATCCTGCTCGCCGGCATGGGCGAGCTGATCTCCGAGCGCGCGGGCGTGATCAACGTCGGTCTGGAGGGGATGATGCTGTCGGGGGCGTTCTTCGCGTACCTGCTCGCGTGGAAGTCACACAGCCTCGTGATCGGTTGCCTGGCCGGCGTCGGCGGTGGACTCCTGTTCGGCGTGGTCATGGGCCTGCTCGCGATCGAGGCCGGGGCGGACCAGATCGTCGCCGGGGTCGCGATCGATCTGGCGGCACTCGGTCTGACCGGGTTCATGTTCGAGCAGATCTTCGCGAATCTGCCGCAGGTCACGGTCCCGACCGTCGGGAACATCGCGATTCCGGGTCTTTCGAAGATCCCGGACTTCGGCCCGGCGCTGTTTGATCATGACCCGATCATGTACCTCTCGTTCCTGCTGGTGCCGTTATCGTGGTTTCTGTTATTCCGCACCCGATGGGGCCTCGCGATTCGCGCTGCCGGCGAGTTGCCGATCGCGGCCGACTCAGCGGGGATCAGCGTCCGCCGGCTGCGCTGGATGGGAGTCCTGACCGCGAGTGCGCTCGCCGGGCTTGCCGGCGCGGATCTCTCGATCGTGCAGGTGGGGATCTTCCACGAGGACCTCAGCGCCGGACTTGGATACCTGGCGCTCGTGGCGGTGATCTTCGGACGCTGGCGACCACTCGGCGTGCTCCTCGCCGCGCTCGTGCTGGGCGGCGCGAACGCGCTGCAGCTGAGGGTCGGGGAAGAGCCGTACATTCAATCCGCGTTCTGGGGAGCGATTGCCCTGATTGCGGCCTGCCTGCTGATCGCCGAGCTCGTTCGCAGCCGCGGGAGGATTCGGCTGCCGTCAATCAGTTTCAGCGGGGTTCTGTTGATCATCGGCGTGGCGCTCCTGATCGCACAGCCGCACATCTCGCTGTCACAGCCGCTGTGGATCGGGTTCCCGTACGCGTTGGCCCTGCTGGTGCTCGGCGGCGCGCGGACGTTCGCTCGGATGCCCAGCGCGCTGGCCGTGCCGTATCGGCGCGGGCAGGGTTAGGGACCCGGCTGGATGCCGATCGCGTCGCCTGAACGTACCGCGCCACCGCGGGCGCTCGGCGCGCGCGTCCTGCGACGAGAGGACGCGCGGTTCCTGCGAGGCGCCGGCCGCTATGTCTCCGACGTGACGCTCCCCGGGCTGCTGCACGCGGCGTTCGTGCGCAGCCCCACGGCCCATGCACGCGTCGTCAGCGTCGACGTATCCGGCGCGCTCGAGCTCCCGGGTGTCGTCGCGGCTGTCACGGCGGTCGACATGGAAGGTCTGGCCTCGCCGATGCGCGCCGCGTCGCGTACGCCCGGCTATCGGCCCTGCGATACACCCGTGCTCGCACGCGACAAGGTGCGAATGGTCGGAGACCCGATCGCGCTGATCATCGCCGAGGATCGCTACCTCGCCGAGGACGGCGCCGGTGCCGTGAGGCTCGAGCTCGACCCATTGGCGCCGCTGCTGTCGATCGATGACGCGCTGAGCCCGGGAGCGCCTGCGATCCACGACGAGGCGCCCGAGAACCTGTTCAACAGCTTCGCTCAGACGATCGGTGACGTCGATGGGGCGTTCGAAGCCGCCGATGAGATCGTCGAGTTGCGGATCACGCAGCAGCGCGCCTGCGCGGTGGCGCTCGAGGGGAGGGTTGCGATCGCGAGCTATGACCGTTGCGGCGGACACGCTCACCGCGTGGCTCTCGACTCAGGTTCCGCACATCGCGCGCACCGGACTGGCCAAGCACCTCTCGCTGCCCGAGAACAAGGTGCGGGTGATCGCGCCCGATATCGGCGGCGGCTTCGGGCCGAAATGCGTCCTCTATCAGGAGGACCTGGCCGTCTGCGCGGCGTCGAAGCTGCTCGGCAAGCCGGTCAAATGGACCTCTGACAGGGTCGAGGACTTTCAGGCGACGATCCACGGTCGCGAGCAGATCAACGATATCCGCGCTGCGGCACGAGCCGACGGCCGGGTGCTCGCCGTGCAGGCCGATCTGCGCGCCTCGAACGGCGCATATGCGCCGTGGCCGTACACGGCGGGGCTCGACTCGGGCCAGGCCTCGGAGAACGTGACCGGCCCGTATGACATCCCGCGCTACGAACGCCGCGTCCGAGCGGTGGTCACCAACAAGGCTCCGATGGGCCCGTATCGCGGCGTCGGGCGCGTGCTCGCCGCGTTCTCGATCGAGCGCGTCATGGACGTGCTCGCCTGGCGTCTCGGGCTCGACCCGTTGGAGGTGCGCCGGCGCAACCTCGTTCGCGAGTTCCCGTACACGACCGCCACCGGTCTGCGCTTCGAGTCCGGTGACTACCTGCGGATGGTTGACACGCTCGAGCGCGAGATGCAATGGAGCCGCCGGCGCGAGGAGAACGAAGCGCTGCGTGCAGCGGGCCGCTTCCGCGGCGTCGGGGTCGCTTTCGCCGTCGAGCAATCGGCCTATGGCGCTCAGGCGATGGGGTCGCGCCAACTCGAGATGACCTTCGGCTATGACACGGCGTCGGTGCGGTTCGAGCCTGACGGTTGCGTCCGGGTCGCGGTTGGCTTGCACAACCACGGGCAGGGACACGAGACGACGATCGCCCAGATCGCCTCCGAGGAGCTCGGCGTCCCGGTGGATCAGATCGACGTCGTGTGGGGCGACACCGCGGTCGTGCCGTACGGCCTGGGCACCTGGGCGAGCCGGAGCACGGTCTGCTGTGGCGGGGCGACGATCCTCGCGGCGCGCGAGCTGCGCGAGAAGATCGTCACGCTTGCCGCCGACATGCTCGAGGCAAGGCCCGACGACCTGGCGCTCGAGGACGGAGACGTCGTGCTGCGGGGAAGTCCGTCGCGGCGCGTCACGATCGCGAGCGTCGCGCGCCGGGCGCTGCACGAACCACACCTGCTGCCCGACGGGATCGAACCAGGGCTCGAGTCGACACGGCGCTTCATGCCGCCGGAGCCAGGCTCGTTCGCGAGCGCCCTGCATGGCGCGCACGTCGAGCTCGATCCGGACACCGGCAACGTGCGTGTGCTCGACTATTTCGTGGTCGAGGACTGCGGCACGATCGTCAACCCGATGATCGTCGACGGCCAGGTCCACGGCGGCGTTGCCCAGGGGATCGGCGGAGCGCTGCTCGAACAGCTCGTCTATGACGAGCACGGATCCCTGATGACGACGAGCCTGATGGATTACCTGCTGCCGACCGCGACAGAGATCCCACCGATCCGCGTGCTTCACCAGGAGTCGCCGTCGCCCCTGCACCCGGGCGGGTTCAAGGGCATGGGCGAGGGGGGTGCCGTCAATGCCCCGGTGGCGGTGGTGGCGGCCGTGAACGACGCGCTCGCGTCACCCGGCCTGTCGGCGAACCACACACCGCTGACGCCCGAGTGGATCTGTGACGCGCTCAGAACGATGCGGGCCGGCGAGCACGCCGGTGCCGGCCACGCTCCGACACCGAGACCAGTGGAGGCATAACCTCAAATGAAACCCCCGCAGTTTGAATACCACGACCCGCGCGGCGTGGCCGACGCGGTCGAGCTGCTGGCCGAGCATGGTGAGGACGCCAAGGTGCTCGCCGGAGGTCAGAGTCTTGTTCCGTTGCTGAACTTCCGCCTCGCGAGCCCCGACCACCTGATCGATCTGGGGAGGATCGGGTCGCTCGGGTACGTGACCCGGAGTGATGGTCGGCTGCGGATCGGGACGATGACGCGCCAGGCGACGCTCGAGGCCTCGCCGCTGGTCGCCGAGCACTGGCCGCTGCTGACCGAGGCGCTCGGATTCGTCGCACACGCTCAGATCCGCAATCGGGGGACGATCGGCGGCTCGGTCTCGCACGCCGACCCGGCCGCGGAGCTTCCGGCGGCGTTCACGGCGCTCGATGCGACCTTCCACCTGCGCTCGAAGGCTCGCGAGCGCAGCGTCGGCGTCGAGGACTTCTTCATCACCCACCTGACCACGGCGATTGAGCCCGACGAGCTGCTCGTTGAGATCGAGGTTCCCCCGCTGCCGCCCGGGACCGGCTGGGCGTTCAGCGAGTACGCCCGCCGCCACGGCGATTTCGCGCTCGGCGGCGCGGCCGCGCTGCTGACCGTCGCGGACGACGTCTGCAAGCGCGCGCGAATCAGCCTGCTCGCCGCCACCGACACGCCGCTGCGGGTACCGGCGGCCGAACGCGTTCTCGAGGGTCAGCCGATCACCCAGGAGAGCACCGCCGAGGCGGCGCGGGTGGCCGTGGCGGACATCAACCCGACCGGCGATATCCACGGCGGCAGCGAGTACCGCAAGCAGCTGATCGAGGGAATGGTCCGCCGGGCCATCGACAAAGCAACCGCAAGAGCCGGGAGGTGACTGGCGAGATGGATAACCGCAAGGTCACGGTCGAGATCAACGGCAAGGAGTACAGCAGCGAGGTCGAGCCGCGGCTGCTGCTGTCGGACTTCATCCGCCACGAGGCCGGATTGACCGGCACCCATGTCGGCTGCGAGCACGGCGTCTGCGGTGCCTGCACGGTGCAGCTCGACGGCGCCCCGGTCCGCTCCTGCCTGATGTTCGCGGTGCAGGCCGAAGGTCACTCGATCCGCACCGTGGAGGCGATGAACGAGGGCATGGAGGGCCGGCTGCACCCGCTCCAGCAGGCGTTCCACGAATGCCACGGCCTCCAGTGCGGATTCTGCACGCCGGGCTTCTTGATGTCGATCGAGCCATTTCTGCCCGAGGCGGCCGACTGGGACGAGCGCCAGATCCGAGAGGCGCTCGCCGGCAACCTGTGCCGCTGCACCGGCTATCAGAACATCGTGTCGTCGGTGCAGCTCGCGGCCAAGCGGATGGCGGCCGGCGAGGTCCGGACCGTGGACGACCCGACCGCCCCGTCACTCACGGAGGCGTGATGGAGATCATCCGCAATGTCCGCCTGCGCGGCCAGACCGACACCGTCGACGTCGCGATCGAAGGGGACCGGATCGCCGCCGTCGAGCCACAGGTTCAGGCATCGGCGCAGCGCGAATACGACGGCGACGGGGGCCTCCTGCTGCCCGGCTTCGTCAATGCCCACCAGCACCTCGACAAGTGCATGCTCGGCGATGTGATGCGCCCCAACCGTTCGCAGACGCTGCAGGAGGCGATCTACATCACCTGGGACCACAAGCGCGGCTACGAGATCGAGGAGATCATCTCGCGCGCGCTGCCGGTGGTCGAGGCGGCGATCGTCCACGGCACGACAGCGATGCGGGCGTTCGCGGACGTCGACACGATCGGCGGCCTGACCCCCGTGAAGGCGCTGCTCGAGCTCAAGCGGCGGGTCGCTGGAATGATCACATTCGAGGTCGTCGCGTTCCCGCAGGAAGCGATCATTCGTGATCCGGGCTGCAAGGAGCTGATGGAGCAGGCGATGGATCTCGGCTGCGACGTGGTCGGCGGCCTGCCGTGGTACGAGCGACTCGATCGGCACGTCGAGGAGCACATCGATTTCTGCTTCGAGCTCGCACAGCGCACCGGCACCGACATCCACATGCTGGCCGACGACACCGACGATCCGACCTCGCGCAGCCTCGAGTACCTCGCAGTGCGAACCGTCGCGATGGGCTACCAGGGCCGCGTCACCGCGAGTCACTGCGGGGCGCTCGCGGCCTACGACGACAACCATGCGGTGCGCGTGATCGACATGGTCCGCGAGGCGCAGATCACGATCGCGAGCAACACCCAGATCAGCCTCGTGCTCGACGGCCGCGGGGACCGGGGCCTGATCCGCCGGGGCATCACCCGCGTCGGCGAGCTGCTCGATGCCGGCGTCAACGTGATCTCCGCCCAGGACGACGTCAATGACCCCTACTACCCGTTCGGCAAGCCTGACCAGCTCGAGGTCGCCCAGTACGCCGCGCACGTCGCCCAGCTCACCTATCCGCCGCAGCTCGAAACGGTGCTCGACATGGTGACGGTCAACGCCGCCAAGGCGATGCGCCTCGAGGGGTACGGGACCGAGGTGGGGGACCGTGCCGACCTGGTACTGGTCGACGCGCCTTCCGTGCATCAGGCGCTCCGGCTTCTACCGCCGCGGCGTCTGGTCTTCTACGGCGGCCGATTGCTCGCCGAGAGTCGACTGGAGAGCGTGGTTCACGTGCGGCCGGCCGCGGTGTCGGCTTAGAGGCGCGGTCCAAGAGGCTTCTCTGCGGCCAGGTGGTGCGTGCGGACATTGCTGATCTCCTTTCCATCCGAGCCTGATCGAGCCGACGTGACGCGCAGGAGCCCGGCGACGGCCTTGAGCATCGTGCTCTTGCCGGCGCCGTTGGGTCCGACCACCGTTACGATCTCGCCGGTCCCGACCTGGGCGCGTGACGTCCCGCGGATGATCGGCGGTCCACCGTAGCCTGCGACGACCGCGTCGATGCTCGAGCGCGACCGGCGGTCGGCTCGGCTGAATCAGTCGCCGAGATAGGCATCCAACACTTCGCGTCGCGAGCGCAGTTCGGACATCGTTCCCAGTGGCGATGACCTTCCCGAACGCCATCGCACACCACCGAGTCGGACAGGCGTTCGACGACATCGAGCTCGTGCTCGACCAGCAGGAGGGTAAGGCCCGTCGTCGACGAGACTGGCCAGGTCGTCCTCGATCGATCGCGCGAGCGTCGGGTTGACGCCCGGCCATCGGCTCGTCGAGCAGCAGCAGCTTGGGCTCGGCCATCAGCGCGCGCATGATCTCGACCAGCCGCTTCTGGCCGCCGCTCAGGTTGTCCGGCGTACTCGTCCTGCTTCGCTGGACATCCCGAATCGCTCGAGCAGCTCACGGGCGCTCGCGCTCACGAGCTGTCGTCTCCTGATCGCGCCAGTAGCGCTTGCCGAGCGCGAGCGTGCGCAGTCGCTCACCGCGCTGCTGCGGGCGCCGCGACGAGCAGGTTCTCGAGCACGGTCAGGCTCGCCGAACTCGCTCGAGAGCTGGTAGGTCCGGACGAGTCCGACGCCTCGCGCGCTCGTGCGACGGGAGATGAGTGATGTCCGTCGCCATCGAACACGACGCGCCCCGCCGACGGCCGGACGGCGCCGCCGATGATGCCCGACGACGGTCGACTTGCCGGCTCCGTTGGGACCGATCAGGCTGGTGATCGATCCACGGCTGACGGAGAAGCTGGCGCCGTCGACCGCCCAGACGCCGCCGAAGTCGCGGCGCAAGTCCGTCGACGCGGCAGGCATCTGATCCGACCGTGGCGGGCGACGGGGCTGGCGGGGCCGGATCGACGACGTGCTCATCTGGCCTTCGGCACGTAAGGTCGTGATCGGGCACGACCGTCGGCGGGCCACGTCGGGCGGCCTCCGGCGCGCGAAGCGGCGGCGGCGCTCGGGAATGACTCCGCGAGGCCAGAACCAGAGGAAGCACGAGCGCGAGCAGCCCGATCACGATCCACTGCAGCGCATCGATCAGCCCGGGACGGCCGATCTGGGGCAGGTATCGGCGTGCGCTCGTTGAACGCGACCGGCACGAGCAGCGCGCCGAGCATCACGCCGGCGTCGTTGCCGGTTCCGCCGACGATGATCGCCGTGAAGAACACGAAGGTCTCGACGTACAGCCAGGAGCCCGGTGACCAGGCGCCGATGAACTGAACGAGCACCGCGCCGCTGATCCCGGCGATCACGTTGCCCATCACGAAGATGAACAGCCGCATCCGCATCACGTCCTTGCCGAGCGCCGGCGCCGCAGCCTCGTTGTCGCGGATCGCCCGCAGCGTGCGTCCGATCGGCGACGAGGTGACGCGGTGGACGAACAGGTAGACGACCACGCAGAAGACGGCCGTGACTCCCGACGTACAGCCACTGATAGTTGATCGAGGTCGGGTTGACGCAGACTCGACAGGGCTGAGGGATGAGCGCAGACCCGCCGGGCCGTTGAACAGGCCGACGTCATTAGTGACGAGCAGCGTGGCGCTGACCGAGAGGACGAGCATCACCATCGCCTGGTAGTCGGTGCGGAGGTCTGCGCAGCGCGACCGCGCCGACGACGAGCGACAGCAGCCCGCAGACCAGACCCGCGGCGAGGATCGGAATCGGGAAGGGAAGGCTGGTGCCGAGGATGTAGGTCTGGAAGCCACCGTTGGCGCGACGATGGACCCGAGCGTCAGCACTGGCGGCGACATACGCCCCCAAGCGCCTGGAAGACGACGAAGGCGAAGTTGTAGACGCCGGCCACGCCGTACTGGAGATTGAGCCCCCAGACGGCCATGATGTCGACTCCGAGGTAGACGAGCAGCGTCGTGACGTAGAACGCCGCACCCGTTCATGCCGGTGCCTCGCGCTGAGCCCCCGCCGGCGTACTGGCTGAGGATGCCGGTCGGACGGACGAGGAGCACGATCACGAGCACGACGAACGCGAAGAGCTCCTTGTAGCTGGGCGAGACAAACGACGCCGAGATCTCGGTGACGAACCCGAGAACCAGCGCCCCGAGCATCGCCCCGGTCGGCCGTCCGACGCCTCCGAGCATCGCCGCGGCGATGATCACGACGAGGAACTCGCTGCCGGTGGTGCTCTGGAACGCGGTCGTGTTGAGCACGAGCACCACGCCGGCGAGGCCGCAGAGCGGACCCGAGATCAACCACGCCGCGTCGACCACGCGCTCGGTGGCGATCCCAGAGGCCTGGGCGAGGCTGCGGTTGGCCGCGGTGGCGCGCATCGCCTTGCCCAGGCGCGTCTGGGTGAGCAGCAGCTGCACGACGATCATGGCGGCGACAGCGAGTCGCGATGATCACCAGCTGGGAGGTGCTCAGATCGAAACCGAGTGGATGCACCGTCGCCCCGACGTTGAACTGATAGGTGAAGAACGTGGCGCCGCCGATGGCCAGCAGCGCGTTCTGGATGATGACGCCCACCGAGAGGGTCACGATGACCATGCCGAACAGGCTCGTGCCGCGGCGCAGAAATGGGGTGTAGATCAACCGGTTGAGGAGCAGCGGAGCTGATGGCACCAAAGGCGGCGCCGGCGAGAAGCGACTCGGCGATGCTGCCTCCATGATGGTTGACCACCCAGCCGACGTACGCCGACGCGGTCATCAGGTCGCCGTAGGCCAGGTTGAGGATGTTGGTGATCCCGAACTGCAGCGTGAAGCCGACGGCGGCCAGGGCGAGAATCGACGCGGTGACCAGGCCGAAGCCGATCGAGGGAACGAACGTCGAGGCGAGGCTCAGCACGCGACGGCCCCGCGCGGTGATCGCGAGGTCCGGAGGATCATCTCGCGGCTTGTACCTGCTGCGCTGTGTAGGTGGCGATCGGCGTCAGCGCGGTGTTGGCCTTGACGATCTCGAATTGGCCTGGCGAGTTGCGCCACCGGTCGAAGGTGATCGGCCCGACGGCGCCGACGTACTGGATCTGCTTGCCGGCGAGCAATGCCTGCTTGCCCGCGGCGAACGAGTGCACGATTACGGCGCCCGACTTCGGGGTGGTGACCTTGACGATGTACGCCGTCCTCGGGCACATCCGAGAGGAGGAAGTGGCGGCGCTGGCGCTGGCGCTGGCAAACGTGAGAGCCCGCCCGGGGAGGAGGGAGAGGCCGCGGAGGCGATCTACAGATGGCTCGCGGACGAAGGCTTCAAGCACTCGGCGGGTGGGGATGTTCGACGACCGCTTCAACGTCTTCTGCGAGCTGCCGGGCACCGGTCGCGCCCCGTCGCTCGCGTTCAACAGCCACATCGACACGTGGATGCGCCGCGACGACCGGCTGATCTGGCGCGATCCCGAGCGCGAGGACTATCACCGGGGGCGCGAGGAGGGCGATCTGCTGATCGGCAACCCGGTCGTCAACGACAAGGGACCGATGACCGCGTTCATGATCGCGGCGCGCGCGATCAAGGCGGCCGGCGTGCCGCTCGACGGGACGGTCATGCTCACGATGGTCCCCGGCGAGATCGGCCAGGAGCCGTGGACGAGTTCCAGGGCAAGCGCTACCTCAGCAAGGAGGTTGGCGCGCGCTACCTGGTCAACCATGCCCCGCGCGCGTCGTACGCGTATGTGCCGAGGCGACGGCGTTTCGCAAGGGCTGGGTCGAAGCCGGCAAGGCGTTTTACAAGCTGACCGTGTTCGGCGAGCCGGCGCTCTACACCCCCTACCTCATCGACCGTACGAGCGCCGGCGCACAGCCGAATGCGATCATGCGGGCGCTGCCGCTGCTCGAGCGGATCGAGGGGTGGGCGTTCGATTACGAACGCCGTCACCGTTACGAAGGACCGGGCGGCACCGTGGTGCCGAAGGTGAACATCGGCGCGATCCGCGTCGGGCAGCCGACGATGATCCTCCAGAGCCCGGAGCTGTGCATCATCTATCTCGACATCCGGACCGTCCCCGGCCAGGATGAGCGTGGCGATCGGTCACGAGCTGCGTGCGCTCCTCGACGAGCTCTCAGTCGAGGGCGAGGTCGAGCAGTTCGTGAACCGGCCCGGCTATGAGGCACAAGGGATCGAGCCGTTCGTCGAGGCGCTCGACGCGGCCCACGAGTTCGAATTCGGGAACGCGTGCGAGATCGCGACTCCGCCGGTGTGCAGCATGTGGCGCGACCACAACGTCTTCAACGAGATCGGTATCCCGGCGCTGACGTACGGGCCTCCGGGAGTCGCGGAGCGGGGACGTTCGCGGTGGCGAGACGATCTGTTCCGGACGGCCCGGGTCTACGCGCTCACGGCGCTCGCGTTCTGCGGTCCGCGCTGACGCGGGCCTCGCCCGGACCGTCGGTGACAAGAGCCAGCGGGTGGCGCGGTCACCCGGGGCGCGGACCCCAACGGAACCCTCCCGCCAGGCGATAGGCCGCGTGCTGAGCGAGGCGCCGCCGTGGCGTCCGCCAGCAACGCAGGGAGTGGTGTCCCTCGTGTCGCAGGCACAGGTTGCACGATGTGCAGTCGACCAGACCGGTTCGGCCGCCGGCGATCTGCGCGGCGAGATCTGGTTCGCGAATGTACGGACGCGCCATCGCGATGAAGTCGGCGTCACCGGCCGCGAGCACGGCACACATCGTCTCGGTGCGGCGCATGCCGCCAACGGCGATCACGGTCGTGTTCACCTGCTCGCGCAGCGCGCGCGCCCAGGGGACGAAGTAGGCCTCATCGCCCGGCTGCGACAGGACGCGGTGCAAAAGCAGATCGGCGACCGCGCGACGGCGATCAACGGCCACATACTGCGCCGCGGAATCGGTGGCGTGGACCATCACACCACACGAGACCTCGACGGCGTCGACTCCCTCGGCGACGACCTGCGCGGCGACCCGCACGGTCTCGTCGACCGAGACGCCCCCGGGCGGGGCGTCGCTCATCCCGAGCTTGATCGTGAGCGCGCGATCGGCAGGGACCGCTCGCCGCACCGCGCGGACGACGGCGAGCACGAACGCCGCCCGGCGGTCGGGATCTCCGCCCCACTGATCGTCGCGGCGGTTGGTCAGCGGTGACAGGAACTCGCTGATCAGGTAGCCGTTGGCGGCGTGGATGTGGACACCGTCAAACCCGGCCTGCATCGCGCGATTGGCGGCGGCGGCGAAGGCGCTGACGACCTCTTCGATCTCGTCACTCGAGCTGGTGGCGACCATCCGCCCGGTCAACGCGTTCGGAATCGCCGAGGGCGCGAGCGGCTCGAGCTGGGCAACTCGTGACTGGCTTCCGGCGTGCGCCAACTGTGCGAGCACGAGGCCGCCGGCCTGATGCACGCCGTCGGCGATCCGGCGCAGTCCGGGGATCAGCCGATCATCGTAGATCCCGGTCTGACGCCGTGCGTACTGCCCGCGCCGGTGACAGTAGAGGTGACCCGTGATGATCGTCCCGACGCCGGCCTGCGCGAGACGCAGGTACAGAGCGAGCAGGCCATTGGTGACGACCCCGTCGAGCGCGGCCATCGTCTCCGAGGTGCCGGAGCGAACCAGCCTGTTGCTCGTGACGAGCGGACCGAGCCGGCCCTCCGCCAGCAAGGCCGCGTTCGGCGCCGCGCCGCCGGTGCTCACGCCGAGATCGGCGCCGCCAGAAACCCGCTGATCGCGGCGAGCACTTCGTCCGGCTGCTCGGTCGGGACCATGTGACCGGCTCCGCCGATCAGCATGGAGGAGGCGCTCGGAATCGCGGCGACGAAGTCGTCGGCGTAGCGAGGCGGGACGAACGCGTCTTGCGCCCCGAACAGGACCAGCGTCGGCGCGTTGATCCGTGGCAGCCGGCGTGAAAGTCCGCGCTCGGGAATCGGCCACATGAACTTGGCGAGCGTCGTCATGCTCTGCGCGAGCGCGACGAGAGCTTCGATGTCGGCTTGTCCATCGCCCGCTGGGGCCGACGGCGCCTTGCTCGGATCGGCGTACAGCAACTCGGGCAGCTCGCCCGCGGTAAGCGCGAACAGATCGGCGACCGGACGCGAGTCGTCCCAAAGCCCGAATGGCGAGATCATCACGAGCTGGGTCGCCCGGCGCGGGTAGTGAGCGGCGAGCTCGGCGGCGATCATCGCCCCGAACGAATGTCCCACGATCACGGCCTGTTCGATCTCGATCGCGTCGAGCAGATCGTCATAGAAGATCGCGAGCTCGTGGATGTTGTCGATCTGCGCGAGTTCGCTGAGGTCGCGAAAGCCCGGCGCGAGCGGCGCGCTGACCGCGTAGTCCTGCGCCAGTCCGCGGAGCACCGGGTGCTCAGGCTCGACCCCGCCGAGCCCGTGCAGCCAGACCAGCGGCGGTCCTTCGCCACCCTCGTAGACGAGCAGGTCTGACCCGCCGCGGAGCTGCACCGCGCGCTCAATCAGCGCGGCGCTCACGATGCGTCGACTCGCATGCTGCCGGCCCGCGTCCACGAGCTCGGCGGGCTGATCGGCCGGCCACCAGTGATCCTCCCACTCGTCAAAGCGCCCGCGCAGCCGCGGGATCACGTCCTGCGCAAAGCGCTGCGTGTTGTAGCGGACGGTCTCGTCGGGCATGTTGCCGAAGTGGCACAGCACCAGCAGGTGACCGACCCGCATCTCGTCGGCCATGTGATTGAGCCGGTCGACGACCGTGTCGGCGCTCCCGGCGACGATGTAGCCCCGCTCGACGAAGTCCTTCCAGCCGAGACGCTGGTCCTGGGCCGCCATCGCCGCGGACATCGAGCTCCCGAGCGCCGACCGGATCGAGGCGATCGACGTGTAGCCCGGGGCCTCGCGGTACGCCGCGGGGAAGTGCAGGCACCGGTGATAGAAGTACTCCGCGGCCTCGCTGTAGAGCCGCTCGGCGTGCGCGTCATCGTCTGCGACGCCGACGAACTGGAGGAACCCGGCGCGATACGGGTTGGGCTCGAGCCCGAGCCGCTCGATCGTCTCCCAGTAGGACTTGACCGACTTCATCGCACGCAGGTAGCCAAAGTAGGAGAGGCTCGCGTACATGAAGTTGTGCGACGCGCACCATTCCCAGGTTTCGATGCTGCTCCCGCCACCCGGCACCCAGACCGGCGGGTGCGGCTTCTGGATCGGGCGCGGCCACGGATTGACATAGCGCAGCTTCGTGTACTTGCCGTTGAACGGGAACGGCTCGGTCGCCGTCCAGGCGCGGAGCACGAGGTCGACGCTCTCGCGGTACTTCTCGCGAAGCGTGGCGGGGTTCTGACCGTACGCGAACGCGGAGTCCATGCTGGTCCCGACCGGGAACCCAGCGACGAGTCGGCCGCCGGACAGAACGTCGACCATCGCGAGCTCTTCCGCGACCCGCGTCGGCGGGTTGTAGAGCGCGACCGAGTCGCCCATGATCACGATCTTCGACTTCGTCGTGCGGCGCGCGAGGGTCGCCGCCATCAGGTTCGGTGAGGGCATCAGGCCGTACCCGTTCTGATGGTGCTCGTTGACGCAGATCCCGTCGAACCCCAGCTCGGCGGCGTACTCGAGCTGGTCGAGATACGTGTGATAGACGTCGTGACCGCGGACCGGGTCGTAGAGCTCGGGCGGGATGTCCACCCAGACGCTGCGATAGCGCTCCGGGAAGTCCTCCGGCAGATACGGCCACGGCATCAGGTGAAACCAGTGGAACTTCACTGCCGGGCAGTATCCGGATGCCCGTCCGGAGTGTCATCGGGGAGACGCCGATTGAGTGCGCGGGTTTTCCCGCTTCGCCGCCGCCCCGTGCGCTCAGAGAACGTCGCGCAGGAACGCGTACTGCTCGGCGCGAGCCTCGCGTGCGACGCCGATCGGGAAGCTGATGAACGCGTGGGTCGCCTCGCACCAGACGCGGAGCTGCGCCGGGTTGCCGGCGGCGTCCCAGCGAGCGTGCATGAAGAGCGTGTCGTCGAGCAGCGGATCCTGGGTGCCGACCGTGAAGATCGCCGCCGGCAAACCGTCGAGGCTGGCCGACAGGGGCGAGATCTCCGACGCGCGGCGCGACTCGCGGTCGAGGCCGGGCAGGAAGCAGTCGAGGAAGAACTCCATGTTCGGCGTCGAGAGGATCAGGTTGCGATCCCCCCACAGCCGCGCGCTCGGGGTCTGCGAGAGGTCAAACGCGCCGAACGAGAGGTTGGCGGCCGCGAACGGCGATTTCAGTCCGTGACGATCGCGCAACCGCAGCAGCGTCAGGACCGCGAGGTGGGCACCGGCGGATTCGCCGCCGATCACGAAGCGTTCCGGCGTGCGCAGATGATCAGCTCCGTGGGAGAGGAGCCATAGCGCCACGTCCTCGCAGTCATCGGCGCAGGCCGGAAACGGATCCTCCGGCGCGAGCCGGTACTCGACGCTGACCGCGCACAGGCCGGTCTCCTGGGCGAGTTCGAACAGCACCGTGTCCTGCAGATCGGCGGCTCCGAGCATCCAGCCGCCGCCGTGCAGGTGCAGGTAGATGCCGGTCGGCTCGCGCTCCGGGGCCAGGATCCTCACGCGGGTCGTGCCCGCACGGCTCGGGACGTCGAGTTCCCGGGCCTGGTCGAGGAACACGGCCGGGGGCGGAAACCCCGTCGGACTGCCCTCGCGCCGGCGGCGTCGCGCCTCCGGTATCCCGGCGCTGCTGAGCGGTTCCTCGGCGGCGAGCGCCTGCTCGAGCCGGGCGTTGAAGGCCCTGGTCTCGGCCAGCGTCTGCGCGTCGGCGCCGAGCAGCGTGGGGCTCATCGGTGCGCGGCTGCGGATCGCCGGCTGGGTTGACGCGCTCGCCTGCAGCGTCAGCTCGGGCGTGATCGGGAGCTGGTCGACGTCGGTTCCGAGCGCGTTTGAGACCGCGTTGGCGAGCGCCGGGCCCGGCGCGAGCGTGCCGCCCTCGCCGACCCCCTTGTGGCCCGCGCGTAGGTCCGGCGCGGGGGTCTCGAGATGCTCGACCACCAGCGTCGGTAGCTCGCACGCGCCGGGGACCAGGTAGTCCATGAAGCTCGCCGTCAGCGGCTGCCCGTCGGGGCCGTAGCGCAGCGTTTCAAACAAGGTCCCGCCGATCCCCTGCGCGGTGGCTCCGTGAACCTGGCCCTCGACGACGATCGGGTTGATCTCCGGGCCGCAATCCTCGACCACGACGTATCGCAGGATCGTGACCTCGCCGGTCACCGGATCGATTTCGACGACGCATGCGTGCGTAGCGTACGGGTAAGCGGTCTGCTCGGGGTCGTAGGGCTCGGCGAGATCGAACTGCCCCGGCATGGCGCGGTCGGCAAGTTCGGCGAGCTGGATCCCGGCGCGCGGCGATCCCCGCACGAACGCTCGATCGCCCTCGATCACGATGTCATCCGGTCGCGCCTCGAGGCTCTCAGCGGCGAGCGCGAGCAGTCGCTCGCGGAGCTGGCGTGAGACCGAGATCAGGGCTCCTCCGGCGCTGATCGCGCTGCGGCTGGCGAAGCTGCCACTGCCGGCGGGCGCCTGCTCGGTGTCGGTCAGCTCGGTCCGGACCGACGCGAGCGGCACGCCCAGGTGCTCGGCGACGATCTGCGCGAACGTCGTCTGAACCCCCTGACCGAGCGCCGGGCAACTCGTCCAGACCGAGAACGTCCCGTCGGGATTGAGCGCTACGCGGCCGGCGTCGTAGCCGCGCACGGTGCGCATCCCGCGCTGCCTATAGGTCTCGGAGTTGGTCCCGGTCCATTCCACGTAGGAGGCGAAGCCGAGCCCGATCGTGCGTCCCTGTTGCGATGCCCGCCGCTGCTCGGCCGTGAACTCGTCGTAGCCGATCCGCTCGAGCGCGAGGTCGAGCGCGCGCTGATAGCGCCCGCTGTCGTACCGCAGGCCGGTTGCGGTCTTGAACGGGAAGCGCTCGGGCGGGATGTAATTGACCCGCCTGATCTCGGCGCGATCGATCCCGAGCTCGCCGGCGAGCATGTCCATCAGACGCTCGTGCGCGAGCGCCGCGACCGGCAGCCCGACCCCGCGATAGGCGCCCTGCGGCGGCTTGTTGGTGGCGACCGAGTGGGTGCGGTAGCGGTAGGCGGGAACCACGTACGGGCCCGGCATGATCATCGGCGTGCCGAGCGCCTCGAGTACCTGACCCCACGGGTAGATCCCGTACGCGCCCACATCGCTGTAGACCTCTGCCTCGAGGGCGAGCAGCCGCCCGCTCGCATCTGCGCCGGCGCGTACGTGGACAAGCTGTTCACGCGCGTGGGTCGCGCTGACGAAGTTCTCGAGCCGGTCCTCGGCCCACTTGACGGGACGGCCGAGCGCCAGCGCCGCCCACGCGACCGCGACCTCCTCCGGGAACACGTGCGCCTTCTGGCCGAACCCGCCGCCGATGTCCGGGCAGCGCACCGACACGCGCTCGACGTCGAGCAGTGCCGCCAGCGCCTCCTGCACGATGTGCGGAATCTGGGTCGAGGACCACACCACGAGTCCTCCGTCGTGCGGGACGGCGAGCACGCCGCGGGGTTCGATCGGGGTCGCGCTGTAGCGCGGGTTGCGAAACGTTCGCTGTACGACGGCGGTCGCGGCTTCGAAGCCCGCATCGACATCGCCATAGTCGTAGGTCTCGGCGAAGATCACGTTCGCGGTGCTCGAACCGTCGTGCAGCGGTGGCAGGTCCGAGCGCAGCGCATCCTCGACCGACATCACGGCGGCCAGGGGCCGGTAACGGACCGCGACGCGCTCGGCGCCATCCTCGGCGCGATACCGGTTCGATGCGACAACCGCCGCCAGGGGTTCGCCCACGAACCGCGCGCGGTCAGCGGCGAGGATCGGGCGCTCGATCCGCTGCGCGCCGGGACGCGTCAGGTCGGGCACGAGCGGCGCCACGCGAAGATCGGCGGCGGTGAACGCGAGCGACACGCCGGGCAGCCGGGCGGCCTCGGTGGCGTCAACGTCGTGCAGCTCGGCATGGGCGTGGGTGCTCCGTGTGAACGCGAGCTCGAGCGTGCCCGCCGGTGCGAGGTCGTCCAGGAAGCCGCCCCTGCCCGTCAGCAGCGGCCTGTCCTCCCGCCGCCGGACGGGAGCACCGATCACTAGGAACGGGCGCGGCGTGCGAGCAGCAGCGCGATCGCAAGACCGATCAGGACCGCAATTGCGGCCCGGCGGACGGCCGGCGTGCGGAACAGGACCGAGCCCATGTCGAGCGCGTCATCGGCGTCGGCGTCGGCGGGCTGCGCGCTCGCGGCGGCGGCCGGGCCGGGGCCGGCACCGTTTTCGGCCGCGTCCTCGGTCTCCGGCTCCTCGAGCAGGTAGGCCTCGAAGCGCTTGGCGAAGTCATCGAGCATCCGCCCGGCGACGTCCTGCATGATTCCGCGGCCGAACTGGGCCTGACGGCCCGTGATGCTGAGGTCGGTCTCGGCGATCACACGCGCCCCGCCGTCGTGTTCGACAACCCGGTTGCGGATCGTCGCCGACGCGGTCCCCTGGCCCTTTGTGTCCGTCGCCTCGACGGCGATGTCCGCCACGTGCTCGGTCGGGTCGGTGTGGGCCAGGCGGGCGGTGCCCTTGTAGTTGACCACCATCGGGCCGACCTTGACCTTCATCGTTCCGTGGTAGACACCATCCTCAGACGAAGGTTCGATCTTCGCGCCCGGCAGGAATCCAGCCACGCGCTCGATGTCGAGCAGCGTTTCCCAGACCTGCTCGAGCGGCACCGCGACCGTGAACTCGTTCGTCAGCTTCATGACTTGCTCCTAGGCCACCTGGCGTGCACTATGTCCAACATCATACCTTTGGTGGTCAGGGCGAGATGTCGAGATCGAGGTTGGATGAGCCGTGCTGAGGGTTGAGGACCGTCCGTTGCTGACGGGCACGGCGACGTTCGTCGACGACCTGCAACCACCGGGAACCGCGCACGTGCGCTTCCTTCGCAGTCCGGCGGCACACGCCGAGATCGCGTCCCTCGCGCTCGAAGCGGCGCGTGCAAAGCCCGGCGTGTACGGCGCGTTTGGAGCCTCCGACGTGGACCTACCTCCCCTGCACCCGCCGATGTCGAACCCGCTCGCGTTCAGCCCGCCGAGGCCGCTGCTCGCACGCGATGTCGTGCGCTTCGTCGGCGAGGCGATCGCGGTCGTCGCCGCACAATCGCCGTATCTGGCCGAGGATGCCGCGAACGCGATCGAGTGCAAGCTCAGGCCGCTCTCGGTTGCAGCGGATCCTCGCAGCGACGGTGCGCGGGCGCTGCACGAGAACGGCGACAACGTGCTGTTCGACAATCCCAGCGAGGCGGGCGACGTCACCGAGGCATTCGACCGTGCCGAGGTCGTGATCGAGCGCAGCTTCCGCAACCCGCGTTACAACGCGACCCCGATCGAGCCGCGGGGCGCGCTCGCGGCGCCCGACGGGGAGGGCGTGCGGATCTGGAGCTCGACCCAAGTCCCGCACGTGCTCGCGCGCGTCGTGGCGGAGTTGCTCGGCCTGCCTCGCGAGGACGTCCGCGTGACGGTTCCGTCGGTCGGCGGCGGCTTCGGACAGAAGGCCCACGCCTACCCGGAGGAGATCGTGGTGGCGTGGCTCGCGCTGGAGCTCGGCCGCCCGGTGAAGTGGATCGAGGACCGCAGCGAGAACCTGCTGGCGTCGAGCCACGCGCGCGATCAGTTCGTGACCGCCCGCTTGGCGGCCGACGGCGACGGGCGGTTGCTGGCGCTCGACGTCGACGTGATCTGCGATGTCGGCGCCTATGGCGTCTACCCGCATGGCCCGATCCTGGAGGCACTCGGGACGCCGGCGATGATCCCCGGCCCCTACCGGTTGCAGAACTACCGCGCCCGGAGCCGCGCGGTGGCTACGAACAAGTGCCCCGAAGGCGCCTACCGGGGCGTCGGCCTGCCGGTCGCGTCGTTCGTCCACGAGCGGCTTATGGATGTGCTCGCCGGCGAGCTGCGCATCGACCGGGCCGAGATCAGGCGGCGCAATCTGATCGACGCCGACGAGCTCCCCTACACGACGGTCTCCCACCAGCAGTACGACAGCGGCGACTACGCGCGGGCGCTCGAGCGCGCGCTCGAGGCGATCGGCTATCACGGATTTGCGGCCGAGCGCAGCAGGGCTCGCGAGCAGGGGCGCGTCCTCGGCCTCGGGATCGCGTCCTACGTGGAGTACTCGGCGATGGGCTCGGCCGTGTTCCACGGTCGCGGGATGATCGGGATTCCGGGGGTCGACCGCGCGTGGCTGGGGCTCGACGAGCACGGGCGGATCACCGTCACGACGACGCTCCCGTCGATGGGCCAGGGACTCGCGACTACGTTCGCGCAGCTGACGGCCGAAGCACTCGGAGTCGACCCCAGCTCGGTCAGCGTGCTTCAACCCGACACCGCGGCCGGCGCCGGGGAGGGAACCGGGACGTTCGCGAGCAGATCCGCGGTGACCGGTGGTGGCGCGATCAAGGCCGGCGCGGAGGAGCTGATCCGGCGCCTGTCCGAGGATGCGGCCCAACGGCTCGAGGCCTCGGCCGGTGACCTCGAGCTGCGCTCGGGCAACATCGGGGTGAAGGGCTCACCGAGCCGGCAGCTCGGGTTCGGGGAGCTGGCGGCCGCGGATCCCGATCGCTACCAGGTGCAAGGCGCGTTTGACCCGACCTCGACCACCTACCCGTATGCCACGCACGCGTGCGTGGTCGAAGTCGATCCGTTGACGGGCGGGGTCGAGATCCTTCGCTACGTCGTCGCGGAGGACTGCGGCCGGATCATCAATGCGCTGGTGGTCGAGGGGCAGGCGCACGGCGCGGTCGCGCAAGGGATCGGTGGCGCTCTGTATGAATCGATCGTCTACGACGACCAGGGCCAGTTGGTGAACGCGTCGCTGATGGACTATCTCGTGCCGACGGCGACCGAGCTGATCAACCTCGAGCTCGAGCATCTCGAGATCCCCGCGCCCGGCTCACCGAATGGGGCCAAGGGTGTCGGCGAGGGAGGGACGCTGGCGCCCGGTGCCGCGATCGCGAACGCCGTCTCCGACGCCCTCGGCGTCGAAATCAACGAGCTGCCGCTGACGCCCGAGAGCGTCCGCAAGGCGGCCGTGCGCCTGGTTGAAGGCGTCCCTAATGTATTACGATAGACAAATTGCGAGGGATGGGATGAGAGTCGAGCACGAGTTCACGGTTGCCGTGCCCATGGACCGGGCGTGGAACGCGCTCGCGGGAGCCGACGCCGTTGCCGCCTGCCTTCCGGGAGCGCGGCTGCGCCCAATCGATGGCGTGCAAACCGGGCGCATCGAGCTCGATCCGGACCGCGGCGTCTCGTGTGAGGCGACGGTCTTCGGTATCGACCGCGATGACGACGAGCATGTCTGCACCGTCGGGCTGCGGGGGCGCGAGCACGACGGTGCCGGGATCGGGTCGGCGACGCTGCGAAGCCGCGTCGCCCAGGCCGACGCAGCGACGACCCGAGTCGTGCTGAGCGCCGAGGTCAGCTCGACCGGTCATCCGCCCGCGACGGAGTTTGAGGACCGGACACGGCGTGTGCTGGCAGGACTTGGGGATGCCCTGAAACAGCGCGCGCTCGAGTCTCCCGCTTTGACTGAGCCCGCCGAGAGGTCTTCCGCACCGAGCGAGGTCCACGCGTTCGTCGCGGCGCAGACGACGCCGGCGTCGCCCGAGGCCCAGGCCGGCAAACCGAAGGCCGCGAAGCTCGCGGCGGCGGCCGCAGCCGGCGCACTGATCACGGTCGTCGTGCTCCGCAGGCGCCGGGGCGCTCGGTAACGGTTGACGCGGTGACGCCCTGATCTCGGTGCGCGAAGACGAACGAGCCGCGCCGACGGCGCGACGACGTCCCGGTCGCGTCGCCGTGGGCCGTTCGCTCGGGCGCAAGGAGGACAGGCGGCTGCTGACGGGGCGCAGCGTGTTCGTCGACGACCTCAACCGGCGTGGCGCGCTGCGTGCGCGAATCCTGCGCAGCCCGCACGCGCATGCCAGGATCCGCTCGCTCGACGCCGAGCGTGCCCGCGCGCATCCAGGCGTCGTCGAAGTCCTGACCGCCTCGCAGCTGCCGCCCGGGACGCCGCCGATCCCAATGCGCATGTACCCGCGACCGGGCATGGACCGCCTGCTGCAGCCGGTGCTCGCGGCAGACATCGTTCGGTACGTCGGCGAGCCCGTGGCAGTCGTCGTCGCCGATTCGGGTTACACGTGCGAGGACGCGCTCGAGCTGATCGACGTCCGCTACGAGGCGCTCGAACCGGTGCTCGATCCGTCGCTCGCGGCAGACCCCGGCGGACCGCTGCTGCATCCACACAACGGGTCGAACATCGCGGCGGAATGGTCGACCGAGAGCGGAGACGTCGACGCCGCGTTTGACGCGGCGGATCTTGTCGTGGCAAGAGCGGCTTTGCTGCCAGCGCCACGGCGCGGTACCGCTCGAGCCCCGGGGGCTGTGCGCTGAGGTCGACCACGAGGACGGCCGGTTGACCCTCTGGGGGGCGGCCAAGGTGGTCCACACCAACCGCCGGATCCTCAGTCAGCTGATCGGCTGGGAGGAGGAGCGAATCAGGTTCGTAGAGCTCGACGTCGGCGGCGGCTTTGGCGGCCGCGGCGAGTTCTATCCCGAGGACTTCCTGATCCCCCTGTGCGCGATCCGGCTCGGGCGACCGGTCGCCTGGACCGAGGATCGGGCCGAGAACCTGCAGGCGCTGAACCATTCGCGCGAGCAGGTACACGACATCGCAGTCGCGCTGCGCGCAGACGGGACGGTGCTGGCGCTCCGCGACGCGTTCCTCCTCAACACCGGCGCCTACGTTCGCACCCACGGAAGCGTCGTCCCGAGCCTCACAGCGGCGCTGCTGCCCGGCCCGTACCGGTGGCAGGCCTACAGCTGCACGGCGCGGCAGGTGCTCACCAACAAGACGCCGGCCGGGACCTATCGATCGCCGGGCCGCTACGAGGCGAACTTCGTCCGCGAGCGGATCCTCGACATCGCCGCGCACCGGCTCGGCATCGACCCACTCGAGCTGCGGCGGCGCAACCTGATCGGCGTCGAGGAGATGCCGTATCCGCTTGGCACCGAGGCCGACGGTCACCCGGTGGTGCTCGACAGCGGCGACTACGACCTGCTCGTGACCAAGGCGCTGAAACACTTCGATTACGACGCCATGCGGCGCTGGCGTCGAGGCCGCCCACGGCGCGGCCGCAAACGAGGCATCGGCGCCGCGCTGTTCGTCGAGAAGAGCGGGATCGCGCGCTGGGAGTACGCGCGCGTCTGCGTTTCCGCCGACGGCCAGGCGCGCGTGCTGGTCGGCTCGGCGTCGGTTGGGCAGGGCGTCGAGACGGTGCTCGCCCAGATCTGCGCCGACGCACTCGGGATGCCGTTCGACGCGGTTGAAATCGGTCACGGCGACACCGATGAGGTTCCGATTGGGATGGGTGCGTTCGGGAGCCGCGCCACGAGTCTCGGCGGAGCAGCGGTGATGCAGGCAGCCGACGCGGTCCGCGACCGGATCATGGAGCTCGCCGCGGAGGAGCTCGAAGCCAACGCTCAAGACCTCGCGTTCGAGGGCGACTCGGTCGCGGTCGTCGGATCTCCGGCGGCGCGCGTATCGCTCGCGAAGCTGCTCGGCGGCGCCGAGTCGCTGGTCGAGGAGGAGTCGGTGTTCGACTGCGAGGACATGAGCTTCCCCTACGGTCTGCATCTGGTCGGACTCGAGGTCGACGTCGAGACCGGAGGGATCGAGATCGATCGCTACGCGATCGCCTACGACGTCGGCACCGGGATCAACCCGCAGTTGATCGAGGGCCAGATGGTCGGTGGGCTCGCCCAGGGCTTGGGGGGCGCGCTGCTCGAGGAGTTCGCCTACGACGACCGCGGCCAGTTACTGAGCGGGTCATTCATGGATTACCTGCTGCCGACCGCTCGCGAGGTCCCCCGAGTCGACGTGCTGATCACCGAGGACGCCCCGACTCCGCTGACGCCGCTGGGCGCGAAGGGGGCCGGCGAGGGAGGCACGGCCGCGGCCGGGGCGGCGATCGCCAATGCGGTCTCGGACGCGTTCGGAGTCGAGGTCAAGGGGCTGCCACTGACTCCCGCGAGGGTCCTCGAGCTTGCACGGCGGCGCGGACGGCGTCGCTGGGAAACCCACAGGAAAGGCTAGGCATGAAGATCGTCGACCTGACGCACAGGTTCTCCATCCACACACCGGGTTGGGTTGGGTATCCGTCGCCGAAGCTGTCGTACTTCCAGCGTCATGCGACGAACGGGATCGTTTCCCAGTGGCTCGAGCTGCCGCTGCACTCCGGCACGCACTTCGACGGCCAGATGCACATCGTCTCGGGCGGCGCCGACATCGCCTCGGTCGGGATCGACCAGCTGTGTCGCGAAGGCGTGATCGTCGACATCTCCGATGAGATGGAGGACTGGACGGTGATCAAGCCCAAGCACATCACCGACCGCGCCGAGGTGCGAAAGGGCGACATCCTGATCTACCACACCGGCTATCACCGTTACTTCAACGGCGGTGCCGATGAGGACGAGGAGCGCTACTTCCTCCGTCACCCCGGCGGTGACCGCGAGTTCGCGGAGTGGCTCGTCGAGATGGAGCTCGCGTGGACCGGATTCGACACCGGTTCGGCCGACCATCCGATGAACACGTCGATCCGGTTCAAGCGCCCAGACGCCGCGCGGCGGTTCGAAAGCGAGACCGGCGTCAAGCTCGACGAGCGCTTCCCCGAGGACGACATCTTCGTGATGCACAAGGTGCCTTTCCCGCGCGGGATCCTGCACGTCGAGAACATGGGTGGCGACATCGATGCCGCGCTCGGCAAGCGGTGCCTGATCGGAGCGTTCCCGATCCCGATCGAAGGCGGCGAGGCGTCTCCGTGCCGGGTCGTGGCGTTCATCGAGGACTGATGGAGCACGGCAGCTTCGACGCGCTGGAGCCGGACCACGTCTACGACGGCGTGACTCGCCGCAGCTTCGAGCTCGGCGCAGGCGACGATCGTGAGCTACAGCTTTGCGCCCGGCGCTCAGTTCCCGCGCCATCGCCACCCGCAGGAGCAGGTTACGCTCGTGCAGAGCGGCGAGATCGAAATGACGATCGGCGAGCACACCGAGTCGCTGTGCCGCGGCGACTGGACGATCGCGCCGCCCGAGATCGAACACAGCATCACCGCCGGCGGCGAGGGCGCCACGATCATCGCGATCGTCGTCCCGCGACGCGGAGCGAGCGATGCGTACACGGTCGTCGGAACGGACCCTGTCCGGTGAACGGGGGCGACGACCGGATCCGGATCGTCGATGCCAGCGGCGGGCCCTCGCTAGCGATCGTGCAGGGGGGCGGCACCGCGACCGCGGTGATCTGGCCCGGGATGGGGGCGCAGCTGCGCTCGATTCACATGATCGAGCTCGACGCCGATGCCGGCACCGTGCCGCTGAGCCATCGGAGCGAGGCCGTCTACTGCGTGACGGCCGGTTCGGGCGCGGTGCTCGATCCCGACACGCAGGACGGTCAGCCGCTGCGCGAGGGCTCGATGGTTCACGTCGAGGTCGGCAGCTCATACGCATTCCGCGCGGGCCCGGATGGCATGTCGCTCGTCGGCGGACCCGCGCCGCCTGATCCAGCCCTGTATGAGCACCTGAGCTGACGATGGCAATCCGCGTCTATCACCGCGACGATGCGACCGTCTTTCTGCCGATGATCGCAAGGGATGCCCGGCTCGTCGTGTGGCCCGGGGTCGGGGCGATTGCCGCCAACATGAACTACGTCGTGATGGAGGCCGACGAGGCGAACGTACCGCACCGCCATCCGGTCTCCGAAGACACGATCGTGATCCTCGCCGGCGAGGGGACGATCGAGGACCACACGCATGGCAGCCGCCATCGCTTTGGCACCGGCCAGGTTGTGCACGTACCCGTCGGCGTCGAGCATCAGGTCATGGCCGACCGCGGGGTCGCGATCGAGAGCGTCGGCGGTCCCTGCCCGGCCGACCTGGCCGGGCTGCGCGCCGCCGGCGTGCTGGGGGACGACGAGCCTGCAACGGAGCGACCCAAGGAGGCGTCGTGATGGGACGTGAGCTGTCGATCGGGATCGCCCAGATCACCGCAGGCGCCGTCGGTGACGGCGGGGGCAAGACGAGCCTCGAGCTCAGCGTCGAGGCCGCCGGCGAGCTGTTCGGTCGTGGCGCAGGGCTCGTCGTGCTCCCCGAGCTGATCGCTCCCGGGTACCTGCTCGATGCGGAGTTTCTGGGCGAAGGGGCGGAGCCGCTGAACGGGCCGGTGACGAGCGCGTGGCGCAAGCTCGCCGCAGAGGCCGGCGGCTACCTCGCCGGGGGCTTCTGTGAGCGCGACGGCGAGCACCTGTACAACAGCGCGGTCCTGTTCGGGCCGCACGGGCTCGTCCTTCATTACCGCAAGCTCCACCTGTTCGCCGCCGAGAAGGACATCTTCACGCCCGGTGACCTCGGCCTTCCGGTCGCGGCGTCCGAGCTCGGCGTCCTCGGCCTGTGCATCTGTTACGACCTGCGGTTCGTCGAGACGGCCAGGATTCTCGCCCTCAGCGGGGCCGAGCTGATCTGCGTCCCGACCGCGTGGCTGCCCGGATTCGACAAGCAGCAATGGGACGACGCCGGCTTCTGCCCGCAGGCCCGCGGGGCCGCGCTGCAGGCGAACCTAGACCAGGTGTTCATCGCCTGCGCCTCGCAGGCCGGCGCCGCTCACGGCGAGCACTTCCTCGGCTCGTCGGTGGTCTGCGATCCGTACGGGGCGGTCCTGCTCGGGCCGCTCCCGGGCGACCGCGCGCAGCTCGCCTTGGCGACCGTCGATCTCGACGGGGTACGCGCGCCCACCAACGAGAGCCCCTGATCAACCCCCGCGAGGATCGTCGCTCCGACGTGTACGGCCTCGCGGTCGCCGGGACGGTGCTATGAGCCCCCAAGTCGTAAACGAAGCTCGCGCCGCAGGAAGTCGATCTCCTGATTGAAGGCGGGATCGTGCTGCCGATGACCCCGGCGCGATGAGCTGATCTGGGACGGCGCCGTCGCGGTCGACGCCTCGCGGATCGTCGCCGTCGGCGACACCACGGAGCTGCGCGCCGCTACGCCGCTCGCGAGACGATCAGCGCCCGCGAGCAGCTCGTGATGCCAGGGCTCGTCAACACGCACATGCACCTGTTCGGGGCATTCGCGCGGGGTCTGGTCAACGACCTCTCGTTCACGCCCTGGATCCAGAAGAAGTTCTACCTCACCTCACGCGGGCTCAACCCGGACAACTACTACCTCGGCACGCAGTTCACGACGCCTCGAGATGCTCAAGACCGGGACGACGTCGTTTCTGGACTGCGGCACCTACCAGGAGCTCGAGGAGCCGGCGGTACGCGGGGTCGAGACGGCGGGGATCCGGGCGGTGCTCGCGCGCGCGATGGCCGACGTCAACGACGACCTGGCGGAGTACCTGACTCGCTCCGACAAGCTCGACGCGCGAGAACCTCGAGCACGCGGAGGAGTTCATCAGCCGCTACGACCGCGCCGCGGGCGGCAGAGTGCGGGCCTGGCCGTGCCCGATCCAGGTCACGTCCGCCTCGGACGCAGCTGTGCGTCGGCTCGATGGAGCTGGCCGAGCGCTACGACGTCGGGATCGTCACGCACTCGAACGTCGACCGCGAGGACATCGAGGCCCACGACCTGCAGCACGGCACCCGCGCCGATCGAGCGCTTCGACGCGCTCGGGATCCTCAATCACCGCTTCGCGGGCACGCACATGGCCTGGCTGAGCGAGCGCGAGGTCGAGCTCGTCAAGCAATCCGGTGCCTCGGCGATCCACTGTCCGAGCGCGAGCATGAAGGGCGCATACGGCGCGTTTTCGCACGGCCACTTCCCCGAGCTGATCAACGACGGCGCGACGGTCGGACTCGGCACCGACGGGCCCGCGGCGGCGTGCTTTCTCGACATGTTCCGCGAGGTGCACCTGGCGGCCACCGGCCACAAGGAGGCGCGGCTGGACTGGACGCTGATCTCGCCGTTTCAGGCCCTGGAGCTCGCGACGATCGGGTCTGCCAGGGCGATGCTGATGGACAGCGAGATCGGCACGCTCGAGGTCGGCAAGAAGGCGGACATCATCCTGCTCGACCTGATGCGCCCGGAGATGGTCCCGTGGCACGAGGACAACCTGATCTCGAACCTCGTCTACTCGGCCACCGGCAGCATCGTCCACACCGTGCTGGTCGACGGCCGGGTCGTGGTCAGGGCCGGTGAGGTCAAGACGATGGACGAGCAGGAGGTGCTGCGCGCGATGCAGCGCGAGGCGCCGAAGTTCGTAGCTCTGTCGCGCGAATGGGACGCCCGTTTCTGGCCCGAGGACAACACCAAGCCACACGTCTTCAAGCAGCGTTCCCACCGCGGGTAATCCCGACGCGGCGAGGGATTCTCCCGATGACAGGGTCGCCGGGGCGCACGTACGATCGCGGCGAAGCCGAGCGATGACTGCGACGATCGAAGCCTACGTTGGCCGGTCGATCCCCCGTGTGGAGGATCTGCGATTGCTGACGGGCGGCGGCCGGTACGGTGCCGATTTCGACCGTCCCGGCCAGCTACACGCGCGGCTCGTGCGCAGCCAGGTGGGACACGGGCGGATTCGCGCGATCGACGTCGAGACGGCCGCCGCGCGGCCCGGGGTGGTGGCGGTCTTCACGGCCGCCGATCTCCCCGACGTCCGGATTCCGATCCGGCTGTTCGCCACCGAGCACGCGAACAAGGTCCTGCAGCCACCGCTCGCGCGGGAAGCGGTGCGATATGTCGGCGATCCGGTCGCGGTCGTCGTCGCGGAGGACCCGTATCTCGCCGAGGATGCGGCCGATGACGTGATCGTCGAGATCGAGCCGCTCGAGGTGGTGCTCGACCCGCGCCTCGCGGCCGACGAATCATCGCCGCCGATCCACCCGGCGATCGGCACCAACGCGGTCGACCGTGTGCAGATCAGTCACGGCAAGAACATCGATCGGCTGTTCGAGCGAGCGGCCGTGGTCCTACGCAGGCAATTCAGCGTCCAGCGCCACGGGGCCGTACCGCTCGAGCCGCGCTGCCTGATCGCCGAGTACGACGCCGGCGGCGCCGCGCTGACCGTCTGGGGCGCAGCCAAGGTCAAGCACTTCAACCGCCGGATCCTGGCGACGCTGCTCGACGTGGCGCCGGAGTCGATCCGCTGCATCGAGGGCGACGTCGGCGGGGGCTTCGGCGCCCGAGGCGAGTTCTACCCCGAGGACTACCTGATCCCGTGGCTGGCAATCGAGCTCGGACGGCCGGTGAAGTGGGTCGAGGATCGTCGCGAGAACCTCGTCGCGCTCAACCACTCGCGCGAACAACAGTGGGACGTCGAGTACGCAGCGACGGACGACGGACGGTTGATCGCGTTCCGCGCCACCGCGTGGTTCAACCAGGGCGCGTACGCGCGGACGCACGGCACCGTGCTGCTGCCGTCGTTGATGC
>CAVYOT010000021.1:0-178492 GCA_963770115.1 uncultured Actinomycetota bacterium
CGTTGAAGCGGAACTCGACGACGTCGCCGTCGGCCATGACGTAGTCCTTGCCCTCCATCCGCACCTTGCCCGCCGCCTTGGCCGCCGCCATGGAGCCTGCCGCGACGAGGTCGTCGTAGGACACGATCTCGGCCTTGATGAACCCACGCTCGAAGTCGGTGTGGATCACGCCGGCGGCCTGGGGGGCGGTGTCGCCCTGGTGGATCGTCCACGCGCGGGCCTCCTTCGGCCCGGCCGTCAGGTAGGTCTGCAGGCCGAGGGTGGTGAAGCCCGCGCGGGCGAGCGCCCGCAGGCCCGGCTCGTCCTGGCCCGATCGACTCCAGCAGCTCGGCCGCGGACTCCTCGTCGAGCTCGAGGAGCTCCGCCTCGACCTTCGCGTCGAGGAACACCGCCTGCGCGGGCGCCGACCGAGCTCGGTCAGCTCCTTGCGCCGCGCCTCGTCGGTGAGGACGGCCTCGTCGGCGTTGAAGACGTACAGGAACGGCTTCGTCGTCAGCAGCGACAGCTCTCGCAACGCGCGCCCGGTCCACCCCCGCCGAGAACAGCGTGCGGCCCTCGTCGAGGACCGTCGCCGCCGCCTGCGCCGCCTCGAACGCCGGGCGTCGGTCCTTGTGCGTGCGCGCCTCCTTCTCCAGGCGCGGGACGGCCTTCTCCAGCGTCTGGAGGTCGGCGAGGATCAGCTCGGTCTCGATGACGGAGATGTCCTCGCCCGGGTCGACTGCGGCCGTCGACGTGCACGACGTCGGGGTCGTCGAAGCACGCGCACGACCTGGCAGATCGCGTCGGCCTCGCGGATGTTGGCGAGGAACTTGTTGCCCAGCCCCTCACCCTCGGACGCGCCCTTGACGATGCCCGCGATGTCGACGAACGACACCGTGGCGGGCACGATCCGGTCGGAGGCGAACATCGCGCGCGAGCACGTCGAGGCGCGGGTCGGGCAGCGGGACGACGCCGACGTTCGGCTCGATCGTCGCGAACGGGTAGTTGGCGGCGAGCACGTCGTTGCTTGGTGAGCGCGTTGAAGAGGGTCGACTTGCCGACGTTGGGCAGCCCGACGATCCCGAGGGTGAGTGACACGCTGTGCCAGCGTAGTCGCGTGGTCTGAGGTGGCTGACAATTGATGGGGTCTTTGTCGGCTCCGATGGGTTACGGTCGGAGGGTCGTCAGTCAATCGGGTGATCGGGCCTGCGATCGACGGGGAGGATCCTGTGCCCCCGAGCCTACGATTTGCACCAGGAGTGTGTGTCGCTGCCGTCCTTGCGGCGAGCAGCCTGACCACGGCGTATCTGTCCGCGACGCCGTCGGCTCGGTCCGCGTCGGCTCCCGCGCCGTCGCTGGTCCTGCTCGTGCCCGCCGCCGAGCCGCGGCAGGCGGTGCCGAACGCGCCCGACCAGCGGGCCTTGGCGCAAGGCACCGGGCAGTCCTCCGGCGCTGCGGTGGGTGCCGGGCAGAACGCCCAGCAGTCCAGCCCGTCGGGGTCCGGTTCGGATGCCGGAAACGGTGACGATCAGCAGCCAGCAGCCTCAGGAGACCAGAGCACGTCATCGGGGAACGCAAGCCGGTCCGAGCGGCATGTGACCCAGGCGGCGCAGGCTGAGGCTTCGCTGCGAGTGCCGAATGCCGTGGTCCACCATCGGAAGACCGGCGATCCGGCGAACGCGGGTTCCCAGCCAGACCGCTCGGCCGTGACCGGGTCCGGTCCCGCGCAGGCAGCGGTCGCGCCAGCCGTCCCCGCTGCTGCCAAACCCGCACCCGCGGACCCTGCGCCCGCCCAGCCCGCACCCCCGGACCCTGCGCCCGCCCAGCCCGCACCCCCAGACCCTGCGGGCGCCCAGCCCCAACCCGCTGGCCCCGCACCCGCCCAGCCCATACCCGGCGACCCGATATCCGTCGGTTCGGGGCCCATCGTCGCCGGGCCGAGCGTGGGACAGCCGGACGTCGCGGCCCCCGACGTTCCCGCATCAGGCGGTTCCGCGGAAAGCAGTTCGGGATCCGGCACTGGCCCCGACGGCCCCCCGGCAGCCCGTGATCCCGGGTCCGCCGACCCCGGACACGGCAATCCCGCATCCGGCGGCAGCGCACCCGGCAACCCGAAGCCCCGCGACCCCGCCCCCGGCAGCCAAGGTCCGACCGGGCCGACGCCGCGCCCGCCCACACCAGGCGGAGCTCGCCCAGGCGACCCCGCGCCGAGCGATCCGAGTCACACGAGCCCCGGCCAGGGATCCACCGGGCAAGACAGCACCGGCCAGAGCGGCACCGGCCAGAGCGGCACCGGGGAGGGCGGCGCCAACCATTCCAGCCCCGGACAGGGACCCACAGCGCCGGGCAGCTCAGGAGCGGGCGGCACCGGGCAGGGCGGCACCAAGCCGGTCAAACCCACGCCGAACGGTCCTGGGCCGAGCGATCCGCAACCGATCCCCGCAAAGCCGGTCGGTTCCGGGACGAGCGGGCCCGGCCAGGCCGGCTCCGGGCAGAACGCCACCCCACCGGCAGGCTCCGGGCAGGGCGGCGCGAAATCGACCGGGCCCCAGCAGCACGCCACCCCACCAACAGGCACCGGGCAGAGCGGCGCCAAATCGACCGGGCCCCAGCAGCACGCCACCCCACCAACAGGCACCGGGCAGAGCGGCGCCAAATCGACCGGGCCCCAGCAGCACGCCACCCCACCAACAGGCACCGGGCAGAGCGGCGCCAAATCGACCGGGCCCCAGCAGCACGCCACCCCACCAGCAGGCTCCGGGCAGAGCGGCGCCAAGCCGACCGGCCCCAAGCAGCACGCCACCCCACCAGCAGGCTCCGGGCAGAGCGGCGCCAAGCCGACCGGCCCCAAGCAGCACGCCACCCCACCAGCAGGCTCCGGGCAGAGCGGCGCGAAATCGACCGGGCCGACCGGCTCTCGGCAGGGCGCCTCCACGGCGTCCGGTTCGGGACAGAGCGGCGCCAAGTCGGCCGGGACCAAGCAGGTCGCCGCTCAGACCTCCGGCTCCGGGCAGGGCAACGCCAAGCCGCCCGCCCCCCGGAAGAACACCCCCCAGCCCGCGGGTCCGAAGCCAGCGGCCCCCGGCAGGCCCCACCCCGTGCCCGGCAGCCCCGGATCGGCCGCCGCGCTCGCCCAGCCTGCCGTGCCGGGCGCTCCGCTCCCTGGCGTCCCGCCGCAGGCCGGAGTCCCGGGCGTACCGCCACGTCCGGGGAGCGCGCCTGTCTGATCAGCCCTTCAGCAGGCCGCTGACGGACAGCCGCACACAGCCCGGCGTCCACGTCTGATTTCCGCCAGTGCACGGGTGTCAGCGGTGGCAGAGTCGTTGCCGTGCTGCTCGATCAGGAACGCTGCTACCGCGCCGTCGCCTCCCGCGACGCGCGGTTCGACGGCCACTTCATCACCGCCGTGCGCACCACGGGGATCTACTGCCGCCCCTCGTGCCCGGCGACCACACCCAAGCGCGCGAACGTCGAGTTCCTCCCGACGGCGGGCGCGGCCCAACAGCGCGGCTACCGCGCCTGTCGCCGCTGCCTGCCCGACGCGGTGCCGGGCTCGCCGGACTGGAACGTCCGCGCCGACCTCGCCGCCCGCGCCATGCGGCTCATCGCCGACGGGGTCGTCGAGCGCGACGGGGTGCCCGGGCTCGCGACCCGGCTCGGCTACTCCGAGCGCCACCTCAACCGGGTCCTGACCGCCGAGCTCGGCGCGGGCCCGCTGGCCCTCGCCCGCGCCCACCGCGCGCACACCGCCCGTCTCCTGATCGAGACGACCCCGCTGGGCATGGCGGACGTCGCGTTCACGGCGGGCTTCGCGAGCGTCCGCCAGTTCAACGACACCGTCCGCGCCGTGTACGGCGTGGCGCCGTCGACCCTGCGGACCGAAGCGGGACGGCGGCGGGGGGCGGTGCCCACGGTCGCCGGGACGCTCGTGCTGCGCCTGCCGTTCCGTCCCCCGTTCGACGCCGAGGGGCTGGAGGCGTTCTTCGCCGCACGCGCGGTCACGGGCGTGGAGACGCTGGACGCCGACGGCTACACGCGGACCCTCCGGCTCCCCCACGGCCCGGCGACGGTCGCGCTCCAACCACCCCCCGGGACTACTGCGTCGGGGCCGCCCGCCACGCACGTCACGGCGACGCTGCGGCTGGCCGACCCCCGTGACCTCGGCCCGGCCGTCGCCAGGGTGCGGCGCCTGCTGGACCTCGACGCCGACCCGGTCGCCGTCGACGAGCTGCTGGGCGCGGATCCGGCGCTCGCCACCGCCGTCAAGGAGGTGCCGGGCATCCGGCTCCCCGGGACGGTCGACGGCGCCGAGACCGCGGTCCGGACGCTGCTGGGACAGCAGGTGTCGGTCGCCGCGGCGCGCACGGCCGCGTCCCGGCTGGCCGCGGCGCTGGGCGAACGGCTCCCACCCGCGCTCGCGGTGGCGGGCGCCGACCTGCTGTTCCCCACGTCGTCGGCGATCGCCGAGCGCGGCGCCGAGGTGCTGACCGGTCCGGCGCGGCGCACCGCGAGCGTGCTGGGCGTCGCGGCGGCGATCGCAGGCGGCTCGCTCGTCCTCGACCCCGGCCGCGACCCCGCGGACCTGCGCGCCGAACTCGTCGCGCTGCCCGGCGTCGGCCCATGGACAGCGGGCTACCTCGCGATGCGGGTGCTCGGCGACCCCGACGAACTGCTGGCCGAGGACCTCGGCGTCCGCCGGGGCGCCGCGGCCCTCGGCCTCCCATCCGACATCCCCGGCCTGACCGCGCACGCCGCGGCCTGGCGACCGTGGCGGTCCTACGCCGCGAGCCACCTCTGGAGGAGAGCATGAGCACCTGGAACACCTTCGACACCCCGATGGGGCCGTTCACCGCGGTCGTGGACGCCGACGGGGCCGTGCTGGCCTCGGGCTGGACGGCCGAGCTCGACGACCTGCTCCCGCTGATCCACCCGACCTTGCGGCCCACCGAGCTGCACCAGGGCGACCTGGGCGGGGTCGGCGACGCGATCGTCGCGTACCACCGCGGCGAGCTGTCGGCGATCGACGACGTTCCGGTGCGACAGCACTCGGGCGCGTTCCTGGAGCACGCGTGGGACGTGCTGCGTACCGTGCCCGCCGGGGCGCCGGTGACCTACACGGAGTACGCGGCGAAGTCCGGCCGTCCGGCGGCGGTGCGCGCGGCGGCGTCGGCGTGCGCACGGAATGCCACCGCCCTGTTCGTCCCGTGCCACCGGGTGCTGCGCACCGACGGCACGCTCGGCGGCTTCCGTTGGGGCCTGGGCGTCAAGCGGGCGCTGCTGGACCACGAGGCGGCGTAGGAGTCGGCAGAGCGGGTTCGACCATCCGTTCGGCGAGCCTCACCGGATTTGTCGGACCACGGGTGCACGCTGGGGCCCGTGAACGTCGTTCCCCTGCTCTTGCTGGGCCTCGCGATGGGCGTGGGGCTCGGCGCGCTCGGGGCGTGGCTGCTGGCCTGCGCGCGGGCGCGGGTCACACTGGCCGACGCCGCGCGCGCCGCGGCCGACGCCTCCGGCATGCTGCGTGCCGACGCCGCGGCCCTGCGGGCCGAGCGGAGCGGGCTGCTCGCCCGGCTGGACGAGCTGGGGCAGGCGCACGAGCGCGCCGCCGGGCAGCTGCGCGTCGCGGAGGCCGCGGCGTCGTCAGCGCAGGCCGCCCTGCTCAGCGAACGGGAGGCCCACGCCCGCCGCGAGGAGCTGCTCACCGCGCGCGACGCGGAGCTCAAGCAGGCGTTCCAGGCCCTCTCGGCCGATGCGTTGGCGCACAACACCGAGCAGTTCGTCGCGCTGGCCGAAGGCAGGTTGAAGGAGGCCACGGCCGCGCTGTCCGCCAAGGCGGACGGGGACGCCGCCGCGCGCGCCGCCGCCATCGGACAGCTGCTCGATCCGATGTCGGCGGCGCTGCAGCGGGTGGAGGGGCAGCTCCGCACGGTCGAGATGGAGCGCGAGGCGGCGTACGCGGGGCTGCGCGAGCAGGTCACCGCGATGGCCAGTAGCTCGGAGCAGCTGCGTGGCGAGACGCGCCAGCTCGTCAACGCCCTGCGCGCGCCGCAGGTCCGCGGCCGGTGGGGCGAGCTGCAGCTGGAGCGGGTCGTCCAGCTCGCCGGGATGGTGGAGCACTGCGACTTCTCCACGCAGGTCGTCGGCCACGGCGAGGGCGGTGGCGTGCGGCCGGACATGGTCGTGCACCTCGCCGGGGGGAAGCAGGTGGTGGTCGACGCGAAGGTGCCGTTCGCGGCGTACCTCGACGCCGTCGAGAGCAACGACGCCGCCACCCACGCCGAACGGCTGGCCGCGCACGCCCGGCAGCTGCGCCAGCACGTCGACGCACTGGCGGCCAAGGCCTACTGGGAGGCGTTCACGCCGTCGCCGGAGTTCGTCGTGCTGTTCGTGCCGGGCGACCCGTTCCTGGAGGCGGCGCTGCAGGCCGATCCGGGGCTGCTGGAGTACGCGTTCGCCACCAACGTCATCATCGCCACGCCCACCACGTTGATCGCCCTCCTGCGCACGGTGGCGTACGGCTGGCGGCAGGAGGCGTTGGCGCGCAACGCCGCCGCCGTGCACCAGCTCGGGCGCGAGCTGCACGGCAGGCTGGCCACGATGGGCACGCACGTGGCGAAGCTGGGGCGCAGCCTCGACGGGGCGGTCGACAGCTACAACCGCACCGTCTCCTCCCTGGAGGCGCGCGTGCTCGTCACCGCGCGGAAGCTCACCGAGCTCCAGGTCGCTGACGGCGAGCTCCCCGAGCCGGTTCAGGTCGAACGGGCGCCGCGCACGGTGTCGGCGCCCGAGCTGGTGGCCTCGGCCGACGACTACCTGATAGCGCTCGACGAGAGGGGGCGTGGCGACGACGGAGAACACGGATCCCGGGTTACCGTGACCGGGTGAGCGAGCGCATCGCCGATGCCGCGGACAGCGCCGATCAGGCGCGCCCCACGCCGCTTTCGGACGACGCGCCGAGCGGGGGTCGGGCGACGGTCGGGGACACGCGTGGCGCGCGGGCGCCAGGCGCAATGGCCCGGGCTCGCCGAACCGCAGCCGAGATCGCTCGGGAATCGGCGGCCGCGCGGACCGCCCGAGCATCGGTCACCCCGGCGGAGAGTGACTCCGCCGGCAGCCGTGCGCCGGAACCCGACGCCCGCGAGCAGCCAACGACGGGCCGTGCAGGTGGCGAAGGCGCGCTATCCGGGGAGGCCGCGAGCACTCGGGGATCGGGCCGGGACACTCCGGCTGGCGGAACGCGCGGCGGCGCAGCGGCGGACCGGGCCACCGACGAGCGGACGCGAAGCGGCCGGGCAGGCGACGGGGCTGCGAGCGGCAGCGCGGCAACCGACGGCGGCCGGGCAGGCGGCGGAACAGCAAGGGGCAGCGGCCGGGCGGGCCGGGCCGCGAGCGGTAGGCGTGGAGCGGGCGACCCCGCCGAACCCCCGAGCAAGGACCCCGCGGGGCGCGACGCGTCCCCGCTCCGGGACGACGGACAGCTGACCGTCGCCGAGCAGTCGCTGATCACGAACGTGCTCGGTGTGCCGCCCGCCGCCGCGGTGGGTGTGGCGGCCGTGTTGACCGGGATCGGCGTGGCGGTCGACCTGCTGCGCACCGGCACGCTGGGCACGGCCTTCACCGTCTGCTACCTCACCGGCTGCGTGCTCGCCGCGGCCTGGGTGCGCCGCAGCGGCCTCTTCTGGCCGATGGTCACGCCGCCGTTGCTGATGGCGGTGGCGGTGCCGGTCGTCGTGCTCGTCGCGGGCACGCCGAAGCCGGGGGCGGGCGTGGCCCAGCGGCTGCTGGTGATCGGCGCGCCGCTGGTCAACGGGTTCCCGATGATGGCGTGGACGACGGGCCTCGTGCTCGCGCTTGGCCTGTTCCGCCTCTTCACCCAGCGCATCAACCCCCGGCCGCGCGGGAAGGACGCAGCTCGCGCGGAAGGGCGAAAGTGAGGGTCTCCTCGGCGGTCGTGAGCTCCTCGACGTCGCTCCAACCCCGCTCGCCCAGGTGCTCCAGCACGCCGCGCACGAGCACCTCGGGCACCGACGCGCCGCTGGTGACGCCGATCGTGGCCACGCCGTCGAGCCAGGCGTCGTCGATCTGACGGGCGTAGTCGATCAGCCGCGCGGCGCCCGCCCCTGCCTGCAGCGCCACCTCGACCAGCCGCACCGAGTTCGACGAGTTCACCGAACCGACGACGAGCACGAGATCGCACTGCGGCGCCATCGCCTTGACGGCGGTCTGGCGGTTCTGGGTGGCGTAGCAGATGTCGTCGCTCGGCGGGTTGTGCAACCCGGGCAGCCGCGTGCGGAGGGCGTGGACCGTCTCCATCGTCTCGTCGACCGACAGCGTGGTCTGCGACAGCCAGACGACCTTCTCCGGGTCGCGCACCGTCACCCGCTCGGCGTCGGCGGCCGTCTCGACGAGCTGGATGTGCTCGGGCGCCTCGCCGGAGGTGCCCTCGACCTCCTCGTGGCCCGCGTGCCCGACGAGCAGGATGTCGTAGCCCTCGCGGGCGAACCGCTTCGCCTCCTGGTGCACCTTGGTGACCAGCGGGCACGTGGCGTCGATCGTATGGAGCTGCCGCTCCCTGGCCCGCTCGCGTACGGCCGGGGAGACGCCGTGCGCGGAGAACACGACGATCGCGCCGGGCGGCACGTCGTCGGTGTCGTCGACGAAGACCGCGCCGCGCTCGGTGAGCGTCTCCACGACGTGCACGTTGTGCACGATCTGCTTGCGCACGTAGACGGGCGGCCCGTGCTGCTCGAGCGCCCGTTCGACGGCCTCGACGGCCCGATCGACGCCCGCGCAGTAGCCGCGCGGCTTGGCCACCAGTACTCGCTTGGAGGTCATGACCCGAGCGTACGTGGGTTCGCGGGCAGGGACCGGTGGGCGCGGTGGCCCGCGGCCCGGCAGGATGGGCGCCATGAAGCCGCTGCCGTTCCCGGTGCGGATCGCCGCAGGTCTCGTGGCCACCGCCGTCGAGCAGGCCCGCGACCTTCCCCGCCTGGTCATCGAATTTCCCGTGACGGCCGTCAGCCAGGCGCTGCAGGCGTCGATGCGGGTGCAACAGAAGGTCACCGAGCTGGCGATCAAGGGCGACCGCGTGCTGGGCACGCTGCGCCCCGTCGAGGAATCGCCCAGCTGGGCCACGTTCGACGAGGACGAGCCGCCGTCGCGCAACGGGGCGAGCACCGTCACCGAACTGCGTCCGGTCGCCCGCCCGGCTTCGACCACCGCGGATCCGCCGCTCGACGAGGAGGCGCCCGTCGTGGAGCCCGCGCCCGCCGACGACGAGGGGCCGCCCGCGCCGGCAGGCTACGCCGAGATGTCGATACCGCAGCTGCGCGGCAAGCTGCGCTTCCTCTCCCTGGACGACCTGCACGCCCTGTTGGCGTGGGAGCGGGCGCACGGCGACCGGCCGCCCTACGTGACGATGCTCACCAACCGGATCACCACGGTTCTCGAGGGATGAACGGAGCGGGGTGACCACCAGCCCGGAGCAGCCGTGGCCGGTGCGCACGGTCGCTCGCAAGATCGCCGAGTGGGTGGACCGGCTCGGCGCGGTGTGGGTGGAGGGCCAGCTCGCCCAGGTGACGGCACGGGCGGGCACCGGCACGGCGTTCCTGGTGCTGCGCGACCCGGCCGCGGACGTGTCGCTCCAGCTCACCGCGCCCGTCACGCTCGTGCGCGGGCACCCGGCCGTGGCCGAGGGCAACCGGGTGGTCGTGCACGGCAAGCCGTCGTTCTTCCTCGGGCGCGGCACGCTGTCGCTGCGCGTCGACGAGATCCGCGCGGTCGGCATCGGCGAGCTGCTCGCCCGCATCGAGCGGCTGCGCAAGCTCCTGGCCGCGGAAGGCCTGTTCGACCCGGAGCGCAAGCGCCGACTGCCGTTCCTGCCGCGGTGCATCGGTCTGGTCACCGGCCGGGGCTCGGCGGCCGAGCACGACGTCGTGACGAACGCGCAGGCGCGATGGCCCGCCGCCCGGTTCCGGATTGAGAACACCGCGGTGCAGGGTGCGCTGGCCGTGCCGCAGATCGTCGACGCGCTGGGGGTGCTTGACCGCGACCCGGACGTCGACGTGATCGTGCTCGCCCGCGGCGGCGGGAGCGTCGAGGACCTGCTGCCGTTCTCCGACGAGACACTGTGCCGCGCGGTCGCGGCGTGCCGCACGCCGGTCGTCTCGGCGATCGGGCACGAGCCCGACACCCCGCTCGTGGACCACGTGGCCGACCTGCGCTGCTCCACGCCCACGGAGGCGGGGCGACGGCTGGTGCCCGACGTCGCCGAGGAGACCGCGCGCATCGCGGGCCTGCGCGACCGCGCCCGACGCGCGCTGGGCGGCTGGGTGGACCGCGAGCAGCGCCTGCTCGACGCGCTGCGCGCCCGCCCGGTGCTCGCGGATCCCCTGCGCGCGGTCGACGCCCGCGCCGAGCAGGTGCAGCGGCTGCGCGCCGACCTGCGCGGGTCGGTGCTGCGCGGACTGGACCGGCGCGCGGTGGACCTGGAGCACGTCCGCGCGCGGTTGGCCGCGCTCGGCCCGGCGGCGACGCTGAGGCGCGGGTACGCGATCGTGCAGCGGGTGACCGACGACCCGGTGCTGCCGGTGCTGCGTTCGGTGGGCGACGTGGACGCGGGCGACCGGCTGCGCATCCGCGTCGCCGACGGCGCGGTGGCCGCTACGGTGGACGAGTGACAGAACCGGTCCGCGACGTCGACGGCCTGGGGTACGAGCGGGCGCGCGACGAGCTCGCCGAGGTCGTCCGGAGGCTGGAGGCGGGCGGCCTCTCGCTGGACGACGCCGTCGCGCTGTGGGAACGCGGCGAGGCGCTGGCCCGCCGGTGCGAGGACCAACTGGCCGGGGCGCGTGAGCGCGTGCAGAAGGTGCTCGACGCGGCCGAGTGATCGACCCGAGCGCGACGTTCCCGGTGATCGAACCCCGGAAACGTCGACCGCGCGGGGATCACCACGGTTGCGGGGCGGTAAGGCGGGCGTCTCCCTGGGGGGCATCGACGCTGCTCGGCGCGGGCATGGTGGCCGACGGGCCCGCGGAGCGAGGCTCGGGGTGCGTCGCACCTTCGCGACTCCTCCACCCGAAGGAAGATCATGTTCACCTCGTTCACCGACCGCGCCCGGGCGACGATCGTCATCGCCGGGATCGCGGTGGCGCTGGCCGCGGGGCTGGCGCCCGGTGCGTTGGCGAAGACGAAGCCGGGCACCGCGGACGACGGGTCGACCGGCCTCGTCGCGGCCTCCCTCGCACTGACCGCACACCACGGGAACGGTCACCACCCCGACCCGGCAGCCCCGCCTGCGCTCCCTCCGACCAGCGCCCCGACGGCCCCGACGGGAGGCGACCCGGCAGCAGGCGACCCGGCTGCGCCGCCCACCAGCCCCTCCGCGGCGCCGCCCACCAGCGCCCCCGCGCGACCCCCGGCCACCAGCGCCCCCGCAGCGCCCCCGGCCACGCCGCCGACCAGCGCCTCCGCCCCGGCCACCGGCGGTCCCGCCGCCCCGACGACCAGCGCCCCCGCCGCCCCGCCGCCGCCCGCCGTCCACAAGGGCGTGATCATCGCTACGCCCGCGCCGCACCCGGCGACGGCCGCCGAGGCGACCGACCTCCTCGCCGAAATGGCCACGACCATCACCGTCAAGAGCAAGAGCGTCACGACGATCGTCTGGGTGCCCGCTGGCGTGTTCGCCGCGGGCGGCGACGAGGTGAGCATCCTGTTCGGCCTCGGGCCGCGCCAGACCCAGAGCTACGACCCGTTGCGCGGCAACACGTTCCGCTTCGACTTCCCCGCAGGCGACGGCTCGCTCCGACAGGAGAACGTCGCGATCAGCCTCGCCGACTTCGGGGCGGGCGGCCACTACGGTTTCGTGCGGCAGGTGCCGGTCGAGGCCCACTACAACGCCACGGTCAGCCCCCTGCGCTTCACGCTGATCAACGACTGCGACTTCAATTTCGCCAACCTCTTCTCCTCCACCAACGAGGTCAAGATCTCCTGGAGCGACGAGCGTGGCGACGCCCGGCAGGAGTTCCTGATGGGGGCGGGCCAGACCAAGACGGTGGACGCCTTCGCCCACACGGTCACCGACGTGACCGCGCACGACGGCCTGCAGCTCCCCTACGTCGGCTTCGAGGAGTTGGACGCCGAACTGCCGTTGCCCCCGTACCACTTCCCGGACCCGGTCGCGGCCAAGCCGCAGCCGCCGCTGCTGCCCGACAGCCGCACCGTGCAGTTCACGTCGCACTCCCCGGGCGACGAGTTCTGCAACGGCAACTTCATCTACGCCACCACGGTCACCCTCATGACCTACGACACCCTGTGACCGGCGACGACATGACCACTCCACTCCGGCGCACGGCGCCCAGCCCGCGGACCGTCCTCGCCATCGCCTCCCTCGGCGGGTTCATGGCGTTCGTCGACGCGACGATCGTCAACGTCGCCTTCCCGGACGTCCACACGTCCTTCCCGGAGGCACCCATCGGGGATCTCTCGTGGATCCTGAACGCCTACAACATCGTCTTCGCCGCGCTGCTCGTGGCGGCGGGGCGGCTCGCCGACGTCCTCGGGCGGCGGCGGACCTACCTCGGCGGTCTCGCCGTCTTCACGGTGGCGTCGGCGCTGTGCGCGGCGGCGCCGAGCCTGGGGGCGCTGATCGGGCTCCGGATGCTGCAGGCGGTCGGTGCCGCGCTGCTCGTGCCGTCGTCGCTGGCGCTCGTGCTCCAGGCGCACCCGGCGCAGCTGCGGACCCGCGCCGTCGCCACGGTTGCGGCCGTCAGCGCCCTCGCCGCGGGGATCGGCCCCGCGCTGGGCGGCGTGCTCGTCGACGCCGGGAGCTGGCGGCTGGTGTTCCTCGCCAACGTGCCCTTCGGGGTGCTCGGCTACCTGCTCGCGCGGGCCCGGCTCGCCGAGAGCAGGCAGGCAGGCAGGCGGCGGATGCCCGACCTGTTCGGCGCGCTGCTGTTTGCGGGAGCCACGGCCGCGCTGGTCCTCGCCATCGTGCGCGGCGCCGACTGGGGCTGGCTGAGCCTGCCCACCGCGGGCACCTTCGGCGCCGCGCTCCTCCTGCTCGGGCTCTTCGGGCGGCGGTGCCGCGTGCACGCCACGCCGTTGGTCGATCTCGGGCTCCTGCGCCACCGCGCGTTCGTGGTGGCCAACGCCGCGTCGATCGTCGCCGCGGCGGGGTTCTTCGGGTACACGCTGGTCAACGTTCTGTTCCTCACCGAGGTCTGGCGCTACTCGGTGCTGGAGGCCGGGCTCGCGATCACCCCGGGTCCGGTGGTGGCGATCGTCGTCGCCCGTCCGTTCGGACGGCTCGCGGAGCGGATCGGGCACCGGCTCGTGCTGCTCGGGGGCGGCCTGTGGTGGGGCGCGGCGGTGCAGTGGTTCGCCGACCGGGTCGACGTGGCGCCGGACTACCCCGGCCAGTGGCTGCCGGGCATGGTGATGCTCGGAATCGGGGCGGGCGCGTTGTTCCCCGGCCTCTCCGCGGTGGCCGTGGCCTCGGCCCCCGGTGACGGGTTCGCCGCCGCGACCGGGCTGAACACGGTCGCCCGGCAGGTGGGCGCAGCGCTCGGCGTCGCGGCCGTCGTGGCGATCGTGCAGTCCGCGGACCCGACGTCGCCTGCGGCGGTGCTGCACACGTTCGACCATGCGTGGACGTTCGCGGCGGGCTGCCTCGCCGTCGCCGGAGTGGGGTGCGTGGCGCTCGGCCGAGCGCCGGTCGCGACGGCGGAGCAGGCCCACCCGGCACCGGCCCAGCAGGCCCGACCGGCACCGGTCGCGGCGGCCCCTGCCGAGAACCGGTTTGCGGCGCGGCCGGTCAGGTCCCGCCCGGCGACCGGTGTGTCCCTTGCGCGGCGGACGTCGTTGCGTCCCACCGACGCCGTGCGGTCCCCCGTCGACGACGCGCCCACTGTGCACCTGGCCCGCAAGGCGCCCCCGGACATCGCCGCGGCCGTCGACCTCCTGGGCCGGACGCCGCTGTTCGCCGCGGTGGACGAGCGTGCGCAGCGGGCGATCGCCCAGCGCTCCGCCACCGTGCGGCTAGCGGTGGGCGACTGGCTCTACCGCGGCGGCGACCCGGTCGAGGCCGTGTACGTGATCCGGTCGGGGCGGGTCGAGGTCGTCGATGAGGCAGGCGGCCGGGTGACCGCCGAGCTCGGCCGCGGCGACGTCGTCGGCGCGGTGGCGGTGCTGGGCGGCGGCGCCCGCACTGCGTCGGTCCGCGCCACCCGCACGACGGAGCTGCTGGCCGTGCCCGCGTCGGCGTTCGAGCGACTGCTGACCGGACGTCCGGAGATGTCGTTGGCGCTGAACCGGATGCTGGCCGACCGACTGACCGCGGGCGGGCCGCCGACCACCCGCCCGGTTCCCGCGACGATCGCGCTGCTGCCGCTCGACCCGGGCGTGCCGGTGGTCGCGCTCGCCCACCACCTCGCCGCGGAGCTGCGCCGCTGGGGTCGCACCGACATGCTGCTCCCGATGGGCGAGGCGGGCTTCGCCCCGATGCTCGACCGCGCGCTGGCGGGCAACGACCAGCTCGTCCTACCCGCAGTGCCCGACACCCCGTGGGCCGACTTCTGCCTGGCCCAGGCCGATCGCATCCTCGTGATCGGATCGCGGGCGGCGGGCGCGTCCCGGCCGCACCCTCCGGAGCTGCGCGGCTGCGACCTCCTGACATGGGACGTCCCGCCCGGTTCCGGCGCGCTGGCGGAATGGGCGACGGCGCTGCAGCCGGTGGAGACGCACGCCGTGCGCGGCGCGAGCGTCGGCGCCGACGTGGCCAGGCTCGCGCGGAGGCTCGCCGGGCGCTCGGTCGGGATCGTGCTTTCCGGCGGCGGCGCCAGGGCGTTCGCGCACCTCGGCGTGCTGGACGAGCTGCACGCGTCGGGCGTGGTCGTCGACCGCGTCGGCGGGACGAGCATGGGCGCGTTCATCGGCGCGCTGTACGCCATGGGCCTCGACCCCGCGGAGATCGACGCCCGCTGCCACGACGAGTGGGTGCGCCGCAGGCCGCTGCGCGACGTGGTGATCCCCCGGCACGCGCTGATCCGCGGCGACCGCGTGCGCGCGATGCTGGCGCGCACGTTCGGCGACGTCGCGATCGAGGAGCTGCCCCGCGGGCTCTACACCGCGGCGACCGACCTGCGCCGCGGCGAGCTCGTCGTCACCCGCTCCGGGAAGGTGGCCGAGGCCGTCGGCCCGAGCATGGCGATCCCGGTGCTGGCGCCCGCCACCGTCCGCGACGGACGGATGCTCGTCGACGGCTCGCTGACCGACAACCTGCCCGTGGCGACGATGGCCGCGCTCGGCGAGGGCCCGATCATCGCGGTCGACTGCAAGGCGAGCATCCCCCGGCGGCCCCGGGGGCACGCGCCGTCGCTCGGCGCGGCCTTCTCCCGGGTCGTCACGCTCGCGAGCGCGAATACCACCCGCAGCGCGCGGCAGCACGCCGATCTCACGATCACGCCCCGCGACCCCGGCATCGGGCTGCTGGAGTTCTCGCAGATCGACGCGGCGAAGGAGGCCGGTCGAGAGGCGGCGCGGCGGGCGCTGGGCGCGTCCCCCTTACGCGCGGCGGCGTGACGCCTTACCGCCCCGGACCCGCAATACCTATGCCGAGACGGCACCGGGGCCGCGAAATAGGCAGGAACAGCCGATGCCCGGCCGCCGTCCCGGGCCGCAGGATCCCACCATGGACTCCTACTTGGAGGTGTCGTCTGCTGTGAACAGCGGGCGGCGGCACCTCACCGGCCATCGCGTCGTCATCGGCCGTTCGCCGCTCTCGGACGTCGCCCTCGCCGCGGACGCCCAGGTCTCGCGCACGCACGCCGTGCTGGAACGGATCGCGGACCGCTGGATCCTGCGCGACGTCGAATCCCGCAACGGCACCTTCGTCAACGGCGAGCGGGTGCGCGGGCCGGTCCGGCTCCGGCCCGGCGACGAGATCCGGATCGGCAAGAGCGTGCTCGTGCTGAAGGCGCTGCGGCCCGCCGAGGACCCCGGCGCCACCGAGCGTCAGGCGCCGCCGCCCCCGCTCACCGTCCGCGAGCGCGAGGTGTTGCTCGCCGTGCTGCGGCCGCTGATCGCGGCCGGACCGTTCGGCCAGCCCGCGTCGACCCCGGAGATCGCCAGAGCGCTGTGGGTGTCCGACGCCGCGGTAAAGCGGCACCTGGTGCACCTGTACCGGAAGTTCGGGATCGACGGCCGTGGGGCGTCCCGGCAGGCCCGGCTGGCCTCCGCGGCCCTCCAGCGGGGCGCGATCACCCTGTCCGAGGCCCGGCGGGCCGCCTGAGGGTCAGCCCGCTGCCGTCGCCAGGGTGCGGAACTCGTCGTCCGTGCCGCTGCCGGTGATCACCAGCCGGACGCCCCCGACGTCCGCGATCCACACCGGCTCGCCGGGGCGCGTGCCGTAGACGACCCACCGCACCCCGCCCACGTCCTGTGGGCCCTGGGCGGTGAGCGTCCGCGCGCCCGCGGCGGCGCGCAGGAGGGCCTCCTCGGTGGCGTCGCTCTGCTGCAGCTGGACATAGCCTGCGGACGGCGTGAGATAGCCGACGCGGACCGCCTTCCGGTCGCCGACGACGTCCGTCCCCACCGAGTTGGCCCGCCAGCCCGGCGGCGTCGCGGGCACCCGCACCGCGAACGGCACCGAGCCCACGAGGCCGCGCAGCTGGGTGGGGGCATCGACAACCCGCACCGTCGACGGATCGGCCACCGGGCCCGCGGGCGTGAACCCGGCCCCGCTGGACATGAAGCCCAACACCAGCACGACCAGCACCAGCACGCCCACAGCGGCGATCATGTGCCGGACGGTCAGCGCCGAGCGCGGGGGCTTCGACAGGGGCTCACCCACGTGTCCATCATCCCAGTACAGGCGGCGGGCGATCTGCGAGGATCGTGGGCAGGAACAAGGGAGGCCGCCATGCCCATGTCCGACAGCGCCGAACGCCGTCGCGAGGCACCCGACCGCAACCTCGCCATGGAGCTCGTGCGGGTCACCGAGGCCGCGGCCATGGCGGCGGGGCGGTGGGTCGGGCGCGGCGACAAGAACGGCGGTGACGGCGCGGCGGTCGACGCCATGCGCCAGCTCATCGGCAGCGTCTCCATGCGCGGCATCGTCGTGATCGGCGAGGGCGAGAAGGACGAGGCGCCCATGTTGTTCAACGGCGAGGAGGTGGGCAACGGTGAGGGCCCGTGGTGTGACGTGGCGGTCGACCCGATCGACGGCACCACGCTCATGGCCAAGGGCATGCCCGGCTCGGTCGCGGTGCTCGCGGTGGCCGAGCGCGGCACGATGTTCGATCCGTCGGCGGTGTTCTACATGGAGAAGCTCACCGTCGGGCCCGAGGCGGCGGACGTCATCGACATCACGATGCCGGTGGCCGAGAACATCCACCGGGTGGCCGCGGCGAAGCACATCGACGTGTCGGACGTGTCGGTGTGCGTGCTGGACCGGCCGCGGCACGCCGAGCTGGTGCGGGAGATCCGACGCACCGGGGCGCGCGTCAACTTCATCACCGACGGCGACGTCGCGGGCGCGATCTCGGCGGCCCGCCCGAACACCGGCATCGACCTCCTCTACGGCATCGGCGGCACCCCTGAGGGGATCATCACGGCGGTCGCGATGAAGTGCATGGGCGGCGCGATGCAGGGGCGGCTCTGGCCGCGCGACGACGCCGAGCGCGCGCGGGCGATCGCCGCGGGCCACGACCTGGACCGGGTGCTCACCGTGGACGACCTCGTCCGCAGCGACAACGTGTTCTTCTGCGCCACCGGCATCACCGACGGCGAACTGCTGCGCGGCGTGCACTACCGCGCCGGTGGGTGCACGACGCAGTCGATCGTGATGCGGTCCAAGTCCGGCACGGTCCGCATGATCGACGGGTACCACCGGCTCACCAAGCTGCGTGAGTACTCCTCGGTCGAGTTCGACCTCACCGACGAGCAGATCGCCGCCGACCCGATGCCGCCGCTGCCGTGACACGCCGGTAAAGCCGATCGTGGTGAACGCGCGTCTTGCCCTGACGTGCCCCGTTGTCCGATCCTCAATTCGTCCGATGCGGACGATCGGTTGGGGGGAACCATGGGCAGGTCGGGGATCGTGGGCGTGGCGCTGACCGCGATGGTGGTCGGGCTGTGGGGCGGAGATGCCGCCGTGCTGGCCGACGCCGCTGCCGCCGCGCCCGCAGCAGCTCCTGCAGCGGCCGCCCCGGCAGTGGCCGCCCCCGCACCCGCGGCCCGAGCCGCGGCAGCCCCGGCGGCAGCGGCGGCAGCGGCGGCAGCCCAGGCCGAGGCGGTCCCGGCGAAGCCCGCCGCGAGGCCGCGGCGGCCGCCCCGGCCCAACCCGCCAATCCCGCCGCGCGCGCCAAAGCCGCGTGGCGGCCAAGCCCGCCGCCGTCGCGGGCGTCCCGTGTTCGGCGATCGCCCGCGCCTGCATCGACCTCGCGCACAACAAGGCCTGGCTGCTGCGGGGCGGCGTCGTCGAGTACGGGCCGGTGCCGATCACCAGCGGGCGCCCCGGCTACCGTACGCCGGTCGGCACGTTCCGCGTCCTGTCCCGGGAGCGGCTGCACCTCTCCCGCGAATTCGACAACGCGCCGATGCCCTACTCGGTGTTCTTCATCCCGGGCATCGCGTTCCACCAGGGCAGCCTGGGCGTGACCTCGCACGGCTGCATCCACCTCTCCAAGGCGGCCGCGATCCGCTTCTTTACGACCCTGAAGATCGGCGACATCGTCCAGGCGGTGCGCTGACGCGCTGGTCACACGACCAAGCGGAGCCCTTGCCTGCGGAGAAGACTGGGCGCCATGGGTGAGCAGAGCGGCTTCCGGATCGAGCACGACACGATGGGCGACGTGCGGGTGCCCGTCGACGCGCTGTGGCGCGCGCAGACCCAACGGGCCGTCGAGAACTTCCCCATCTCCGGACGCGGGCTGGAGCGTGCACAGATCCGGGCGTTGGGGCTGGTCAAGGCGGCCGCAGCGCGCGTGAACAAGGACATCGGCGTGCTGGACGCGCCGATCGCCGACGCGATCGCCGCCGCCGCTGACGAGGTCGCCGCGGGCGAGCACGACGCGCACTTCCCCGTCGACGTCTTCCAGACCGGCTCCGGCACCAGCTCCAACATGAACGCCAACGAGGTGATCGCCACCCTGGCGCAGCGGGCGGGCGTGACGGTGCACCCGAACGACCACGTCAACGCGTCGCAGTCGTCCAACGACGTCTTCCCCACCACGATCCACCTCGCCGCCACCGAGACGCTCGCCACCGACGTCGTCCCGGCGCTGGAGCACCTGGCCGCGGCGCTGCGCCGCCGCGGCGCCGAGTGGGCCGACGTGGTGACGGCCGGGCGGACGCACCTCATGGACGCGGTGCCGATCACGCTGGGCCAGGAGGCGGGCGGGTGGGCCACCCAGGTCGAGTACGGCGTGGCCCGCGTCCAGGACGTGCTGCCGCGGCTGGCCCAGCTCCCCATCGGCGGTACGGCCGTCGGGACCGGGCTGAACGCGCCCCCCGGGTTCGGCGCCGCCGTCGTCGAGCGGCTGCGCGCGGCCACCGGCCTCGCGGTCCTCACCGAGGCGCCCGACCACATCGAGGCCCAGGCCTCCCGCGACGGCCTCGTAGAGGCGTCGGGCGCGCTGCGTACGGTGGCGGTGTCGCTCTACAAGATCGCCAACGACCTCCGGTGGCTGGGCTCGGGACCGCGCGCAGGCCTCGCCGAGCTGCACCTCCCGGACCTGCAGCCGGGCAGCTCGATCATGCCGGGCAAGGTCAACCCGGTGATCTGCGAGGCGACGATGATGGTGGCCGCGCAGGTGCTCGGCAACGACGCGACCGTCGCGTTCTCCGGCACGCAGGGCAACCTGCAGCTCAACGTCATGATGCCGGTGATGGCGCGCAACGTGCTGGAGTCCGCCCGGCTGCTGGCCAACGCCGCGCGGCTGTTGGCGGACAAGGTGGTGGACGGCGCCGAGGCCGACGTCGCGCGCACGCGGGAGTTCGCGGAGTCCTCCCCCTCGATCGTCACGCCGCTGAACAAGTACCTGGGCTACGAGGAGGCGGCGGCCGTCGCGAAGCAGTCGTTGAAGGAGCGGCGCACGATCCGCGACGTGGTGGTGGAGCGCGGCCACGTCCGCGACGGCCACCTCACCGAGGAGCAGCTCGACGCGGCCCTCGACGTCCTCACGATGGCCCGCGGCGGCCGCTGAAAGGGGAGCCCGAGGCGCGGACGCGAGGCGCATCCGTCTCGCGACCGGCGTGCCGAGCGGCGGACCCGAATCGCCGTGACCTGATCGAGCCTCGATTTCTGTCGGACTCCGGCGATACATTCCGCGGACGGGTGATCGCCCCGCCCGTAACCCCGCCCGGCCCGACGCGCCGGTGCCCCCGCACCGAGGAGCATCTGATGATCGGTTCACGTCGTCTGCTGACGCTGGTCACGATCGGAGCGGCCTGCGCCATGGCCCTCTCCGGCTGTGTCAGCTCCGGAGGCGGAGGGAGCGCCCCGCCATCGGGTGGCAGCGGGGGCACCGGCTGGGCCACGGCCACGTCGGCGCAGGCGGGCGGCGGCATGGACGCGCTCGTGGCGGAGGCCAAGAAGGAGGGCACGCTCAACGTCATCGCGCTGCCGCCGGACTGGGCCAACTACGGCGCCATCCTGAAGGCGTTCACCGACAAGTACGGCATCAAGATCAACTCGGCCAACCCCGACGGGTCCAGCCAGGACGAGATCAACGCCGTCAAGCAGCTCGGCACCCAGGACCGCGCGCCTGACGTGCTCGATGTCGGCCAGTCCTTCGCCAACGGCAACACCACGCTCTTCGCCCCCTACAAGGTCGCCACGTGGGACACGATCCCCGCGGCCAACAAGGACCCGGACGGCGCCTGGGTGAACGACTACGGCGGCTACGTCTCGATCGGTTGCAACTCCAAGATCGTCCCCAACTGCCCGACCACCTTCGCTGACCTGCTCAAGCCCGAGTACAAGGGCCAGGTCGCGCTCAACGGCGACCCGACGCAGGCCGCCTCGGCGTTCGCGGGCGTGTGGGCGAGCGCGCTGGCCAACGGCGGCAGCCTCAACGACATCAACCCGGGCATCACGTTCTGGGGCAACGTCTCCAAGGCGGGCAACCTGCTCAAGGTCGACCCCAACTCCGCCACGATCGAGAGCGGCCAGACGCCGATCGTGCTCGACTGGGACTACCTCAACGTCACCCAGGCCGACAAGGTGAAGGCGTCGTTCGACTGGAAGGTCGCGGTGCCCTCCGACGGGTTGTTCGCCCAGTACTACGCGCAGGCGATCAACAAGAACGCGCCGCACCCGGCGGCGGCCCGGCTGTGGCAGGAGTTCCTGTACTCCGACGAGGGCCAGAACCTGTGGCTCGCGGGCAAGTCGCGCCCGGTGCGGCTCAACGCGATGCAGCAGGCGGGCACCGCCGACAAGGCAGGCCTCGCGGCGCTGCCCCAGGTGGCGGGTGAGCCGCAGTTCCCGACCCAGGCGCAGACCGACGCCGCTCAGAAGGCCGTGGCCCAGAACTGGGCCGCCGCCACGTCGTGACGAGCCTGCTCGACGCCCCGGCCCCGCCTGCGGAGACGACCCGCGCGCCACGGTCCTGGCGGGCCGCGGCAGGCCTCCTGCCGTTCGCGTTGTACATGCTGGTGTTCCTCGGCGGCCCGCTGTACTTCGTGATCAGCGGGGCGCTGTCGGACTCCTCGGGGCAACCCACGCTGGAGAACCTGGTCGCCACCGTCACGCAGCCGCAGTACCTCGTGGCGTTCACGTCCAGCCTGGAGATCTCGCTGGTCACCGCCCTGATCGGGGCGGTGTTCGGCGCGTTCCTCGCGCAGGCCGTGCTCATCAGCCGCCCGGAGAGCGCGCTGCGCCGAATCGTGTCCACGGCCTCGGGGGTGCTGGCGTACTTCGGCGGTGTGCCGCTGGCGTTCGCGTTCATCGCCGCGCTGGGTCAGACCGGCCTGGCCACGATGGCGCTGCGCGGAGTGGGCATCGACCTCTACGGCGCGGGCTTCCGCATCGACTCGCTCACCGGGCTCGGGCTGGCCTACATCTACTTCCAGATCCCGTTGATGGTCATCCTCATTTCGCCCGCGCTGGACGGGCTGCAGCCGCAGTGGCGGGAGGCGGCGGAGAACCTGGGTGCGTCGGCATGGGCGTACTGGCGGCACGTGGCGTTGCCGGTGCTCGCGCCCGCGCTGGCGGGGGCCACGCTCGTACTCTTCGGCAACGCTTTCGCCGCCTATGCCACCGCGCTCGCGCTCACCAGCGGCTCGATCCCGCTGGTGCCCACGGCGATCGCTTCGGCGCTTTCCGGCAACGTGCTGGCCAACCAGCAGAACGTCGGGCTGGCGCTCGGCTTCGACATGGTGATCGTGATCGGCGTCGTGATGGTGCTCTACCTGTTGCTGCAGCGCCGGGCGTCCCGCTGGGCACCCCGATGAGACGCAGGCGCTGGCGGGTGGTCGTGCTCGCGCTGGCCGCGCTGTACTTCCTGGTGCCGCTGCTGTCGGCGCTGGAGTTCAGCCTGCGCAAGCCCGGCGGCGGCTATGGCGTGGCCAACTATCTGGCGATCGCCACCGACCCCACGCTGCTGGAGGCGCTCACCATCTCGCTGCAGATCGCGGTGATCACCGCGGTGCTGGTGCTGGTGCTCGTGGTGCCCACCGCGGTGTGGGTGCGGCTGCAGCTCCCCTCGGCGGCCGGGCTGCTGGAGACCGCCACGATCCTGCCCATCGTGGTGCCGCCCGTCGTGATGGCGGCGGGCATCGCGTTCGTGCAGGCCAACCTGAACACCCCGCTGTTCAACGCGCTCTTCTCGTCGCCGATCAGCGCGCTCACGCCCTTCTACGTCGTGCTGGCCGTGCCGTTCGCCTACCGCGCCATCGACAACGGGCTGGCCGCGGTGCCGCTGCGCACCCTCGTGGAGGCCGCGCGCAACCTCGGCGCGAGTCTGCCCATCGCACTGCTGCGGGTGGTGCTGCCCTCAATCCGCAGCGCCGTGCTCGGGTCGGCGTTCCTCACGCTCGCGCTGGTGCTGGGCGAGGTCGTCATCGCGCGGATCCTGCTCTACACCAACACGTTCCCGGTCGCCGTCGTCGTGGTCGGGCAGAGCCAGGCGGGCGTCTCCGTCGCGCTCACGCTGGCCAGCCTCGTGCTCACCTGGTTGTTGTTGCTGCTCGTGTCGCTCGCGGGCGGTCGTCGGAGAAAGGCGTCAGCGTGACGGGGACCAGCGAGAACGGGAGCGGAACGGCCGTTGAGTTCCGCGGCATCCGGCGCAGCTTCGGCGCCACGCACGCCCTCGATGGGCTCGATCTGCTGCTGCGGCCCGGTGAGCTGCTCGCGCTGCTCGGGCCATCGGGATGCGGCAAGACCACGGCGCTGCGCCTGCTCGCGGGCTTCGACGCCCCCACCGCGGGGCATCTGCTCATCGGCGGCAAGGACGTCACGGGCGTGCCCGCGGCCAAGCGCGACACCGGCATGGTGTTCCAGGCCTACTCGCTGTTCCCCACGATGACGGCCGCGGAGAACGTCGCGTTCGGGTTGCGCATGCGGAAGGTGGGCGCCGCGGAGCGGGCGAAGCGGGCGGCGGAGCTGCTGGAGGTCGTCGGGTTGGGGTCGCGCGGCGATTCCTACCCGCACCAGATGTCGGGCGGGCAGCAGCAGCGGGTGGCACTGGCCCGCGCGCTGGCCGTCCAGCCGTCGGTGCTGCTGCTGGACGAACCGCTGTCGGCGCTCGACGCCCGGGTGCGGGTGCAGCTGCGCGACGAGATCCGCCGCGTCCAGCTCGCCGAGGGCATCACCACGCTGTTCGTGACGCACGACCAGTCCGAGGCGCTCGCCGTGGCCGATCGGGTGGCGGTGCTCAACGCGGGCCGCCTGGAGCAGGTGGACGTGCCGCAGATCGTGTACGCGCACCCCGCCACACCGTTCGTCGCCGAGTTCGTGGGCGTGATGAACACGGTGCCGGTCGCGGGCGGCCGAATAGCGCCGGGCGCGGGCGAGCACGCCCAGGTACGCCCGGAGTCGCTGCGCGTCGGCGCGCCCGACGGCGTTGCGGGCACCGTGCTGACCACCACCTTCCTCGGCGCGGTCACCCGGTTGGTGGTCACCACGGAGGTCGGCGAGCTGACCGTCGACTCGGTGAGTCACCCGAACCTGCCCGGCATCGGCGACACCACGACCGTCGCCCTGATCTGACCGCGATCGCCGCCGGGCCGGGGTTGACCGGTTCTGCGAGCAGATCGCGGCCTACGCCGACCGGACGTGAGCGGCGCGGGTGAAACGGGCGCCCCAATCGGCAACCAGCTCCGCCAGCTCGGGGGGCGTGCGCACCTCGAACTCCGCGCCCGCCATGCCGAGGGCCATGGCGGGCCACGCGAGCACGTCGGCGGTCATGCGCACCACGCAGCGGCCGTCGCCGGTGTCGGTGATCTCGGCCCACCGGCCGATGTGCGGGCGGATGCGCTCCGCCGGGGCGTGCACCACCACCTCGACCTGATAGGACGTAGGCATGGTCCGGATGCCCGCGCGCACGAACTCCGCGGCGTCGCGCTCCGGGAGCTCGCGCGGCCGGAAGCGGGCGCCGGTGCGGCGGGGCTCCTCGATGCGGTCCAAGCGGAAGCTGCGCCAAGCGTGGCGCTGCAGGTCGTAGGCCACGAGATACCAGCGCCGCCCCAGTGGGACGAGACGGTGCGGCTCGGCCAGCCGGTTCGCCCGGTCGCCAGCCTGGGTGGTGTAGCCGAACTCGATGCGTTCGTCGTCGCGGCAGGCCTGGGCGATGGTGGTCAGGACCTCGGGGTCCAGGGCCGGGCCCGTGTTCCAGGTGGGCGGCACGGTCACGGCGCGGAGCGCCTCGACCCGACGGCGCAGGCGCGGCGGCATCACCTGCACGACCTTGGTCAGCGCCCGGACGGCAGGCTCCTCGATCCCGGGCACGGTGCCCTGCGCGGCCGCCTGCATCCCGACGGCGAGCGCGACGGCCTCCTCGTCGTCGACCACGAGCGGGGGCAGCGCCGCCCCCGCGGCGAGCTGGTAGCCGCCTTCCGCACCGCGGTGGGCGTCGACCGGGTAGCCGAGCTCGCGGAGCCGGTCGACGTCGCGCCGCAGCGTGCGCGGCGACACGCCCAGGCGCTCGGCCAGCTCGGGGCCCGCCCAGAAGCGGTGGGTCTGCAGCAGCGAGAGCAGGCGCAGCGTCCGGGAGCTCGTGTTCGCCATGTTTTCCAGTCTCCCGTCAAAGCGGTCAGAAAGTGACCGCTGGGGGTCCTAGAGTTCTTCCCATGACCGAGCGCGATGACCTTCTGGAGTCCCTCACCGCCCACCGCGGCTTCCTGCGCCACACCGTGCAGGGCATCACCGACGACCAGGCCCGACAGCGGCTCACGGTGAGCGAGCTGACCTTGGGCGGGCTGATCAAGCACGTGGCCAAAACCGAGAAGGGCTGGGCCGACTTCATCGTCGACGGGCCGCAACACGTCGCCATGGACGAAGGCGCCTATGCCGACCACGCCGACGGGTTCGTGCTGCGCGAGGACGAGACGCTCGCCGACGTGCTGGCCGAGTACGAGAAGGTCGCCCAGCGCACCGACGAGCTCGTGCGCACCTGCGACCTCGACGCCGTCCAGCCGCTGCCCGAGGCGCCGTGGTTCCCGCCGAACGCCACCCGCTCGGCCCGACGGGTGTTCGTCCACATCGTGGCCGAGACCGCGCAGCACGCGGGGCACGCCGACATCCTTCGCGAGACCCTCGACGGCCAGAAGACCATGGGGTGAGCGCTGTGAGCGAGCTTGCGAGCGAACCATCGGCACGGCGGGAGAAGACCCAGATCCTCGGCCTGCTGGAGTCGGCGCGCCACGGGTTGCGCTGCACGCTCACCGACGTCACCGACGACCAGGCCGCGGCCCGCCCCACGGCGAGCGCGCTGTGCCTGGGCGGGGTCCTCAAGCACGTCACCTACGGCGAGCGGCTGTGGGTCGACTTCATCGTCGAGGGCACGAAGGAGGACGACCTCGACCGCTACGCCGCGAGCTTCCGTCTTGAGCCCGGCGAGACCGTCGCGGGCCTGCTGGACGAGTACGCGGCCACGGCCGAGCGCACCGATGAAGTGATCACCGCGCTGCCCGACCTCGAGGTGTCGCACCCGCTCCCCGCGGCGCCCTGGTACCCGCCGGACACGTCCTGGTCGGCCCGCGAGGTGCTCCTGCACATCCTCGCCGAGACCACCCAGCACACCGGACACGCCGACATCATCAAGGAGACCCTCGTCAAGGATCGCGGCGCCGGGGGTCGGTGACAGGATCAGCCGATGTTGTTCGCCGATGTCGTCGCCGCCTCCGCCGCTGTCGGGGCCACCCGGGCCCGCACGGGCAAGGCGGCGACGCTCGCGGCGCTGCTCCGCGCCGCCGCGCCGGAGGAGGTCGAGCCCGCCACGGCGTGGCTTTCGGGCGAGGCCCGGCAGGGCCGGATCGGCACAGGCTGGCGCACGCTGTCGGGCATCGACGCGCCCCCGGCCGCCACGCCGACGCTCACCGTCGGCGGGGTCGACGCCACCCTCGACGCGCTCGCCGCCACCGGCGGCGCGGGCTCGACGAAGCGACGGGCGGAGCTCCTGGCCGCGCTGTTCGGCGCCGCCACCCACGACGAGCAGCGGTTCCTCACGGCGCTGCTCGGCGGCGAGCTGCGCCACGGCGCCCTGGAGGGCGTGATGCTGGAGGCGATCGCGGCCGCCGCCGCGGTCCCGGCCGCTACCGTGCGCCGCGCGTTCATGCTCTCCGGCCGTCTTCCCGAGACCGCCCGCCTGGCGCTCGACGGCGGCGAGCCCGCGCTCGCGGCCGTCACCCTGCGGGTCGGGCGCCCGGTCCGGCCGATGCTCGCGTCGCCGGGCGACTCGCTGGATTCCGCGCTCGCGGCACTCGGCCCCGACGTCACCGTGGAGTACAAGCTCGACGGCGCCCGCATCCAGGTGCACCGCGACGGCGACGACGTCCGCGTCTGGACGCGCACCCTGCGTGAGATCACCGCCGCGGTGCCAGAGCTCGTCGGGCAGGTGCGGGCGCTGCCGGGCCGGAGGATGGTGATCGACGGCGAGACCCTCGCGCTCGACGACGACGGCAGGCCCCGGGCGTTCCAGGACACGATGAGCCGCTTCGGCAGCGACGGCAACGCCGACGACAGCGCAGACGGCAGCGCCGCGGTGCTGCTCTCGCCGTTCTTCTTCGACGTCCTGCACCTCGACGGCACGGACCTGATCGACGAGCCGCTCGCGGTCCGGCTCGACGCGCTCGCGCGGCTGCTGGCCGACCATCCCCCATTGCGCATGCCGGGCGTGCGCCGCCCCACGCCGGAACAGGCCGCTGCGGTGCTCGACGACGCGCTGTCCGCCGGGCACGAGGGCGTGGTCGTGAAGGCGCTCGAGGCGCCCTACGCGGCAGGGCGGCGCGGCAAGGCGTGGCAGAAGGTGAAGCCGGTGCACACGCTCGACCTGGTCGTCCTCGGCGCGGAGTGGGGGTACGGGCGGCGCACCGGGTCGCTGTCCAACATCCATCTCGGCGCCCGCGACCCCGACGGCGGCGAGCCGATCATGGTGGGCAAGACGTTCAAGGGCATGACGGACGAGCTGCTGGCCTGGCAGACCGCCACCTTTCCCGGCCTCGCCCGCGAAGAACAGGGGCACGCCGTGCTGCTGCGCCCGGAGCTGGTCGTCGAGATCGCGCTCGACGGGGCCCAGCGCAGCCCCCGCTATCCCGGCGGCGTCGCGCTGCGCTTCGCCCGGGTGATGCGCTACCGGCCGGACAAGACCCCCGCCGAGGCGGACACGATCGACGCGGTCCGCGCGCTCCTGCGCGAGTAGACTCCCGGCACCGTGCGCTTCCTCGACGGGCAGACCCCGCAGCACGACCTCACGTACGATGACGTGTTCCTCGTTCCCGCGCGGTCCTCGGTGGCCTCCCGGTTCGACGTCGACCTGACCAGCCCCGACGTCTCCGGCGCGACGGTGCCCGTGGTGGCCGCGAACATGACGGCGGTCGCGGGGCGGCGGATGGCCGAGACGCTCGCCCGCCGCGGTGCGCTCACGGTGCTCCCGCAGGACGTCGCGCCATCGGCCGTGGCCGACATCGTCGGGTGGATCAAGTCGCGGCACGTCGTCTGGGACACCCCGCTCACCCTCGGCCCCGGCGACGCGGTGGCCGAGGCGCTCTCGCTGCTGCCCAAGCGCGCGCACGGCACCGTCGTCGTGGTGGACGACGGCGGGCGGCCGATCGGCACGGTCGACGAGGCGGCGTGCACCGGCGTCGACCGCTTCACCCGGCTCGCGGACGTCCTGGACCCCGCCGCGGTGGCGCTGCCGCTCGACACCCCGCCGCGGGAGGTGTTCGAGGCGCTCGGCGGGCGTGGCGTCGCGCTGGGGCTCGACGCCGACGGCAGGCTCGCGGGCCTCCTCACCGCGCTCGGCGCGCTGCGGGCGGGGATCTACACCCCGACGCTCGACCCCGCGGGCAAGCTGCGCACCGCCGCGGCCATCGGCATCAACGGGGACGTCGCCGTCAAGGCGAAGGCGCTGCTCGACGCGGGCGTGGACGTGCTGGTCGTCGACACCGCGCACGGCCACCAGGACAAGATGCTCGACGCGCTGGCCGCCGTCCGGGCGGTGGCGGGCCCGGACGTGCCGGTGGCGGCGGGCAACGTCGTCACCGCGGAGGGCGTGCGCGACCTCGCCGCGGCGGGCGCGGACATCATCAAGGTGGGCGTCGGACCGGGGGCGATGTGCACCACCCGGATGATGACCGGGGTCGGACGGCCGCAGTTCTCGGCGGTGGCCGAGTGCGCCGCGGCCGGGCGCGAGCTGGGCGTGTGCGTGTGGGCCGACGGCGGGGTGCGCCACCCCCGCGACGTCGCGCTGGCGCTGGCCGCGGGCGCGTCCGCCGTGATGATCGGCTCGTGGTTGGCGGGCACGTACGAGTCGCCCGGCGACCTGCTGCGCGACGAGGCGGGACGGCCCTACAAGGAGTCGTTCGGGATGGCGAGCAAGCGGGCGGTGAGCGCCCGCACGCGCGGCGACGGCGAGTTCGACCGCGCCCGCAAGACCCTGTTCGAAGAGGGCATCTCGGCGTCCCGGCAGCTGCTCGACCCGCAGTGCCCCGGCGTGGAGGACATGCTCGACGCCATCTGCGCGGGTGTGCGCAGCGCGGCCACCTACCTCGGCGCCCGCACCCTCGCCGAGCTGTCCGACCGCGCGACGGTGGGCATCCAGACGGTCGCAGGCTTCACGGAAGGCACGCCCCACGGGCTGTGAGGAGCGCTGCAGCGGGGTGACATTGCTGCGAATGAGTCGGAGGAACGCCACCCCGCTGCGATGACGGCCGGGCTACGCGGCGGGGCCCTCCAGCATCTCCGTCACCAGCGCGGCGATCGGGCTGCGCTCCGAGCGCGTGAGCGTGACGTGCGCGAAGAGCGGGTGGCCCTTCAGCTTCTCGATCACCGCGGCGACGCCGTCGTGCCGACCGACGCGCAGGTTGTCGCGCTGCGCGACGTCGTGGGTGAGCACCACGCGCGACGCGGTGCCCAGCCGCGACAGCACGGTGAGCAGCACGCCGCGCTCGAGCGACTGCGCCTCGTCGACGATCACGAAGCTGTCGTGCAGGGAACGGCCCCGGATGTGGGTGAGCGGCAGCACCTCCAGCATGCCCCTGGCGATGATCTCCTCGACGACGTTCTGGCTCACCAGCGCGCCGAGCGTGTCGAACACCGCCTGCGCCCAGGGCGCCATCTTCTCGCTTTCGCTGCCCGGCAGGTAGCCCAGCTCCTGGCCGCCGACGGCGTAGAGCGGCCGGAACACGACGACCTTGCGGTGCTGCTGGCGCTCCATCACCGCCTCCAGCCCGCGCACAGAGCGCGAGCGCGGACTTCCCGGTGCCCGCCCGGCCGCCGAGGGAGACGATGCCGATCTCGGGGTCGAGCAGGAGATCCAGTGCCACCCGCTGCTCGGCGGAGCGCCCGTGCAGCCCGAAGGCCTCGCGGTCGCCGCGCACGATCCGCACCCGCTTGTCGGCCGTGACCCGGCCCAGCGCCGCCGAGCCCCCGCCCGCGAGGCGCAGCCCGGTGTGGCAGGGCAGCTCCCGCGCCGCGTCGAGGTCGATCACGCCGTCGCGGAAGAGCCCGTCGACGTCCGACGGGCTGACGTCGACGTCGGCCATGCCGGTCCAGCCGGTGGAGACGACGTCAAGGGCGTGGTACTCGTCGGCGGTGAGGCCGACCGCGGCCGCCTTCACCCGCAGCGGCATGTCCTGGGTGACGAGCACGACCGGGCCCCGACCGGCGGCCCGGCGCTCGGCGGCCAGGTTGAGCGCGCAGGCGAGGATGCGTGTGTCGTTGCCGTCCGTGCGAAAGCCCGCGGGGAGCACCTCCGGGTCGGTGTGGTTGAGCTCGACGTGCAGCGTGCCGCCTGCGTCGCCGATCGGCACGGGCGCGTCCAGCCGCCCGTGTTCGATGCGCAGGTCGTCGAGCGTCCGCAACGCCGTTCGGGCGAACCACCCGAGCTCCGGGTGGTGCCGCTTGCCCTCCAGCTCGGAGATCACCACCAGCGGCAGGACGACCTCGTGCTCGTCGAACCGCGTGAGCGACCACGGGTCCGACAGGAGGACAGAGGTGTCGAGCACGTAGCAGCGCGTGGATTCCGAGCCTTGTGCGCCAGCAGCAGGTTCGATCACGGGTGCTCCCTCGTGGGCGCGGCACCACGCCCACTTCTCCGGTGGGCCGGCCTGCCCTGGGGCGGACCTCCGCGAAAACCGTCGCGGACGCCCGCGAGGGCCGGGTGCCGGCCCTCTCGGGTGTGTGACACCACGACCAGGGCCTCCCGGGCGGTCCGCATCGGGTACGTCCCGCCGAGGGAAACGCTACCGGCGGTCACCCGGGTGCGGTCAACTGCAACGCCGTGTCGTCGCCGTGTCGCTGCCCCAGATTTAACACAACGGCCTACCGTTCGTCGCGGGGTGAATACCGCCCGTCGCGGCCTCGGCCAACTGCGTGACACGTTCAGCCGCCAGGTCCTGCCAGAGGTCCGTTGGTGTCAGTGGCTCGTCCAGCAGGCGGCGCAACCGGTCGTCACCCGGTAGGGCGTCCCACCAGCGGCCGACGAGCGCAGGCCCGGCGACCGACGCCGCGGTGTAGGCCCGCCAGAGGGGGTGCCGCAGGAAGCGCACGACGCGTGCCGCGCGCCCGGCGTCGAGCAGGGCCCAGCGCCGCAGATGCGCAAGTACGGCCTGCCTCGGGGCCGCCTGCCCGTGCATCAGGAGAGCGGCGTCGAGGCGGACCGGGGCGAGCCGGGCGGCGGCGGCGTCCACACGCTCGGCGAGCTCGCCGTCGCAGCGCACCCCCACCGTCGCGAGCACGTCCTGCGCCCACCGCCCCCAGCACGGACCGACCAGGGCGCGCAGCCCGACCTCCGCCGCTCCCTCGGCGATCGCGCTCTGCGGCGAGCCGGTGACCACCACGGCGTGCTCGACCCATCCCCGCGCCACGAGCCCGATCTCCTTGCGGCAGCGTTCGGTGTGGTGGCCGGGGTAGGCCTCGTGCGCCACGAGCCGGGCCAGCTGCGCGGGCCGCAGGCCGTCCGCGGCGTTGACGGTGACGACCGAGCGCAGCCCGCCCGCGTAGTGGTGCAGCGCGGCCCAGGGCGCATCCCCGATCAGCCGGTAGGCGACCGACTCGCCCGCGGGGAGCCCGATGCGGGCGGCCGTCCGCTCGCGCAGCGCGTCGGAGAGCGCGCGCACCGCCGCGCCGAGCCGCCCGGGCGACACGCGCTCTCCGTCGCGGTAGGCGGCCAGCCGAGGGGCGAGTGAACCGGGGCCGGGCAGGAGCGCGTCGAGTTCGCGGTGCGCGGCCCGGTAGTCCTCGACGGCGCCGGGACCGATCTCGACGAGGAACGTGGCCCGCACCTCGTCAGCGAAGTCGAGGCGCTGGCCCGCCAGCCGCCGCGCCGACGTCTCGAGGGCCCGCACCTGGGCGGCGAGGAACGCGGCCCGCCCCGGCTCCAGGTCGACAGCGAGGGCGGCCCGCAACCTGCCCGCCTCTCGGACGAGCGCGCCCGCCGACCGCGCGGACGGCGGCGCGGACGGCGGCGCGGACGGCGGCGCGGACGGCGGCGCCTGGCCGCTCGCGGCGAGCGTGCCCGGCAGAAGCCGGTCGAGCGCGGCCGCGAGGTCGACGTACGCGTGCGCCGCGTCCATCCCGCGACCGTATCCCCGCCCGGCTGACATCGCTCACGATGTGTACCGGCAGGCGGGGCGAAAGGGCGGGCGACAAGGCGTTCGGGTGCGCCCGCAAAGGAGGCGTATCCGCTGCGCTGGGTATTTCCGCCACCCAATAGTGGATCTTTACTGGCCCGTTGACCTGGGCAGATCTGGGTTGGAACACGGCTGGCGAAGGCTCCCCCCGTCGTTGCGCCTGCTCCGGAAGGAATCCCTCTGCGGCGAGACCGCAGAGACATCGAGGAGAACAACTGTGCTGAAGAAGGCTGCCGTCGCCGTGGTGATCACGGCCGCAGGCCTGCTGGCCGTGAGCCCGCTCGCGTTCGCGGGCAACGACCACTCGGGCCACGGCAACAAGGCCGTCGAGAAGTCCGAGGGCCTGGTCAACGTGGCCGACAACAACATCAACACTCCGATCCAGGCGTGCAACAACGACGTCCCGGTCAACGGCGGGGCAGTTCCCGTGCAGGTGCCGGTCAAGGACATCACCGTGCCGCCACCGGCGCGCTGGGCATCCTGGGCTCGGCGAGGGCCACGACCGACCAGACGGTCGACAACTCCCGCTCCTGCGGCGACAACACCGCCTCGGGCGACTCGGTGAAGCAGCACGGCTGACCGACTGACGACGCGAAGGGCGTCGGGCCCATCGGGTCCGGCGCCCTTCGCGTTTCCCGGCGCGGTTACCCAGCGTGCGCCAGCAAAAGGATACGGCCCACATCGGGTGAGAACCGGCTACGGTGCGTCGCAAGAACCGCAGAATCTCCGTCCGACCACCCCACGACCTATCGCCCGAAATGATGCGTATCCCCACCCAAAGTATTCGGTTCACCCGATGGTGTTACACAGTTTTGCGGCCCGCCGGGCAGCCGCTAGCGTTTTTCCCGGTCGGCGCGGGCTCCCCTGTCGCACGCTGACCCAGAAGGGAATCGGCTTCGGCCGAGTCCGCATGACCAACAGGAGATGAACTGTGCTGAAGAAGGCTGCAATCGTCGTAGCTACGGCCGCTGCAGGCGTGCTGGCCGTGAGCCCGCTCGCCTTCGCCGGTGAGATGGGCGACCACGGTCACGGTCACGGTCATGGCCACGACCACGGCAAGGCGCCGTCGCACTCCGTCACGTACGACCACTCGCCGTCCTGCAACGCCGCCCCGCAGACCGTCGGGAACAACAACCCGCAGTCGGCCACCGGCCTCACCTCGCCGCTGCTCGGCCTGATCGGCGTCGCCGCCAACGTGGCCGCACCGGTCACCGCGCAGCTCCAGACGCCGATCCTGAGCTGCAACAACCTCCAGGACATCGCGAACATCGACGTCCACGACAACTTCCAGGACAACAGCAAGTCGGTCACCGACCGCTCGTTCAACAACTGAGCTTCCGCTCGTGGCCGAGAAGGCCCGGACCCCTCGTGGGTCCGGGCCTTTTCGTTTGTTCCGGGGAAATGTGGTTCACCCGGAATGGGGAATAACCTTTTTCGGGCTCCCGGCGCCATCACTCAATGGTGGTAGACAATTTGTTTTCCGCAGTCCGGTCCGATAGGTTTTTTCATGGCTGGCACGGCTCCCCTTCCAGGCTGGCCCGAATGAAGAGGCTGCGGACTCATGCGGGTCCGCGCACCCATCAGGAGAGACTGTGCTCAAGAAGGCTGCAATCATCGTCGCCGGTTCGGCTGCCGCAATCCTCGCGGCCGCTCCCCTCGCACTGGCGCACGGCTACGACCACTCCCCGCAGTGCAACGCCGCCAAGCAGAACGTGGGCAACAACCTCCCGCAGACTGCCACCGGTGTCACCTCGCCGCTGCTCGGCCTGATCGGCGTCGCCGCCAACGTCGCCGCGCCGATCACCGCCCAGGTGCAGGCCCCGATCGGGAGCTGCAACAACGTCGAGAACGTGCTGAACACGCACATCCACGACAACTTCCAGGACAACAGCGTCACCCGGATCAGCCGCTCGGGCAACGGCTGACGACGCAGCTAGGCCGTGTCCCGTGGATCACGGACGATGGGCTTCGTGATCCAGCTGGTTCCTGGCAAGGCGGAGGCGGCTCTCGTACCGGGCGTACCCGAGACGGCCCGACAACGCAGCCAGGGACCATCTGGGCGCGGAGACCGCGGACGCTGATCCACGGGACATGGCCTAGGCGCCTGGTGAACGGGCCCGGATCCCCAACGAGGGGGGTCCGGGCCCGTTCTCGTTTCTGATCTCCAGGGAGAGGAGTTCCATGGAAAGGCTCGTTCTGCGCACCACCGCCGCCGTGGTCGGGCTCGTCGCGACCGGGGTCGGCCTCGCCGGCGTCGCGGCGGCCGCCCCCGCGTCCTCGCCGTCGCCCGCCTCGTCGGCCCCACCGTCGGCGGATTCCGCGCCGACACCGCCGTCGTTCTCGGACGCACCCGTGCCGCTTGTGTTCCGCCCCCTCGACGCCACCGACGGCCTGTTCGGCGTCCACCGCGGCAGCATGCCCACGGCGTCCACCCCGGACATGGGAGACCGGCTTCCGTCGATCGACGTGACGCCGCTGCCGACCCGGGGCGGCTCCGACGAGGAGCCCGCGACCGGGCCTCAGGCCGCGTCCTAGCCGGTCAAGATCCGAAGCGGCGGTGGCGGGCGGCGTAGTCGCGCAGGGCCCGGAGGAAGTCGACCTTGCGGAACGCGGGCCAGTAGGCCTCGCAGAACCAGAACTCCGAGTTCGCCGACTGCCACAGCAGGAAGCCGGACAGCCGCTGCTCGCCGGACGTCCGGATGACGAGGTCAGGATCGGGCTGGCCGGAGGTGTAGAGGTTCTCCGCGATGTGGTCGACGTCGAGCACCTCGGCCAGCTCCTCGATCGAGGTGCCGGACTCCGCGTGCTGGAGCAGGAGCTTGCGCACCGCGTCGGCGATCTCCTGGCGGCCGCCGTAGCCGACCGCCGCGTTGAGCTCCAGCCCGCTGCGGCCGACCGTGCGCTCGGCGGCGGCCGCCAGCCGGTGCGCCAGGTCGGGCGGCAGCATGTCGAGCGCGCCGACGATCCGCAGCCGCCAGGTGGCCGCGGGGCCCGCGAGCTCGTCGACGACGTCCGCGATGATCTGCAACAGCGGCTCGAGCTCGTCGGCGGGGCGGGTGAGGTTGTCGGTGGAGAGCAGGAAGAGGGTGACGACCTGGACGCCCTCCTCCTCGCACCACGCGAGCAGATCGGCGATCTTGGCGGCACCCACGCGGTGGCCGTCGTTGACGTCGACGAAGCCCGCCTCGCGCGCCCATCGGCGGTTGCCGTCGAGCATGACCGCGACGTGCCGGGGCCGCTCCCCCACCGTGCGCAGATGGCGCGACAGCCTGCGCTCGTACAGCGAATAGAGCAGGTCGCGAACGCCCACGGCGGGTGAGCCTAGCCGCCCGGACTACGGCGCGGGCGGGCTCACCCGCAAACGGCAGGTCGCGGTTCTCGTGCCGTAGCCTCGAAACGTGCCCGCCGAGACCGTCGCCTCGCACGCACCGCTGGTCAAGCCGCGTATGCGCGGGTGGCTGCACCTCTGGTCGTTCGCCGTCTCGATCGTCTCGGGGATCACCCTGGTCGCCGTCGCGGGCGCGCTCGTGGGCGCAGGCGCGGCGCTGGCAACGGCGGTGTACAGCATCACGATCCTGGGGCTGTTCGGCGTCAGCGCGCTCTACCACCGCCGCACGTGGCGCACCCGGCGCACACGGGCGGTCATGAAGCGGCTCGACCACTCCATGATCTTCCTGTTCATCGCGGGCACGTACACGCCGGTGGCCGTGCTCGCGATGGATCCGGCGACGGCCCGCTGGGTGCTCACCGTGGTCTGGGGTGGGGCGCTCGCGGGCGTGGTGCTCAAGATGGTCTGGCCGCACGCGCCCTCGTGGCTGGCCGTGCCGATCTACGTCGCGCTGGGCTGGGTGGCCGTCTTCGTGTTCCCCGAACTGCTGGCGAACGGCGGGGTCGCCGCGTTCGTGCTGCTGATCGTCGGGGGCGTGCTCTACACGGTGGGCGCCGTGTTCTACGCGACGAAGTGGCCGAACCCGTGGCCGAGCACCTTCGGCTACCACGAGTTCTTCCACGCGGCCACGGTGCTGGCCGCGATCAGCCACCTCGTCGCGATCTGGCTGGTGTTGTTCCGCGCCGCCTGACGGCTACTCGGCCGTCGGGCCCTTGGTGCGCAGCTCGTCGACCTTGGCCATCGCCTCGCGGAGCTCGGCGAGCCACTCGTCGGCGTGCTGCCCGACGAGCTTGACCGCCCACGCCAGCGCGTCGGAGCGGGAGCGGGCCACCCCGGCGTCCACGAGCGTGTCGAGCACGATCCGCTCGGGCTGGCGCAGGCGCGTCATCACCGGCACCGAGGCGACGGTGAACAGTTGCTCGGTGTCGCCGACCCGCGCGCCCCACGCGACCTTCCGGCCGTACCGGTGCTCGGCCTGGCGGGCGATCTCGATGCGCTCGTCGCGCGTGGTCTCACGGAACCGGGAGACCCGTCCCTCCTCGGCCGCGGCGCGCTCGGCGCTCCCGGCGTCGCCCTCGGCGAACTCGCCCTCGACCGCCGGCAGCGTGCCGACGATGAGGATCTCCTCGCGGTCCACGGTGATGTCCGGCGTCCCGGTGAACCAGGCGTCGGGCAACCGCCCCTGCAACCAGGCCGCGGCGTCGTCGGCGCCGGGCAGGTCGGCCTGCTGCCATCCGCCGCGCCCCGGCCCGCGGCCGCGGCCGTGCCATCCCCGATGCATCCGTCCGGTCATTCTGACCTCCACTGCGTGTTGCTGTGCTTACGAGATTACACCGCAACGAACGGAAGGGTGTGAGGTTCACCGGGGGCGAACGGCGGCCGCCAGGGCGTCGGGTGTGGTGACGGGCCGGTCGCAGACGAAGCCGCGGCACACGTAGGCCGCCGCTGCGCCGCCGACGAGCGCGCGTGCGGCGAGCAGCGGGACGCCGGGCGCGTCGGGCTCACCCGCGACGATCACCGTGCCGCCTGGGGCGACGCGGCGACCGACCGCGAGGAGCGCGGCGCCCTCGGCCCCGGGCCGCTCCGCGATCGCGATCTGGAGCGGGCCGCTGACCTGGGCCTCGGCCGAGGTGAGCCAGTGCCCGGCGAACCGGGGATGCTTGCGCATGAGGCTACCGGCGCCCCGCAGGGCCGCCTCGGCCACGGCCCCGTAACGGCCGCCGTCCTCCGTCAGCACGGACGCGGTGAGCAACGCCGCGGCCAGTGCGGAGCTCCCGCATGGCGTCGCGTTGTCGGTGATCTCACGCGGGCGGTGCAGCAGGGCCTCGGCGTCGTCGGCGGTGTCGAAGAAGACGCCTGAAGCCGCTGCGGCCTCGGCGCCCACCGCGGCGGGGTCGGCGGCGGGGTCAACGGCCGGGTCGACGGGACCGGCGGCGGGGTCGGCGGCGGGGTCGGCGGTGAGGTCGGCGGTGAGGTCGGCGGTGAGGTCGGCGGTGAGGTCGGCGGCGGCGGCGGTGGCGGTGGCCCCAGTGGGGTCGGCGGTGGCTGTGGTGCCGGCGGTAGCGGCAGCCCCAGCGGGGTCGGCGGTGGCGGCGGTGGCAGAGGTGCCTGCGCCCGGGGAGGCGAAGTGGGCGAGCGTGACGTCGAGCAGGTCGGTCGCGGAGTTGAGCCAGTGGGCCGCGCCGGTGGCCTGGTGCAGCGCGAGCAGGCCGTCGGCCAGGGCGGCGTGGTCCTCGAGCACCCCCGCCGCCGCGCCGACGACCCCGTCGCGCGACGAGCGGCGCAGCCGCCCGTCGACGACGTGGCGGCTCAGGAGCAGCTCGGCGGCGGCCGCGGCGGCGTCGACCCACGCGGGCCGATCGAGCGCGGCGCCGCCCTCGGCGAGGGCGACGATGGTCAGCCCGTTCCAAGCGGTGATCACCTTGTCGTCGCGGGCGGGCTGGGGGCGGGCGTCGCGGGCGGCCAGCAGCGCGGCCCGAACCCGGTCCCAGCGCGCGGGGTCGTCGGGATCGGCGAGCAGCTGCAGCGTGGAGGCGCCATGCTCGAACGTCCCGGCGTCGGTGACCGTCAGCACCTGCGCCGCCCACGCCCCGTCGTCGCCGCCGAGCACCTCGCGCAGCTGCGCGGGCGTCCAGGCGTAGGTCTTGCCCTCGACGCCGTCGGTGTCGGCGTCGAGCGCCGACGCGAACCCGCCCTCGGCGGTGCGCAGGTCCCGCAGCAGGAAAGCGGCGGTCTGGTCGGCGACGCGCAACGCCAGCGGCGACCCGGTGAGCCGGGCCAGGTGGGCGTAGACCCGCAGCAGCAGCGCGTTGTCGTAGAGCATCTTCTCGAAGTGCGGCACCACCCACCGGGCGTCCACGCTGTAGCGCGCGAACCCGCCAGCGAGCTGGTCGTACATGCCGCCGCGGGCCATGCGTTCGCAGGTCAGGGTGGCCATGCGCAACGCCGTGGCGGACCCGGTGCGCTCGTGGTGGCGCAGCAGGAACTCCAACGCCATCGACGGCGGGAACTTCGGCGCGCCCCCGAACCCGCCCGCCTGCCCGTCGAAGGCGTCCCGCAGCCCGGAGAGGGCGTCGTCGAGCGCGGCGGCGTCGACCGTCTCGGGGGGCAGGTCGGCGCCGCCCGCGTCGGCGAGCCTGCCCGCGATCTGGGCCGCGGCGCCCCGCACGCGCTCGCCGTCGTCGGTCCAGGCCCGCGACACGGCGTCGAGGAGCTGGCGGAACGAGGGCATGCCGTGCCGCGGCGCGGGCGGGTAGTACGTGCCGCAGTGGAACGGCTCGCCCGCGGGCGTGAGGAAGCAGGTCATCGGCCAGCCGCCCTGCCCGGTCATGGCCTGGGTGGCCGCCATGTAGACGGCGTCGATGTCGGGGCGCTCCTCGCGGTCGACCTTGATCGCGACGAAGCCCGCGTTCATCTGCTCGGCCGTCACCGGGTCCTCGAACGACTCGTGCGCCATGACGTGACACCAGTGGCAGGCGGCGTAGCCGACCGACAGCAGCACCGGCACGTTCCGCCGCGTGGCCTCGGCGAAGGCGTCGTCGGACCATTCCCACCAGTCGACGGGGTTGTCGGCGTGCTGGAGCAGGTAGGGCGAGGTGGCACCCGCGAGCCGGTTGGGCATGCGCCCAGCGTGGCAGAGGTCAGTCCGGCGCGTCGGTGCTGTCGCGCTCCTCCGGCGGATCGAACGAGGCGGGCACCCGCTTGAGATGCTTGGTCATCGAGCGGATCAGGAAGATCAGCGCGATGCCCAGCACGATGATCACCAGCAGCGCGATCGGGGACGCCTCGCCGAACTCGGGGCCCTGGCCGGGTGGCGGCTGCGGATCCTGCGCGACGAAGGCGCCCGTGTACGCCGGACCGACGTCGACCAGCACCGCGTTCACGGGCCCAGGCTACGCGCCGGACCCCGCCGTCAGCGGATCAGGCCGCCGACCCGAGCGTCGACGCCCGCGAAGAGGTCGTCCTCCGGCACCTCGGTGTCCACGAGGCTGCGCACCAGCTCGTAGTCCTCGGTGGGCCAGATCTCGCGCTGCAGATCGCGCGGCACGGTGAACCACCGGCTCGTGGGGTCGATCTGCGTCTCGTGGGCCAACAGCGCCCGATCGCGCACCTCGAACCAGTCGGCGCACTCGACCCGGGTGGTGACGCGCTCGCCGGGATCGGGCCGGTCGTTGTTCCAGTTCTTGACCCACTCCTCGTACGGCGACTCCATGCCCTTGGCCAGCAGCGCCTCGTGGAACGCGACGACCCGGGCCCGCGAGAAGCCGTGCGAGTAGTAGAGCTTGAGCGGCGACCACGGCTCGCCCGCGTCGGGGAAACGATCGGGATCGCCCGCCGCGTCGAACGCGGCCACCGAGATCACGTGGGTCTTGATGTGGTCGGGGTGCGGGTAGCCGCCGTTCTCGTCGTAGGTGACGAGCACGTGCGGCCGGAACTCGCGGATCAGCGCGACGAGCGGGGCGGTGGCCTTCTCGTCGTCGACGAGCGCGAAGCAGCCCTCGGGCAGCGGCGGCCTGGGGTCGCCCTCGGGAAGGCCGGAGTCGACGAAGCCGAGCCACCGGTGCCGCACGCCGAGGATCTCGCGCGGCGCGGGCCATCTCCTCGCGACGGATCGCGGTCATGTTCGCCCGCACCTCGGGCCGGTCCATGGCGGGGTTGAGCACGCTGCCCGCGCTCGCCGCCGGTGCAGGTGACGACCATGACGTCGTGACCTTCGGCCGACGTACTTGCGCCGTGGTGGCGGCGCCCTTGCTCGACTCGTCGTCCGGGTGGGCGTGGACGGTCATCAGCCGCAACGGGTGGCAGGCATGGGTAGCGTCGAAGTCCTTCCTGGCCGATGGGGCGTCTGCGATGGTCGCAGAGCCCACCGACAAAAGTCGCGTCGACTCCTGGCAACGCCGCCGCGGCCCGACACCTTCCCGATCACGCATCGTAGCCAATGAGTTGCGCGGTGCGACGGGTACTCGCCCGGCAGGTCGCCAGGACTCGCGCCGGGCCTCCGATGCGGCTACGGTAAGCGCCCGTCGCGTCGACCACCGGGTCGCCGCGGCGCGGTGTGCTGCTGCTCGATCACGGCCGTGACCAGCGAAGATGTGCGGCCCGGGAACTCCACAGCCCCGTGGACCGTTCGTCGAAAGACGGCGACGAGCGGCTGACACCGTGTTACCGTTGAACAGCACACGGCCCGCAGGCGGGTCGTGTTTTTCCTTACTCGGGGCCTGCCGGTCCCGAGATCGGGTGCGGCCCCCGCGCCGGGCGTGCACCCGAGCACTACGCGGGCGCGCCGGACCGTGGCCACACGGGCCGCTACAGGTTGGAGGAGTGATGACCGTGACGGACACGTCAGGTGACCTGGCTGACCCAGGATGCCTACGACCGGCTCAAGGCCGAGCTCGACGAGCTCATCGACGAACCGCCCCGTCATCGCTGCGGAGATCAACGCCCGCCGCGAGGAGGGCGACCTCAAGGAGAACGGCGGCTACCACGCCGCCAGCGAGGAGCAGGGCAAGCAGGAGGCCCGCATCCGCCAGCTCCAGGAGCTGCTGCGCACCGCGCAGGTCGGCACCGCCCCCACCAGCACCGACGTGGTGTCGCCCGGCATGGTCGTCACGGTCCGCTACGAGGGCGACGACGACACCGAGACCGTTCCTGCTCGGCTCCCGCGAGGAGGGCGTGCGCGGCGACCTCGAGGTCTACTCGCCCGAGCTCGCCGCTCGGCGCCGCGATCCTCGGCGCGCCACGTCGGCGAGACCCGCGAGTACCAGCTCCCGACGGCGGCAGCATGAAGGTCACGCTCGTGACCGCGGAGCCCTTCCGGTCCTGAGCCCGCTCGTCACTGCCGGCTCGGTCCGTCGACCACCGTGTAGCCCGCGGCCGTGGATGGCCGCTGACCAGCTCCGGTGCAGTGCTCGGGCCGCGCGTCTCCAGCGGCAGGTGCACGTCGACCTCGCCGAGCGGCAGGGCGACCGACCGTGCGGGAGTGCACCACGTCGAGACGTTGCCGCCGTGTTCGCCGATCAGCGTGAGCAGGCTCGCGAGCGCGCCCGGGCGGTCGGCGAGCCGCACGCGCAGCGTGAGGTAGCGGCCGGCGGCCGCCAGGCCGTGCCGGATGACGCGCAGCAGCAGCAGCGGGTCGATGTTGCCGCCGGACAGCACCGCGACCACCGGCGTGCGCGAACCGGTCCGGGTACGCCAGCAGCGCCGCGACCGCCGCCGCACCCGCCGGCTCGACGACCAGCTTCGCGCGCTCCAGGCACAGCAGCAGCGCGCGCGACAGCGCCTCCTCGCTGACCGTGACGATCTCGTCGACGAGCGTCGTCGACGCTGCGCGAACGGGACGTCGCCCGGCCGCGCCGACCGCGATGCCGTCGGCCATCGTGCGCATCGACGGCGAGCGTCGACCGGGCGGCCCGCCGCCAGCGACACCGGGTACGCCGCGGCGCCCTGCGGCCTGCACGCCGATCACCCGGACGTCGCGGGCGCAGCGCCTTCACCGCGGCGGCGACCCCGGCGAGCAGCCCGCCGCCGCCGGTGCGGCACCAGCGACGGTGCGCACGTCCGGGCACTGCTCGAGGATCTCGAGCCCGACCGTGCCCTGGCCGGCGACGATGTCGACGTGGTCGAACGGGTGGATGAGCACCGCGCCGGTCTCGGCCGCGAACTCGGCGCGCCGCGTCGAGCGCCTCGTCGACCGTGTGCCCGCGCAGGCGCACGTCGGCGCCGTAGCCGCGGGTCGCCGCGACCTTGGGCAGCGGCGCGCCGACGCGGCATGAACACCGTCGCGCGCGATCGCCGAGCAGCTGCGCCGCGAGCGCGACGCCCTGCGCGTGGTTGCCGGCGCTGGCCGCGACGACCCCGCGGGCCCGCTCCGCGTCGGCCAGCCGCGGCGATCCGGACGTACGCGCCGCGGATCTTGAACGACCCGGTGCGCTGCAGGTTCTCGCACTTGAGCCGCACCGGGCCGCCGGCACAGCTCGGAGAGGGCGCGCGCCCCGGCCACGGGCGTCGCGGCGACGACGCCGTCGAGCAACTGGCGGGCGGCCTGGACGTCGGCGAGCCCCACGGGCGGGGCGGTGGCGGTCACCGGCGCATCCTTGCACCGTCCTCCCCCCGATTCCCGCGCTCGTTCCCTCTTCCGGGCGGGCCGCCATCGCGCCGCCACGGCGGGGTAACCTCGGTATCCATGCCGTCGCGACTGCGCACCGTCGCGCCGCTGCTGGTGGCCACGGTGTTGGCACTGGTCGCGGTGTTCACCGTGCAGCATGCGGCGTGCGCCGATCCCGGTCGGTACGTGCCGGTCGCGGGCGGGGCCTACGTGCTGGTCGGGGGTTGCCTCTCCCCCGGCGACATCGTGGTGCCCGATCGCGCGACCCGCGCCCGACGACGCCACCGCGCCGACCCGCTCCTGAGCCCGTGTCCTAAGCCCGCGTCAGGGCCTGGCGGAGGTCCTCGAGCAGGTCGTCGACGTCCTCGATGCCCACCGACAGCCGCACCAGGTCGTCGGGCACCTCGCAGCGCGCGAGCCCGCGACCGACGCGTGCGTCATCTCGCCCGGGTGCTCGATCAGCGACTCGACGCCGCCGAGCGACTCGGCGAGCGTGAACAGCCTGCGTCGCGCGCGCAGACCCGAGCGCCGCCGCCTGCGCCGCCCGCGAGCCGGAACGAGATCATGCCGCCGAACCGGCGCATCTGCTTCGCGGCGACCTCGTGGCCCGGGTGCTCGGGCAGGCCCGGGTAGAGCACCTGCGCGACCGCGGGGTGCCCGACCAGCAGCGTCGGCGATCCGCTCGGCGTTGTCGCAGTGCCGGTCCATCCGCACGCGCCAGGGTCTTGATGCCCGCGCAGCGTCAGCCAGGCGTCGAACGGCCCGGCGACCGCGCCCGACCGCGTTCTGGTGGAACGCGCAGCTGCCTCGGCCGAGCTCGTCGTCGTCCGTGACCAGCGCGCCGCCGACCACGTCGGAGTGCCCGCCGATGTACTTGGTGGTGGAGTGCACGCACCACGTCCGCGCCGAGCGCGAGCGGCTGCTGCAGGTAGGGCGAGGCGAAGGTGTTGTCCACGACGAGCAGCGCGCCGCGCGTGCGTGCGCGACCTCGGCGACCGCGGCGATGTCGGCGATGCCCAGCAGCGGGTTGGTCGGCGTCTCGACCCAGACGACCGCGGTGTTCGGGCGCAGCGGCCGCGCGCACGGCGTCGACGTCGGCGAGGTCGACCGGGGTGTGCTCGATCCCCCACGGCCCGAACACCTTGTCGACCAGCCGGAACGTGCCGCCGTAGGCGTCGTGCGGGATCACGCACGTGGTCGCCCGGGCGCAGCACGGCCCGCAGCAGGGTGTCCTCGGCGGCGAGCCCGGACGCGAACGCGAGCCCGTGCGGCGCCGCCCTCGAGCGCCGCGAGGCAGTCCTCGAGCGCCGTGCGGGTCGGGTTGCGCGGTGCGGGAGTACTCGTAGCCGCCGCGGAGTCCCGCCGACGCCGTCCTGCGCGAAGGTCGAGGACAGCGTAGATCGGCGCGATCACCGCGCCGGTCGTCGGGTCGGGCTCCTGGCCGGCGTGGATGGCCTTGGTGGAGAAGCCGTGCATGCGGCTACGCTACGCGGTCACGAGTTCCGGCCTCCGCGGTACTGAGTGCGATCGGCGATCACGATTCCGCCTCCGCGGTACTGAGTGCGATCGGCGGTCACGGCGCTCGAGGAACGCGAGCAGGTCGTGGCGGGTGACCACGCCCGCCGGCTTGCCGTCGACCAGCACCAGCGCGGCGTCGGCCGTCGCCGAGCGCGCTCATCGCGCGTCTCGACCGGCTCGCCGGCGCCGATCAGTCGGGAGCGGCGGCGGACATGTGCTGCTCGAGCGCGGTCGTGCAGGTGCGCGCGGCCGGTGAACAGCGCGTCCAGCAGGTCCCGCTCGTACGACCGCGCCGACCACCTCGCCGGCCATCACCGGCGGCTCGGCCGCGCACGACCGGCATCTGCGAGACGCCGTACTCGCGCAGATGTCGATGGCGTCGCGCGACCGTCTCGTTCGGGTGCGCGTGCACCAGCGTCGGGCAGTCGCGCCGTCCTTGCCGCGCAGCACGTCGCCGACCGTGGCGCTCGCGGCGTCGGCGCGGCAGGAAGCCGTAGCCGGCCATCCACTCGTCGTTGAAGATCTTGCCAGGTAGCCGCGCCCGCCGTCCGGCAGCAGCACGACGACCACGGCGTCGGCGGCCGCAGCTCCGCGGCCACCCGCAGCGCCGCGACCGCCGCCATCCCGCAGGAGCCGCCGACCAGCAGCCCCTCCTCGCGGGCGAGCCGCCGGGTCATCGTCGAACGAGTCGGCGTCGGAGACCGCGATGATCTCGTCGCAGATGTCCGGTCGTAGGTCGACGGCCAGAAGTCCTCGCCGACGCCCTCGACCAGGTACGGGCCGCCGGTGCCGCCGGAGTAGACCGAGCCCTCCGGGTCGGCGCCGATGACCTGGACCGCGCCCGTCCGGACACCTCCTTGAGGTAGCGCCCGGTGCCGGTGATCGTGCCGCCGGTGCCGACGCCCGCGACGAAGTGCGTGATCCGCCCGTCGGTCTGCTCCCAGATCTCCGGGCCGGTGGACTCGTAGTGGCTCGCGGGTTCGTTCGGGTTGGCGTACTGGTTGGGCTTCCACGCGCCCGGGATCTCGCGGACCAGCCGGTCGGAGACCGAGTAGTAGGAGTCGGGATGGTCCGGCGCGACCGCGGTCGGGCAGACCACGACCTCGGCGCCGTACGCCCGCAGCACGTTGCGCTTGTCCTCGCTGACCTTGTCCGGGCAGACGAACACGCAGTGGTAGCCCGCGCTGCTGGGCGACCAGCGCCAGCCCGACGCCGGTGTTGCCGGAGGTCGGCTCGACGATCGTGCCGCCGGGCTGCAGCTCGCCCGACGGCCTCGGCGGCCTCGATCATGCGCAGCGCGATGCGGTCCTTCACGCTGCCGCCGGGGTTCAGGTACTCGACCTTGGCCAGCACCGTCGCGCGCGATGCCCGTCGGTGACCGGTCCGAGGCGCACGAGGGGGGTGTCTCCGATCAGGTCGACGACGTGCTCGACGAACTGCATGCGCGTCATCCTCCCACCCGACACGGCGAGGAAGGTGTCCCCGCGACGGAAACGGGGAACCCGTCAGCAATCGGGAACGTTGCCGCGGTGGGTGGGTGGGAGGAGCGGGCATGGCGTCGAATCCGGCCAAACGGGTCGCGGCGATCGTCGCGGGCGGGATCGTGCTGCTCGTCGGCATCGCGCTGCTCGTGCTCCCGGGCCCCGGCCTGCTGCTCGTGCTCGGCGGGCTGCTCATCCTCGCCAACGAGTTCCCCGCGCTCGACAAGTACGTCGATCCGGTGCAGAAGCGCGCCATGAAGGGGATGGAGGAGAGCGTCTCCTCGCCGCTGCGTGTCACCGGATCGGTGCTCGTGGGGCTCGCGTTGATCGCAGGCGGGATCGTATGGGGACTGAACAAGCAGCTGCCGCTGGGCGGATGGCCCACCGGCTCCAGCCTGATCCTCTCCGGCGTCGTGCTGCTCGGGCTGCTCGCGTACAGCTATCGGCGGGTGCGCGCACAGCGCTCGACCCCTGACCGTGGAAACGACTTCACCCGGTCCTAACGCGAACCACCGTTCCCGCAGCTCAGCGAGCTGACGTTGCGATTGCACGACTTCCCGCCCAGTAGCGGAGCGTGCCTACGGGTGCACGGATCGCACTGTTTGGTGTCATCCGGTCGAGACCCTGCGATGGCGGAGTACTACTCTCAGCGCCACTCAGGAGCTCCCCACGCTGAGGAGAGGGCACACTCCGCGGCCTGAGGCGTTCCCGTAACCCACCCCACGCCGTCGTCCGGACGCGCCACCCGGCGTCCGATCCGGCGGCACCGATCCGGGACCCACCGGTTCCGGGCACCACGACGGGCACAACAGCAGGAGGGGACGTCTCGGTGCTTATCGCCGAGTGCGAGCAGGTGGACAAGAGAACACACGACACCGGCGACGACGACGAAAGGACAGGCAAGCGCCACGCCGGACACGACCTCGACCACACCGATCCGGGCCCCGCCGCGCGGGCGGCGCGCACGGAATCGGAGATGGACGAGCTGGCGCTGCGGGCGAGCCGTGGCGACGAGCGTGCGCTGGCCGAGCTGCTGGACCGCATCCGCGGACCGGTCCTCTGGCAGTGTCGCGCGCGCATGAGTGGCCGGACCGTCGGTCAGCAGACGGCCGAGGACATCGCCCAGGAAGTGCTCATGGCCGTCTGTGGCGCCCTGAGCCGCTTCCGCCCCGCGGAGACGCGGTGGATGGCGTTCGTCTACGGGATCGTCCGCAACAAGGTGATCGACGCCTACCGCGCGGCGGGCCGGGACCGCTCGGAGCCGACGGACGAGATCCCCGACCACATCGACGACGACGACCGCGCCGGGCCGGAGGCGGCGACGCTCCGCTCCGCCGACCGCACCCTGCTGTACGAGCTGCTCGCCGAGCTGCCCGAGCAGCATCGGGAGGTGCTCGTGATGCGCGTGGCGCTGGGCTATTCGGCCGAGGAGACGGCACGCGCCGTCGGCTCGACGCCGGGCGCGGTGCGCGTGACCCAGCATCGGGCGATGCTGAAGCTGCGGGCCCTGATCGCACAGCGGGGGGCGCGCGGCGGGTAGCCGCCTCCCGCATCATTCGCGCTCCACGCAGCGCAACCCCTGCGCCGGGGTCCAGGACTCGATGCGCAGCGCCGTGCCCGAGGGGGTGAGGGCGGTGACCACGACCTCCAGCAGGTCGGCCCGGAACAGCTCGCCCGCCATGCCCTCGACCGGCCCGGCGGACACGGCGAGGCCCGCGACCTTGGCGTCGCCCGCCCACGTGGCCTCCGCCCCCTCCGGCGGGGCCACGGACGCGCTGTGCAGGGCGAACCGTGGATCGCGCCGCAGGTCGGCGCCCTTGCGCGCGCCCGGCATCGATCCGAAGGTGAGCTCGCCGCCTGCGAACTCCACCTCGATGCCGGAGATGCGCGGCGAGCCGTCGGCGCGCAGCGTGGCGATCGTCTTGTGCTTGTGGGCATCGAGCAGCGCCTTGACCCGCGCGGCGAACGCGGGCTCGGCGGTCTCGACCTCGCTCCAGCTGGCCATGGCCCGAGCCTGGCACGAGGCACCGACAGTTCCGGGCGTCGCGCCCGTGCCGCGGGTGACCGAGGCCATCAAGCACCCGGAACGGTCGGTGGCCGCGCGTAGAGTCGGGCCATCCACCTGGGAGAAGGAGAGACGATGCCCGAAGCCGTGATCGTCGCAGCGGCGCGTTCGCCGATCGGCCGCGCGTTCAAGGGCTCGCTGGTGAGCATCCGGCCCGACGACCTGACGGTCCAGATGATCCGTGCCGCGCTCGCCCAGGTGCCGCAGCTCGACCCCACCGAGATCGACGACCTGATGCTGGGCTGCGGGCTCCCCGGCGGCGAGCAGGGCTTCAACTTGGCCCGTGTGGTCGCCGTGCTGCTCGGCTGCGACACGCTGCCGGGCACCACGATCACGCGGTACTGCTCGTCCTCGCTGCAGACCACGCGGATGGCGCTGCACGCGATCAAGGCGGGCGAGGGCGACGTGTTCCTCTCCGCGGGCGTCGAGACGGTCTCGCGGTTCACCGCGGGCAACTCGGACTCGTGGCCCAACACCCACAACCCGATCTTCGGCGACGCCGAGGACCGGTCACGGCACGTCGCCGAGAACGGCGCCGACGACTGGAGCGATCCGCGCGACGACGAGCACCTGCCGGACGTCTACATCGCGATGGGCCAGACCGCCGAGAACCTCGCCCGGCTCAAGGGCGTCACCCGCGAGGACATGGACCACTTCGGCGTCCGCTCGCAGAACCTCGCGGAGAAGGCGATCGCGAACGGGTTCTTCGCCCGCGAGATCAGCCCGGTCACCCTGCCCGACGGCACGATCGTCAGCACCGACGACGGGCCGCGCGCGGGCGTCACCTACGAGGCGGTGAGCCAGCTCAAGCCGGTCTTCCGGCCCGACGGCCGGGTCACGGCGGCCAACTGCTGCCCGCTCAACGACGGCGCGGCGGCGCTGGTGGTCATGTCCGACAGGAAGGCCGCCGAGCTGGGCATCACGCCGCTGGCCCGGGTGGTGGCCACGGGCGTCACCGGGCTGTCGCCGGAGATCATGGGTCTGGGCCCGGTGGAGGCGTCGAAGCAGGCGCTCGCCCGCGCGGGTATGACGATCGACGACGTCGACCTCGTCGAGATCAACGAGGCGTTCGCGGCCCAGGTCCTGCCCTCGGCGCGCGATCTCGGGATCAATGAGGACAAGCTCAACGTCAACGGCGGCGCCATCGCACTGGGCCACCCGTTCGGCATGACCGGCGCGCGGATCACCAACACACTCCTCAACGGGCTGCGCACGCACGACAAGACGATCGGGCTGGAGACGATGTGTGTCGGCGGCGGCCAGGGCATGGCGATGGTGCTGGAGCGGCTGAGCTGATCTGAGGAGCCGGAACGAAGCCCGGCGGATACGGCGACGACCCGGTACCCCCGCTCCGAGAGGGTGCCGGGCCGTCGGGCGGCTGCGCGTCAGTTGTCGCGCAGGTAGCTGAGCAGGCGCAGGATCTCGATGTAGAGCCACACCAGCGTGGTCATCAGGCCGAAGGCGATGTACCACGCGACGCGGGCCGGGGCGCCCCCACGGACGGCCTGGTCGGCCTGGTCGAAGTCCAGCAGCAGGCTGAACGCCGCCACCCCGATCACGACGAGGCTGAAGATGATCGCAAGCGGCCCGCCGTCGCGCAGTCCGGTGTTGACGCCGAACAAGCCCAGCACCAGGTCGAACAGCATCAGCACGACGACGCCGACGATGGCGCCCAGCAGCCACTTGGTGAACCGTGGGGTGACGCGGACGGCGCCGGTCTTGTAGATGACGAGCATGCCGACGAAGACACCTGCGGTGCCGACCACGGCCTGCAGGGCGATCCCGGGATAGACGTTGTCGAGCAGGCCGGTGATGCCGCCGAGCGCCACCCCCATGGCCGCCGAGTAGAGGAGCACCAGCGGCGCCTGCGCCAAGTGCGGCTTGAAGATGAGCACGATCGACACGACGAAGCCCACCAGGAAGGCCGGCAGCGCCAGCCCGTAGAGGCCGGAGATCACGGTGAGGGTGCCGGTGACGATGGCCGTGCCCGCCGACAGGCCGGTCTTCATCACGATGTCGTCGATGGTGATCGGACGGTCGGCGGTGGCCGCGCGGCCCGGATCGACCTGCCCGGTCTGCGCATCGGCAAACGCCGTGCCCGCACCCATGCGGTCGAACGTGGCGTAGCCCCCGCTTTGCGGCAGGTTGCGGAACGCCGGGTTGCTACTGCTGCGCACCTGGTCCTCCTCGTCGAACCTTCGGACAGCCCGTCAACGCGCGACCGGGCCGGGGCGTTCCCGGCAGAGTAAAAAGGACTTTACCGTGGGGGGCGCCCGTCGGGCGAGATCATGCCGCAGCCGCGCCGGGCGGATCCAGAGCGATCCCCGCCTCTTCGAGCTGGGCCTCGGTGAGCAGCCTGGCGAACGGGCGCTCGGCCTCGCTGGCCTCGGTGAGCGGGGCGTCGACCCCGACGATCTTGCACGCCTGCACCAGTGTGTCGTCGTAGGCGGCCAGCAGTGCGAGGTGGCGCACCTGGGTCGGGTGGCGCCCACGCACTTCGCGGCGCAGCCTGCGCAGGTTGCCGACGACCGACTCCAGCGATGGCCCCGGCTTGTGGCGGCGCTGCAGCCGGAGATCGAGAAGGTGTCCGATGACAGGCGGAATCAGCCGCACAGCCACCCAGACCATCAGAGTGGGGGTGGCGGCGACCAGAGCGTAGATCAGCAGGTCAAGGATGACCGAGCCGTCTCCCGGCACGTTCTCAGGATACGCCTCCTCCGCTGGGGGTCTGCGCGCACGTCACACCATCGTCGTACGGGTTTAGCCTTGCCCGCCGCCGGGAATCGCCTCGGCGACGAACTCGGGGGTGTCGGTATGTGGTTGTTCTTCTCGCGTCGGCTGCGGATGTGGCTGATGCTGGCCGTCGGCGTGCCGGTGGCGGCGTGGCTGATCGGCCGCATTGGTGACGCGATCGAGGCCCGGAAAGGGTCCACCACGGTGAGCCGCGGCCTGCAGACGGCCGGAGGCTGGCTGCAGCGGCGCGCGACCGGCCCGTTCGCCCGCCGATCCGCCGATCCGGTCAGCACCCGCGACGCAGGTGCCCCCGCCCGCTGAGCCGGTCAGCCGCCCCGCAGGAGCTGCGCGGCCAGGCGCTTCGGGGCGCGCGCGAGCCAGGCGTCGGTGAGCAGCTCCTCCAGCTCGTCGACGGCCACCACGTCCAGCCGTACCAGGACGGCGGGATAGCCGCGGAAGTGCGGCGTGGTGAAGTAGATCTCCGGCAAGGCCGCCACACGCGCGTCCTTGACCTCGACGCTCTCGGTGTACGCGCAGAGGATCGGCCCGGTCGGCGCGGCGGCGCCCAGCGCGGCGAGGTCGGCCTTGCGCAGCGGCCGCTGCCAGGCGAAAGCCTTCTTGCGCACGCTCCACCTACGGCCGTCGTCGGACTCGACCGTCTCGGGCAGCGCGAGCGCAACGCGGCGCACGTCCTCCCAGGTGGCCATGGCCGCTGAACCTAGCGCGCCAGCCCGTGCAACAGCAGGTCGGCGAGGTGGCGGTACGCATCGGCGTCGGCCAGCCCGGTGGTGACGGCCAGCTCGCGCTGCTGGATGCGCACGGTCGTGGCGCTGACGACGTCGCCGACGAATCCTGCGTGCACCGCTCGGAACTCCCCCGCGGCGACGCCCGCGTCCACCAACTCGCTCACGCGGCGCGCGGCGGCGCGGGTGTTGCGCCCGTACACCTCGGCCGCGGGCGTGAATCCCGCCACGTCGGCCAGGAACTCCGGCGAGGCCGGGGCCAGCTCCGTCGCCACCGCGTGCAGGTACGCCTGCACCTTCGCCGCCGCCCCCGACGCCCCCGCGACAGCCGCCTCGACCCGCTCCGTCGCGCCGCGGAAGAAGTGCACGACAGCCGCTCTGACCAGCTGTTCCTTGCTCTCCGCCAAGGTGTAGAGGGTGCGCTTCGAGCAGCGCAGCCGCGCGGCGAGGTCGTCGAGGGTGAGGGCGCTGAAGCCCTCGGCCAACAGGAGCGCGACGAGGGAGTCGAACAGCTCGGCCCGACGGGCGAGAGTGCGCGGCATCTGGCCAGCCTAGCGGGTGTGTTCTACTCTTGGCGGTACTGAAGTACCCCTTCCAGTACCGTTTTGGAGCGACGATGGCCGTCGACCGCATGCTGCCGACCCAGGAGTCCCGCGATCTCCTCGCGCTCGTCCGCGAGATCGCCGACAAGGAGCTCGCGCCGCGGGTCGAGGAGCACGAGCGGGCCGAGACCTACCCCGAGGGCCTGTTCGGCACGCTCGCCGACGCCGGGCTGCTCGGGCTCCCCTACCCGGAGGAGTGGGGCGGCGGCGGGCAGCCCTACGAGGTCTACCTGCAGGTGCTGGAGGAGCTGGCGAGCCGCTGGGCGGCCGTCGCGGTGGCCGTCAGCGTGCAGGGCCTCGCCTGTCACCCGGTCGCCGCGTACGGCACGCCCGAGCAGCGGGAACGCTGGCTGCCCCGGCTCCTCTCGGGCGAGCTGCTCGCCGGGTACTCGCTGTCCGAGCCGCAGGCAGGCTCAGACGCGGCTGCGCTCGCGTGCAAGGCCGAGCGGGTGGACGCGGGCTACCGGATCACCGGCACGAAGGCGTGGATCACCCACGGCGGCAAAGTCGACCTCTACGCGCTGTTCGCCCGCACCGCGCCGGGCAGCGGCGGGATCTCCTGCTTCCTCGCGCCCGGCCACGCCGACGGGCTCTCTTTCGGGAAGCCGGAGCAGAAGATGGGCCTGCACGCCATCCCGACGGTCAGCGCAAACTGGGACGGCGTCGTGATCGACGCCGACCGGTTGATCGGCCACGAGGGACAGGGTCTGCCCATCGCGTTCAGCGCGCTGGACTCCGGCAGGCTCGGGATCGCCGCCGTGGCCACCGGGATCGCCCAGGCGGCGCTCGACGCGGCCGTCGGCTACGCCCACGAGCGCACGGCGTTCGGCCGCGCGATCATCGACCACGAGGGGCTGGGCTTCCTGCTCGCCGACATGGCCGCCGCCGTCGACTCGGCGCGCGCCACCTACCTCGACGCCGCCCGCCGCCGTGACGCGGGCCTCGCCTACAGCCGTCATGCCTCGGTGGCGAAGCTCGTCGCGTCGGACGCGGCGATGAAGGTGACCACCGACGCCGTCCAGGTGCTCGGCGGCTACGGCTACACGCGCGACTTCCCGGTGGAGCGCTACATGCGCGAGGCCAAGATCACCCAGATCTTCGAGGGCACCAACCAGATCCAGCGGCTCGTCATCAGCCGCGGGCTCGCCGCCGGATGACCGATGAGTTTGCGCCCCGTGGGCTGTCACCACTCCATGGAGCTCTCTGACCTAGTGCGGCGGCCACCAACGTTCACCGGGTCCTCGCCTGCCCAGACGACGATCACCCCGGCAACGTTCGTGGCCACCGCACTAGGCGGGTAGGGCGTGGACGACGACGCGCCCATCCCGACGGACCCCGGTCCGGGGTTCCGGCGGCGCACGGTGACCATCGCGCCGCAGGACACCGTGCCGTACGTGTCGGAGAACTGGCACGACGCCCTCGTGGTGATCGAGCGCGGCGAGGTCGACCTGTGCTGCGTGCGCGGCGGCCGCCGTCGGTTCGCAAAGGGCGCGATCCTGTTCCTGGAGGGCCTGGCCCTGACGGCATTGCACAACCCCGGCCTGGAGGACGTCGTTCTGGTGGCCCTGTCGCGTTGGTAGCGCTGCACCATGGGTAACGCTGGGGCCCGGTGGACGACCACACAGTCACCACCCCACGCTCCCCCGGGATCAATGATGATCGAGAACTCGACGCTCGGCCTGACCATGCTCGACGGCGACCGCAAGGTCGTCGTCACGGGCGAGGAGCACCACCAGAACACGCTGTGGGCCTACGCCCCGAGGGAAGGCCGGGCCCGTCAGGTCGCGGTCGAGCTCGTGCCCGCCGGACCGCAGCGGCGGTTGGAGGCGCGGCTCGACGGGCAGCAGGTGGGCGAGCTGACGGCGCTCATGTCGCAGCGCTACGGGCCGATCGTGGACGCTGTCATAAGCCACGGCGGCCGGGTCGGATGCCTGGGCCTGGTCGTCGCGGGCAAGCGGGGCATCGAGGTGGAGCTGCGGCTGCCGACCGTCGGCCCGGGTCGGCCGTTGCCGGGCAGCGCACCGACCGGCCGTCTGCCGCTCGGTGGCGCACCGACGTACGGGCAACCCGGCTCGCCCGCGCTGCCGAGGCCGCCCGGCCCCGGCGTGCCCCCGACGCGGAGGCGGAGCCGCAAGCCGCTGTGGGTCGGGATCGGGGTCGCGGCACTGCTGGTGCTGATCATCACACTGGGTAGCACGCGGGAGCCCGCACCCACCGCCACCACGTCCGCCCCCACGCCGGTGGCAACGGCGGGCGCCGACCCGACCACAGCCACGGCGACGACCGCTTTGACGACGACCGCCGCCGCGCCGGGCACCGGCGGGACCGTACCGTCCGCGGCGCCCCCGGCCGTTCCCGCACCCCGCCGGACCGCCGCGGCCCCACGGCCTTCCCCCGCGTCCGTGCCGCAGACCGCCGTCGACGTGCCCGAGCAGGCGAAGCCCGCGCCGAGCGCCGCGTACTACAAGAACTGCACGGAGGCGAAGAACGCGGGCGCCGCGCCGCTGCACCGGGGCGACCCCGGCTACCGGGCGGCGCTCGACCGCGACAGCGACGGCGTGGCCTGTGAGTAAGGCCAGATCGTCGCGGGCGGCCCTGTCCTCTCCCGGCGGACGCCCCTAGCGTCGTCGTCATGCGCATCCGGGTCATCGACGCCTTCACCGACCGTCCGTTCGCGGGCAACCCCGCGGCCGTCTGCCTCCTCGAGGGGCCGGACTGGCCGGACGCGGCGTGGATGCAGCAGGTGGCGATGGAGATGAACCTGGCTGAGACCGCCTTCGCCCTCCCCGAGGCCCGCGCGGACGCGGACTGGGGGCTGCGCTGGTTCACCCCGGCCGTCGAGGTGCGCCTGTGCGGGCACGCCACGCTGGCCACCGCGCACGCCCTGCGCAGCGACGGCCTGCTCAAGGCTGGCGTCCGGTTCGCCACGCTCTCGGGCGTGCTGACGGCGGAGGCCGCCGACGACGGGTCGATCACGCTCGACTTCCCCGTCGCGACCCTCACGCCCATCGACCCGCCGGAGGGCCTCGCCGACGCGCTCGGCGTGCCCCCGGTCGCCGTGTTCGACACGGGCGTGCTCGACGACATCGTCGTCGAGGTCGCCGACGAGGCCACCGTCCGCGGCCTGCACCCCGACCTCACCCTCCTCGCCAGGCTGACGCGGCGCGGGGTCGCCGTCACGGCCGCGGCTGCGGACGGAGCCGACTTCGTCTCGCGCTTCTTCGCCCCCGCGGTCGGCGTGCCGGAGGACCCGGTGACCGGCAGCGCACACACCGCGCTCGCCCCGTTGTGGGGGGCACGGTTCGGGCGCGACGAGCTGGTCGGGCTGCAGGCGTCGGCGCGGTCCGGCGTCGTCCGGACGCGGCTCGTGGGCGATCGCGTGCTGCTCACCGGCTACGCGGTGACCACCTTGGAGGGCACGCTGCTGGCCTCCGCGTCCTGAGCGAACCGGGTGCCGCGGCCCGGCGGGTGCCGGTATTGTCATGTGATGGATGCCACAGGGCGAAATGCCGGATTCGTGGTGCGCGCGGGCGAGCGCTACCAGGGCAAGCAGGGGCCGGACTACATCCCCGGAATCAGCGCCGAGAGCGTCGGCGCCCACGCACTGTGGCTCGGCTCCGTGACCATCCCCCCGGACGGCGGGCGGACGAAAGCGCACGTGCACGAGAGCCACGAGTCCGCCTTCTACCTGCTGAGCGGCGCCGCGGTGGAGCTGTACACGGGCGAGGACCTGGAGAACCGCGAAGTCGCCAGTGCGGGCGACTATCTGTACGTGCCCGCCGGAGTGCCCCATGTGGCCGTCAACCGGGGAACGGTGCCTGCGGTGTTCATCGGGGCACGCACGGATCCGAACGAGCAGGAGAGCGTCGTGATGCGGCCCGAACTCGACGAGCAGGTGCCGTGAACGATCCGTCGCGCCGCTACGGCGAGAGGCCCAAGGTGGGGGCCTGACTGGAGCCGAGGACGGCGGCGGGCCCACCTGCGGGCGTGGAGCAGCGGGGCGCCTGAGTCGAACGCCGTCCTGTCCGACGGTGCCGTCCTGAAGGAGGCAGGCCCGTGGACGGGCGGGTGGCGGCGCTGCTCCGGCACCTGGAGCGGGTCGACTTCGACGGCGCCTGCTGAGCGGCCGTACCATCGGTGCATGATCTTGACCGGGGTCACGGCCACGTCAAACGGGGCCGACAGCCACTTCCTGGATGGCTCGTGATGCCCGACCCGGACCTGGAGGTCCACTACCGCAGCTACCTCAGCGCCCTCAATGACCGGCAGCTGGACCGGTTGGTCGAGTTCGTCCACGACGAGATCACCTACAACGATGTCCAGATGAGCCGTGCGGACTACCAGGACCTCATCGCGCGGCACGTCGCCGCGGTCCCCGACATGTTCTTCGCCATCGACCTGCTCGTCGTCCGGGCCGAGCACGTGGCGTGCCGGATCGCCTTCGACTGCACCCCGCAGTCCGAGTTCCTGGGTCTGCCGCCGACCGGTCGAACGGTGTCGTTCAGTGAGCACGTCTTCTACCGGTTCCGTGAGGGAAGGATCGAGCAGGTCTGGTCACTGCTCGACATGGACGCGATCCGCACGCAGCTGCTGGGCTGACACCTCGCGGGCGAGCAGGAAGGTCGTCAGCGTTTGACGTGGTGTGCGGGCTGGGCAGGATGGGGCCTCCCGCGACCACCGACCCCGGGAGCGACCCGATGATCCTCCGCCGCATCGTGCCGAACCTCAACGTCGACGACGCGACCACCGGCCACGACTTCTACGAGGAGTTCCTCGGTCTTCGGAAACAGTTCGACATGGGGTGGATCGCCAGCTTCCGATCACCGACGAACCCGAGTGTGCAGGTGAGTCTCGTCGCAGGCGACGCCACCGCACCTGAGCAGTCGTTGCTCAGCATTGCCGTGGCCGACGTCGACGCCGCCTACGCGGAGGCCCAGCGCCGGGGTTACGAGATCGTCCATCCACTCACCCAGGAGCCCTGGGGTGTACGACGGTTCTTCGTCCGAGATCCCCACGGCATCGTGGTCAACATCGTCGGACACGCGGACTAGCGGAGGCGTTGTCCGCCGGGTGCCCTCGTTGGCGGTTGGTCAGCGTCGGAGCGCTGCGTCGAGCAGGCGGAGGAACGCGCCCAGCCGAGTGCGACCAGGGCTGCCCACCGGCATCCGCCGTACAACCTCGCGGACTCTCGGCGACGCTTGCTCGATCGCCCAACGGATCTCCTCGTCACCGACGCTCGGGTCGCCGCCCGCCGCGAGCTCGCGGGCCTGCGCCTGGTACATCGCAGGCCCAAGCACGTGTCTCACTTGGTGAGGGGTCGCCAACGCGTGGGTGTAAGCGGTCGCCGCCGCCACAGCCGCGGCGCGAGCGGCGGCTGTGGCAACCGGATCGCCGACCTCGCGTGCGGCTGCGTGAGCCGCCCAGGCCAGAGAGCGCAGTCGCCCCGTCCGCTTGCCCCCACGTGCGAAGGCCCGGGCGCCCTCGATCGCCATGCGCGGACGGACGTCAGAGGGAGCCCTGGCCTCAAACAGCGGCAGCGCCCGCTCGGCGCAATCGGCAGCCCAGAGTGCGACAAGGCGGCGGTCTTCTTCGCTGAGCGCTATTTCGTCGGGCGCGGGGTCCACATTCAGCTCGCTCTGACGAAGGGGGACGAAACTCCTGTCTCATCATGGACCGCCTTGTGCGCCCAGCGGAGCGCACGTAGCGTCCGACAGGTGCGCAGCGGTCCGATCGACCGGACGAGGCGATGGTGCGTGCCGTAGCGGAATCGCTGGTCGACGAGGCGCGGCGGGCCGCGGTGTACGGCGGCGAGTTGCTGGTCTTCCCCGCGGTACCGCCCATGCGAGAGCTCTGCCGCCTGTCCGATCACCTGATCCGCGAGCACTTCGGGCCGCACCCGCTGAACGCCCACCACCGGCTCGACCCCGAGCGGCACGCCGCCCTGGCCGCCGCGCTACGCAACGACTATCGCCGCCACCCCGACGTGCGGAAGCTGTTCCTGGCCGCCCTCGCCCACGTCGGGGTCGATCTGGAGCGCACCTACTGGGATCGGTTGCACGCCCGGGTCGCCGTCTCCGGCGCCCCAGGCGGCAGCGGACTCGGTAGGCATCGCGACACCTGGGGCTCCAACGTGTACGCCCAGACGAACTGGTGGGCGCCGATCTACCCGATCACCTCCGAGCGCGGCCTGGCCTTCTTCCCCGACTACTGGTCCCGGCCCCTGGCCAACAACAGTGCCTGCTGGGACCTGCACGACATCCGGGCCCGCCGCCGGGCAGGCGAGCCGGTCGCCCTCGTCCCGCAACCGACGGAACCGGTCGATGACCGCAGCGAGCTGCGCGTCGCGATCGAACCGGGTGATCTGCTCTGCTTCTCCGGCGCGCACCTGCACGCAGGCGTACCCAACCACACCGGCGTGACCCGCTTCAGCATGGAGACCCGCACGGTGGACGCCGCCGACGTGGCGGCAGGCCGGGGCGCACCGAACGTCGACGGCGCCGCCCCGCGGGTGGCCCTGGAGTGGTTCCGCCGTGTGTCCGACGGATCCCCGCTGGCTGACCCCGCCGGGCGGAAGATCGAGAATGGGCTGCCCTGATCTCTGAGCGGTGCCGGGTCCCGTGCGGAGCCGTCATCGGTGGGATGCCACAACTCGCGTCGCAACACCGCACGGGAGCTGACCAACGCGACCCTGGCCGTGATCGCCTGCGACCGCGGACGTCCCGACGACGATGACCTGGGGACCGCGCCGGCTCAGCGGGCGTTCACCGTGCGGCCGAATGACGACGTGCCGCCCGAAGGGCACGGCTCGGCGTCGGATCGATTCCGTGCTCGGCGGGTCCTGAGACGTTGACGCGTATTCGACGCAGACGGTCGGGGCGGGCGGGAGTCAGCCGGACACCACCGGGACAGCCAAGGTCGTCCGAGAACGCCATCGCCGCTGGTCGGATGCCATCTCTGCAGGTGCACCCGGTGGGACTCGAAGCCACACTCGAACCCTCTTAAGAGGAGCCGCGCCCCTGCCGGGATCATGCCCATACATTTCCCGCGTGATCGCTACGACTCGACCTTTGGCGCGTATTTCGGCACACGGGCGGTCGGTCTGGACTCCGGCGATCCGACGTCAACCCGGCCTTGCCGCCCGCAGACACGACCGGCCAGTCCGCTGGATTCGCCGTCGGTCGGCGCCTGTCATCCGTGGCCGCCGGTTGTGACCGGGGCGGCGAGTCCGTAGGGCAGGTCTGGGTGGGTGGCTGCGATCTCCATCAGGCGGTTGTACTTCGCCACGCGTTCACCGCGTGCGGGGGCTCCGGACTTGATCTGTCCGCAGCCCGAGGCCACGGCGAGGTCGGCGATGAACGGGTCCGGCGTCTCTCCGGAGCGGTGCGACACCATCTGGGCGTAACCGGCGCGGTGGCATACCGCCATCGCCTCGAACGTCTCGGTGACGGTGCCGATCTGGTTGGGTTTGATCAGTGCGGCGTTCGCGACGCCGTCGGCGACGGCGGCAGTGATGAGGCCCGGGTTGGTGCAGAAGTTGTCGTCCCCGACGAGCTGGATGCGATGGCCGAGCCGTGCGGTGAGGCGTTTCCAGCCGTCGGTGTCGTTTTCGCCGAGGCCGTCCTCGATGCTCCAGATAGGGAACGCGGCGATCATCGCGGCGTAGCGGTCGATCATGTCGTCGCTGGAGAGCTCGGTACCGTTGACGAGATAGGCGCCATCGCCTTGGCGGAACTCCGAGGCCGCCGGATCCATCGCAATGGCGACGCCCTCGCGTCCAGGGGTATAACCGGCGGCGGTGATCGCCGAGACGATGAAGGTGAGAGCCTGCTCGGGCTCGCGAACGTCCGGGGCGAACCCGCCCTCGTCACCCAGCCCTGTCCCGTGGCCCGCGCCCGCCAGGCCCGCTCTCAGGGCCGCGTAGACCTCGGCACCGGCGCGTACCGCCTCTGCTGTCGAGTGCGCTCCCAGCGGTGTGATCATGAACTCCTGGAAGTCCAGTGCGTTCGGGGCATGGGCGCCTCCGTTGAGCACGTTGAAGTTCGGCACGGGCAGCCGTGGCGGTGCGCCGCAGCCCGGTAGCCAGGCGTGCAGAGGTCGCCCCGCCGATGCCGCGAGTGCCCGGGCCAGCGCCATGGACGTGCCGACGATGGCGTTCGCGCCCAGCCGGGCCTTGTTCGCGGTGCCATCGGCGGCGACCATCGCCGCGTCGACATCGGCGAGCGAGGACCACGAGCGGCCCAGTAGCAGATTGGCGAGGTCGATCTCGACGTTGCGTACGGCGCGCAGCACCCCGGCGCCAGCGAACCGTGACGGGTCGCCGTCACGTAGTTCGACCGCCTCGCGCGTCCCGGTCGAGGCACCCGAGGGAACGCCGGCCGAGGCGGTGGAACCGTCACCCAACATGATCCGCACCGCCAAGGTCGGGCGGCCTCGGGAGTCGAGCACCTCCAGCGCCGTCAGCGACTGGACTTCGAAGGACACCGTCATGTAGCACCGTCACACGTGGTCACGGTCATCGACGCTAGGTGCAACACGAGCGCGGGATGCAGGGGCGAAGGTCCTCGGCCGCAGGGGCCGAGGACCGGAGAGCAGCGGTCATCCTCGACATCGAGGTCGTCGGTGCGCGCGGCGACGAGGCCCCGACGCGACGCGCCCCGACCGTGGCGGCACTGGCCGCGACCCGGGGAGTGACAGGACGACGGCGGAGGGATCCCGGATGGACACCCACCCGCAGCCCGCACGCCTGCGGGACTGAAGGGAGTGAGGGGTGGGGCGCGCCGACGGCACCGCGTCGTCGCGGATACGTCCGCGTCCGCTCATTGCCGGGCTGTCTGGTGTGGTCTCAGGGTCGGGCGCTTCCTCGGTCGGTCACGCACGCCGCCGCCAGGCGGCGCATCGGCCGCCGCGATGCCGACGGGCGCGGGAGCAGCAGGACACCCGCCGCTGTGGTGGCCGCCGTATGACGGTGAGCAGCGCCGACCGACCTCGATGGACAGGGGCCCCGGCGGCGTCGGAGGTATCCGGGGACTCGGCCCCGACGCGATCTCGCACTCTGGGCGTCATCACGGGAGATCGCGGTCCTCCGGAGGACGACGAGCTGCGGACGGCGTTGGCCCGGTAGACGTTCACCGTGCGGTCAGATGATGAGTAGCCGCCCGACGACGTTGCGCATGCCCTCGCCTGGCTCGAACGCAACACCCGGGACGTCAGTGAGCTCGCCCAGCCCGCGGTGACTCGCACGAAGCTGGATCGGCTCGGGCTGACGAAAGACGGTCGGTCCGCCGCTCCCGCGACCGTTCAGCGCCAACGTGGGGTGCTGGTCAACTTGGCCGAGTACGCGGTGGAGCGGCGCCTACTGGTCGAGAACCCGATCACTGCGTCGTGAGACCTTGGCGCGTATTCGGCGCAGACGACCAGCGACAACGGGTCTCAGCCGGAAGCCACCGGACAGGTCAAGGTCATTTGCAAGCTGCATAGTTGCAGGTAGGGCCTGTTTTCGCGGGTGCCCCCGGTGGGACTCGAACCCACACTCGAACCCTTTAAGGGGAAGCTCGGCGACGGCGTTTCGTGCTGCTGACCTGCGCGTTCCCGCTCCCCCGGTGTTGATCAGCCCGAACTTCGGCACGTATTCGGCACAGCCGACCCCGGGCGTCCTTCCTCGCGCGCCTCTGGCTGGGTGGTGATCTCCTCGCGGCGCGGGCTCGTCCCTGCCGGGCCGGGTGGTGGACGGCAAGGCACGCTCTCCCGCCTTGCCGTCTGCCGGCCGGTCTGGCTGCCCTCGTGGCGCCGGGAGGAGGTCGCCGCCCCTCGTGTCGTTCCCATGCTCTCTGAGCGGTGTCGGGTTCGGGCGGAGCCCGGCCGCCGGAGGCATCAGGTTCCCCGAGAGCGATGAGAACTGCAGTCGACATCGGTCCTCCTCGATGGAGGACGATCTCCGCGCGGGCGGGCCGCTGCGATGACGAAAGGGCGAACATGGGACGGCTGATCTACTTGACACCGACGTCGTTGGACGGGTTCATCGGTGACGGGGACTACTCATGGTCGACGCCGTACGCAGAGGAGATCATGGCGGCGCTGACCGTGGGCCTCGCGGATGTCGGCACCTACCTCTACGGGCGACGGACGTACGAGACGATGGCTGTCTGGGAGACCGACCCGACAGTGGCCGAGCAGTCCTCCGAGTCCGCAGGCTTCGCCGCCATGTGGCAGGCGGCGGATAAGGTCGTGTTCTCCTCCACGTTGTCGGGGGTGCATACGCGGCGTACCCGGTTGGACCGAAAGCTCGACGTGCAGCGGGTGGCAGAGATCAAGGCGGCGAGCCGGGGTGATCTGACCATCGGAGGGCCGACGCTGGCCGCCGAAGCGTTGCGGTTGGACTTGACGGACGTGGTGGAGCTGCTGTGGTGCCCGGTCCTGCTGGGCCGTGGCATTCCGGTGCTGTCGGCGGGTGTGCGCCGGGATTTGAGGTTGCGGAGCGAGCAGCGGTTCAACAACGGCGTGGTTCAGGCCACCTACGACGTAATCGGGCAAGTACGGCCGTGAGCAGTGGTTCGCTGCGGCGGCGGTACGCGCGCGCTGCTACCGGTGCCGGCGCCGAGGATCACCCGTCGTTCGAGCAGGGGTCGGCCGGGTAGTCGGGACGGCGGCCGGCCCGGGCCGGAGGTAGAGGGTTGGCCGGCGGGCCGGCGTAGCCGGCCGTGCGCCGCCGCAGGCGGCGCCTTGATCCTCTAGAGAGCAATTCGGCAGCACCACGCGCTGAACGCGCAGCGAGCGGAGTAGACCTCCGGGCGCGACTGGCGCTTGTACGCAAGATGGCTCGGCGGCGGCCACGGTCGAGGTCATGGCGAACGAATGTCGGCCCGCGCCCCGGTGATCGCGTCCAGGTCGAGACCCGCGGCCGGGTGGTCGAGCTGGAGCGCCGCGGCGAGGTCGCCGGGGGCATTGCTGGTCGAGTTGGACGACGATGCGGGCGTGCTCTGGCTCCCAGCCGACGCGCTGGTCCTCTGCCTCACTCAGCCCCGCCGTGGTGACGGCTGTGGAGGCTGACTTTCCCGGAGGGCCGGCCTGACGCTGTTGCTTGTCGCGGTCGCGGGAGGGTGTCAGGGGTGGCGCTTGCCACAGTGAGGTGCTGCCTTTTCCGCGAGAGCGGGATATCGCCATTTGACGGCGAGGCCTAGTCCCAGAGGCAAGAGGATGAACCAGAGCAGTGGTTCAAGCAAGTGCCAAGTGGACACCGAGGTTTGTGCAACGTCCAACGCGGCCAGCAGCCAGGGGAGCACCAGCGGCATGAACGGAATCGTCACCAGGAGCAAGATCAGGGATATGGCTGCGCCGAAGGCCGTATCGCCATCGGCGATCTTGGCAATCACAGCAACGAACGGTGCTCCAGCGACAACGGAGAGCAGGGCGAATGCCATCGTCGCCTGCGCAGTGAAATGGAACGCGTAGAGGGTCAGTCCGACGAGGAGCGGAACAGCAAACGAAGTTGGCTATCAGCACGCCTACGGTGGGTAACGCTCGGCCCTTCAGTGAAGCCATAGTTGCTGAGATGTTCAGGTTCAGTCCGTTCGCGAGCGCAGCGAACAAGACGAGCAACAGTCCGAACGTCACGATCAGGATGATCAGTGTTGACACGGCAGATCCTCCTTCATCCGCAGACCGAGACCACTATGGCCAAGGCGACTATTAGGATTTGAGTGTGACGCTCTGCAGAACGCGCCGGCTGAGGCCAGATCCACCCGCGTCCAGCAGCGCGGGGCGCGTGACGCGAAAGGCGTGGTCATGTCGTAGCCGGGCGTCGAGCTCGCGGAGCCGGCCGGTGTGTGTCCGGTCCGCAGTGGGCTGGTTGCGTTGGTCACGGTGGATCGGCATCTCCTCGCTGACCCATGCGTCGTTCCACTCCCGTGGTTACGGCGCCGAAGATCCCTTTGACGACGAGTCCGATGACGACGAGGTTCAAGAACATTTGGAAAGTCACGAGAGTGCGGGCGAGTTCGGTCTTCGCGGTGACGTCGCCGAATCCGACAGTGGAGAACACGGTGACGGCGAAATACATGGCGTCGATCTTGCTCATGGGCTGGGTAAAGCTGTTGATCTGCGTCAGCCCGGTTGGTATTAGGCAGCGGCGAAAACACGCTGCTCCGTCGACCGTTCAGCGGCAACGGGGCGTCGTGGTCAACCTCGCCGAGTACGCGGTGGAGCGGCGCGTGCTGGCCGAGAACCCGATCACGGCCCTGCCGAGGAAGGCGCCTAGGGTCGCGCAGGCCTGGACCGGCGGGTCGTCGTCAACCCGGAGCAAGCGCGCGCCCTGCTCGACGCGGTGGCGGCCGAGAAGCCCAGCGGGGACCGGCCTCGTGGCGTTCTTCGGGGCCAGGTACTACGCGGCGCTCAGACCCGCGGAGGCCCTGATGCTGCGGAAGGTCAACCTCGCGCTGCCAGCCGAGGGCTGGGGTGAGCTGCTGCTGGAGTCGTCGTTCCCGGTCGCGGGACCAGCGTGGACCGACAGCGGACGGCGGCGGGAGGAACGGCCGCTCAAGCACCGTGCTCGCGGCGAAACGCGCGTGGTCCCCTGCCCGCCCGCGCTCACAGCGCTCCTGCACGCGCACCTGGAATCGTTCGGCAACGAGTCCGATGGCCTGCTGTTTCGCGGCGTGCGGGGCGGCGAGATGTCCGAGAGCACCTACTGCCGGGTGTGGCGCAAGGCCCGCGACGTCGCGCTGTCGGTCGACGAGGTCCGCTCCCCGTTGGCGCGCAGGCCCTACGACCTGCGGCACGCGGCCGTCTCGACGTGGCTCAACGCCGGGGTGCCCGCGACACAGGTCGCCGCATGGGCCGGGCACAGCGTCGCCGTGCTGCTGCAGATCTACGCCAAGTGCCTCGTCGGGCAGGAAGACGCGGCCCGCCGCCGGATCGACGCCGTGCTCGGCGGGTCGTGAAACTTTGGCACGTATTTGGCACGGATGACCGGCGTCAACGGGTCTCAGCCGGACATCACCGGACACGGCAAGGTCATTTGCGAACTCCATCGCCGCAGGTCAAGTGCCGATTCGGCGGGTGCCCCCGGTGGGACTCGAACCCACACTCGAACCCTTTTAAGGGGCTTGCCTCTGCCGGTTGGGCTACGGGGGCGCGGCGCCAGCGTACGGCTGCGCCCAAAGCGGACAGAAAGTGGCCGCAACGACCGCCACACTGCTTCCATGACGCTTCGCGGACTCACCACCATCAGCTTCTACGCCGCCGACCTCGCGAAGACGGGCGAGTGGTACACCGCCTTCCTGGGCGTCCCGCCCTACTTCGAGGTGCCCGGCGCTTACCTCGAGTTCCGGATCGGTGACGACGAGGACGAGCTCGGGATCATCAACGCCGCCTACGCGCCGCACGACCTCACGCGCGGGGCGGGCGGTGCGATCGTGTACTGGCACGTCGACGACATCGACGGCACCCTCGGCCGCCTCCACGAGCTGGGCGCCACGACCCACGAACCGAAGCGCGCGCGGGGCGACAGCGGGTTCGTGACAGCCTCGGTGCTCGACCCTTTCGGCAACATCCTGGGGATCATGACGAACCCCCACTGGCTCAGGACGCGCTCGCACTGACCTTCCGCTCGGGCGCGGCGACGCGCTCGAACTCGGCCTTGGGCTCGTTGATCTGCCCGAGCGACACGACCTCTCGCCCGAGGAACAGCGCGCCGGTCCAGTCGAACACGATGCGGATCCGGCGGTTCCACGTGGGCATCCGGCTCACGTGGTAGGTGCGGTGCATGAACCAGGCGACGATGCCGCGCAGCTTGATCCCGTAGATCTCCGCGACGCCCTTGTACAGCCCGAGGCTCGCCACCGACCCCGCGTAGGCGTGCTTGTACTGGGTGAGCGGCCGTCCGCGCAGGTGCGCGATCACGTTGTCGCCCAACACCTTCGCCTGGCGCACGGCGTGCTGCGCCGACGGGCTGGTGCGGACCTCCGGGTCGTCCTTGGACAGGTCGGGCACGCTCGCGCAGTCGCCCGCGCAGAACACCCCCGGCAGGTCCTGCACCTGCAGGTCGGCGCCGCACACCACGCGGCCGCGGTTGTCGCGCGGCAGGTCGGTCTGGTCCAGCATCGGGCTGGGCTTCACCCCGGCCGTCCAGATGATGGTGTCGGCGTCGAACGACTGCCCGTCGTCGAGCTCGACGTGCCCGCCCGCCATCGACGTGACGCGCGTGTCGAGGTTGACCTCGATGTCGGCGTCCAGCAGCCGCTCCACCGTGTAGCGGCCCATCTTGGCGCTGACCTCCGGCATGATCCTTCCGGTGGCCTCGACGAGGATCCAGCGGATGTCCTCGCGGTTGATGGTCGGGTAGTACTTGCTCGCGTAGCGGGCCATGTCGGCGAGCTCGGCCAGGGCCTCGACGCCCGCGTAGCCGCCGCCGACCACCATGAACGTCAGAAGCCTGCTCCGCAGCGTCGGATCGATCGTGGTGTCCGCGGCGTCGAGCCGGGACAGCACGTGGTTGCGCAGGAAGATGGCTTCGCCGATGGTCTTGAACCCGATGCCGTGCTCGGCCAGCCCGGGGATCGGCAGCGTGCGCGCGACGGAGCCCGGGGCCACGACGAGCACGTCGTAGCCGAGCGCGGTGACGTGCCCGTCGGCCAGCGCGACCGTGACCTCGCGTTCCGCATGGCTGATCGCCGTGACCCGGCCCGTGAACACCTGGCACTTGCGCAGCACCCGCCGCAGCGGCACCACCACGTGCCGGGGTTCGATGGAGCCCGCTGACGCCTCCGGCAGGAACGGCTGGTAGGTCATGTGTGGCTGCGGATCGATCACGGTGACCTCGGCCTCGCCACGGCGCAGCTTCTTCTGCAGGCGCAGCGCGGTGTACATGCCCACGTACCCGCCGCCGACAACGACGATCCTCGTTGAGCGAGCCATGCCTCCATGCTGCCACTCCCCCAGGCCCCTGACCGTCTGAACTCGGGTGATGTCTGTGACGATTCAGCGAGCTACTGCGCGTCCTGGAGACCCGCCGCCCCGGCGGCCGCGCGCAGGACGTCCTCGAGCATCGCGGGCGTCAGGCGGCCGGTGAAGGTGTTCTGCTGGCTCACGTGGTAGCAGCCGAAGAGCGTGAGCGGCGCCGCGCTCGCCCGTGCAACGTGAACCGCACGCCGTGCCCGAACGCGGGACGCGGGCGGGGCACCGCCCAACCCGCCCCTGCCAGCACCGGCAGGAGGGCCTGCCAGCCGAACGCCCCGAGCACGACGACCGCTCGGGGCGCGAGCAACGCCAGCTCCTGACGCAGCCAACGGCCGCAGGTGTCGCGCTCCTCCGGGGTGGGCTTGTTGTCCGGCGGCGCGCAGTGCACCGGCGCGGTGATCCGGGTGCCGCGCAGGGCCAGGCCGTCGCCGATGTGGGTCGACGGTCGGCCGGTTGGCCAGGCCGACGGCGTGCAGGGCCGCGTAGAGGACGTCCCCGGAGCGGTCGCCGGTGAACATCCGCCCGGTGCGGTTGGCCCCGTGCGCGGCGGGCGCCAGCCCGACGATGAGCAGCTTCGGCGTCGACCGGCCCGAAGCCGGGCACCGGGCGTCCCCAGTAGGTCTGGTTGCGGAAGGCGGCACGCTTCTCGGCGGCCACCCGCTCGCGCCAGGCCACCAGCCGCGGGCACGCCCGGCAGTCGACGAGCGCGGCGTCGAGCTCGGCGAGGGTCACGCGATCGAGCGGGCGATGCCGTCGAGAATGTCGTGCTCGCTGATCACCAGCTGCTCGATCCCGGCGTGGGCCCGCAGCTCCGCGCCCATCACATCGACGATCAGGGCGCCCCCGCCGATCACGTCGATCCGGCCGGGGTCGATGGCCGGGTGATCGGCGCGCTCGGCGCGGGGCATCGCCAGGAGTTCGTCCGCGACGCGATGGAGGTCGTCGACGGAGAGGCGGGACAGGTGCACGGCGGTCGGGTCGTAGGCGGGCAGCTGCTGGGCGTAGGCGGACAGCGTGGTGATCGTGCCCGCCACGCCGACCCAGGTGCGCGCCCCCTCGACCGGCACCGCGGCGAACGCCTCGTCGAGCATGCTCGTGGCGAGCTCGCGGGCCTTCGCGATCTCGGTGGCGCTCGGCGGGTCGCTGTCGAGGCAGCGCTCGGTGATGCGGACGCTGCCGATGTCGACCGAGCACGCCGCCCGCACGACCGCGCCCTCGTCGGTGAGCTCGCCGATCACGAGCTCGGTAGAGCCGCCGCCGGTGTCGGCGACGACGAACGGCCCGTCCTCCCGGTCAAGCTCGCCCACCGCGCCCGCGAACGACAGGCGCGCCTCTTCGTCGCCGGAGATCACCTCGGCGTCGACGCCGAGGGTCGCCCTGACCATGCCGTAGAAGTCCTCGCGGTTGTGGGCGTCGCGGGTGGCGCTGGTGGCCACTATGCGCACGCGCTCGGCGCCTTTGCGGCGCAGCACGGCGGTGTAGTCGGCCAACGCGACGCGGGTGCGCTCCAACGCGGCCGGATCCAGCAGGCCGGTGGCGTCGACACCCTTGCCCAGCCGCACCACCCGCTGCTCCCGGTGGACGTCACGCAGGGACAGCGTGCCGTCCGAGCCGGTGGTGACGTCGGCGACGAGGATGCGGATGGAGTTCGTGCCACAGTCGATGGCGGCGACGCGGGACATGCACCAACCGTACGGGTGTGGGCGAACGTCCCGCGGGGCCGTTCGCGCGACTACCCTCTGGCCGTGGCCGATTCTCCTGCCCGACCCGCACGGGACGGCCCTCAGCGTGCCTCCGAGGAATGGCCCACGTGGCACACGGACGAGGCGAGGCCGAAGTGGTCGGATCCCGCCGCGGGCAGGCGGCCGCCCGTGCCCCGTCCCCGGCAGTCGACGGATTCCCCAGCCTGGCCGCGCCCGGGAACGGCGCCCCAGCCACCGAGTGTTGCGACAGACCCACAACAGGCCGCCGCCGCGGCGAACCAACCGCCGCCGTTGGTCGGGTACGACGCGCTGGCCTGCGATCCGGCGCTCACGTCGGCCGTCGCGCGGGAGGGTGCAGGCGATGCGCTGCCCGCTCTGGAGCATCTGGCGTCGCTCGTCGCGTCGGCCGAGGCCCGGGAGCACGCCCGCCTCGCCAACGCCTATCCGCCCATCCTGCATACCCACGACCGGTACGGCAACCGCGTGGACGAGGTCGAGTTCCACCCGTCGTGGCACTGGCTGATGCGCACCGCGGTGGGCTCCGGCCTGCACGGCACGCCGTGGATCGGCGGGGAGGGCTCCGGCGCGCACGTCGCGCGGGCCGCGGGGTTCTACCTGATGGGCCAGCTGGAGTCCGGCCACTGCTGCCCGATCTCGATGACCTACGCGGCGGTGCCCGCGCTGCGCCACGACGGCGCGATCGCCGCGGCCTACGAGCCGGGGCTGCGCTCCACGATCTACGCGTTCGGCCTCGCGGAGCCCGCCACCAAGCCCGGTCTGCTGGCCGGGATGTCGATGACCGAGAAGCAGGGTGGCTCCGACGTGCGCGCGAATACCACGCGAGCCGCACCGTCCGGGGACGGCACCTACCGGATCGCAGGCCACAAGTGGTTCACCTCGGCCCCGATGAACGACCTCTTCCTCACCCTCGCCCAGGCGCCGGGTGGGCTCACCTGCTTCGTGCTCCCGCGTGTGCTGCCCGACGGCACGCGCAACGCCATCCGGCTGATGCGGCTGAAGGACAAGCTGGGCAACCGGTCGAACGCCTCGGCTGAGCTGGAGTACGCGGGCGCGGCCGGATGGCGGCTCGGCGACGAGGGGCGCGGCGTCACGACGATCATCGAGATGGTGTCGATGACCCGCCTGGACTGCGTGCTGGGCTCAGCGTCGCTGATCCGGGCGGCGCTGACGGAGGCCGCGCACCACGTCGCGCACCGCGGCGCGTTCGGCTCGGTGCTGGCGCAGCAGCCGCTGATGCAGACGGTGATCGCCGATCTCGCGCTGGAGTCGGAGGCGGCGACGGCGCTGGCGCTGCGGCTCGCAGGGGCGGTCGACCGGGCCGAGCGCCCGTTCCTGCGGCTGGCGCTGCCCGCCGCGCAAGTACCTGGTGTGCAAGCGGGCTCCCGCGGTCGTCGCGGAGGCGTTGGAGTGCCTGGGCGGCAACGGGTACGTCGAGGAGTCCGGGCTGCCGCGGCTGTACCGCGAGGCGCCGCTCAACTCGATCTGGGAGGGATCGGGCAACGTCACGGCGTTGGACGTGCTCCGTGCGGTCACACGGGAGCCGGAGTCGGTGGAGGCCGTCAACGCCGAGCTGGACGCGGCGGCGGGCGCAGACACGTGGTTCGACCGGGCCGTGCGGGAGCTGCGTTCCGAGCTGCGCAGCCGGGAGCCGCGGCGGGCCCGTCGGCTCGCCGAGCTGCTGGCGCTGTGCCTGCAGGGCAGCCTGCTGCTGCGGCACGCGCCCACCGACGTCGCGGCGGCGTTCGTCGGCTCGCGGTTCCTGCCCGACGGGCCGTGGCGCACGGCGGGCACCCTGCCCGCCGAGTCGGCGACCGAGCCCCTGGTCGCGCGCGTCACCCCCGCCCGCGCCAGCTGATCCGGGCCCGGTGAGTCCCGCATTCCCCCACGGTGAGTCCCGCGATCTGCCACGGTGAGATCCCGCACCTCGCCACGGCGAGTCCGCACCTCGCCACGGTGAGTCGGCGTCTCGACACGCCGAGACCGGAATCCGCGGACCTATGGCGTGGCGCAGGGGCCCGAGCGCCACCACTCGGCGAGCTCGGCCACCACCTCGTCGCCGAACGGGTTCACACCCGGCCCGGCCGCCAACGCGTGGGCGACGGCCACGTGCAGACACTTCACGCGTTCGGGCATCCCGCCCGCGCTGACGTCGGTACCGAGCGGCTCGATCGCGTTGCGCTCCGCGAGATACGCCTCGTGCGCCCGTCGGTACGCCGCCGCGAGATCGGGATCCGCGGCCAGTCGGGCGGTCATCTCCCGCATCCGGCCCTCGGCCTCCAGCCTGCCGATGCGCGCGGACAGGCGGGCACAGGTCAGGTAGTACATCGTCGGGAAGGGTGTGCCGTCCGGCAGGAGCGGCGCGGTCCGCACCACCGACGGCTGCCCGCACGGGCACCGGTGCGCGACGCCCAGCACCCCGCGCGGCGCCCGCCCGAGCTGGGCGGTCACGGCGGCGAGGTCTGCCGGGGCGACGTCGGGATCGACGCTCATGGCGAACCCTCAGAGACCTGCCGCCACAGGGTGCGGTACCAGAGGGCGCCGCCGGTGGCGGGCGCCGCCTTCGCTGTCGGCGACGACGGCAGCTGGACGACGTAGGGCACCTCGCCCGGGATGACGTACCCGAGCCGCGACCGCGCCTGGGCCTCGACCTCGGCCGGATCCGACAGCCGCGCCCGCTCGGCCTGCAGCGCGGCGACGTCGGCTGCGAGGGCCTCCTGCCGTTGCGTGACGGCCGCGAGCTCCTGCCGCTGGGACACGTAGTTGCGCAGCGGCACGACCACGGTCAACGCCAACGCGCAGACGACGAGCGCGAGGATGGCTGCCCGTCGGGTGGAGGACAGGCCCAGCAGTCCGGTCGTCGCCGCGACGACGCCACGCTGACGGCCGCGCTTCAGCTGCGGTTCACGCCGCCGCACACCGGCCGAACCGCTCGGCCGCGCCGCCCGCCGCTGTCCCTTCGCCTCCGCCACCGCGTCCCCTACCTCCAGCGCACCGCGTCGGTCCGCTCAGCCGAGCCGTGCCGAGCAGTGACGCTGACGAATCGTGGCGAGACGCGGGACTCACCGCGGCGGATCGCGGGACTCACCGTGGTGGTTTGGCGCTTTCGGCGTGCCGAAATGCGGGACTCACCGTGGTGGGGGGCGGGACTCACCATCAGGGGGTCGAGAAGCGGGGGAAGGCCAGGTCGCCCGCGTAGCGCGCCGCGTCGCCCAGCGCCTCCTCGATGCGCAGCAGTTGGTTGTACTTCGCCACCCGGTCGGAGCGGGCGGGGGCGCCGGACTTGATCTGCCCGCACCCTGTCGCCACGGCGAGGTCGGCGATCGTCGTGTCCTCGGTCTCCCCGGAGCGGTGGCTCATCATGCAGCGGTAGCCCGAGGTGTGCGCGAGGGTCACGGCGTCCAGCGTCTCCGAGAGCGTGCCGATCTGGTTGACCTTCACCAGCAGCGCGTTGGCCGCTCCGCGCGCGATGCCGTCGTCGATCCGCTCGGGGTTGGTGACGAACAGGTCGTCGCCCACGACCTGCACCTTCGACCCGATCGAGGTCGTGAGCTCCACCCAGCCGTCCCAGTCGTCCTCGGCCAGCGGGTCCTCGATCGACACCAGCGGGTAGTCCGCGAGGAGCCCCTCGTACACGGCCGAGAGCTCCGCGGCACGCAGCTTCTTGCCCTCGTAGGAGTAGGTGCCGTCGGAGAAGAACTCGGTGGCCGCGACGTCCAGCGCGAGCGCGATGTCCCGCCCGAGCACATACCCCGTCTTCTCCACCGCCTCCGCGATCAGGTCGAGCGCGGCGCGGGTGCCGGGCAGGTCGGGGGCGAACCCGCCCTCGTCGCCCAGGCCGGTGGCCAGCTTCTTCGACTTCAGCACGGACTTGAGCGCGTGGTAGACCTCCGCACCCCAGCGCAGCGCCTCGCGGAACGAGTCGGCCCCGACGGGCGCGATCATGAACTCCTGCACGTCGACGGACGTGTCCGCGTGCGCGCCGCCGTTGATGATGTTCATCATCGGCACCGGGAGGACGTGCGCGTTGGGCCCGCCGACGTAGCGGAACAGCTCCAGCCCTGACGACTCCGCCGCCGCCTTCGCCACGGCCAGCGACACGCCCAGCAGCGCGTTGGCCCCCAGCCGCGACTTGGCGGGCGTGCCGTCGAGGTCCACGAGGCGCTGGTCGACAAGGCGCTGGTCCACCGCGTCCATGCCCACCAGCTCGGGCCCGATCTCGTCCAGCACCGCCGAGACGGCCTTCTCGACGCCCTTGCCGCCGAAGCGCAGCGGGTCGCCGTCGCGCAGCTCGACCGCCTCGTGCTCGCCCGTCGACGCGCCCGACGGCACCGCCGCGCGGGCCAGGGTGCCGTCGTCGAGCGCGACCTCCACCTCAACGGTCGGGTTGCCCCGCGAGTCGAGGATCTCGCGTGCTCCGACCTGCTCGATGACCGCCACCGTTGCTCCGTCCCACGAATCAGTCTGGCTCGGGGCGTCAGCCTAACGGGCGGCGGACCCCCGCCCGGGGAGGATGTCAAGCCTCGCGGTTCGTGGCGGTTGCACCTAACGTTGGTACGACCATGACCAGTGCCCCCGAGAGCCTGTTCGAGGCGTTCCGCCGCGCCGAGATGCTCGTCGCGCGCAGCAGGCCGCTCGACGCGCTACAAGCCCTGCTGCCGTTGCTGGCCCACCGGCCCAACGACATCTCCGTGCAGCTGCTCGCGGGTCGGGCCTACCTCAACTCGGCCCAGCTCCGGCGCGCCCAGGAGGCGTTCGAGCGCGTGGTGGAGCTCGACCCGGCCGACCACTACGCCCGTTTCGCACTGGGCAAAGCGCTGCATCGCCAGGGTCACCTGGCCGAGGCCCACGCCCAGCTCAAGATGGCCGCGGCCATGGACCCGCGCCCGGAGTACCAGGAAGCCCTCGGCGAGGTGCGCGCCCGGATGGCGCTCAACGGTCGGAACGACGGCCTGACAGCGGACTGACGACCCCTTCCCCCGTCCTATGGCGACCAGCTAGCCTGCCCAGCGAAAGCTAGCCTGCCCTAACGAAAGGGAAGCCATGCTGGGCAACTTCCTGATCGGCCTGCGCGAGGGGCTCGAGGCCTCGCTCGTCGTGAGCATCCTCGTGGCGTTCCTGGTGCGCACGGACCGGCGCTCGGTGTTGCCCAAGGTGTGGCTCGGTGTGGGCATCGCGGTGGCCATCAGCGTGGGCGTCACCGCCGCGCTGGCGCTCACCCAGCAGGCGCTCACGTTCGAGGCCCAGGAGGCGTTCGGCGGCACGCTCTCGATCATCGCCGTGGGCTTCGTCACGTGGATGATCTTCTGGATGCGCGGACCGCCCGCACCATCTCCGGCGAGCTGCACGGCCGGCTCGAAGACGCGCTCGACGTCGGCCACCGCGGTCGTCGCGCTGGCGGTCCTCGCCGTCGGCCGTGAGGGTCTGGAGACCGCGCTGTTCTTCTTCACCGCCGCACAGGCCGCCGGGCCAGACCACCGAGCCGCTCATCGGCTTCCTGCTCGGCATCGCCGTGGCCGTTGCGCTGGCCTACCTCATGTACGCGGGGCGGTGAAGCTCAACCTCGGCCGGTTCTTCTGCTCACGGGCGCGCTGCTGATCTTCGTGGCCGCCGGGATCCTCGCGTACGGCGTGCACGACCTGCAGGAGGCGGGCGATCCTGCCCGGTCTGAACAACGCTCGCCTTCGACGTCAGCGCCGCCATCCCTCCGGACTCGTGGTACGGCATGCTGCTCAAGGGCGTCTTCAACTTCTCGCCCCAGACCACCGTGCTGCAGGCCGTCGTCTGGGTGCTCTACGTCGGCATCGTGCTGACGCTCTTCCTCCGCCGCCCAAGGTGCCAAGACGCCCGTCCCCGCGCGGACCCGCTGGCGAGATCGCCGCATGTCCCGCATCCCCTTCGCAGGCGGTTCGCGTCGTCGCCGCACGCGCCGCCGTCGCCGTCGTCGCGCTCGCCGGTTGCACCCGCACAGCGCCCTCGTCGACGCTCCGGCGCGCCCGGCCCGATCACCGTGAAGGCCACCGACAACAGCTGCGACATCAGCGCGACGACCGCGCCCGCCGGCACGCTCAACTTCTCCGTCGCGAACACCGGCACGAAGGTCACCGAGTTCTACGTGTACGGCACCGGCGACCGGATCATGGGCGAGGTCGAGAACATCGGGCCGGGCCTCACCCGCGAGCTCATCGTCGAGGTGGCCGACGGCGGCACGCTACACCACCGCGTGCAAGCCCGGCATGGTCGGCGACGGCATCCGCGCCCCGTTCACGGTCACCGGGACGGCCGCCCAGCTCCGGCGACGAGAACGCCAAGCTCGCGGAGGCCACGCGGACTACAAGCGCTACGTCACGTCGCAGGTCGCGGCGCTCGTGCCCAGGACGCAGGCAGTTCGTCGACGCGGTGAAGGCGGCGACGTCGCCAAGGCCAAGACGCTCTTCCCGGTGGCGCGCACGTACTACGAGCGGATCGAGCCGGTCGCGGAGTCGTTCGGCGACCTCGACCCGAAGATCGACGGTCGCGAGGACGACGAGCGCGATCCCGGTGTGCAGTGGACCGGGTTCCACCGGCTCGAGAAGGACCTGTGGGTCACCGGCCTCTCGGCCGGACGCGCCCGCCGTCGCCGACCAGCTCGTCGCCGACACCAAGGACCTCCAGGCCCGCATCCCGACGCTGAACTTCACGCCCGTCGAGCTGGCGAACGGGGCCAAGGAGCTGCTCGACGAGGTGGCCACCGGCAAGATCACCGGTGAGGAGGACCGCTACTCGCACACCGACCTCTGGGACTTCAAGGCCAACGTGGAGGGCTCCCAGGGCGCCGTCGCCGCGCTGCGTCCGGTGATCGACGACAAGGACAAGCAGCTCGGCCCGACGCTCGACGCGCGGTTCAAGGCCGTCGACGACCTGCTCGCGACCTACCAGGTGGGCGACGGCTACAAGCTCTACACCGAGCTGACCCCCGACGACACCAAGAAGATGGCCGAGACCGTGGACGCGCTGGCCGAGCCGGTGAGCCAGGTCGCGGGCGTCGTGACGTCGTGACGGTCACCGACCGGCCGGTCACCCGGCCCCCTGACGAGCCCCCGCCGCGCGGCTTCTCCCGGCGCCGCCTGCTCGGCGCGGCGGGCGTCGGGGCCGCGGTCGCGGGCGTCGGCGTGGCGGGCGGGTTCGCCATCGCGGACAGCCTCTCCGCACCGGCCCCGTCGAACGGGGTCATCCCATTCCGCGGGCCGCACCAGGCCGGGATCGTCACGCCCGCGCAGGACCGGCTGCACTTCGCCGCGATCGACCTGACCACGACCGACCGCGCCGCGGTCACCGACCTGCTGCAGCGCTGGACCCGGGCGGCGGAGCGGATGACCGCGGGCGCGGAGGCCGCCCCCGGCGGGGCGGTCAACCTCAACCCGGAGGCGCCGCCGTCGGACACGGGCGAGGCGCTGGGCCTGCCCGCATCGTCGCTCACGCTGACGTTCGGGGTCGGGCCGGGCTTCTTCGACAAGCTCGGCCTCTCCGCCCACAAGCCCGCCGGGCTCGCCCCGCTCCCCGCGTTCGAGCGCGACCAGCTCGACCCCACCATGTCCGGCGGCGACCTGTGCGTCCAGGCGTGCTCCGACGACCCGCAGGTCGCCGTGCACGCCATCCGCAACCTCGCCCGGATGGGGTTCGGGGCGACCTCGGTGCGCTGGTCGCAGCTCGGGTTCGGGCGGACGTCGTCCACCTCCACGAGCCAGGCGACGCCGCGCAACCTGTTCGGCTTCAAGGACGGCACGCGCAACCTCAAGGCGGAGGACACCGACCTGCTGCGCGACCACGTCTGGGTGCAGCCCGGCGACGGCCCCGCGTGGCTGGAGGGCGGCAGCTACCTGGTGGCGCGGCGCATCCGGATGCACATCGAGGTGTGGGACCGCACGGCGCTCGCGGAGCAGGAGAGCATCTTCGGCCGCAACAAGGGCGAGGGCGCCCCGCTCGGCTCGGCCCACGAGTTCGACGAGCCCGACCTCGCTCCCGGCGGCGCGATCGCGGAGGACGCGCACATCCGGCTCGCGTCGGGCCAGAACCTGAACGGCGTCCGGATCCTGCGGCGCGGCTACAACTTCGTCGACGGCAGCGACGGACAGGGCCACCTCAACGCGGGCCTGTTCTTCCTCGCCTACATGCGCAACCCGCAGACGCACTTCGTGCCGATGCAGCGCGCGCTGGCGGGCAAGGACCGGCTGATGGAGTACATCGAGCACACCGGCTCGGCGGTCTTCGCGATCCCGAGCGGCCTCGGCGATGGCGCCTACTGGGGCCAGACGCTGCTGGAGGCCTGAGTCGCGGCGGGATGACACTCCTGCGACGGAGCCGGAGGAATGTCACCCCGCCGCGGTGGGGTGCGCGGGCCAGTGGCGCGTCCACGCCGGGGGGTCGAGGGCGTGCGGGTCGGCGCCGTCGGCGGCGGCAGCGCGTTCGGCGGCGCGCACCGCGTCGGCGAACCGCAGCGCCGCCGCACGGAGCTCGGCCTCGGGGTCGATGCCCGCGAGCTTGGCCGTGGCGGCGAGCGCGAAGAGCTGCTCCCCCACGCCCGGACCGGACGGCAGCAGCTCGGGCGGCAGTCCCGCGCGGGCGGCGCGGCTGGTGAGCTTGGCCGCCAACGCGACGGCGGGCTGGCCGAGCGCGACCCCGTCCACACTGGACGCGCGCTGCTTCTCCTCCCGCTTCAGCTCCTCCCAGCGCTGCTCCTGGCGCTGCGCGGTGTCGATCCGCTCGGTGCCCGCGAACACGTGCGGATGCCGCCCGACGAGCTTGGCGACCAGCCCGACGGCCACGTCGTCGATGCTGAAGCCGCCCTCCTCCTCCTGCGCGACCCGCGCGTGGAAGAGCACCTGGAGCAGGACGTCCCCGAGCTCCTCGCGCATCGCGCCCTCGTCGCCGTGCTCGATCGCGTCGTAGAGCTCGTAGCACTCCTCGACGAGGTACTGCAGCAGCGAGGCGTGGGTCTGCTCCGCGTCCCACGGGCAGCCGCCCGGGGAGCGCAAGCGGTCCATGACGGCCACGGCGTCGAGGAGCGCGGTGCCCGTCGGCGCGGCGATCACGGTGCCGCCCGTCCGGCCGGGGTCGGTCGTGACGAGCACGGCGTCGGCGGGCGGCTCGCCGGTCAGGAGCGTGGCGCCCAGGTCGGACCGGACGTCGGCGGGCACGGTGTCGTCCGCGACGACCGTCGTCGCCGTCCGCAAGACCTTGACCGCGGCGGCGGGCAGTACGTCGGGCCGCCGCGCCGACAGCACGACGACCGTACAGGCCACGTCTAGCGGCCCTGCGCGACCACGAGGCCGGACGTCTGGTCGGCGGGCACGACGCGCAGCACGACCTGGTCCCAGACGCCGTAGCGGGGGTTCACCCGCACGTTCAGGGAGTCGGCCACCGGCTGCAGCGTGCGCTGGCCGATCAGGTAGAGCTGCTGCAGCGAGAGCGCCGAGGCGGCGGACGGGTCGGCCGGGCGGGCGTCGGTCTGCCGCTCGGTGACGCGGAAGACGTTCCAGGTGGCCTGCTGCGGGTCGGGCTGGTAGGCCACGACCTCGCCGACCGGCGTGCCGAACACCACGCTGCCCGCGTTCTGCGTGTCGGTGACGGCCGCGACCTGCACGCCCTTCTGCGCCGTGCGGGAGTCCTTGAACAGCGCGTCGGCGGCGGGCCCGCCCGCGGCGAGCACGCGGGCCTTCGCCTCGGCGTCGGCGCGGTTGGGCGACCCGACCAGGTCGATGGTGACGACCAGCCCCGGCGCGGCGCGGCGGCCGAGGTCGGTGGCCACGAGGAAGTCGTGCGCCTGCTGGCGCAGCCCCTCGACGTCGAGCACGGAGTTCTGCAGCAGCGCGTCGGCGCCGCCCTGCTGTTCGATGAACGCGTCGACCTGGGCGTCGGTCACCGTGATGCCCTGCTGGACGGCGGCGCGCGTGATCAGGTCGTGGAGCAGCTCGTTGGTGACGATGTCGCGGGCGAGCGACGCGCCGGTGTCCTGCTGGCGCTGGTCGGCGGGCACGCGGGCGAGCAGGGTGCCCAGCTGGTTCTGCACCTGCTCCAGCGGGACGGTCGTGTCGCCGACGACCGCGGCCGAGCCCGCCTGTACCGGGCCGCCACACCCGCTGACCACCGCGCCGACGGCCGCGACCGCGGCCAGGGCGCGCCCCACCTTCGTGTGCACGTCCGACACCCTCTCACGAGCAGGTCAGGCCGCCGCGACCGGCCGCAGCACATCGGTGAGGAGCTTCGTACACCAGTCCAGCAGAGCCACGTCGCGCAGCGGCGCGCCGCCGAGCCGCCCGCCCTCCACCGGCGGCGGCACCGTGATGATCTGTGCGGCGGGCTTGTATTGGGAGCGCGGGTAGAGGCGCTTGAGCCGCAGCTGCGCCGAGTCGGGCAGCGCGACCGGCGCGATCCGGATCCCGACGCCCATTATGGCGACCTCCCCCACGCCGAACGCCCGGCAGCTCTGCCGGAACGCCGCCACCGCGAGGAGGTTGCGGACGGGCTGCGGCGGCTCGCCGTAGCGGTCGATCAGCTCCTCGACGATCGCGTCCAGCGCGGCGCCGTCCCCCGCCTCGGCGATCTTGCGATAGACCTCCAGCCGCAGCCGCTCGCCGTCGACGTAGTCGTGCGGCACGTGCGCGTCCACCGGCAGGTCCACCCGCACCTCGGTCAGCGCCTCGTCCTCCGGCGACTCCGACCCGGCCTGCCTGCGGAACGCCGCCACGGCCTCGCCGACCAACCGGATGTACAGGTCGAAGCCGACGCCCGCGATGTGGCCGGACTGCTCGGCGCCCAGGATGTTGCCCGCGCCCCGGATCTCCAGGTCCTTCATCGCGACGGCCGTGCCCGCGCCCAGCTCGGAGTGCTGCGCGATCGTGGCGAGGCGGTCGTGCGCGGTCTCGGTGAGCGGGTGGTCCGGCGGGAACAGGAAGTAGGCGTACCCCCGCTCGCGCCCACGGCCCACCCGTCCGCGCAGCTGGTGGAGCTGGGAGAGCCCGAGCGTGTCCGAGCGCTCGACGATCAGGGTGTTGGCGTTGGAGATGTCGAGGCCGTTCTCGACGATCGTGGTGCACACCAGCACGTCGAACTCGTTGTGCCAGAAACCGTTCACGGTGCGTTCGAGCAGGTCCTCGTTCATCTGGCCGTGGGCGACCGCCACGCGCGCCTCCGGCACCAGCTCGCGCACCTTCCGGGCCGCCCTGTCGATGGTCGACACCCGGTTGTGCACGTAGAACACCTGCCCGTCGCGCAGCAGCTCGCGGCGGATCGCGGCGGCGACGAGCTTCTCGTCGTAGGGGCCCACGTTGGTGAGGGTCGGGTGCCGGTCCTCGGGCGGCGTGGTGATCGTCGACATCTCCCGGATGCCCGCGAGGCTCATCTCCAGGGTGCGCGGGATCGGGGTCGCGGAGAGGGTGAGCACGTCGACGTGCGTGCGCAGCGCCGTGATGTGCTCCTTGTGCTCCACGCCGAAGCGCTGCTCCTCGTCGACGATCACGAGCCCGAGGTCCTTCCAGCGCACACCGGTCTGCAGCAGCCGGTGCGTGCCGATCACGACATCGACCTTGCCCTCGGCGAGGCCCTCGATCGTGTCGCGGGCCTCGGCCGCGTCGGTGAACCGCGAGAGGCCCTTGACCACGACGGGGAACGCGCGCATGCGTTCGGTGAACGTGTCCAGGTGCTGGCTGGCCAGCAACGTGGTCGGCACGAGCACGGCGACCTGCTTGCCGTCCTGCACCGCCTTGAACGCCGCCCGCACAGCGATCTCCGTCTTGCCGAAGCCGACGTCACCGGAGATCACGCGATCCATCGGGACCGGGCGCTCCATATCCGCCTTGACCTCCTCGATCGCCGCCATCTGGTCGGGCGTCTCGGTGTAGGCGAAGGCGTCCTCCAGCTCCCGCTGCCACGGCGTGTCCTTGGCGAACGCGTAACCGGGCGCGGCCTGGCGGGCGGCGTAGAGCTGCACGAGCTGGGCCGCGATCTGCCGGACGGCCTTGCGCGCGCGGCCCTTCGTCTTGGCCCAGTCGGCGCCGCCGAGCTTGTTGAGCGTGGGCACCTCGCCCCCGACGTAGCGGCTCACCTCGTCGAGCGCGTCGGTGGGCACGAAGAGGCGGTCCGCGGGCTGGCCGCGCTTCGAGCTGGCGTACTCCAGCACCAGGTACTCGCGGGTGGCGCCCTGCACCTCGCGCTGGCGCATCTCGACGAAGCGGCCGATGCCGTGCTGGGCGTGGACGACGTAGTCCCCGGGCTGCAGCGCGACGAGGTCGACGGCGTTGCGTCGCCGCGACGCGAGCTTGCGGGTCTCGGTGCCTGCCGCGCGGTTGCCCGTCAGGTCCGCCTCGGCGAGCACGACGAGCGGGCCCGCCGTGAACCCCTCGACGATCCGCCCGCACGTGACCGTGACCAGGCCCTTCTCCGGCTCGTCCGTAAGGCCGTCGACGAGGGTGGCGGGCACGTCGGCCTCGCGCAGCTGCTCCAGCGCACGCTGCGCCGTGCCGTGGCCGCCGAGGACGAGCACGGCCGCGCCGCCGACCGCGACGTGGGCACGCAGGTCGACCAGCGCGCGGTCGATGTCGCCGCGGTAGGCCGCCACCTCGTGGACGTCGGGCGCGAGGGCGTCCGCGCGGCCGGAGCGCAGGGGGCTGAGGGTGACCACCGGGCGTCCGGTGGCGGTGGCGTGCTCCAGGACGTCGCCGAGGTCGCGGTAGGCCGACGCGCCGACGTCGATCGGTGCCCCGCCGCCCATGCCTGCAGCGAACCAGGACGCCTCCAGGAACTCCTGCCCGGTGCGCACGAGGTCGGCGCTGCGGGTGCGCACCCGCTCGGGGTCGGCGACGAGCACGAGCGCGCCATCGGGCAGGAGATCGGTGAGCAGCTGCAGCTCCCCGCCGACCAGCGCGGGGATGAGCGACTCCATGCCCTCCGTCGGGATGCCCTCCGCCAGGTGCTCCAGGAGCTCCCGCAGCGCCGGGTTGTTCTCGTGGGTGCGGGCGAGCGCGGCGGCCCGCCTGCGCACCGGGTCGGTGAGCAGCAGTTCCCGGCACCCCGGGGCGTACAGCTCGTCGACGGGGTGGGTGGAGCGCTGGTCGGCGACCGTGAACGCGCGCAGCTCGCTCACCTCGTCGCCCCAGAACTCGACGCGCACGGGGTGCTCGGCGGTCGGCGGGAAGACGTCGACGATGCCGCCGCGCACGGCGAACTCGCCGCGCGCGGTGACCATCTCGACCCGCGTGTAGGCCTGCTCGACCAGGCGCACGAGCAAGGCGTCGAAGTCGTGGGTGTCGCCGACGCGCAGCGCGGACCGGATCGAGCGCGCCCAGGCCGGGGGCGATGGGCTGGATGAGGCTGCGCGCGGCGGCGACCACCACGCGCGGGGCGTCGGCGGTGGCCAGGCGGCGGAAGACGGTGAGCCTGCGCCCCACCGTGTCCGGGCGGGGCGAGAGGCGCTCGTGCGGGAGGGTCTCCCAGCTCGGGAGGACGGCGACCGCGCTCGGGTCCAGGAGCTCGGCGACGGCCGCGCCGAGGTCCTCGGCCTCGCGGTCGGTCGCGGTGACGGTGAGCACGGTGCGCCGGTCGGCCAGGGCGGCGGCGAGGAACGGGCGCAGCGCCGACGGACCCTCGACGCGCAGGGCGGGCGTCTCGGCCGGGCGCGGGGTGTCGAGGGCGGCGGCGTCGAGCACGGCGTGCAGGTCGGGCTGGACGAAGGCGGTGCGGAGCAGACCGGAGAGCTGGGCCACGATCGGGAGTTCCCCCTGGGGCGGTGGGTTGATGCGGCGGGCGCACGCGGACAGACCCCTGCCTGGGACCAGGCGGGGCCTACGTCAAGGTTACGCCCGGGCCGACGGGGGTGGCGGGCCGCTACCGGACGGCAGGTTGCCCCGGCCCAGGCCTCCTGCGGTGCGGGCGTGCGCCGCACGGCTGGCTCAGCGGGCCGCGTCGGAGTGGCAGGGCCGGTCAGGCTGTGGTTGGGCGGGCGGTGGGGCCTGCGGGCACTCGTGGCCACGGGTGCAGCGGGCACCACCCGTCGGTCGGCGCGCTACGGGCGGGGCGGGAGGGCGGGTCGGGCGCGGGAGGGACGGGTCGCGGGGTCCGGCGGGGTCACCGCGGGACGCTCCTCCAGCGCGGCGAGCACCAGGTCGACGGCGCGGTCGAGCTGCGGGTCCCGACCGGCCGCCCAGTCCTGCGGCGTGATGACCACCTCGACGTCCGGGTCGACGCCGTGGTTCTCCACGTCCCACGACAGGTTGTCGAACCAGAACGCGTAGCGCGGCTGGGTGACGTGGGTGCGGTCGACCAGCCCGTAGCGCCCGTCGATGCCGATCACCCCGCCCCAGGTGCGGGTGCCGACCACCGGCCCCAGGCCGAGCCGCTTGATCGCGGCCGTGACGATGTCGCCGTCCGAGCCGGAGAACTCGTCGGCGAGCGCGACGATCGGGCCGCGCGGCGCGTCCTCCGGATAGGTCATGGGCTTGCGGTGCCGCACGACGTCCCAGCCGATCACCTTGCGCGCCAGCTTCTCGACGATCAGCTGCGAGGTGTGCCCACCCGCGTTGCCGCGGACGTCGAGCACGAGGCCTTCCCGGGAGGTCTCGCGGGACAGGTCGCGGTGCAGCTGCGCCCATCCCGTCGGCATCATGTCGGGCACGTGCAGGTAGCCGACCCGGCCGCCGGAGCGCTCCGCGACCGCCGCGCGTCGCCCGGCCACCCAGTCCTGATAGCGCAATGCCGCCTCGGACCGCAGCGGCCGCACGACCACGCGCCGCACCTCGTCCCCGCTCCGCACGGTGAGCTCGACCAGCTCGTCGCCGCGCCCGACCAGCAGCGGCGCGGGTCCCAGCTCCGGGTCGATCGGCTGCCCGCCGACCTCGACGATCACGTCGCCCGCGCGCACGTCGACGCCCGGGCTCGACAGCGGGCTGCGCGCCGCCGGGTCGGACGTCTCGGGCGGCAGCACGCGGGCGACGCGCCAGCCGTCGTCGGCGGGCTCCAGGTCGGCGCCCAGCAGCCCCGGGCGCCCGTCGCGGCCGTCCCCGCCGCCCCCCATGACGTAGGCGTGCGACGTACCCAGCTCGCCCTGCAGCTCCCACAACAGGTCGATGAGGTCGTCGTGGCTGCCGACGGCGTCGACGAGCGGTCGGTAGCGCGCCACCTCTGCGTCCCAGTCGACGCCCGCCATGTCGGCCACCCAGAAGTGGTCGCGCATGAGCCGGGCGGCCTCGTCGTACATCTGGCGCCATTCCGCGTTCGGGTCGACGGTGACGACGATCCGACGTGTGTCCACTGTGTACTCGTCCGCGCCCGCGTCGACGGGGCCGTCGGTCGGGGCGCTGGAGACGGAGCGGTCGGTGCGCAGCACGCGCAGCGTCGCGCCGTCGCGGACGACCAGCCGGGTGCCGTCGCCGCTCACCGCGTAGCCGTTGACGGGGTCGGCGATCACGTCGAGCTTGCGCCTGGCGAGGTCGAAGCGCTCCAGCACCGGCTTCTCCGGCTTGACCTCCGTGCCCGCGCGGCCGTCGCCCAGCGTCCCGTTGATCGGCAGCCGGAACCACAGCAGGCAGTCCTTCGCCGCGCGCATCCCGTGGTAGCGACCCTCCACCACCGGGATCGGGACGACCCGCGCCGCGAGCCCCTCGACGTCGACGACCACCTCCGGCGGCGCATCGTCGTCGTCCTTCTTCTCGGCGGGCGGCACGTCGGTCTCGTCGGACGGGTCGGAGGCATCGAGCGCGGGCGGGTCCTCGGGCTTGTCGTCCTCGGGCGAGACGGGGCGTCCGTCGGGGCTCGCCCCGAACGGCGACGGCGTGCGCGCCCCCAACGGCACGAGGAACGGGCGCCACGCGGCAGGGAACGTGAGGTCGAAGGCGTGCTGGTCGTAGATGGGGTCGAAGCTGCGCTGGGAGAGGAACGCGAGGTGCTTGCCGTCGAGGGTGAACACCGGGTCGGCGTCGACGAAGCGGCCCTCGGTGACCGGCACCGCCTCGCCGTCCTCTAGCCGGACAATGATCACCTGTGACCGCCCGGACCCGAGCGGATCGCAGTAGGCGAGCCACGCGCTGTCCGGCGAGAAGGAGACGTCGTAGATCTCGCCGTCGCCGCCGCGGGCGAGCTCGTGGAACTCCCCCGACGCGGGGTCGAGCAGCAGCAGGCGCCCGTCGTGCGTGGTCAGGGCGACGCTCTCGCCGTCGGGGGCGGGCTCCACCTCCAGCACTCGGCCCAGCTCACCGGCGCCGAAGCGCTGCTCGGCGGGCGCGTCGGGGGCGCGCGGGTCCAAGGGCGCGATGCAGACCGCGTCCTCGCCGAGCGCGTCGTCCACCCAGACCGCGCGGTCGGCGCCGAGCGGCGCCGCCAGTCGGGCGCGGACGCCGGGGCGGGCGAGCAGGGTGCGCGCGGGGCCGTCGCGGTGGGTGACGCGATGCACGGTGCCGCGGACGGTGGCGATGCTCGACCGGCCGGTGGTGTCCGGTATGACCCCGCCCAGCCAGTCGCCGGTCGTGATCCGGTACGGCTCGCGCGCGGTGCGCGGGCCGCCGAGGCGGACGTCGAGGGGGCGCGGCTCGGCGTCGAGGTCGGTGAGGTTGGTGAGCAGCCAGAGCTGCCCGGCCGACTCGTAGACGACGCGCGTGCCGTCGGTGGCGGCGTGGCGGGCGTAGAACGCGGGCGCGTCGTCGGCGCCGTGGTCGGTGTGGCGACGCAGGCCCCCGCTGTCGGTGCTGCCGTCGCCGCCGAGCGAGTAGAGGTTGCCCCAGCCCTCGTGGTCGGAGAGGAACGCGATGCGCTCGCCGACCAGCATCGGCGCATCCAGGTTGCCGTCGAGATCCGGGGCCAGGCGGACGAACTCCCCGGCGCCGTCGGCGTCCCACCAGAGCTTGCCTGCCGTGCCACCGCGGTAGCGCTTCTGCCAGGCCATCTCACGGGTCATGATCGCCGAGAGGAGCACGGTCGGGCCGCCGTCACGCTGGGCGACGTCGGCGAGCGGACCCAGTGGAAGGCGCCGGGGAGTGCCGCCGTCCGGCGGGATGGCGTATGCCCACGGATGACGCCGGGACGGCCCGCCCGTGGCGCTGATGGCCAGCACCTCACCGTCGGGCGTCCAGCCGAGCAGGCGCGTGGTGTGGTCGCCCCACCAGGTGAGCCTCCGCGTGCCGCCGCCGTCGACCGCGGTGACGAAGACCTCCGGCGCCGACTCCCGCCACGACGTCCACGCCACCCGCGTGCCGTCGGGCGAGAGGCGCGGCCGCGACACCGGCACGTCGTCGGCCGTGAGGCGGTAGGCGCGGCCGCCGCCGACCGGCGCGGTCCACACGTCGTCTTCCGCGACGAAGACGAGCGTGTCGCCGTGCAGGTGGGGGTAGCGCAGGTAGCTCGCCATGCGGAGACGGTAGCGAGCCGTACGCGGGGGCCCGGCACGATGTGTCCTGTGGGTGTCGACGGGCGGGCGCTCGCCACCGGGCGGCCCGATGCCCCCGGCCCGACTTCGCACACCGTGATGCGTCGTCGCAGAGGGTCGACGATGCGCGGAGACGCTGGAGGATGTGCGGAGTCAGGCGTAGCGGGTGGCGGCGCGGGCCCTCGCCTTCGCCGCCTCGACCTCGCGGTTCTTCGGCGGCGCTACGGTGACGAGCTCGTCGAGGAGGTGCTGGGTGGCTTCGGCGACCGCGGCCACGGCCTGTTCGAACGCGGCCGCATTGGCCTGCGACGGGGCCGCCGCCCCACTGATCTTGCGCACGTACTGCAGCGCGGCGGCCTGTACCTCGGTCGACGTCGCAGGCGGCTCGAAGTTGTGCAGAGTGCGGATGTTGCGGCACATACGGCCACGGTAGCCGCCACGAGGCTGCCGGGCGGCCCGTCGCGGCCCGGCGGCGACCCGGCGACGACCCCGGCGGCGGCCCGACGGCTCGGCGGTCGGCGGCGGTTCGGCGACGGCCCGGCGGGCGACGCGATCGACCGTCACGCCGACCGCGTTCGCCGCGGACCGCGGGAGGATGCTGCGAAGGTGACCCCGACCGACCCCGTGGTGGCCCGTCTGCGGGCGGCGGGCTGCGTGTTCGCCGAGGACGAGGCCCGGCTGCTGCGCGAGGCCGCCAGGTCGGCCACGGAGCTCGACGACCTGGTCGCGCGCCGGGTCGAGGGTTCGCCGCTGGAGGTGCTGCTGGGCTGGGTCGAGTTCTGCGGGCTGCGCATCGCCGTCGACCCCGGCGTTTTCGTGCCGCGCACGCGCACCGCGTTCCTCGTCGCGCAGGCGGTCGAGCTGGCCCGACCCGGCGCGGTGGTCGTCGACCTCTGCTGCGGCACCGGTGCCGTGGGTGCCGCCGTCGCCGCCGCGGTGCCCGGCGTCGAGGTGCACGCGGCCGACCTCGACCCCGCGGCCGTGCGTTGCGCACGCCGCAACCTGCCGCCCGAGCGCGTGTACGAGGGCGACCTCTACGCGCCCCTCCCGATCGGCCTGCACAACAGAGTCGACCTGCTCGTCGTCAACGCGCCCTACGTGCCCACCGAAGCGATCGCGACCATGCCACCCGAGGCCCGGGACCACGAGCCGCGGATCGCGCTGGACGGCGGCCCCGACGGCGTCGACGTCCAACGCCGGGTCGCCGCCGACGCCCCGACCTGGCTGCGGCCCGGTGGCGCTCTCCTGATCGAGACCGGCCTGGACCAGGCGGAGCTGACCGCCACGACGCTCGCCGCCGCCGGGCTGGCGCCGCGGGTCGCCCACTCCGAGGAGCTGTACGCGACCGTCGTGATCGGCACCCGCCCACCCCCATGACGCGGCTCCGAGCGTCAGAACGCGTGAGCCGCGCGATGCCCGGCGCTGTCCTCGACCAGCCGGAAGCCGCGCACCGCTCCGTCGATGGCGGTCACCAGCCAGATCAACGACAGCGTGATCTCCTCGTCGTCGGGTAGACCGAGGTGCGACCCCGTCGTGTGCCCGCGAACGGCGACCGTGGGACCAGAGGCGACGATCTGCCGCGGGTAGATGACGTAGTGGGGGCAGCTCGTGAGGTACCCGCGCCACGCCTCGACGTTCGCCGACCGACCGACGAGCGGGTCCTCGTCGAACACCTGCAGCGTGTGGTCGGGGGTCATCAGGTCGTGCAGGCGGTCGAGGTCAGCGCGGTTGACGGCGTCGATGAAGCTGACCGCCGTCGCGACGGGTGGCAACGGGCTGCGCATCCTCGGACGCTAACGCGCGCGATCCCGCAGTCCCGCCGACCGGGGTGCCTGCGGTGGTGACCCGTCGACGGAGCGAGAACGTGGCGGCGCAGATTCCGCAGGGCTACGGCGGCGACGGACCGGCCGCCGGGCGGCCGCAAGCCGCCCACCCGAGAGGGCGGACCATCACGTCCGTGGAGGAGGGGACGCTGCCGCAGCGCGTGCTGGTCGTCGGCAGCGGCGGTGCGGGCAAGTCGACCCTGGCGCGCAGGCTCGGCGCGGTCCTCGACCTGCCCGTGATCCACCTCGATCAGCACTTCTGGCTGCCGGGATGGCGGGAGACCGAGCGGGCCGCATGGTTGAGACGCTGCGAGCAGCTGGCGAGCGCCGACAGATGGATCATGGACGGGAACTACTCCGGCAGCCTGACGAGCAGGCTGGCGCGGGCCGACCTGGTCGTCTTCCTCGACCTGCCGCGCCGCGTGACGATTCCGTCCGTCGTGCGCCGTCGCCTGCGCTGGCACGGCCGGACCCGGCCGGACATGACTCCCGGCTGCCCGGAGCGGTTCAACCGGGAGTTCCTCACCTGGCTGTGGACGTACCCGCGGGGCGGCCGGGTCCGGCTGATCGACGCCGTCACGAAGGCAGGCGCCCAGGAGCGCACCGTGCGGCTCACCAGTCGCCGGGCCGTCAGGGCCTGGCTGCGGTCGGTCGAGAAGCAGGCGATCGCTCGGCGCACCGGCCGCGAGACCGACGACCACTGACCGTGCCGACTGTCGGCCGACCATCCGGGACCGGGGAGCACGGAGCCGGGGCGGGCGGGGGAACATCCTGTAGCTGACGCGGATCGAGTGTCTCCGCGTGCGCACCTCCCTTGACGCGGACGGCGCGGCGTGGACGATGTACCGGCCGGGGGAGTGCACGTCAGCCCGCTGGATGCGAGGTCGCCATGACCATGCCCGCCTGCGCTGCACACCCACCTCCGCGAGGACGAGTTGTGGTGGGTTCTCGAAGGTGAGTACCGGTTCAAGTTGGGTGACGCCATCTTCCCGGTGTCGCAAGGCGCTATGGCCTTTGGCCCGCGTGGCACGCCGCACAACTTCCAGAATGTGGGCGACACCCCCGGCCGCTTGCTGGTGATCACCACGCCGTCGGGTCTGGAGCGGTTCTTCGAGCAGTTCACCGAGCTCCTGCCCGGTCCCGTCCCTCAGGACGGTCTCGCAACCGTCGGGCACACCAGTGGGATCGAGTTCGTCGGCCCGCCAGTCGCACTCTCCGACCCGCTCTAGCTGAGGGCGATGACGCGGCAGTCCTGTTGCGGGTCAACGCGACGTGCATGGCGGGCCGGGGGGCGCCGTGCGTCGTTCGGGTCGAGGAGGCCCTGCGAAGGGGCCGCTCATGATCGCGTCCGCGGCGCGCCCAGGGATCCCGTGAACAGGCGGTCGGAGCCGGACCGGCTAGCGAAACGGCCCCTGACCGTGAAACCGCTGGTCAGGGGCCGTTCTCCCCGGGTGTGGCAGGTGAAGGATTCGAACCTTCGTAGGCTGAGCCGACGGATTTACAGTCCGCTCCCTTTGGCCACTCGGGCAACCTGCCGGGGTGCGCCGTGGCGCGAGACGAGGATACGACAGCCGCGAACCGGGTTGCGCCCCGGGCTCGGCGATGAGGAGGAGACATGGCCGACCCGTCGTTCGATGTCGTCAGCAAGGTCGACCGGCAGGAGGTCGACAACGCGCTCAACCAGGCCGCCAAGGAGCTCGCCCAGCGGTTCGACTTCCGCGGGACGAACACCTCGATCGCGTGGGCGGGCGAGGAGGCGCTGACGATCCAGTCGGAGACCGAGGAACGGGCGAAGGCCGCCGTCGACGTGTTCCGGGACAAGCTCGTGAAGCGCCACGTCTCGCTGAAGGCCTTCGAGGCGGGCGAGCCCGCGCTCTCCGGCAAGGTCTACAAGGTCAGCGGCAAGATCCTGCAGGGCATCGAGGCCGCCAAGGCCAAGGAGATCAGCAAGGTCATCCGCGACGAGAAGCTCAAGGGCGTGCAGGCCCAGATCCAGGGCGACCAGCTCCGCGTGACCGGCAAGAAGAAGGACGACCTGCAGGCGGTGATCGCGCTGCTCAAGGGTAGGGACTTCGGGATCGCGTTGCAGTTCACCAACTACCGGTAACACGTCGTCCGGACGGGTGGAGCCACGCTGCGGACCGGCCTCGCAGCGTCCGTGTGCGCTGCGCAGAGCCCCGGGACCCTGCGAAGCGACAGCCCGGTCTGCGAAGGCGGCGATGGGGGCAACTGCGCGGCCCGGCCGCGAGGCGGATCGCGACCGCGGGCTCCCGCACCCGATCGCCGTACCGAGAACCGCCGCGAGCACACCTCCCTGCGACGGATCGGACGTGAACGACGACTGAGCCCGGACTACCCGTCGTACCGGACGGCGCCGCCGCGGCGGGCGTCGGCGCCACCCGAGAGGACGCCGGTGGCGGCATGGCGGGCGACGGCCTGGCATCCGCCGAAGAAGAGGTTCGGGGAGCGGAAGGCTGTCAGCGGCAGGCCCGTCGCCGCCAACTCCGCGGCGGGCAGGCCGGGCTCGGCGTAGAGCGCGTCGCCGTCGCAGTGCAGACGCGGGGCGTCGACGGCGTCCTGGGCCGTCATGCCCCGGTCGAGCACGTTGACGATCACCTGCAGCACGGCGCTGCGGATGCGGTTGGACCCGGCCGAGCCGACCACGAGCCGGGCCACGCCGTCGCGCAGCACCGCCGTCGGCGCCATCATCGACGGCAGCCGCGCGCCGGGCGGCTGACGGTGGAAGCCCAGCGGGGAGAGGTCCTCCTCGCCCAGGACGTTGTTGAGGTGCACACCGGTGCCGGGGACGACGACGCCGGAACCCTCGCCGTTCGAGGACGTCACCGCGCACGCCCAGCCCTCGGCGTCGAGCACCGACACGTGGGTGGTGGAGCCCAGGCGGCTCGCCCGGGCGATGTCCGCGGCGCCGAGGGCCGCCAGGAACTGCGGCGTCCGGTCACGCTCGGCGGCGCCCATCGCGGCGACGAGCGCGGCCACGTCCGCCGGCCCGGGCGCCCGGTCGAGCTCCGCCAGCGCGCGGCCCAACAGGGTGCCGCCCGCGCTGGGCGGCGGGTTGAGGCACACCGTCCCGCCCCGGTAGGGCACCCGCAGCGGCTCCCGCCCGATCACCCGGTAGGCGGCCAGGTCGGCCGCGCCGAGCAGGCCGCCCTGCGCCTGCACCTCCGCGACGACCGCGGCGGCGATGTCCCCGGTGTAGAAGGGCGCGGGCCCGTCGGTGCCGAAGCGGTCGAGCGCCGCGGCGAGCTCGGGGTCGGTGACGAGGTCACCCTCGCGCGGCGGGACTCCATCGGGCAGATGACGGGCCCGGCCCGCGGGCGTGGCGGCGTTGATCTCCGCAAGCAGCGCGTAGAGGTAGGCCTGCATGGGCGCGACCCGCACACCGGCCCGGGCCAGCCGCGCGGCCGGGGCGGTCAGCTCGGCCAGCGGCGCCCGGCCGTACAGCTCGACGGCCGTGGCCAGCCCGGCGGGGTTGCCGTAGCCGCCGCAGGAGGCGGCGCCGACGTGGAAGACCTGCGTCGCGTCGCCGAAGTCGATCGTGACGGCCCGCAGCGGCGCGCGCCCGGCCGCGTCGAGCCCCCGGCCCGGCGCCTCGACGAAGAAGTCGAGCAGCACCGGGATGCCGCCCGGCGGCACGACCAGCAGGTAGCCACCGGCGCCGAAGCCGGTGAGCAGCGGCTCGGCGACGAAGGACGTCAACACGGCCGCGACGGCCGCGTCGACGGCGTTGCCGCCCGCCCGCAGCACCTGTGCACCCGCCTCAGCCGTGGCGGGGTGACCCGCGGCCACCACACCCCCGGAGCCGTCTTCCCGCGACCGAGTCATCGTTCCCCCGTGACAAGCGCCCTGTCGGAACGGGCGAATGGTCGGTCAATCTAGGAGATGCGCTCCGCACGGCTGGTAGCGGCGGACAATCGAGCGTGGAACGTACGGGAGGCGAACGGGGGTCGCGCCGAGATGACGGCCGTCGATGACCGGATCGCGATGGTCAAGCGGCTGCGCAGCGCCGGGATCAGCGACCTGCGCGTGCTCGCCGCGATGCAGGACGTTCCGCGGGAACAGTTCGTGCCCGTGCACCTCGCCCACGCTGCCTACCGGGACTCGCCGCTGCCCATCGGGCTCGGCCAGACCATCTCGGCGCCGTGGATCGTCGCCTTCAGCGCCGCATCGCTGGGCCAGGCCCCCGACGCGCGGATCCTGGAGATCGGGACCGGCTCGGGGTACGGCGCGGCCGTGCTGTCCCGCTGCTTCCGCAGCGTCCTCACCATCGAGCGCCATCCCGAGCTCGCCGAGCGCGCGCGGCTGACCCTGGCCCTCGTCGGGATCGGCAACGTCGAGGTGCGCACGGGCGACGGCACCGCGGGCGCCCCCGACGGCGCGCCCTTCGACGGCATCGTGGTGACTGCGATGGCCGACGCCGCACCACCGCCCGCGCTGCTCGACCAACTGGCCCCCGACGGCACGCTCGTCTGCCCCGTCGGGAAGGGCCGCCGGGGGGTGCTGCGGCGCTACCGCGCCGGCTGGGTCGAGGACCTGGTGCGGGTGGCGTTCGTGCCCCTGGTGCCCGAGGGCGGCCAACCCGCGGTGTAGCGCCGGACATCAGGCCCTCACCGGCTCCTCCTTCCGGCGGCAGGCCTGCGCGTAGGCCACCGGCGTCATCCCGATGGCGGCGGTGAAATCGCGGATGAAGTGCGACTGGTCGAAGTAACCCAGCTCCGTGGCGACCTCGGCCCAGGGCCGGGCTTGCTGCTGGGCGAGCGCGGCCGCGGCCTCGTGCAGCCGGTAGCGCCGCAGCACCCACTTCGGGCTGACGCCGACATAGCGCGCGAACAGCCGCTGCAGCGTGCGCGGGCGGATGCCGAACCGCCGGGAGACGTCCTCGACGCGGGCGATCTCCCGGTCGCGCAGCAGGGCGCCCACGATCCTCCCGACGAGCTCGACCTGCGGATCCTCCGGCGGCCACCGCGCGCGCAGGAACGCCTCCGCCGCCGCGATCATCGGCTCGACGCGCGGCATCGCGGACAGCTCACCGGCCAGCGCCGAAGCATCGGCACCCCAGAGCCGCTCCGCGGGGAACGTGCGGTCGGTGATCGTGCCGACGGGCGCACCGAGGAACGGGAGGAACGCGCCGGGCCGGAACTTCACCCCGAAGACGCGCCCGGCCCCGCGGTAGGCGTAGGTGAACCGCTCGCGCCCCACCCCCGCGACGGCCAGCCGCCCGCCATCCAGCACCACGTTGACGCACGGCTGCGGCAGCAGCGTGACCGAGGCCCCCCGCCCCGGCGGCAGCTCCCAGGTGACCAACCAGTGCCGCTCGACCAGCGCGGCGAGATCGGGGGCGGGCGGGAACCGCTCCAGGCCGAAATCGACGTCGCGCACGCCGAGGATGCCGAGCTCGCTGGTGGTCTCCCGCATCACGCCCCCAGCATGCCCTCCGCCACCGACAGTTCCGTGAGCCGCCCGACCGACGCGAGATGCCCACCGGCGACCGCCCGCTCCCGGGCCGCGGCGGCGAGCGCGCCCGTCCGCGGGTCGCGGCGGGCGGCGGCCAGCTCCACCTCGGCCAGCCGCGCCTCGTAGTGTCCCAGCGGCGGACCGACCGCCAGCGCGTGCGCCACCAGGTCGGCCACCCCCGCCGTATCTCCCGCGGCGAGCGCCACCAGGGCCCGCCGCGCCGCCGCCCACGACGCGAACAGCGTGAGCGACTCCCCCGCCACCTCCGCCGACGCCGCGAACGCCGCCGCGGCCGCGTCCAGGTCGCCCTGAGCGGCGAGCGCGATGCCCAGCGCGCGGTGCGCGGTGGCCGTCCAGCCCCGGTGTCCTGCGGCGTGCACCAGCGCCTCGCGGGCGTCGGCCTCCGCCTCGACGGCCCGCCCCAGCGCGGACAACGCCTCCGACCGGTGCCACAGCGCGTACGCCTGGCCCTCCGCGGTGTCCAGCTCGCGGGCGAGGAGCAGTGCCGCCGACGCCTCGCCGAGGCCCGCGACGGGCTCGCCCGCGAACACGAGGCCGTGCCCGCGGGTCGAGCGCGGCGTGACCACCCGCAGGAGCTCCCCGGAGTCGGCGAAGAGCCGCGCCACCCGGCCGAACGTCGCGACGGCCTCGGTGATGTGCCCGGCCAGGAAGGTGGCCATCGCCCGCCCGTCGAGGATCCGCGCGACGCCCGCGGCGTCGCCGAGGCCGCGGTAGGCGGCGAGCGCGGTCTCGGCGCGATCCTCCGCCCGCTCGGTCTGGCCGGTGTTCATGTCGAGGATCGCGGCGGTCTCGAGGGCGGCGGCGCGGGCCGCGACGTCCTCCCCCGCCTCGACGAGCGCGAGCTCGGCCAGCTCCGACGCGCGCGCGACGTCCTGCGCCCCGAAGGTCAGCATCGCGAGCCGGGAGAGCCGCCGCGAGCGCAGCGGCCCGTGGTCGGTCGCGACGAGGGCGGCCCGGAGATCCTCGGCCGCGGCGCGGTCGCCGTGGGCGGCGTGTGCCTCCGCCCGCGCGGCGAGCAGGTCCGCCCGGAGCACGGGGCCCGGCTCCAGCGCGAGCCCCGTCGTGGCCAGCGACACGGCCTCGGACGTCGCGTGCCCGGCCAGTGCCCGTTCCGCGGCGCGCAGGCAGGCGCGCGCCGCGGCGGTCCGGTCGCCCGCGGCCCGGTGGTGATGCGCCGTCTCCGACGGGTCGGCGTCCTCGGCCTCCAGCGCCCGGGCCAGCAGGCCGTGCAGCCTGCCGCGCTCGCCGTCGCCCAGCCCGGCGGTGACGGTCTCGGCGACGAGGTCGTGCGCGGTCGCCCAGCCCTGCTCCCCCAACCGGACGAGGCCTGCCGCCGTCAGCCCCGACAGCGCGTCGAGGACCGCCCGCGGATCGACGCCCGCCGCGGCCGCGACGGTCTGTGCGGGCGCCTCCCTGGCCAGCAGCGCGAGCAGCGCCAGCACGTCGGCCCGCAGGCCGGACTGGCGCGCCGCCCGCCTCCCGATCGCGGTGCGCTGCCCCGCCCGGCCGAGCGCATCCGCCGCCGCGACGGCCGACGGGTCGCGCGCCGTCCACCTCCCGGAGGGCCCCGCGACCAGCGCGCCGCGGGCGTCCAGCTCGCGCAGCACCTCGGTGACGGCGAACGGCGTGCCGTCAGTGGCCGCGAGCACCGCGCGCGCCAGCCCGGGCTCGACGAGCGCGGCGACGGCCGCCTCCGGCAGCGGACCGAGCGTGATCTCGGTCGTGGCGCGCGTGCCGCGCAGCCCGTCGAGGGTTGCGGCGGACAGCTCCTCGGGCCGGAAGGCGAGCACTGCTGACAGGAGCGGCAGCCGGGCCAGGGCGGAGCCGAGGAGGGCGAGGCTCGACGGGTCGGCCCACTGCAGGTCGTCGGCCACGAGCAGCGCGCCATCGGCCACCGCGGCCTCCAGCAGCCGCAGGCCGCCCGCCAGCACGAGCGCGCGGCGGCTCTCGGCGTCCAGCGCAGCGCCGGGACCGCCGCCGAGCTCAGGCAGGAGCACGGCCAGCGCCTCGCGGGCGTGCCCGGGCAGCGCGTCGGCGACCGCGGCGTCCATCGCCAAGGCCTCCCGCAGCACGGACCGGGCAAGGCCCCACGCCTCGGCCCGCTCCGGCAGGAACGCCCGTGCCGCCAGCACCGGCAGCGGCGAGGTCGCGGCCAGCTCGGCGAGCAGCCGGGACTTGCCCGCCCCGGCGACGCCGCCGAGCAGGACGAGCCCGCGCGCGGGCACGGCGGCCGCCATCCGGCCCAGCTCGACGGTCCGGCCGACGAAGGCGAGCTCGCCGAACGGGCGCGGCGCGGCGGGGGCAGGCACGGCCACCCGGCGTAGGGGCCGGACCTCGCCGCGCAGCAGCGCGAGCTGCAGCCGCTCGACCTCGGCGGACGGGTCGACGCCGAGCTGGTCGGCGAGCTGCGCGCGCAGGTGGGCGATCCGGGCCAGCGCACCGGCGCGGTCGCCCGCCGCCGCGAGCGCCTCGGCCAGGACGAGCATGGCCGACTCGTCGAGGGGGTCGTCGGCGACCGCGTCGGCGGCGTGGGCGGCCGCGGCGCGCGGGTCACCCAGCGCCAGTGCGGCACGCGCGGCGAGCACGCACGCCTGCGTGTGGGCCCGGCGCAGACGCTCCCGGGCCGGACGGGCCCAGTCGGCGTAGGTGTCCTCGGGCAGCGGCTCGCCCCAGAGCGAGAGCGCCGTGGCGCAGGCCCGCGCGGCCGTCGCGGGGTCGGCGCCGCGCGCCCGGTCGAGCGCCGCCAGGAACTCGTCGACGTCGACGGCGCACCGTCCGAGCGCGTACCCGCCGCTGCCGGTGACGATCACGGCCGGGTCGGCGAGGGCGCGCCGGGCGCGGTTGACGAGCACGCCGAGGTTGGTCGCGGGGTCGGCGGGCAACCGGTCGGGCCACAGGGCGTCGGCGAGCGCGTCGTGCGGCACGAGATCGGGGCGGCGGACGGCGAGCACGCGCAGGAGCGCCCGCACCTTGCGGCCCCCGAACGCCGCGGGCGGCACCTCCTCGCCGCCGCGGCGCGCCTGGAAGCGACCCAGCAGCTGCAGGCGGACCTCCACGGCGATCATCGTCCCGCACCGCTAACCAACCGCAATGCCGACTTCCTAGCGTTCGGGCACCGGATCCCCAGGAGGAGACATGTACGAGCAGATGGACTTCGCGACCCCCACCGAGACCCGCGCGTTCCCGCACGGACGCGTGGACCTGCTGCGCATCGGCGGCGCCGAGATCGGCAGGCTGACGCTCGAGCCGGGCTGGCGCTGGTCGGACGACGTCAAGCCGATCGCGGGCACCGACCTGTGCGAGGCGCCGCACTTCCAGTACCACGTCGCGGGCACGCTCCGCGTGCGCACGGCCGAGGGCGCGGAGTTCGACGCGACGCCGGGGCAGGTCACGGCGCTGCCCTCGGGACACGACGCCTGGGTGGTCGGCGACGAGCCGGTCGTCGTGGTGGACTGGTGGGGCGCATCCAACTACGCCCGGGGTGAGTCGTGACGACCATTGAGACCGCCGATCTCTACGCCCGCTGCGACGCCGCCTTCACCGCGCGCCTGGCGGCCGTGGACGGGCGCTGGGACGCCCCGACCGTGCTGCCGGGCTGGGACGTCCGCGCTCTGGTGCACCACATCGTCCTCGAGGAGCGCTGGGCGCCGCCGCTCTTCGCGGGCCTGACGATCGCCGAGGTCGGTGACATGCTCGACGGCGACCAGCTCACGCCCGACCCCCTGACCGCCGCCCGGGACGCGTCCGGCGCCGCCCTGGCGGCCGTGCGGCAGGACGGCGTGCTGGACAAGACCGTGCACCTGTCGTTCGGCGACCTCCCCGGGGCCGAGTACGCCCGTCAGCTCGCCGCCGACCACCTCGTGCACGCCTGGGACCTCGCCCGCGCGCTGGGCGTCGACGACCGCCTCGATCCCGACGCCGTGCACGCGGTGCTGGAGTGGTTCGGCGACACCGAGGAGGCCTACCGGGCGGCGGGCGTGATCGGCCCGCGGGTGCCGCTCCCCGACGGCGCCGACGAGCAGGCGCAGCTGCTCTCCCGGTTCGGACGGCAGCCGTAGGCTCCCGCGGTCCTAACGCAGCTGGTGACCGGCCATTCCCTCCAGCCGCCGGATGCGCTCCTCGATCGGCGGGTGGGTGGCGAAGAGGCGGGTCGCCTGCTCGCCGACCCGGAACGGGCTGGCGATCATCAGGTGTGACTGGGTGACGAGCTGGGGCTCGGGCGGCAGCGGCGCCCGCTGGGTGCCGTACTCCAGCTTGCGCAGGGCGGAGGCCAGGGCCAGCGGGTCGCCGGTGATCCGCGCGCCGCTCGCGTCGGCCTGGAACTCCCGCGACCGGCTGACGGCCATCTGCACCAGCCCGGCCGCGATCGGCCCGAGCAGCGCGAGCAGCAGGACGGCGAGCGGGTTCTCCCGCTCGTCGTCCCCGCCGCCGAAGAAGCCCGCGAACATCGCCATGTTGGCCAGGAAGCTCACCATCGACGCGAGCGCGCCGGCGACCGAGGAGATCAGGATGTCGCGGTTGTAGACGTGCGACAGCTCGTGCCCGAGCACGGCGCGCAGCTCACGCTCGTTGAGCAGCTGGAGCAGGCCGGTGGTGGCGCAGACCGCGGCGTGGCGGGGGCTGCGGCCGGTGGCGAACGCGTTGGGCGCGTCCGTCGGGCTGACGTAGAGCCGCGGCATCGGCTGGCGCGCCTCGCTGCGAGAGCTCGCGCACGATCCGGAACATCGCCGGGTGCTCCGCCTCGGTGATCGGGCGGGCGTGCATGGCGCGCAGCGCGAGCGTGTCGGACTGGAAGTACGCGTAGCCGTTCATGGCCAGCGCGAGCACCAGCGCCACCCAGAGGCCGGTGCGGCCGAAGAGCGACCCGGCGAGCAGCACCAGCGCCGACAGCCCACCCAGCAGCAATGCCGTCTTCAGGCCGTTCATGTGCCCGCGCACGCCCAGTTCCTCCTCCGTCCCCCGCCCGAGTGAACGAGCAACCAGGCGGAGGTGTTCCGGTCACCAACCGCGCAGGTCGACCGCCCAGGTGTCGAGCACCTCGTCGCCGCGGACGACGTGCATGCGCTCGTGCAGCGTGACGGTCGGGTCGACGTGGGCGGGCACCACCTGCACCCGGTCGCCGACCCGCAGCGGCTCCGCGGGCGCGAACGTGAGGTGCTCGTCGGAGACGAACCACACGTGGCCGCCTCGCCACGGCGGGGTTGCCGTGGTCCATGCCCAGCGCCTTGAGCCCGACGTCGGCGACGGCCCAGCCGGGCAGGCTGCCGATGCGGTCGGTCACCGAGATCACGGTGGCCGAGCACCGTCAACGCCTGGCGGAACGGCAGCCCGGCCGCGGTGTAGGCGGTGTCCATCAGCGCGTAGGAGCCCGCCTGCATCTCGGTGACCCAGGAGTTCATCGCGTACGTCCCGGTGCCGCCGCCCGAGACGACCTCGCCGCCGACGTCGGCGTGCGCGGCGAGCAGCTTCGCCATGCACTCCTCGGTGAGCCGCGCGCGCTCGGCGGCGTCGGCCAGCATCATCAGGTGGCCCTCGTAGCCCATCACGCCGCGCACGGTCAGCCCGGCCGCGCGGGCCTTGTCGGCGAGCGCGCCCGGCCCCGTCGGGCGCGATCCCGCACCGCGGCAGGCCGACGTTGACGTCGACGAGCACCTCCCGCACCCCGCCCGCGACGGCCGCGGCGAGCGTCTCCGGCGAGTCGATCGCCGACGGTGACCCGGGCCCCGCCCTCCACCAGCGGCGCCGAGCCGCCGGGCGTCGAGCACCTCGTTGGCCAGCAGCAGGTCCGCGCCCAGCCCGGCGGCGGCCATGCCCTCGACCTCGCGCACCGTCGCGCACGTGAAGCCGGTGTGTCCCGCGGCGGCCTGGCGGCGGGCGAGCGCGGTGGTCTTGTGCGCCTTGACGTGCGGGCGCAGCCGCGGTCCCGGGTGGGCGGCCGCCATGTCGGCGAGGTTGGCCTCCAGCGCGTCGGCGTCGACGAGCAGGGCCGGGGTCGGCAGGTCCCAGATGGTCATCCCAGCACGCGCTCCAGGTAGGGGTTGCCGAACCGGCGCTCGGGGTCGAGCCGGTCGCGCACCGCGACGAACCCGTCGAAACCGGGGTAGGTGGGCCGCAGGTCCGCGGCCGTGCGGGTGTGCAGCTTGCCCCAGTGGGGGCGCCCGGACAGGTCGCGCAGGACGGCCTCGACCGCCCCGAAGTACGCCTCGTGCGGCTCCACCGCGATGGACGTGGACGGCGAGGTAGGCGCTGGTGCGGCCGGACGCCGTGGACAGCGGGATGTCGTCGGCCGCGGAAACCCGCACCTCCACCGGGAACGTGACGGCCCGCGCGTGCCGCTCGACGGCCCGCCGCAGCCCCGCGAACGCCTCGCGCAGCGCGGCCCGCGGCACGGCGTACTCCATCTCGAGGAACCGCACCCGCCGCGGGGTGGTGAACACGCGGTAGGAGCGGTCGACGTACTCGGCGTCCGCGAACCGGCCCGCCGCGATCCGGTTGATCTTCGGCACGAGCCGGGGCGCCGCCGCGCCGAGCGCGGCACGCCAGCGCGAACGCGCCGTTGCCGATGAGCTCGTCGCCCACCCACCCGGCCACCCGCCCGCGCGCGGGCCCGTCCGCTTCGGTGCGGTTGTTGCGCTTGGCCTGCGGCGATGTCGGTGTGCGGGAACCAGTAGAACTCGACGTGGTCGTCGTCCCCTTCGAGCAGGTCGAGCGCCTGTGCCAGCGGCAGCGGTGGCCTCGACGGCGTGCAGCGCGGAATGCGGGCACGGCCTGCAGTGTGACGGTGATGAGGATCCCGAGCGCGCCGAGCCCCACCCGGGCGGCCGCGAACACGTCCGGCGCTCTCCGCGGCCGAGCAGGTGCGAACGGCGCCGTCGGCGGTCACGCAGCTCCAGCGCCCGGATCTGCGTCGCGAGTCCGCCGGGTGCGCCGCACCCGTGCCGTGCGTGCCGGTGGAGATCGCGCCCGCGACGGTCTGGGCGTCGATGTCGCCGAGGTTGGGCAGTGCCCAGCCGCGCTCCCAGAGCAGCGGGTTGAGCGTGCGCAGCGTCATGCCCGCGGGCACGGTCGCGAGGCCGCTCCGCGTCGACGGAAAGGAGCGCCGGATCGGCCGGAACACGCAGGGCGACGCCGTCGGGCACCGCGATCGCGGTGAACGAGTGGCCCGCCCCCAGCGCCTTGACCCGCAGACCGTCGCGGGCCGCGGCCTTGACGACCTCGACGACCTCACCGGTGTCCCGCGCGACCGCCGTCCGGACGGGGTCGGCGCGCTGGTTGCCTGCCCAGTTGCGCCATGGCGCGCCGCCGCGGGAGGGGTCGCGGCGGCGCGTCATGCCTCTACCCTCGCCACCAGGCCTGCTGAGCCTTCGGCGAGGCGCCGCCGTAGGACGGCGACGTACCAGATCCCGGCGAGCGCGAGCGCCCCCAGGACGACGTAGTCGGCGGCGCGGAACGCCTCCGGCAGGGTGAGCGCGGCGACCACGGCCAGCAGCCACAGCAGCGCGAGCCCGGCGACGGGCATCGCGGCCGCGCCGAGCCGGAAGCCGCCCTCGTTCGCGTCCACGATCGCGCTGCGTCGGGCGAGGTAGCCGATCAGCGTGAGCAGGTAGACCAGGTACGGCACGAGCGCGGTGGCCCCGACGAGCACGGCGAACGCGTTGCCGTCGAGCGTGCCGTAGGTCAGCAGGAGCAGGCACACCACCAGCGAGCCGACGAGCGCGGGCACCGGCGTGCCGGTGCGCGGGTGCACCCGCCGCAGCCAGTCGGAGAAGGGGATCATGCCGTCGCGGGCCATCGCGAAGATCAGCCGCGAGTTCGCAGCCGCCGCGACGACGATCAGCGCGAACATCGAGAAGATCACCACCGCGAGGAACACCTTGGTGAGCGCCGGGCCCAGCCAGTACTCGGCGATCGCGGCGAGCGGCACCGGCGAGGCGGACACCGAGGCGAGGTCCGGGATGGCGGCGGTGAACCCGACCAGCGCAACCATCCCCAACACCCCGGAGACCACCAGCGAGAGGATCATCGCCCGGGGCACGGCCCGGCGGGGGTCGACCGCCTCTTCGGCCATGTCGGCGGCGGCCTCGAACCCGACCAGCGTGAACACGCCGATCAGCGCGCCGCCGACGAGCGCGGGCGCGAGCGGCTGGTCGGAGGAGACCGTGAACAGGAAGCCGAGGCCGTGCCCGTCCGGCGTGCCGCCGCGCACCCAGGCGAAGAACACGACCACCGACAGCACGACCGTCCCGATGATCTCCGCGAACACCGCGACGTTGTTCACCCGCGCCGCCAGCTGCACCCGCACGATGTTGATCAGATAGGCGACGACGAGCGCGAGCACCGCGAGGAACACGAGCAGGCGGCCGTCTCCCGCGTCGAGGCCGAGCACGGTGGCGGTCAGCGGCGCGAGGCCGAGCAACGCGATACCGGGCAGCCCGACCGCGCCGTAGAGGACGCCCAGCGCGCCGACGACGTAGCCGAAGCGGGCGTCGACCAGCCGCGCCGCCCATTGGTAGTTGGCCCCCGCGAGCGGGACGTGCCCGGCGAGCTCGGCGAGCACGAGCACCACCAGCAGCTGGCCGACGGTGGCCACCGGCCACAGCCACACCGCGGCAGGTCCCATCTGCGTGAGGCCGTAGGAGTAGTTGAGGAAGATCCCGGTGGTGATCGACACGATCGAGAACGCCACCGCGAAGAGCGCGAACCGGCCCAGCACGCGGGGAAAATGGGCGGCGTGTCCAGAACCGACCACAAGCGACCTCCCGGGTGATGCGGCCAGGATGCGAGGTGCGACACACTGAGTCAAGCGTCTTGGACACTTGACCCACTCCCGAGCGAAGCTAGCGAAGTTCGGGGAGCCGGAACGTCATCCCCGAGCGAAGCTTGCGGAGCGAGACATCGAGCACGGAGGGAGCGCTATGGCCAGGGTGCCCGCCGACGAGCGTCGACGGCAGCTGGTGGCGGCCGCGTTCCGCGTGATCGGGCGCGACGGGTTCGCCGCGGTGACCACCCGCCGCGTGTGCGCCGAGGCGGGCGCGCCGCTCGCGGCGTTCCACTACTGCTTCGCGTCCAAGCAGGAGCTGCTGGCCGAGCTGACGACCCAGACGATGGCCGGGCTGCTCGCCGCACAGCACGAGGTGCCGCTGCGGGAGACGGTCGAGGCGTCGCTTCAGGCGGCCCTGCGGCACTACTGGAAGACCGTCGAGGACGACCCCAACCGCGAGTCCGTGCTCATGGCGCTCACCCAGCACGCGCTGCGCGACCCCGCGCTCGACGGCGTGGCCCAGCGGCAGTACGCCGCCTACCACGACACCGCGCGCGCCACGCTGGAGGTCATCGCCAAGGGGTGCGGCGCCGAATGGACGATGCCGGTGGAGCAGGTGGCGCGCATGCTCGTCGTCGTCACCGACGGGGTGACGGTCGCGTGGCTCGTCGACCGCGACTCCGCCGCGGCGCTCACCGCGCTCGACGCCTTCGCGGCGCAACTCGCGCGCCTGGCCGTCCCGGCGGCCTGAGCCCGGGCGTGCAACGATCCTCTCCCCGAGAGGAGACACCGATGAGCCGGGGCACTGGGGCCCGCCGTCGAGCGCATCTGTGTGCCGCGCTCCCGCTCGTGCTGGCCGCCTGCGCCGCTCCGGCCGCCCCGCCGCCCTCGAGCCCCCCGGCCGCGACCGTCACCACCGGCTCGGCCGCGGCGGCGCTCACCCTGGGCGCGGAGTGGCCCACCTACCACGGCGACGTCGCCCGCTCCGGTGCCGTGCCCGACGGCCCCGACCCCGCGTCCCCCGCGGTCGCCTGGCGGGCCACGCTCGACGGCGCGGTGTACGCGAGCCCTGTCATCGCGCGCGGCCTGGTCGTCGCGGCCACCGAGGGCGGCACGCTGTACGGCCTCGACGCGGCCACCGGCGCCACGGTGTGGCGCACCCACCTGGCCGATCCCGTGCCCGCAGGCGACCTGCCCTGCGGCAACATCTCCCCCACCCTCGGGGTCACCGGCACCCCCGTCTACGACCCGGCCACCGGGCAGGTGTTCGCGGTCGCGGCGACGACCCAGAGCCCGACGACGACGGCCACCGCGACTCCCACCCCGACCCCGACCCCGACGGCGCAGGCCGGGGCGGCGGCGGTGCGGCACGTCCTGTACGGGGTCGACCTGCTCACCGGCCAGGTCCGCACGGACCGCCAGGTCGACGCGCCGGGCAGCGAGCCCGCCACCCACCTGCAGCGCGGCGCGCTCCTGCTCTCCGACGGCGTGGTCTACGTGCCCTACGGCGGCAACTTCGGCGACTGCGGCGCCTACCTCGGCCGCGTCGTCGGCGCGCCGGTGACCGGCGACGCGCCGCTGCTCACGTTCGCGGTCCCCACGCCGCGCGAGGGCGGGATCTGGGGCCCGCCAGGGCCGGTCGGGCTGCCCGGCGGGGACCTGCTGGTCACCACCGGCAACGGCGAGGCCGTCGGCGGCGACTGGGACCACAGCGACTCGATCCTGCGGCTGTCCCCCACCCTCCAGCTCCGCGACGGGTTCGCGCCCGTCGGTTGGGCGCAGGAGAACTCCGTCGACGCCGACCTGGGCTCCACCGGGGCCGTGCTGCTGCCCGGCGCGCGCCGGGTCATCGCCGCGGGCAAGGGCGGCGGTGTGTACCTGGCCGACGTCGACCGGCTCGGCGGCGTCGGCGGCCAACTCGCGCAGCTCAGTGGCTGCCACTCCTACGGCGGCGCCGCGGTCGCCGCGGGCCCCGCCGGGGCGGCGGTCGCGTACCTGCCTTGCACCGAGGGGCTGACCCAGGTGACGGTCGGCTCGGACGACCGCATGGCCCAGGGCTGGCGCAGCACCGACGTCAACAGCTCGCCGGTGCTCGTCGGGCACACGCTGTGGGCCGTCGACCGCGACGGCACCCTGCACGCGCTCGACGCCGCGACCGGCGCCGCGCGGGCCACGGTGGCGGTCGGCGCCGCCTCCCGATTCGCGACGCCCGCGGTGAGCGGCACCGCGCTGGTCGTGCCCACCCTCACCGGCGTGACGGCGGTCGCCATCACCCGCTGACCGCCGCGAAGGGCAGCGCGGAGGGCAGGATGCGGCCATGGCCGACGTCGCAGTGCACACCTCGATCACCGACCGGGTCGCCGTCCTGACCCTCTCCCACCCCGCCCGCCGCAACGCGCTCAACATCGCGCTGTCGGCGCTGTTGGCCGAGGCCGTCCGCGCGGCGCAGGAGGACCCCGGGGTCGGCGCGATCGTCGTCACCGGCGAGGACCCGGCGTTCTGCGCGGGCGGGGACCTCGCCGAGCTCGCGACGGCGGGCCCGGCCCAGCTCAAGACGGTGTACAGCGGGTTCCTCGCCCTCGCGGAGTGCCCGCTGCCGACGATCGCCGCCGTGAACGGGGCGGCGGTCGGGGCGGGGCTGAACCTGGCGCTGGCCGCGGACCTGCGGCTCGCCGGGCCGCGCGCGTCGTTCGACTCACGCTTCCTGCAGCTGGGGCTGCACCCCGGCGGCGGCTACACCTGGATGATCCAGCGCATCCTCGGCCCGCAGGGCGCCGCCGCGATGACGCTCTTCGGCGAGGCCGTCGACGCGGCCGAGGCGGCGCGCATCGGGCTCGTGCACCGGGTCGTCGACGACGTCGTGGGCGCGGCGGTCGCGATGGCCGCGCGGGCCGCCGCGGCGAGCCGGGAGCTGACCGTGGCGACGAAGGGCACCTTGGCGCTCACCGCGGGTATGGCGGCGCAGGCCGCCGCCGTCGAGGTCGAGGTGCGGGCGCAGGCGGAGTCGGTGCGGTCGGACGAGTTCCGGGAGCGGCTGGCCGCCCTCCAGGCCCGCATCAGCCGCGGCTGAGATTGATCTGGTGCCCGATCGGCGTTTCGAAGCGCGGAACTCGAACCTGTGCAGTGTGATGGGGCCCAACGACACTCGAGCGAAGGGAGAGTTAACCTCGAACCAAGACCCGTCCCTGTACCCGAACCGAGGGAACCACCTCGACATGACGCCCACCGATACCGCCGTCGACCCCTCCCGGGTCGTGCACAAGGACCGCGTCGTGATCCGGTTCGCCGGTGACTCGGGTGACGGTATGCAGCTCACCGGCGACCGGTTCACCTCCGAGACCGCCGCCTTCGGCAACGACCTCTCGACGCTGCCCAACTTCCCGGCCGAGATCCGGGCGCCCGCGGGCACCCTGCCGGGCGTGTCGTCGTTCCAGCTGCATTTCGCCGACTACGACATCCTCACCCCGGGCGACCGGCCGGATGTGCTCGTGGCGATGAACCCGGCCGCGCTGCAAGGCGAACCTCGCCGACCTGCCGCCGGGCGCGGTGCTCATCGCCAACACCGACGAGTTCACCAAGCGCAACCTCACCAAGGTCGGCTACGCCGCCAACCCGCTGGAGGACGGCTCGCTCGAGCAGTTCTCGGTGTTCCCGGTGGCGATGGCCACGCTCACCCGCGGCGCGCTGGCGTCGACGGGCCTGTCGAAGAAGGACGCCGAGCGCGCGAAGAACATGTTCGCGCTCGGGCTGCTGTCCTGGATGTACCACCGGCCGCACGAGAGCACCGAGCGCTTCCTGCGGGAGAAGTTCGCCCGCCGCCCGGAGATCGCCGAGGCCAACATCCTCGCCTTCCGGGCCGGGCACGCCTACGGCGAGACGACCGAGGCCTTCGCCGTCACCTACGAGGTGGCGCCCGCCCATCTGGTGCCGGGCACCTACCGCCAGATCACCGGCAACATCGCGCTGGCGTACGGCCTCGTCGCGGCCGGGCAGGTGAGCGGGCTGCCGGTGTTCCTCGGCTCGTACCCGATCACGCCCGGCCTCGGACATCCTGCACGAGCTGTCCAAGCACAAGGCGTTCAACGTCACCACCTTCCAGGCCGAGGACGAGATCGCGGGCATCGGCGCCGCGCTGGGCGCGGCGTTCGGCGGGGCGCTGGGCGTCACCACGACGTCCGGTCCCGGTGTCTCGCTGAAGTCCGAGACGATCTCGCTCGCGGTCGCGCTCGAGCTGCCGTTGCTGGTGGTCGACGTGCAGCGCGGCGGCCCGTCGACGGGTCTGCCCACCAAGACCGAGCAGGCCGACCTGCTGCAGTCGATGTTCGGCCGCAACGGCGAGGCCCCGCTGCCGATCATCGCGCCGCGCTCGCCAGCCGACTGCTTCGCGGTCGCGCTGGAGGCCGCGCGCATCGCGGTGACCTACCGCACGCCGGTGCTGCTGCTGTCGGACGGCTCGCTGGCCAACGGCTCGGAGCCGTGGCAGGTGCCGGACGCGTCACGGGCTGGCCCGACCTCGACCTCGCCTTCGCGACCGGGCCCAACGCGCCGGACGGGTCGGGCGAGTTCTGGCCCTACCTGCGCGACGACGACACGCTCGCCCGCCCGTGGGCGGTGCCCGGCACCCCGGGCCTCGAGCACCGCATCGGCGGCCTGGAGAAGGCCGACGGGCGCGGCGGCATCTCCTACGAGCCCGACAACCACGACCGGATGACCCGGCTGCGCGCTGCGAAGATCGACGGGATCCCGGTGCCCGACGTCGAGGTCGACGACCCCACCGGCGACGCGCGGCTGCTGGTCGTCGGCTGGGGCTCGACCTACGGGCCGATCGGGGCGGGCGCCCGGCGGGTGCGCGCGCTGGGCCACAAGGTCGCCACCGCCCACCTGCGCCACCTCAACCCGCTGCCCGCGAACCTCGGCGAGGTGCTCGGACGTTACGAAAAGGTGCTCATCCCCGAGATGAACCTCGGGCAGCTTTCGCTGCTTCTGCGCGGCCAGCTACCTGGTCGACGCGAAGAGCTACACCGAAGGTTCGCGGGCTGCCGTTCAAGGCCGAGGAGCTGCAGGACCTGTTCCTGGACGTACCTGTCAGGAGTGCGACGACATGACCGCGTTGGATCTGGGGTTGCCGACCGATCGGCGGCCTCCACGGGGTGCCCACCGCCTCCGACAAGCAGACCGCGCAAGGACTTCACCTCCGACCAGGAGGTGCGCTGGTGCCCCGGCTGCGGTGACTACGCCGTGCTGGCCGCCGTGCGGCAGTTCCTGCCCACGCTGGGCATCCGCCGGGAGAACACCGTCTTCGTCTCCGGCATCGGCTGCTCGTCGCGGTTCCCGTACTACCTCGACACCTACGGCATGCACTCGATCCACGGCCGCGCGCCCGCGATCGCCACCGGCCTCGCCGTCACGCGGCCCGACCTGTCGGTGTGGGTCGTCACCGGCGACGGCGACGCCCTGTCCATCGGCGGGAACCACCTGATCCACGCGTTGCGCCGCAACGTCAATCTCAAGATCCTGCTGTTCAACAACCGGATCTACGGGCTGACCAAGGGCCAGTACTCACCCACGTCGGAGGAAGGCAAGATCACCAAGTCGACCCCGTTCGGCTCGGTGGACCACCCCTTCAACCCCGTCTCGCTGGCGCTCGGCGCCGAGGCCACGTTCGTCGGACGGGCGATCGACTCCGACCGCAAGGGCCTCACGGCCGTGCTGGAGGCGGCCGCCGCGCACCGGGGCACCGCGCTCGTCGAGATCTTCCAGGACTGCCCGATCTTCAACGACGGCAGCTTCGACGTGCTGCGCAAGGCCGACACCGCCCCCGAGCGGCTGATCCCGGTCGTGCACGGCGAGCCGATGCGCTTCGGGCCTGCCGGGGACGACGGCCTGGGCACCTACGCGGTCGTCCGCGAGGGTTTCGGGATGCGGGTCGCGAAGACGATCGAGGTGGACGAGTCGGAGATCGTCGTGCACGACGCGACCGACCACAACCTCGCCTTCGCCCTGTCGCGGCTGTCCGACCAGGACCTCACGCACACGGTCACCGGCATCTTCCGCAACGTCGCGCGCTCCACCTACGACGATGCGGCCCGCGCGCAGGTCCAGCACGAGCGCGCGACGCGCTCGCCCGACCTGCAGGCCCTGCTCAACGGTCGCGACACCTGGACGGTGAGCTGAGCCGAACCGAGCAGCCCCCCGGGGGCCGCGGGTCAGCCCGGCTCCGAAGGGCCTGCCTGGGCCGGGATCACCGGCAGCGGCGACGTCGTGGTCATCTCGTCGAGCGCGCCGCTCGCGAGCAGCCCGCTGCGCCGGGCGTGCCGGGCGTGCGCGTCGAGCTCCGCGAGTGCGGGGCTCGCGGGCGCGGGATCGGCCGGGCGCGTCGGCGGGGTGGGGTCCGGCTCGGCGGGCGCCGCCTCCGGCACCCACCCGGGCGGAGGCGCCTGCGCCGCGGCGCGCGCTGCGGCACGGGCGGGGCGGACGAACGCCAGCCACGTGGCCGCGGCGCCCAAGAGGAACGCGGCCAGCTCCAGCATCCACATCTGGGCGAACAGCCACGCCATCGACGTCTCCTCCTACTGCAGGCTGATCTCGACGCGCCTGCTCAGGGCCGGGGTCGCGAGCGGATCCGCGACGCCGCGCCCCGTGGTGACGAGGCGGTCCTGTCCACACCGGCGGCCACCAGCGCGTCGGCGACGACGGCGGAGCGCTGCTCCGACAGCCGTTGCGCCACCGCGGCCGGGCCCGGCGCGTCGGCCGCGTAGCCGGTGAGCGCGATCCGCGGCCCGGGTCCGGCGCCGAGGAGGCGCGCGACACGCTCCACCGTCGCGGCGGACGGGCCTACGAGTTCGGTCCTGTCGGCGGCGAACGTGACCGTGCCCGCGGACGCCAGCGCCGCGGCGAGCGTCACCCGCTGCGCGCCGGGGTCGAGCGGGGCGGGCACGGGGGCGACGGCGTCGAGAGGACGCAGCGTCTGCGGCACGGGCCACAGCATCCCGAAGGCCGCGAGCGCGAGCGGCACCAGCAGGAGCGCACCCCACCATCCCAACCGGGCGGTAGGGCGCGGCGCGGCGGCGTGCAGGGCCATGGTCACTCCGTGGTGAACCTCAGGGGGAGCCGGGGATCCCCCACACGGTCAGCGACCGACGTCACGAACAGATCACGAACCGATTACAGCTCACCCCCAACAGGGTGAGTCCCGCACCTCGACACGCCGAGTGTCGCGTTCTGACACACCGCGACCCGCGGATGGACGCGAGGACCTACATTCCGGGGAATGACGCCGCACGACGGCCCCATGGTCGCCCGGTGGGGCACGACGCATCCGTCGGCGCCGCTCGTCGTCGCCCTCCACGGCAACGGCACCAGCGAGCACTCCATGATCGAGATCTCGCCGTGGCTCCCGCACGGGCCGGTCGCCTACGTCTCCGTGCGCGCGCCGATCATGGGCGACACCGGGTACCTCTGGTTCCGCGACGCCGAACGCGGCCGTCCGGACCCCGCGAGCCTCATGTCCGCGGCGAGCTGGTTCCTCCGGTGGCTCGACACCGAGGGCGACCCGGAGCGGCCGGTGATCCTGCTCGGCTTCCGGGAGGGCGTCACGATGGCGGGCGCGCTGATGCTGACCGAGCCGCACCGCTGGGCGGGCGGCGTGCTCCTCTATGGCGCGCTGCCCTTCGACTCGGGCATCGCGATGACCAGGGGGCTCCTCGGGGGCATGCCGGTCTTCCTCGCGCACGCCACCGACGACCCCCGCACCCCGCCCGAACTGCTCACCCGCACCTGGGAGTGGCTGGCCAAGGAGAGCGGCGCCCCGCTGTTGGCCGAGCGGGTGCCCGGCGGCGACCAGCTGGCGGGCAAGGTCGTCGGCGACGTGGGCACCTGGCTCGCCGACCGCCTCGACCACCTGCGCGCCCACGGCGAGAACCCCGTGCCCGGCGACGAGGACGCCCCGTGGCCGACGGTTCCCGGAGGGCGGCTGCCGCCGCGGGCGGGCGAGCCACCGGAGGTGACGCCCGCCATCCCGCAATACCAGTGCTCGCAGACCGCGCCGTCGGACCTGCAGGCCCAGCTGTGGAGCCGGATCACGGCGCTCGACGACATCACGACCGCGCCCACCAGGGTCGGCATCGAGGGCACCCGCGCGCTGCTGCTCGATCGCCGCCGCTCGGCAGGGCCCGACGCCGCGTTCATCCTCCCCGACGACGGGGAGTTCGCCCACATGCACCCGGCGCCCGACGGCAGCCTGCACGTCGTGCTGCCCGACGCGCAGGCCTACGACGCGCTGGCGAAGGGATGGGCGGTGGCCCACCCGCTGGCCGGGGTGCGCCTGAGCCCCGGCATGGTGCTGGTCTACGGGCCGCGCGACGCCGCGGAGGTGGAGATCGTGGCGGGGATCACGGCCGCCTCCCACCGGTACGCGACGAGCGGCTGACCCGGCCCGGAGATCATCGGCCCGGCGCGCAAGGCGGCCCGTTCCGACCGCATCTGCGCCCAGCCGACGATCACCGGAGCAGGGGGTCGGGGGCGGTGATCAGTCTCACCAGGGCGGTTGGTCCGGCGCGGTGTTCTCATGGAGCCGTGGCGACGGAGCTGGATCGGCGGGGCGTGGCGGCCGCGATCGGCGCCTACGCGATCTGGGGTCTGTTCCCCGCGTTCTGGCCGCTGCTCGCCCCCGCGGTGCCGGTCGAGGTGCTGGCGCACCGGATCGCGTGGACGGCGGTCCTGATGGTCGTCGTGATCTCGCTGACCCGGCGCTGGTCGGAGCTGCGCAAGCTCTCGGGGCGCAGCTGGGCGATGGTGGCCGCGGCGGGCGCCCTGATCACCGTGAACTGGGGCCTCTACATCTACGCCGTGTTCGCCGGGCACGTCGTGGACGCCGCGCTCGGCTACTTCGTCAGCCCCCTCGTCAGCGTGCTCCTCGGGGTTGTCGTGCTCCACGAGCGCCTGCGCAGGGTGCAGTGGGTCGCGGTCGCGCTGGGCGCGGTGGCGGTTGTCGTCATCGCGGTCGAAGCGGGCAGGCTGCCGTGGATCGCGCTGGGCCTCGCCGCCTCGTTCGGGCTGTACGGGCTGCTCAAGAGCATGATCCCGCTGAGCGCCACGGCGGGCGTTGCGGCCGAGGGGTTGGTCCTCGCGCCCGCGGCCGTGGCCGTGATCGTGGCGTTCGAGGCGACGGGCGCGGGCACGCTGACCGGCCACGGCGTGGGCCACGACCTGCTGCTGATGGCCGCGGGTCCCGTGACGGCCGTGCCGCTCGCGCTCTACGGCGCCGCGGCCCGCCGCGTGCCGCTCTCCACGATCGGGGTGCTGATGTACCTCAACCCGAGCCTGCAGTTCCTGTGGGGCGTGTTCGTCGTCGGCGAGGCGATGCCCGCCACCCGGTGGATCGGCTTCGTCCTGGTGTGGGTCGCGCTCGCCGCGTTCACCGTGGACCTCGTCCGCGCGAACCGCGCCGGGCGGACCCGCGGGAAAAATGTCGTAAGAGTCTGACCGCAAACGGAGCAAACCGCCCCTCCGTCCGATGCCAGGGCATCGGAGCCTCATGGGCGGACCGCGGGCCACGACCGGCCTCCGACACGAGTTGCCGCGGCGCAAGCCGGTCGGGGCGTACAGCGAGGAGCACGCCGCGGGCGCGGGCCTGCAGCGCACGATCGGGACCCTTCCAGCTGCGGCCGGGCGCCGGCTGACGGCTCCGCCGAGAGCGACGTTTCCGGTGATCGAACCCCGCGAACGTCGCGCTCGGAAGGTCCCGGGTCAGCCGGTGCGGTCGATGACGTAGGTCGTCAGCGCGGAGAGGGCGTCGGAGGCGGGGCAGGCGGGGAGCTTGTCCAGCTCCGCCCGGGCGATGGCGGCCTGATCGGCCAGGATGTCCCGGGCGCTGGCCAGACCCGGCCCCACGCGCAGCAGTTCGAGGGCTTCGGCGACCTCGGCGTCATCGGTGAGGGGATGGGCCAGCAACACCCGCAGGCGGTCGGCGTCGCGGCCCTCGCCCTGCAGGGCGTAGAGCATCGGCAGCGTGTGCACGCCCTCGCGGAGGTCGGTGCCGGGGTTCTTGCCGGAGCTGTCCGACGGCGACGCGATGTCGATCACGTCGTCCGAGATCTGGAACGCCGTGCCGATCACCGCGCCGAACCGGCGCAGCGACTCCACGTGCTCGGGCGGGCAGCCCGCGAACATGCCGCCGTAGCGGCCCGCGGTGGCGATCAGCGAGCCGGTCTTCTCCGCGACGACGGTGAGGTAGTGCTCCACCGGGTCCTCGCCGGGGCGCGGGCCGCGGGTCTCGCGCATCTGGCCCGTCACCAACTCGGCGAAGGTCTCGGCGATGATCCGCACGGCGTCCGGGCCGAGGTCGGCGACCAGCCGCGACGCGTGGGCGAACAGGAAATCGCCGGTGAGGATCGCCACGGTGTTGTCCCACCGCGAGTTGGCGCTCTCCGCGCCGCGACGCATCGTGGCCGAGTCCATCACGTCGTCGTGGTAGAGCGTGGCCAGGTGGATCAGCTCGACGACCGCGGCCGCCGTGCGCACCTCGTCCGCGTCCGGCCGCGGCCCCATCTGCGCCCCGAGGAGCGTGAACAGCGGGCGGAACCGCTTGCCGCCCGCGTCGATCAGGTGCAGCGAGGTCTCGGCCACGAAGTGGTAGTCGCTGCGCACCTCGCGATGCAGCAGCGCCTCCACCGCGGCCAGGCCCCTCTGCAGGGCCGCGGCCAGGGATGGGTCTTCGACCGCGACGCCCGCGACCTCGTTGCTCGTCACTCCTTCAGCTTACGAAGCCGCCGGCGCTCGCCCAGCCCAAGGCCAGCGACGGGACGATCCCGAGCAGCAGGGTGACCAGCACCCCGAGCGTGATCGCAGCGGTGGTGAAGGCCCCCGGCACGCTGACGGCCGGGCCATCGGCGGCGGGCTCGCTGAAGTACATGAGCACGATCACGCGCAGGTAGAAGAACGCCGCCACGGCGCTCACCACCAGCGCGATGACCACCAGCGGGGCCATCCCGTCGCCGAGCGCGGCCGAGAACACCGCGAACTTCGCCGTGAAGCCGCTGGTCAGCGGGATGCCTGCAAGACCGAGCAGCAGGAACGTCATCACGCCCGCCACCACCGGCGAGCGCTTGGCCAGCCCCGCCCACTGCGAGAGGTGCGTGGCCTCGCCGTCCGCGTCGCGCACGAGACTGATCACACCGAAGATCGCGAGCGTGTTGAATCCGTACGCCAGCAGGTAGAACAGCACGCTGGACGTGCCCTGCGCTGTGATGGACATCGCCCCCAACAGCAGGAAGCCCGCGTGCGCTATCGACGAGTACGCAATCATGCGCTTGATGTCGGTCTGGGTGAGCCCGAGCACCGCCCCGAGCACCATCGACACGACCGCGACGGCCCACAGCACCCCGCGCCACTCCCACCGGGTGTCGCCGAACGCGACGAACAGCACACGGGCCAGCGCGCCGAACGCGGCCACCTTCGTGCAGGCGGCCATGAACGCCGTGACCGGCGTGGGCGCGCCCTGGTAGACGTCGGGGGTCCAGGTGTGGAAGGGGCCAACCGACGCCTTGAACAGCAGCCCCACCATGAGCAGCGCGAGCCCGGCCAGCAGCAGGGTGTCGGAGTGCTGCGAGCCCGACGCCGCCGCGGCGATGTCGTGCAGCGTGACCGAGCCCGCGTAGCCGTAGAGCAGCGCGAGGCCGTAGAGGAAGAACGCCGAGGCGAACGCCCCGAGCAGGAAGTACTTGACCGCCGCCTCCTGCGAGAGCAGCCGACGGCGACGCGCGAGCCCGCACAGGAGGTACAGCGGGAGGCTCAGCACCTCCAGCGCGACGAACATCGTGAGCAGGTCGTTCGCCGCGGCGAACGTCATCATCCCGCCGAGCGCGAACAGCGTGAGCGGGAAGACCTCGGTCTGCATGGTCGCGGGCTGGCCGACGGCGCCGTAGCCGCGCTCCTCGACGTCACCCCCGACGCCGCGCCCGCCGACGGCCGCACGGGCCGCCGCCGACGCGAGGAACGCCCCGCCCGGCTCCACGGAGCGGTCGGCGATGAGCAGCACGCTGCACAGCCCGAGCGTGAGCAGGGTGCCCCAGAGGAACAGCGCGGGACGGTCGACCGCGATCGCACCCGCCACCGTGGTGATCCCCTGCGGCGGGCTCGTGCCCGCGTACAGCACAAGCGAGATCCCGGCCACGACGATCGCCAGGACCGACAGCACCACCTGCGCGGGCCAGCGCTGGTAGCGGGGCAGGAACGCCTCGACGAGCACGGCGAGGCACGCCGCCGTGAAGATCACGAGCACCGGCATCAGCGCGCCGTAGTCGATCGCGGGCGCCTCGAGGGGAGCGGGCGTCTGAGCGAGGATCACGGGACCAGTCCTCCCACCGGGTCGGGCAGGCCGACCTCGTTCATCGTGGACACCACCGACGGGGTGATCACGTTCAGCACCGGGCCGGGGAAGAACCCGAGCACCAGGATCAGCGCGACGAGCGGGGTGAGCACCGCGATCTCACCCTTGCTGAGATCGGGGAACCCGTGCCCGGGCTTCGCTGCGGCGACGTCCGGGTCGAGCATCGTGCCCGGGCCGCCCGCCGACGCACGTCTTCCCCCGGAGGCGGCAGACGGCGCAGCCCGCTCGAGGGCGCCGAGCACGGCCGCGCCGCGCAGCGGGCCCTGCATGGTGCGCTGGTAGGTCCACAGGATGTACAGCGCGGCGAAGATGATCCCGACCGTGGCCAGGATCGTGTATACCGGCTCCCGCGGGTACGAGCCCAGCAGCACCAGGAACTCCGAGACGAACGCGTTGGTGCCCGGCAGCGCGAGCGACGAGAGGCCCGCCACCAGGAACATGCCCGCGAGCAGCGGAGCGACCTTGTGGACGCCGCCGTAATCGCCCACCAACCGCGACCCGCCGCGGGCGATGACCAACCCGACGACCATGAAGAGCATCCCGGTGGAAAAGCCGTGGTTGACCATGTAGAGCGTGGCCCCGGCTAGCGCCTGGCTGGAGAACGCGAAGATCGCCAGCGCGATGAAGCCGAAGTGCGCGATCGAGGTGTACGAGACGAACCGCTTCATGTCGACCTGGCCGACGGCCAGCAGCGCGCCGTAGAGGATGCCGATCACCGCGAGCGTCAGCACCAGCGGCGCGAGGTCCCGCGACGCCAGCGGGAAGAGCGGCAGGCAGTACCGGAGGAAGCCGAACGTGGCCACCTTGTCCATCACGCCGACGAGCAGCACGCCCGCCCCGATCGGGGCCTCGGCACCGGCGTCGGGCAGCCAGGTGTGGAACGGCACGAGCGGCGCCTTGATCGCGAACGCGATGAAGAAGCCGAGGAAGAGCCAGATCTGCGTGGACTCCGGCACATTCGCGGCCATCCGCTGCAGGTCGGCCCACGTGAACGTGCCGGTGCCACCCAGCTGATCACCAGAGACGATGAAGAGACCGATCACCGACGCCAGCATGATCAGGCCGCCGAGCAGCGAGTAGAGGAAGAACTTCACCGCCGCGTACTGCCTGCGCGGGCCGCCGAACCGCCCGATCATGAAGTACATCGGGACGAGCATGGCCTCGAAGAACACGTAGAACAGGAAGACGTCGGTGGCGGCGAAGACCCCGACGAGCAGGCCCTGCGTGGCCAGCAGCAGCGCGAAGAACCCCGCGGCCGTGCGGCCCTCGGGCAGCTTCTCCTCCCACGAGAAGCCCATGACGATCGGCACCAGCACGGCGATCAGCGCGAGCATCACCAGCGCGATGCCGTCGATGCCCAGCGCGAAGTGCGCGCCGAACGCGGGGATCCAGGGGGTGGACATCTCGAGCTGGAACCGGGTGCCCGACGACGCCGCGGCCGTCGAGTAGGAGAACCAGACGACGACCGTCAGGATCAGCTCGACCAGCGCGACCGCCATCGCCGTCATCTTGGCGGTGCGCGGGTTGGCGCCCATGGGCGCGACAGCTGCCGAGCCGACGAGCGGCAACAGCAACAGGGCCAGCAGCAAAGCTCCTCCTGTGTTCACGCGAACCGCACCGCCAACAGCGCCGCGACGACGAGCACCGCGCCGCCGAGCATCGAGAGGGCGTACGAGCGGACGAAGCCGGTCTGGAGCCGCCGCAACCGGCCGGAGCTGCCGCCCAGCAGCGCGGCGGTGCCGTTGACCAGCCCGTCGACGCCGCGGTTGTCGAAGTAGACGAGGAAGCGCGACAGCCAGGTGCCCGGCGTCGCGATGAGCGCCTCGTTGACGGCGTTGGCGTAGAGGTCGCGCCGTGCGGCCTGCACCGGCCATGACACGTGGCGTGGCCGCTCCACCGGCGTGGGCCGCCGACCCACCAGCAGGTACGCGATCAGCACACCGATCGCCGCGCACACGAGTATGAGGGTGGACACGGCCGATGCAGGCAGCGGGCCCTCCCGCTCTTCCAGCTCGCCGAGCGTCGGGGTGAGCCAGATGGCGAGCCGGTTCCCCTCGATGAGGAAGTAGCCCGCGCCGACCGAGCCGATCGCGAGGATGATCATCGGCACGGTCATCACGGCCGGGGACTCGTGCGGGTGGTAGTCGTGGCCGTCCGCGGACTGGAGGTTCTTCCAGCGCTTCTCGCCGAAGAACGTCATGAACATCAGCCGGGTCATGTAGAACGCGGTGAGCCCCGCCGCGAGCGTGGCGAGCAGGCCGAACGTCCAGCCCTGCCACCCGGGCGCGCCGAAGGCCGCCTCGATGATCGCGTCCTTGGTGAAGTAGCCGGAAAGGGGCGGGAAGCCGATCAGGGCGAGGTAGCCCAGCCCGAACGTCACGAACGTGATCGGCATGACGCGCCACAGCCCGCCGTAGTGGCGCATGTCGACGGTGTCGTTCATGGCGTGCATCACCGAGCCCGCCCCGAGGAACAGGCCCGCCTTGAAGAAGCCGTGCGCGAGCAGGTGGGCGATGCCCAGCGCGTAGCCGTACGGACCGAGCCCGACGGCGAGGATCATGTAGCCGATCTGGCTGACCGTGGAGTAGGCCAGCACCTTCTTGATGTCGTCGTACGCGCAGCCGATGATCGCGCCGATCAGCAAGGTGATCGTGCCGATGATCGCGACGACGAGACGGCCGGACGCGGACAGGTCGTAGATCGGGTTCATGCGGGCGATGAGGTACACACCCGCGGTGACCATGGTTGCCGCGTGGATGAGCGCCGAGACCGGGGTGGGGCCCTCCATGGCGTCCGGGAGCCACGACTGCAGCGGGAACTGGCCGGACTTGCCGCACGCGCCGAGCAGCAGCAGCACCGTGATCGCGACGAGCGCGGTCGGGTCGACCTTGCCGATGTTGGCGAACACCTCCGTGTACCGCACCGTGCCCAGCTGTGTCCAGATGATGAAGATCGCCAGCGCCAGCCCGACGTCGCCGACGCGGTTCATCAGGAACGCCTTCTTCGCGGCCGTGGCCGCGGACGGGCGATCCTGGTAGAAGCCGATCAGCAGGTAGGAGGCGAGGCCGACACCCTCCCAGCCGAGGTAAAGCAGCACGAAGTTGTTGCCCAGCACCAGCAGGAGCATCGCGGTGACGAACAGGTTGAACTGGGCGAAGAACCGGCGCCGGGCCGAAGGGTCGGGGTCGGCGTGCGACGGCGCCATGTAGCCCACCGCGTAGATGTGGATCAGGCCGCCGACACCCGTGATCAGCAGCACGAACGTCAGCGAGAGCGGATCGAGCCGCAGCCCGAAGTCGACGTGCAGCGCCGCGACAGAGAACCAGTCGTACAACGACAGCTCACGGGTGCGCTCCGCGGCGGGCAGCCCGACGGTCTGCAGGAAGATCAGCAGGCCGACGACGAAGGCGCCGACCACCGACAGCACACCGAGGATGTGCCCCCAGGCGTCGGCCCGGCGGCCGAGAAGGAACAGCACGAGCGCGCTGAAGGCGGGGAGCGCGACCAGCAGCCAGGCGAGGCCGGCCACACCGGTGGCGGGGCCGACCTCCGGCAGCTCGGCGGCGAGGACCAGGGACACGGGGAGCTCCTAGTACTTCAACAGGTTCGCGTCGTCGACTGACGCGGACCGACGCGTGCGGAAGATCGACATGATGATCGCGAGGCCGACCACGACCTCCGCCGCGGCCACGACCATGACGAAGAACGCCATGACCTGCCCGTCGAGCTGCCCGTTGATGCGGGCGAACGTGACGAGCGAGAGGTTGACCGCGTTGAGCATCAGCTCGATACACATGAACACGACGATCGCGTTGCGGCGCACGAGCACGCCGACCGCGCCGATCGTGAACAGCAGGGCCGAGAGCAGCAGGTAGTTGGTCTGGCTCATGCCTGTTCCTCGGGGTGGGGCTGGCCGGTGAGAGCGTGGGCGTCGGCCTCCGGCGGCGGGGTCTCCTCGATCGGCGTGGCGTCGATGATCGCGGAGATCGACTCGGGGGCGACGGATCCGTCGGGGAGGATCGCGGGCACCGCCACCGAGTCGCCGGTGGCGAACACGCCCGGGCCCGGCAGCGGGGAGATGCGGTCGTGCTCGCCGCGCAGCCGGGCCTCCACCGTGGCCCGCTGGCCGATCTTGGAGAGGTTGCCGCGGGACTGGGCGTAGGCCAGCACCATCGCGCCGAGCGCCGCCGTGATGAGCAGCGCGGAGGTCAGCTCGAACGCGAAGAGGTACTTGGTGAAGATGAGCCTGCCGATGCCGGTGACGTTGGCGCCCGATCCGGCGTTGCCCGCGGCCAGCCCCACCGACGTGAGGCCGGTGAGCGCGTTGCCCAACGCCCCGGCCAGCAGCACCGCGAACCCGACGCCGAAGACCAGCGCGGCGAGGCGTTGGCCGCGCAGCACCTCGACCACCGAATCGGAACTGTCGCGGCCGACGAGCATGAGCACGAACAGGAACAGCATCATCACGGCGCCGGTGTAGACGATGATCTGCACGAAGCCCAGGAACGGCGCCTGCTGGGCCATGTAGAGCCCGCCGAGCGAGAGCATCGTCATCGCGAGGAACAGCGCCGAGTGCACGGCGTTGCGCGCGAACACCATGCCCAGCGCGCCGAGCAGGGCGATCGGGCCGAGGATCCAGAACGTGACGGCCTCGCCCGTCGAGATCGCATGACTCGCTGCAGTCGGCTGGACCGCCTCCGCGGGAAGAAGTACGTCGGCTGTCATGACTCCGCCTCCGCGGGAAGAAGTACGTCGGCGGACATCACTTCACCTGCTCCCCTACCGGCTCGTTCGGGAGATCCCTGCGGGCGAGCGCCGGGCCCTGGACGTAGTAGTCCTGCTCCTTGTCGCCCAGCCGCATCGGGTGCGGGGGCTGCTCCATGCCCGGCAGCAGCGGGGCGAGCAGCTGCTCCTTGGTGTAGATCAGGTCCTGGCGGTTGTCGTCGGCCATCTCGTAGAAGTTGGTCATCGTGAGCGAGCGCGTGGGGCACGCCTCGATGCACAGCCCGCAGCCGATGCAGCGCAGGTAGTTGATCTGGTAGATCTTGCCGTACCGCTCGCCGGGCGAGTACCGCTCCTCGTCGGTGTTGTCCCCGCCCTCCACGTAGATCGCGTCGGCTGGGCACGCCCAGGCGCACAGCTCGCACCCCACACACTTCTCCAGGCCGTCCGGATGCCGGTTGAGCTGGTGGCGGCCGTGGTAGCGCGGCGCGGCGGGCGGGAAGTTCTCCGGGTACTCCTCCGTGACCACCTTCTTGAACATCGTCGAGAAGGTGACCCCGAAGCCCTTGAAGAACTCGAACATGGCTACTCGCTCTCCTTCGCCGAGAGGGCCGGAGCGCGCCGCTCGCGGCGTGACCTGCCCTTCGGTCGGGACGACTTCGTGGGGACGACCAGGTCGATCGGCGGGACCGGGTAGTCCGACGCCAGCTCGACGACGGGCTCGGCGGCGCCTCCCCGATCCGGCACCAGGAACGCGATGATCAGCACGACCGCGACGCCGATGCCGACGGCCACCAGCAGCGCTCCGGTGCTGCCGCCGCTGTTGCGCCACGTGCGCACCGCGAAGATCAGCAGGATCCAGAGGATGCTGACCGGGACCAGCACCTTCCACCCCAGCCGCATGAACTGGTCGTAGCGCAGGCGGGGCAGGGTGCCGCGCAGCCAGATGAAGACGAACAGGAAGATGAACATCTTCACGAGGAAGACGACGAACTCCAGCCAGCCGTTGAGCTCGATGAACGGCAGCGTGCCCCCGCCCAGGAACAGCGTGGTGGCCATCGCCGAGACCGTGACCATGTTGACGTACTCGGCGAGGAAGAACAGCGCGAACTTCAGCGACGAGTACTCCGTGTGGAACCCGCCGACGAGCTCGGACTCCGCCTCGGGCAGGTCGAACGGGGCCCGGTTGGTCTCGCCGACCATCGCGATCACGAAGATGATGAAGCTCGGCAGCAGGAGGATGGCGTTCCACATGCTCGCCTGCTGGGACGCCACGATATCGGCCGTGGACAGCGAGCCCGCGTAGAGCACCACCCCGACCACGGAGAGCCCGAGCGCGATCTCGTACGAGATCACCTGGGCCGCCGAGCGCAGCGCGGCGAGCAGCGGGTAGGGCGAGCCGGAGGCCCAGCCGCCGAGCACGATCCCGTAGACGCCGACCGAGCTGCACGCCAGCACCACCAGCACGCCGACCGGGAGGTCGACGAGCTGCAGTACCGTCTGCTCGCCGAAGATCGTCACCTCGCCGCCGAAGGGGATCACCGAGAACGCGACGAACGCGGGGATGCAGGAGATGACCGGGGCGATGAAGTACACCCGCTTGTCGGCCATCACCGGCATGATGTCTTCCTTGAACGCGAGCTTCAGCCCGTCGGCGAGGCTCTGCAGCCAGCCGCCGGGGCCCACGCGATTCGGCCCGGGACGCTGCTGCATCCGGCCGACGACCTTGCGCTCCCAGTTGATCATGAAGAGGGTCAGCACGACGCCGATGGCGAAGAGGGCCACGACCTTCAGGATGACCAGCCACAGCGGGTCGTCGGCGAGGATCTGCTGCGTGTGTGTGAGCCCGCCGTCCGTGGGCGCCTGCGCGAGGAACTGCGCGCTCAGTGCCGATGATCCGCTCGCATGCTCGCTCAGTGCCGATGATCCGCTCGCAAGCTCGCTCATGCCGTCACCCCCACCAGGTCGCCGTGTCCGGCGCCGAGGACGGCGCGGACCCGGGATGCATCGGAATTGCCGGGGAGCCACACCACCCCGTCGGGCAGATCGGCCAGGGCCACCGGCAGCGTGATCGCGCCCCGCTCGGTGCGCACCGTGGCGGGCTCGCCCTCGGTGAGCCCCAGCCTGCCCGCTGTCGCCGCGTTGACCCGCACGACCGCGGGCGCGGGCGGTGCCCGCGAGGTGCGGCTCGTTCACCGCGAGGGAGGACTCGTCGACGAGCTGGCGCCACGTGGCCAGCACGGCCTGCCCGAAGCCCGGGGCGCGCGGGACGCCCGCGGACACGGTGGGTGGGGCGGGTGCGGCGCCCGAGCGGCCGCCCAGACGGGCCAGCTCGCCCGCCGCCGCCGCCGGGGTCTGCGTGAACAGGTCGATGTCCATCTCGACGGCGAGGGTGTCGAGCACCCGGCAGTCGGGCAGCACGCCGCTCGCGTCCAGTGCGGGGCCGAACGACCGCGGCCTGCCCTCCCAGTTGTGGTACGTGCCCGAGCGCTGGGTGTCCGGCGCCACCGGGAGCACCACGTCGGCCAGGTCGGTGACCGCCGAGCGGTGCATCTCCAGGCTCACCAGGAACCCGACCTCGCGCAGCCCGGCCAGCGCCGCCGCCGGATCGGCCAGGTCGAGCGGGTCGAGCCCGCCGACCACCAGGGCGGACAGCTCGCCGAGGCCCGCCGCGCCGAGTATGGAATCGGTGTCGCGGCCCGGGGTGGCGGGCAGTGTGCCCTCCGCGAGGCCCCACACGGCCTCGACCTCGGCGCGCGCCGTCGCGTCGGCGACCGGCCGCCCGCTGGGCAGCAGGGTGGGCACGGCGCCCGCGTCGAGCGCGCCCCGCTCCCCCGCCCGCCGCGGCACCCAGCCGACCGCCGCGCCGGTGCGCGCGGCCAGCGCCGACACCGCCGAGTACAGGCCCGGCACCTCCGCGGCCCGCTCGCCGACGAGGATCACGCCGCCGCGGGAGAGCGCGATGAGCACGTGCTCGGGCAGCTCGCGCAGCAAGGCGGCCTCGGCGCCGGGCACCACGCGGATCAGGTTGTCCTTGGCCGCGGGGGACGCCGCACCGGTGGAGAGCGACGTGCGCTCCACGGCGGGCGTGGTCCACTGGCCGAGGTGGTACACCTGCTGGCCGTGCTTCCGGGCGGCCTTGCGCAGGCGGAGGTAGACGATCGGCGACTCCTCCTCCGGCTCGAACGCCACGCACAGCACCGCGGGCGCCGCATCCAGGCGCGTGTAGTCCAGCACCTCGGGGCCCTGCCCGACGACGTGCGCGGCGAGGAAATCGAGCTCCTCGTGCGAGTGCGGGCGGGCGCGGAAGTCGACGTCGTTGGTGTGCGCCGCCACCCGTGCGAACTTGGCGTACGCGTAGGCGTCCTCGACCGTGAGGCGGCCACCGGCCAGCACGCCGATCCCGCCCTCACGGGCGGCCAGCAGGCCCTTCGCGGCGACGGACAGCGCCTCGGTCCACGACGTCTCGGCGAGCACGCCATCGACCCCGCGGACCATGGGCCGGGTGATCCGGCCCTCCGAGGTGAGGTAGCGGAACGCGAAGCGGCCCTTGTCGCAGGTCCACTCCTCGTTGACCGCCGGGTCGTTGCCCGCCATGCGGCGCATGACCGACCCGCGGCGGCTGTCGACGCGCTGGGCGCACCCGGACGCGCAGTGCTCGCAGACGCCCGGGGTGGACACGAGGTCGAACGGGCGGGACCGGAAGCGGTAGGCCGCGCTCGTGAGCGCCCCTACCGGGCAGATCTGGATCGTGTTGCCCGAGAAGTAGCTCTGGAACGGCTTGTCCTCCGCCACGCCGATCTGCTGCTGGGCGCCGCGCTCGAGCAGCTCGATGAACGGGTCGCCCGCGATCTGCTCGGAGAAGCGGGTGCAGCGCTGGCACAGCACGCAGCGCTCGCGGTCGAGCAGCACCTCGGTGGAGATCGGGATCGGCTTGGGGAACGTGCGCTTGGTGTCCACGAACCGCGACTCGGTGCGCCCCGAGCTCATCGCCTGGTTCTGCAGCGGGCACTCGCCGCCCTTGTCGCAGATCGGGCAGTCCAGCGGGTGGTTGATCAGCAGCAGCTCCATCACGCCGTGCTGCGCCTTCTCGGCCACCTTCGACGTGTGCTGGGTGCGCACGACCATGCCGTCGGCGACGGTCATCGTGCAGCTGGCCTGCGGCTTGGGCATCGGGCGCCCGCCCATCTCGACCTCGACCAGGCACTGGCGGCACGCGCCCGCCGGATCGAGCAGCGGATGGTCGCAGAAGCGCGGCACGATGATCCCGAGCCGCTCGCAGGCGCGGATGAGCAGCTCGCCCTTGGGTGCGTCGACGACCCGGTCGTCGATGGTCAGGCGGACGTGCCCTTCCGGGACGGGCCGGGCCGTGGCATCTCCTGGGGCGCTGTCCTGCGTGAGCGTCATGCCATGGCTCCGGCGGGTTCGGCCTCCTGGGTGGATCCCCGGGCGGCGGGCTGTTCGGCGCAGAGGTCGAGGAACTCCTGCCGGAAGTACTGGATGCCGCTGGTGATCGGGCTCGTCGCGCCGTCACCGAGCGCGCAGAACGACCGGCCGAGGATGTTGTCGCAGACGTCCAGCATCGTCTCGATGTCGGACTCGGTGCCCTCGTGGTGCAGCATCCGCTCCAGGATCTGCAGCAGCCAGTAGGTGCCCTCGCGGCAGGGGGTGCACTTGCCGCAGGACTCGTGCTTGTAGAACTCGGTCCACTTCATCACCGCCCACGGCACCGAGACCGTCTCGTTGAAGATCTGCAGCGCGGTGGTGCCCAGCATGGAGCCCGCGGCGACGGTGGCCTCGAAATCCAGCGGCACGTCGAGGTGCTCGGCGGTGAACAGCGGCGTGGACGAGCCGCCCGGTGTCCAGAACTTCAGCGGGATGCCGTCCTTCATGCCGCCAGCGAGCTCCAGCAGCTGCCGGAGGGTGGTGCCCAGCGGGGCCTCGTACTGGCCGGGCCGCTCGACGTGCCCGGACAGCGAGTAGATCTTCGGCCCGGGGCTCTTGTCGGTGCCCATGGACCGGAACCAGTCGCTGCCGCCCTCGACGATGAACGGCACGCTGGCGATCGTCTCGACGTTGTTGACCACGGTGGGCGACGCGTAGAGCCCCGCGGTGGCCGGGAACGGCGGCTTGAGCCGCGGCTGGCCGCGGCGGCCCTCCAGCGAGTCGAGCAGGGCCGTCTCCTCGCCGCAGATGTAGGCGCCCGCGCCCGCGTGCACGACGATGTCGATGTCGTACCCCGTGCCGAGGATGTTCTGGCCGAGGTAGCCCTTCGCGTAGGCCTCACGGACGGCGTTGGCCACGCGGCGGATCGGGTGCAGGGCCTCGCCGCGGACGTAGATCGCGCAGAACTGCGCGCGGATCGCGTAGCAGGTGATGATGCAGCCTTCGACCAGCGAGTGCGGGTCGGCCATCATCGTGGGGATGTCCTTGCAGGTGCCCGGCTCGCCCTCGTCGGCGTTGATCACCAGGTACTTGGGCTTGGCGCCCGGGCCGCTCGGCCCCTGCGGGATGAAGCCCCACTTCATGCCGGTGGGGAAGCCCGCGCCGCCGCGGCCGCGCAAGCCGGAGTCCTTGACGAGCTGGATCAGCTGATCGGGATCGGCCCGCAGCGCCTTGCGGAAGGCCCGGTAGCCGCCGGTGCGCTCGTAGGTGTCGATCGACCACGAACGGGGCTCCGCCCAGCGCTTCGTGAGCACCGGGGTGATGAGGTCGGTCATTTCTTCTCCGGCCGTGCGGGGAACGCGGGGGGCGTGTCGGGCATGGCAGGTGCGGCCCAGCCGCGTTCGGCGGCCGCCGTCACGCCGCGCAGCGTCTCATCCGCCACCGACAGTCCTTCGACGCTCGCGCCGAGGTCGGGGAAGACGCCCGCCAACTCCAGCTCGACGGTGCGGAAGTCGGTGAGCGGCGCGCCGCGCGTGGGATGCGGCTTCTCGCCGCGCTGGAGGGCGTCGACGAGCTCCTCGCCCGACGCGACGCTCTGGTTGTCGTAGTACTCGTAGTTGACCTGGATCACCGGCGCGAAGTCACACGCCGCGAGGCACTCGGCATGCTCCAGCGTGATCGTGCCGTCCTCGGAGGTCTCCTCGTGCGCCAGCGGTTCGCCGGGCGCGCCGAGCTTCTCCTGCAGGCGCCGGTAGATGTCGTCGCCGCCGAGCGCCGCGCACAGGGTGTTGGTGCACACGCTCACCAGGTGCTCGCCGCACGGCGTGCGCTTGTACATCGTGTAGAACGTCACCACCGCCGAGACCTCGGCCGTGGTGAGCTCCAGCGCGTCCGCGCAGAACCGGATGCCGTCCTGGCTGACGTGCCCCTCGACCGACTGCACGAGGTGCAGCAGCGGCAGCAGCGCCGAGCGCGACTGCGGGTAGCGGGCGATGATCTCCTTCGCCCGCTGCGCCGTGACGTCGTCGAAGACGCCGCCGACGATCGGCTGGTCGGCGGGGCCTTCCCACACGATCTCCTCGGGCGCGACCGACGGCCCGATGGACTCCGGCATGCCTTCCGGCAGCGTCATCGGGCTCCCTCGCTTCGCTCGGTCGGCGTCATCTGTCGCAACCCCCCATGACCGGGTCGATGCTCGCGACGGCCGCGATGACGTCGGCGATCATGCCGCCCTCGCTCATCGCGGGCATCGACTGCAGGTTCACGAAGCTGGGCTCGCGCAGATGGACGCGCAGCGGCCGGGTGCCGCCGTCGGAGACGAGGTGGCAGCCCAGCTCGCCGCGCGGCGACTCGACCGCCGAGTAGACCTGCCCCGGCGGCACCGCGAAGCCCTCGGTGACCAGCTTGAAGTGGTGGATCAGCGACTCCATCGACTGACCCATGATCTTCTTGACGTGCTCGAGCGTGTTGCCCATGCCGTCCGAGCCGATCGACAGCTGCGCGGGCCAGGCGATCTTGCGGTCCTCGACCATGACCGGTCCTGGCTCCATCTGCCTGACGACCTGCTCGATGATCTTGAGCGACTCGCGCATCTCCTCCACCCGCAGCCGGTAGCGGGCGTAGCAGTCGGCCTCGGTGGCCGTCGGCACCTCGAAGTCGTACTCCTCGTAGCCGCAGTAGGGCTCGACCTTGCGCAGGTCCCACGGCAGGCCCGCGCAGCGCAGGATCGGGCCGGTGGCGCCGAGCGCGAGGCAGCCGTCCAGCGGCAGGTAGCCGACCTTCTCCAGGCGCTGCCGCCAGATCGGCTGACCGGTGAGCAGCTTGTCGTAGCCGGGCAGCTGGCCGCGGATCTGCTTGACGACGGCGAGGACGTCCTCCTTGAAGCCGTCCGGGAAGTCCTGCGCGAGGCCGCCGGGGCGGATGAACGCGTGGTTCATCCGCAGACCGGTGAGGCGCTCCAGCAGGTGCAGCAGGTCCTCGCGCTCGCGGAACCCGTTGGTCATGCCGGTGAGCGCGCCGAGCTCCATGCCGCCGGTGGCCAGCGCCACCAGGTGCGAGGCGATCCGGTTGATCTCCATCAGCATGACCCGGCCCTGCTGCGCCCGCCGCGGGGCCTCGACCCCGAGCAGCTTCTCGACGCCGAGGCAGTAGCCGGTCTCGGTGAACAGCGGCGAGAGGTAGTCCGCGCGCGTCACGAACGTGACGCCCTGGGTCCAGGTGCGGTACTCGCAGTTCTTCTCGATGCCGGTGTGCAGGTAGCCGATCACGGCGCGGGCCTGGGTGACCGTCTCCCCCTCCAGCTCCAGCACGAGGCGCAGCACCCCGTGCGTCGACGGGTGCTGGGGCCCCATGTTCACGACGATGCGGTCGTCGTGCTCCTCGTCGATGAGGGTGTCCCAGTCGCCGCCGGTGACGGTGTAGACCGGGCCCTCGGTCGTGAGGCGCGGCTCGGCAGGCGTGGTCATGAGTAGGACCGCCTCTCGTCAGGGGGCGGGATCTCCGCGCCCTTGTACTCCACCGGGATCCCGCCGAGCGGGTAGTCCTTGCGCTGGGGATGTCCCTCCCAGTCGTCGGGCATGAGGATGCGGGTGAGTGCGGGGTGGCCGTCGAAGACGATGCCGAACATGTCCCACGTCTCGCGCTCCTGCCAGTCGGCCGTCGGGTAGACGTCCACCACGCTGGGCACGTGCGGGTCATCGACGTCGACAGCCACCTCCAGGCGGATCCGGCGCCGGAACGTCATCGAGAGCAGGTGGTAGGCCACGTGCAGGCGCTGCTCGACCTCGGGGCCGTAGTCGACCCCCGAGACCGACGAGCACAGCTCGAACCGCAGGCCCGGGTCGTCGCGGAAGGTGCGGCACAGCTCCACGAGCTCGTCGCGGCGGACGTAGAAGGTGATCTCGCCGCGGTCGATCGTGATCTGCTGGATGGCGTCGCGCGCGATGCCGCCGCGGTCCAGCGCGGAGCCCAGCTCGTCGGCCAGCTCGTCGAACCAGCCGCCGAAGGGGCGCTCGGCGGGCGCGGGCGCGTAGCCGGGCAGGCGCAGGCCGCCGAAGCCGGACGTGTCGCCGGAGCCGTGCACGCCGAACATGCCCTGGCGGGCGCGGGCCGCCGCGGGCCGTGCGCCGCCGCCGAGCGGCGCGGTGCCGCCCGCGGAGCGGTGCGCCTCGACGTCGGCGCCGCCCGTATCGGCCGAGGAGTGCGGGCCGCCGGTGGGCTCGCCGCCGTCTTTGGAGGTGCCAGTGGTCTCGTCAGCCATCTACTTCTTCCCAGCGGACTTCTTGGGGGCGAACTTGATCGACGACGGGATGAGCTCGGTCTTGTGACCGGACGCCGCGAGCGCGGCGGCGCGCTTGGTGCCCAACGGCTCGTCCATGATCTTGGCGTGGATCTTGAGGATCGCGTCCATGAGCATCTCGGGCCGCGGAGGGCAGCCGGGGAGGTACATGTCGACGGGCACGACGTGGTCGACGCCCTGCACGATCGCGTAGTTGTTGAACATGCCGCCGGAGCTGGCGCAGACGCCCATCGCGAGCACCCAGCGGGGCTCGGGCATCTGGTCGTAGATCTGGCGCAGCACGGGGGCCATCTTGTTGCTGACGCGGCCCGCGACGATCATCAGATCGGCCTGGCGGGGCGAGGCCCTGAAGACCTCCATGCCGAAGCGGGCGAGGTCGTAGCGCGGGGCGCCGGTGGTCATCATCTCGATCGCGCAGCACGCCAGGCCGAACGTGGCGGGCCACAGCGAGGACTTGCGGGTCCAGTTGACGAGCTTCTCGACGCTCGTCAGGAGAACGCCGTTCGGGAGGTGCTCCTCGAGTCCCATGATCTGGTGGCCCCCTAGTTCCAGTCCAGCCCGCCGCGCCGCAGCACGTAGACGTAGGCGAAGCCGACCGTCACGATGAACAGCACGATCTCCACCAGCCCGAACAACCCCAGCAGGTCGCTGGTGACCGCGAACGGGTAGAGGAAGACCATCTCGATGTCGAACAGGATGAACAGCATCGCCGTCAGGTAGTACGCGACGGGCATGCGCCCGCTCCCGACGACGGGATCCGGCGAGGGCTCGATGCCGCACTCGTAGGCGTCCAGCTTGGCCCGGTTGTAGCGGTGCGGGCCGACGTACGGCGCGGACGTCACGGAGAACAGGGCGAACAGCCCGGCCAGGGCGAACAGCAGCACCAGTGGGAGGTAGGTCACTCGGCCCTCCTGATCTCTAACGGGCGCCGCGACCCTAGGTCCTCGGCACCCTTCTCGTGCACCCAGGCATGCCTAACCTGCGATGTTCGCTTGTGAACGGATTCACGAAGTCCCGCTGAGTCTATTCATGAAGGCTGCGCGTCGCGAGACAGGCGCCACACCCTTGCGCGACGGTTACGGTCTTCGGGCGCGGTGCAGGGCGACCGCCCCGCCGACGAGGTCGCGCCAGCCCACCTGGGCCCAGCCCGCGCCTGCGATGCGGGCGGCCAGCTCGCGCTGCGGCGACCATGCCCTGATCGACTCTCCGAGGTAGCGGTAGGCCTCCGGGTTGCTGGACACCCGGTCGGCGACGGCGGGCAGCACCCGTTCCAGCCCCAGGTAGTAGGCCGCGCGGAAAGGCGCCCAGCGCGGACGGCTGAACTCGCACACGACCAGCCGCCCACCCGGCTTGGTGACGCGCGCCAGCTCGCGCAGCGCGCGATCGGAGTCGTGCACGTTGCGCAGGCCGAAGCTGATCGTGACGGCGTCGAACGCGGCGTCGGCGAAGGGCAGCGCGAGCGCGTCGGCGGCGACCTTGGGGACGTCGCGGTCCCGGCCCGCCCGGAGCATGCCGAGGGAGAAGTCGGCGGCGACGCACCACGCGCCGGAGCGGGCGAGCTCCGCGGTGGACACCGCGGTGCCCGCGGCGAGGTCGAGCACGATCTCGCCGGGCCGCAGCTCCAGCGCGCGGCGGGCGAGGGCGCGCCAGCGGCGGTCCTGGCCCGCCGTGAGCACGGTGTTGGTGAGGTCGTAGCGGCGCGCGACGCCGTCGAACATCTCCGCGACGGCGCGGGGGTCCTTGTCCAGCTCGGCGCGACTCACGCCGCCACAGTACGACCGTCCGCGGTACGGCCGCCCCGGGTTGCAGCGCAACGTATCGGGCCGGGCTGCAGGAAGGTGACATCGCTGCGACTGAGTCGGAGCGATGTCACCCTGCTGCCGCTCACTTGCCACCCCGGCGGCGCATCCGGCGGGCAAGCGGCAGCAGCAGCACCCACGTCACAACGATCACGGCGGCGAGCGGCGCGGCGGCCGAGGCGGCACTGCGGCCCGCGACCCGCACCCGGTCGGGCTCGGTGGCGTCGTACTCGACGGCCACCGACGTGCCCGGCGTGAGCCCGCGCGGGTAGGCCACCCCGAGCTCGGGGACCACCACGTCGCCGTTCGGGAGCGTGAACCGCACGAGCGTCCGGAAGAACGTCGAGCCGTCCAGCACGTCGGCCTGCGCCACGGCCTCGTTCGCGCTGATCCGCCCGTCGTCCACGGCCGCGCCCGCCAGCGCGAACCCGCAGAGCAACGTGATCACGACGGCGACGCCGAGGACGATCTGCGCGCGGGTGCGCGAGATCGCGCGCACGGCCGGGCCGACGAGGTCGGTGAGCTCGTCGATCGCCCGTGTGCGCTCGGTCATCACGGCCGATCGTACGGGTCGGGATTCCGGGGTGTGTCCGGCGCCTCTCGGGGCGGGGGGGCGCCGAGCGCCCCGGACTCCTACTCTCGAAAACGTGACGATCGCCCCGCTACCGACCGGGTTGGGCGTGCGAACCCGACTCGTCGACGACCCGGTGCGCCTGCTCGACCTGCTCCCCGACCGCGAGGGCGCGCTGGCCTGGGTCCACGGCGACGAGGGTCTCGTCGGCTGGGGCGAGGTCGCGCGCCTGTACACGGCGGGCCCCGAGCGGTTCGTCGACACCGACCGCTGGTGGCGTTCGTTCGCCGACCGGCTGGCCGTCGACGACGAGGTCGGGCTGCCCGGCACCGGACCGATCGCGTTCACGAGCTTCACGTTCGCCGACGACGCGCCGGGATCCGTGCTCGTCGTGCCGCGGGTCGTCGTGGGTCGGCGCGACGGGGTGGCGTGGATCACCGAGTTCTCGCACGGCGACGGGGTGCACGCCGTCCGGCCGGTGCGCCCGTCCGGCGCGGTGCGCTTCGCCGACGGGCAGCTGTCGGTCGCGGGCTACCGGCGCGCGGTCGCCGAGGCCGTCCGGCGGATGCGGGCGGGCGAGCTGGACAAGGTCGTGCTCGCCCACGACCTCCTCGCGATCGCCGACGCCCCCCTCGACGCGCGGCACCTCCTGGCGGGACTGGCCCAGCGGTACCCGGCGTGCTGGTCGTTCTCCGTGGACGGGCTGGTCGGCGCCACCCCTGAGCTGCTGATGCGCCGTCGGGCGGGCACGGTGTGGTCGCGGGTGCTGGCGGGCACGATCTGGCCGGGGCCCGACACCGGCGACCTCGGGGCGGACATGGGCAGAGCGCTGCTGGGCTCGGCGAAGGACCGCCACGAGCACCAGCTGGCGATCGGCTCGCTCGCCGAGTCGCTGCGGCCGCTGTGCGCGCGGCTGTCGGTGCCCACCGAGCCCGCGCCGTTGGTGTTGCACAACGTCACGCACCTGGCCAGCGACGTCGAGGGCACGCTTCCCGAGCGTGCGCCCGCCTCGCTGCTGGAGCTGGCGGCCGCCGTACACCCGACGGCCGCGGTCGGCGGCACCCCGCGCGCCCTTGCCGTCCCGCTGATCGCGACGCTGGAGGGCATGGACCGCGGGCGCTACGCCGGGCCGGTCGGCTGGGTCGACGCCGACGGCGACGGCGAGCTGGGCATCGCGCTGCGCTGCGCGTTGCTCGACGGGCCGGTGGCGCGGCTCTTCGCAGGCTGCGGGATCGTCGCCGACTCCGACCCGGACACGGAGGTGCGGGAGGCCGCGGCCAAGCTGCTCGCCGTGCGCGAGGTCATGGCCCCCTAACGGCGCAGGTCCCTGGTCAGCGCCGCGGCCTCGAGCTGCGAGCCGACCTCCAGCTTGCCCAGGATCGAGCGGATCTGGGTGCGGACCGTGGCCACCGACACCACGAACTCGGCCGCGATCGCGGCGGGCCGCCGTCCGTCGGCGAGCCGGTCGACGATCTGGCGCTCCCGCGGGGTCAGCCGGGCGAAGCGGTCGAGGACGGCCGTCCGCTCCCGGCCCGCGGTGTCCGCGAGGCCCCGCAGGCGCGTGCGCTCGTCGTCGGCCAGCACGGAGCGGCCCTCGGCGGCGCGGACAACGGTGGATACCAGCCGGTCGAACGGCGCCGACTTGGCCACGCACCCGATCGCCCCCGCCGCGACGGCCGTGGCAATCCGGACGACGTCGGCCGAGCCGGTCACGAGCAGGATGCGCCAGCCCGCCCGCCGCAGGCGCGGCACGAGGGTGGCGCCGTCGAGCCCGTCGCCGAGGTCCAGGTCGAGCAGGAGGACGCCGCCCGGCGGCGCGGGTTCGTCGAGCCGCCCGACCAGGGTCTGCGGGGGTGTGACGGCGGTGGCGATCCCTGCCGCCCGCAGCGCGACGGCCAGCGCGCTGGCGATCAGCGCATGGTCGTCGACGATGACGACGGGCCCCGCGACCGGGGTGCGGTCGTCGGCGACGGCCCGGTCCCTCATCCGGCGATGCGGTGCGCGACCCCGGGCGCGACGGGGAGCTCCACGACCGCGGTCGCGCCGCGGCCGGACGAACGCAGCGCGAGCGTCCCGCCGCGGGAGCGCAGCAGGTCGGCGGTGATCGCCAGGCCCAGCCCCGAGCCGGTCGACCGCGGTCCGCGCGCTCCCCGCCGCATCGGGTCACCCGCTCCGCGCGGCAGGCCGGCCCCGGCGTCGGCGACCTCGACGCGGACCCGTCCGCCGACGCGGCGCGCGCGGATCCGGACCGGTGCGCCGGGCGCGTGGCGGGCGCAGTTCACGAGCAGGTTGGCGACCACCTGGGCCAGCGCCCCTGCCTCGACGGCGACGGCCGGATCCCCGTCGACGGACACCCGCACGTCCATCCCGGACGCCCGGTGCACGGTCGCGAGATCGCGCAGAACGGGACCGACCGCGGTCGAGGCCCGCCCGACGCCGCGCGGCCCGTCGAGCATCTGCTGCAGCCGGGCGAGCTCGGCCCGGGCGGCGCCGAGCAGGAGCCCGCCCTCCTCGGACGGCACGCCCAACACGCTGAGGGCTCCGGCGAGCCCGGCGACGATGTTGCGCAGCTCGTGGTCCCGCTCGGCGACGGCGGTCAGCGCCGCCTCGGCCGCGGCGAGGTGACGGCGGGCGGCGGCCAGCTCACGGCGCAGGTCACGGGCGGATGTGCCGCGCGGCAGCCGCGTCGGACGGCACGGTGCGGCCGAGTTGTCGATCACGTGATCCCCTTCGCCGGGGCGGTCGCGAGGAGTCGGACGGCTCCATCCGCGTGTTCGGGCAGCCCGGGCGGATTGTTACGGATTGGCACGTGTCAGGTTCGGAGAGTCACCGATCCGAATACCTCAGTTGCGGTATGCGGTGCCCGGTCCGGCCCGGCAGGCTTCGCTGCCAGGCCGCCGACCCGCGGCCGTTGAACCGGGTGGAGCGGTGGACCCCCTCCCAACCGCTCCACCCTCTTCACGCCCGTCTGACGGCGCCGGAGACCGCGGCTCGCTCGCCGTACCGGTCCTGCGCACGGCAGGATCGGGAGGTGATCGTTGCTCGATGTGTCGGCCGGGCGGGATGAACCCGTCGACGGCAACGGCGCGGGTGGTCGTCGACGAGCTCGTGCGCTGCGGCGTCACCGACGCCGTCCTGTGCCCCGGCTCCCGCAACGCGCCGCTGGCGTTCGCGCTGCACGCGGCCGACGCGGCCGGGCGCCTGCGCCTGCACGTCCGCATCGACGAGCGGACGGCCGGTTTCCTGGCGCTCGGGCTGGCGCTCGCGTCGGGGCGGCCGGTGCCGGTGGCGACGACGTCGGGCACGGCCGCGGCGAACCTCTTCCCGGCCGTCCTGGAGGCCGCCCACGCCGGGGTGCCGCTACTCGCGCTCACCGCCGACCGGCCACCCGAGCTGATCGGCATCGGCGCGAGCCAGACCATCGCCCAGGTCGGGATGTTCGGCGGCGCGGTCCGGCTCGCCCCCGCCGTCGGGGGCACGCAGGCGCAGGCGCGGGCGGCCGTCGACCGGGCGGTCGCCGCCGCTAGGGGCGCCCCGCCAGGCCCCGTGCACCTCAACCTCCCTTTCACTGAACCGCTGACCCCCGACGACGTGCCGGGACCCGACGCGGGCGGGGCGCGGAGCGCGGACCAGCGCCCGACCGACATCGCAGCGCAGTCCACCGTCCGCGGTGCCGCCCAGCCGTCCGCCCCTTCATTGCCCGCAGGTCGGGCCGGTACGCCGCCGTCGGGCGTCGGGCCGCTCCCGCCGACGCCGTGGCCCGCGGGGCGGGACGGCGGCGCCCCGTGGACGGCCGTGCCGGGCATCGCGCGGCCTGCCCTGCCCCTCCCGCTCGACCCGGGCGCGCCGACACTGGTGATCGCCGGGCCGGGAGCGCCCGCGCTCGACGTCGGCGTGCCGGTGATCGCCGAGCCGTCGTCCGCGGCGTGGCCGGGCGCGGTCCGCACCGGCCCGTGGCTGCTCGACACACCGGAGCTGACGCCCGCGCAGGTGGTGGTGGCGGGCCGCCCGACGCTGCACCGGGCCGTCGCGCGGCTGCTCGCCGACCCGGCCGTCGCGGTGTACGCGCTCGCCGACGAACGCGGGCTGCCGTGGCCGGACGTCGGGGGCTCGGTCCGCGCCGTTGGCGCCCTGCCGCGGCTGCGTCCCGACCCGGAGTGGCTGCGCCGCTGGGCCGACGCCGACAAGGCCGCCGCGGGCGCGCTGGACCTGGCCGTCAACGAGGTGCCCGCGGCCGGGCTGCGGCTCGCCAGGGCGCTCGTCGCCGCGCTGCCCGACGGTGCGCAACTCGTGCTCGGCTCGTCCAACCCGGTGCGCGACGTCGCCCTCGCCGCCGCGCCGCGGGAGGGCCTCGTCGTGCGGTCCAACCGGGGTGTCGCCGGGATCGACGGCACCGTGTCCACAGCGATGGGCGCGGCGCTCGCCCACCCGGGCCCGACCGTCGCGCTGCTCGGCGACCTGACCCTGCTGCACGACACGACCGGCCTGATCCTCGGCCCCGACGAGCCCCGACCCGACCTGACGATCGTCGTCCTCAACGACGGCGGCGGCGGGATCTTCAGCCTCCTGGAGCAGGGCGCGCCCGAGCACGCCGCGTCGTTCGAGCGGGTCTTCGGCACGCCGCAGCGGGTCGATCTCGCCGCACTGGCCGCGGCGATGGAGGTGCCCTGCGTGCGCTCCGGCCCTTCCGACATCGGGGCGCAGCTCGGCGGGCCGGGCGTCCGGTTGGTCGAGGTGCAGGCCACGCGCGGCGGGCTGCGCGCCGCGCACGCCACGCTGCGGGCCCGGATCGCGGCCGCCGTCGCGTCCGTAGGCTGGACACCGTCATGAGCGCCACCCTCAAGGCCACTTCCCTCGCCGCAGGCCACGGCGCCCGCATGCTGTTCTCCGGCCTCGACCTCGTGATCGCCCCCGGCGACGTCGTCGGCCTGGTCGGGGCGAACGGCGCGGGCAAGTCCACGCTGCTGCGCCTCCTCGCGGGCGAGCAGACCCCCGAGGAGGGCACGGTCGCGCTCAGCCCGCCGGACGCCACGGTCGGCCACCTGCCGCAGGAGCCGGAGCGACGGCCGGGCGAGACGGTGGCCGCGTTCCTCGCGCGCCGCACGGGCGTCGCCGAAGCCCAGGTCGCGATGGACGAGGCCGCGGCCGCGCTCTCCGCGGGCACACCGGGCGCCGACGACGTCTACGCCGCCGCGCTCGAGCGCTGGCTCGCCCTCGGCGGCGCCGACCTCGACGAACGCGCCGGCGAGGTGGCCGCGGAGCTCGGGCTGGGCGTCGCGCTGTCGACCGAGATGACGGCGCTGTCGGGCGGCCAGGCCGCCCGGGCCGGGCTCGCGGCACTGCTGCTCTGCGCGCTTCGACGTCTTCCTGCTCGACGAGCCGACCAACGACCTCGACCTCGACGGGCTCGAGCGGCTGGAGCAGTTCGTCCTCGGGCTGCGGCGCCGCTGCCGTGATCGTCAGCCACGACCGCGAGTTCCTGGCGCGTACGGTCACCCGGATCGTCGAGCTCGACCTCGCCCAGCAGCAGGTCGGCGATCTACGACGGCGGGTACGAGGCGTACCTCGTCGAGCGTGAGGTCGCGCGGCGGCACGCCCGCGAGGCGTACGAGGAGTACGACGACACGCTCGACTCGCTGAAGGAGCGCGCCCGGACCCAGCGCAACTGGATGGCCCAGGGCGTGCGCAACGCCCGTCGCAAGAGCAAGGACAACGACAAGATCGGCCGCAAGTTCCGCGCCGAGACCTCGGAGAAGCAGGCCGCGAAGGCCCGGCAGACCGAGCGCGCGATCGAGCGGCTGGAGGTGGTCGACGAGCCGCGCAAGGAGTGGGAGCTGCGGATGACGATCGCCGCCGCGCCGCGCTCGGGCACGGTGGTCGCGTCGGCGTCCGGGGCGGTCGTGCGGCGCGGCTCGTTCACGCTCGGGCCGGTGGACGCTCCAGGTCGACTGGGCCGACCGCGTCGTCATCACCGGGGCCAACGGCTCGGGCAAGACGACGCTGCTCGGCGCGCTGCTCGGGCGGATCCCGCTCGACGAGGGGTCGGCCGGGCTCGGGTCGGGCGTGCGTGGTCGGCGAGATCGACCAGGCCCGGGGTCTGTTCCTCGGCCCGGACCCGCTGGTGCGGGCGTTCGGCGACGCCAGGTCGACTGGGCGGAGTGCCGACGTGCGGACCCTGCTCGCCAAGTTCGGGCTGACCGCCGACCACGCCACCCGCCCGCCGCCTCGCTCTCGCCCGGCGAGCGCACCCGCGCCGCGCTCGCCCTGCTGCAGGCCCGCGGGGTGAACCTGCTGGTGCTCGACGAGCCGACCAACCACCTCGACCTGCCGGCGATCGAGCAGCTCGAGGAGGCGCTCGACGGCTTCGACGGCACGCGTCCTGCTCGTCACGCACGACCGCCGCATGCTCGAATCCGTGCACACCACCAGGCGGTGGGAGCTCGCCGCGGGTCGGCTCACCGAGCGCTGAGCGAGGCGCGACGGTCGAGATGAACACCAGCGGGATCCGAGCGCGGCCCAACCCCGCTCATGTTCATCTCGACGCGCCCATTCCCGCCGCCCACACGAGGATCCCGACGGCCGCACCGGACGGCCGGCGCACGATCCCGCCGCGCACCAGGGCGACCAGCACCAACACCGAACCCGCGGCGAGGGCGAGCACGGCCGTGTCGAACATCCGGCGTGGTCGCGCAGCGGGTCGACCTGCCCCGCGTCGACGACGTGCAGCAGATCGACGCAGGAGCGCATGCCGAGGGCTCGGCCTTCCGGGCGCGGACACGCGGCTCACCGCGGGCGATCGCGGGACTCACCCTGCGCGTTCGCGAGACTCACCGTGGCGAATCGCGGGACTCACCGTGCGCGTTTGCGGGACTCACCGTGTGGGGGTCAGCGCGCGAGGGTGCGCACCACGGCCTCGGCGGGCTCGTACATCGCCCGTGCCGTACGGCCGTCGTGATACTCGCCGATGGCCGTCATGTCCCAGGTCGCCCCGGACCTGACCAGCACGCACATGATCACGCCGGTGCGGGGTGAGGAGTCGGTGAGGTCGAAGCGCACCAGTTCCGCGCCCGAGTCGACGTCCAGCAGCCTGCAGTAGGCGTTGCGCACGTCGGTGAACTTCTGCCCGCGGAACGAGTTCACCGTGAAGACGAGCGCATGGGCGTCCCCGGGGAGGCGGCCGAGGTCGACGGTGATCGTCTCGTCGTCACCCTCGCCCGCGCCGGTGAGGTTGTCGCCCGAGTGCTCGATCGCCCCGTTGTAGGCGCTCTTGGCCATGAACCACACCGCCTCGACCTTGCGGCCCTTCGCGTTGACGACGATCACCGAGGCGTCGAGGTCGATGTCCTTGCCCCGCCGCGCCGGGTCCCAGCCCAGACCCATCGCGGTCCGACGCAGCGGCGGAGCCCCGGTCTTGACCAGCGACACCGTCTGCCGCTTGGCGAGCGACACCCGCCCCTTGTCGAGGTTGATCTTCGCGGGCGCCGAGGGGGTCGCGGCGGGCCCAGCGGCAGCGGCGCGGCGGCGGACGGCGGCCCGGCCGAGCGCGGCGACCCGGTGGGCGAAGGGCCGGGGCGCGTGGACGACGGCTCGGCGTGCGGCGGCGACCCGGGGGTGTCCTCGACGGTGATCCCGAAGTCCGTGGCGATGCCCGCCAGGCCGTTCGCATAACCCTGGCCGACGGCGCGCACCTTCCAGGCCCCCGCCCGCCGGTAGATCTCGACGCACAGCAGCGCGGTCTCCGGGCCGAGGCCTTCGGGGACGAACCGCGCGACCGGCTGCCCGGCCACGGCCACGTCCATCCGCAGGTCGCCGAGCGCGCCGAACGTGGTCGGGGCCGCTGCCGTCGAGGCTCGCGGTGACGACGACGCGCTCGATCGCGGCATCGACCGGCCGACGGCTCGACGTCGACGCCTGCCGCGTCGTAGCGCACACCCGGCGCGAGGGGCTGGTTGTAGAAGACGAAGTCGGCGTCGCCACGCACTTTGCCCGCCGACGTCACCAGCAGCGCGGAGATGTCGACGGGCGCGGCTGCGGTGACGCGGACGGCGACGGGACCGGGCGGGAGCGGCGCGTTCGCGCCCTTGACCAGGGTCTGCACCTCACCCGATACTGCCGGCGCCCCGCCACCCGCCGACGGCGCAGCCCGCCGAGTTCCACCTCCACCGCGACCCCACGCGCACGCCCCGTGATCGCCGGCTCGGCGCGAAAGGCGGCCACTTCTGTCCGCTTCTGCGCCGAGGCGACGATCACGGCCCGGCGGCGGCACCCTCGCGCAGCCGTTGTGACCGCTGCACGGCGATCCTAGGGTCGGTGTCGATCGACGTCGAGGAGGACGAGATGACGGAGCTCGAGAGGTTCTCGATGCTGATCGGCGGCAAGCCGGTGGGAGCCCTGTCGGGCAAGACGTTCCTGTCGCAGAACCCGTACACCGGAGACCCGTGGGCCGAGATCCCCGACGGCGGGCCCGAGGACGTCGACGCCGCCGTCTCCGCCGCCCGTGCCGCGCTGGACGGCGAGTGGGGCGCCACCACCGGCTTCGCCCGCGCCGCGCTGCTGCGCCGCCTCGCCGACCTCATCGGCGAGAACGCCGAGCGCCTGGCCCGGCTGGAGGTCAACGACTCCGGCAAGCTGTTCCGCGAGATGATCGGCCAGCTCAGCGGGCTGGGCAGCTGGTACCACTACTACGCGGGGCTCGCGGCCACCCTCGAGGGCCGCCAGATCCCCACCCCGAACCCCAACTACCTCGTCTACACGCGCCGCGAGCCGGTGGGCGTCGTCGCCGCGATCACGCCGTGGAACTCGCCGCTGCTGCTCATGACCTGGAAGCTCGCCCCCGCGCTCGCGGCGGGCTGCACCATCGTGATCAAGCCCTCCGAGCACGCCCCCGCGTCGACGCTCGGGTTCGCCGAGCTGATCGAACGCGCGGGCTTCCCGCCGGGCGTGGTGAACGTCGTGACCGGGCTGTCGCGCGAGACCGGCGCCGCGCTGGCGTCGCACAAGGGCGTCGACAAGGTTGCGTTCACCGGCTCGACCGCCACCGGCCGGGCCGTGGCGCACGCGGCGGCGGAGAACCTCAACAAGGTCACGTTGGAGCTGGGCGGCAAGTCGCCGCAGATCGTCTTCGCCGACGCCGACCTCGAGGCCGCGGCGAACGGCCTGGTCGCGGGCGTGTTCGCGGCCACAGGCCAGACGTGCATGGCGGGCTCGCGGCTGATCGTCCACGAGTCGGTGCACGACGAGCTCATCGGTCTCGTGGCCGAGCGGGCCGCCCGGATCAAGCTCGGCGACCCCAACGACCCCGCCACCGAGATGGGTCCGGTGGCCAACCAGCCCCAGTACGAGAAGGTGCTCGGCTACCTGCGCACCGCGCAGGACGAGGGCGCGACCGTGGCCTACGGCGGCGCGGCCGACGACGGCCTCGGCGGCTACTTCGTCAAGCCGACGGTGCTGTCGGTCAAGCCGACCGACACCGTCTTCCGCGAGGAGGTGTTCGGCCCGGTGCTCTCGGCGGTCACGTTCACCGACGAGAACGAGGCGCTCAAGATCGCCAACGACACGCCGTACGGCCTGGCGGGCGCGGTGTGGACGAAGGACGTGCACCGGGCGCACCGGGTGGCGGCCAGAGTGCGCGCGGGCACGGTGTGGATCAACGCCTACCGGGTGGTGGCGCCTTCGGTGCCGTTCGGCGGCTACGGCGCCAGCGGCCTCGGCCGCGAGAACGGCGTCGAGTCGATCAATGAGTACACCGAGAACAAGTCGGTGTGGGTGGAGCTGACCGGCGGCACGCGCGATCCGTTCACGCTGGGTTGAGCTGCTGGGTGGAGCTGCTGGGTTGAGCTACGGTCCGGCGGTGGCCGACTCCCCGTCCGAGCTGTTCGACGCCCACGCCTGGCGCCCGGTGCCCGGGTTCGACTTCGACGACATCACCTACCACCGCGCGGTCGACACCGGGGCCGTCCGCATCGCGTTCGACCGTCCCGAGGTGCGCAACGCGTTCCGGCCGGGCACGGTCGACGAGCTCTACCGCGCGCTCGACCACGCCCGCCAGACCCCCGATGTCGGGCTGCGTGCTGCTCACCGGGAACGGCCCGTCGCCGAAGGACGGCGGGTGGGCGTTCTGCTCGGGTGGCGACCAGCGCATCCGCGGGCGAACCGGCTATCAGTACGCGTCCGGCGACACCGCCGAGACCGTGGACCCGGCCCGCGCCGGGCGGCTGCACATCCTGGAGTGCCAGCGGCTGATCCGGTTCATGCCCAAGGTGGTGATCGCCGTCGTCAACGGCTGGGCGGCCGGGGGCGGGCACTCGCTGCACGCCACCGCGGACCTGACGCTGGCCAGCGCCGAGCACGCCCGGTTCAAGCAGACCGACGCCGACGTGGGCAGCTTCGACGGCGGCTACGGCTCGGCCTACCTCGCGCGGCAGGTGGGGCAGAAGTTCGCGCGGGAGATCTTCTTCCTGGGCCGGACCTACACCGCCGAGCAGATGCACCACATGGGCGCGGTGAACGAGGTGGTGCCGCACGCCGATCTGGAGCGGGTGGCGCTGCAGTGGGCGACGGAGATCAACGGCAAGTCCCCGCAGGCCCAGCGGATGCTCAAGTACGCGTTCAACCTGCTCGACGACGGGCTCGTCGGCCAGCAGCTCTTCGCGGGCGAGGCCACGCGGCTGGCGTACATGACCGACGAGGCGGTCGAGGGCCGCGACGCCTTCCTGGAGAAGCGCGCGCCCGACTGGAGCCCGTACCCCTGGCACTACTGAGCCTTGGTAGGACGGGGCGACGGTCAGCGCCTGGTCCAGGTGCACCCGCCCCGGGTCTGGAAGGCGGCGTCGGTCTTCTTGATCGTCACCGTGGTGGGCCCGGAGAGGGTGCCGTTGGCGATGATGGCGTTGCCGTCGGTCTGGTAGCTGCCGGGGTGACCTGGTCGGGAATGGTGTAGGTGCCGTCCCCGAAGGATCCAGCGGCGGCGCTCGGCGCCGTGGCAACCGGAGCCGCGGCAGGGTTGCTGCGCGGCGGGGGCGGCCGCCGACGTCGGCGGAGCTGCGGCGGTCCCTGGACTGCCCGGCGCAACCGTCTGCCACGCGCTCGGACCGTAAGCTCGGCCCGATGGCGTTCGACGGCACCGCGCGGGAGGTCGTGCTGCGAGCCGTGGGGGTCGACGGCTCGCCGGAACGGGTGCGCGTGCTGGTCGACGCCCTGGCCGCCGCGCTCGACGGCGGCCCGCCCGTCCTGCCGCTGCCCGCGGGCGCCCGGCACACCCGGCTGACGGCTCCGGCGGGCACGGCCGTGGTCATCGCCACGTCGGGGTCGACCGGCGAGCCCAAGCGGGTCGCGCTGTCGGCCGACGCGCTGCGGGCGTCGGCGCGGGCGAGCGAAGCCCGCCTCGGTGGCCCGGCCCGCTGGCTGCTCGCGCTGCCCGCCGAGCACGTCGCGGGCGTCCAGGTGATCGTGCGGGCGCTGCTGGCCGGGGGGCCGCCGCTGGTGATGGACCTGCGCGCCGGGTTCCGTCCGGAGGGCTTCGCGACGGCGACGGCCGCGCTCGGCCCCGGTCGGCGCTACACCAGCCTCGTGCCGACCCAGCTGCGGCGCGTCCTCGACGGGTCCGGCACCGCGCTCGACGCCCTGCGGAGCTACGCGGCGGTGCTCGTCGGCGGAGCGGCGCTCGACGGGGGCACCCACCGGCGGGCGATGGCAGCGGGAGTGCCCGTCGTCACGACCTACGGCATGAGCGAGACGGCGGGCGGGTGCGTCTACGACGGCGTGCCGCTCGACGGTGTGACGGTCGACCTCGACCCCGACGGGCGGATCCTGCTCGGCGGCCCCACGCTCGCGTCCGGGTACCTCGGTCGGCCCGCCGACACCGCGGCCGGGTTCGGCGGCGGCCGGTTCCGCACCGGCGACATGGGCCGGTGGCGCGCCGGACGGCTGGAGGTGCTCGGCCGCGCCGACGACATGATCGTCACGGGTGGCGAGAAGGTGGCACCCGCCGCGGTCGAGCGCGTCCTCGCCGCGCAGCCCGGGGTCCGGGCCGCCTGCGTCACGGGTGTGCCGGACGCCGAGTGGGGGCAGATCGTGGCGGCCGCCGTCGTATGGGACCCCGACCACCCTCGCCAGGGCTCGGCCGCGGATCAGGGGCGCGCCGACCGGCTGCGCGCCGCGGTGCGGGCCGAGCTCGGACGGGCGGCTGTCCCGCGCCGGATCGTCACCGTCGCGGAGATCCCCCTGCGCGGCGTCGGCAAGCCCGACCGGGTAGCCGTCGCACGCCTCGTGACGCCCGCGGGCGACGGGAGCAGCCCGATCGGGTGAGCCCACGGCGACACCCCATTCGGGGCGATCACTCTGTGCTCATTGACCACTACAGCCTCATCCGGTGTGCTGCGTCCCGCACACCACATTCGTCACACCCGTCACTGCCCTGGGGGAGGCCTGCCATGCGTTCGACGCTGCACGCCACAGGCCTGCTGACCGCCGTCGTCCTGCTGGTCGCGTCGGCGCAGCCCGCGCTGGCGGCGCCGACGGCCGACGCCGCGACCTGGCAGCCTGCGCTCATCACCGGGAGCGGCACGGGCGTCATCGTCGTCCACGGCGCGGCGCGGATCGACCGGCGCACCGCCTTCCTCGCCCCGTCCGACGAGGCCACGGGCGGCGCGAAAGGCGCGGGGGGCCGCGCCGACGCCGTCCCGACCGGCCTGCTCACCCTCGACACGCACGTGCTCGCCACGCCGACCAACCGCATCTCCGCCACCGTGGACGCCCAGCTCGTCGACGGGTCCGCCGCCACCGTCGACGTCCGCGGCGTGCGTTCCAGCGGTAACTGGTCCGAGTGGGTCCCCGCGGCCGACGGCACCGCCGTGCTGCCCGACGCGTCGCGGACGGTCCAGGCCCGGCTCGTGTTGAGCGGCGACCCGGGGCCGACCGTCACCGCGGTCGCGCTGGGCGCGCTGGCCCCGAAGACGGAGGGCGGCAGCGCCCCGGGCGCCCCGCTCACCTACCGCGTCTTCGCCACCCGGGAGGGCCTTCCCGGCGGCACCACCGCGAACGGGCACGTCATCGCGCCGCACGACCACTTCGTCGCGCTGCCGTCGCGGCGTGCGCTCTCGCCCAACGGCAAGAGCGACTACTCCGTCCGCGTCTGCGCCGCGAACGGCCGCTGCGCGTTCGCGCCGGTGTGGGACGTCGGCCCGTGGAACACCCACGACGACTACTGGAACTCCGCCTCGATGCGCCAACAGTGGTCCGACCTCCCCCAGGGCACCCCGCAGGCCCAGGCGGCGTTCCGGGACGGCTACAACGGCGGCAAGGACCAGTACGACCGCCACGTCGTCAACCCGGCGGGCATCGACCTGGCCGACGGTACCTTCTGGGACGACCTCGGCCTCGTCGACAACGCGACGGTCACGGTGGACTACCTGTGGACGGGCGACGTCCGGCTGGCGAAGGTGGTGAACACGGGACCGGTCCTGGCGTCTCCCAAGGCGAACGCCGACGTCGTGGGCGTCGCCGCGAGCAACGCGGGGGTCCCGGTGGAGTGCACGGCGGGCGCCTGGCTGCGCATCGGCACCGGGCAGTACCTCCCCGCGGCCATGGTGCCCAACGCCGGAAAGCTCGGCCCTTGCTGACCGGGGCGCGCGCGCCCACCCGCCCGCGTTAGCGTTTCCCCGTGGCCACCCCGGCACAGTGGATCCAAGGCGCGCGTCCGCGGACGCTGCCGACGGCCGTCTCTCCCGTCCTCGTGGGCACGGGCGCGGCGATCGGCAGCGGCACGGTCGCGCCCGGACGCGCGCTGCTCGCGCTCGTGGTGGCGATCGCGCTGGTGATCGGCGTGAACTTCGCCAACGACTACTCCGACGGCATCCGCGGCACCGACGACGAGCGCGTCGGCCCGGTGCGGCTGGTCGGGTCGCGCGCGGCCCGGCCGACCACGGTCCGCACCGCGGCCCTCCTCTGCTTCGCGGTGGCGGGCCTCGCCGGGCTGACGCTCGTGTCGCTCTCGCGGCTGTGGTGGTTGATCGCGGTGGGGGCCGTGTGCATCGCCGGTGCGTGGTACTACACCGGCGGGAGCAGACCGTACGGGTACGCAGGCCTCGGCGAGGTGGCCGTGTTCGTGTTCTTCGGGCCGGTCGCGGTGCTCGGCACGACGCTCACGCAGAGCGGGACGCTGAACGCGCTCGCGGTCGTGAGCTCCATCGGTGTGGGCATGCTCACCTGCGCGGTGCTCGTGGCCAACAACCTGCGCGACATCCCGACCGACGAGGCCGTGGGCAAGCGCACCCTGGCCGTGATGCTCGGCGACCGGGACACCCGCAGGCTCTACGCCGCCCTCGTGCTGCTCCCCTTCGTCCTCACGGCGCTGGCGGGCCTGCGCAGCTGGCCGATGCTGCTCGGCCTGCTGGCGCTCCCCGCCGCGGTGGTGCCGGTGCGTCCCGTGCTCGCGGGCGCCGACGGGCGGGCGCTCATCCGCGTGCTGGGCAGGACAGGGCTGCTACTGCTGGCCTGGTCGGTCCTCACCGGCGTCGGCCTCGCGCTCGGCGCGAGCGTCTGAGGGGTCGTCCCCGCGCAGCCGGGCCCGCAGCACCTCGCGCTCGGCGGCTCGCCGCTCCCGGACCACCGCCATCGACGCGTCGAGCCGTCCGCGGAGTCCGCGCAACAGGACCGTCGACAGCGGCAGCGCGGCGATGACGCCGATGAGCAGCGCCAGGAGCAGCGGCACGCCCGCGACCAGGAGCAGCCCGGCGACCACCGCCACGATCCCCAGCCGGGCCGCGGTGTAGGCCACCAGCGGGCCGACGAGGCTGGGCGTGGGCGGCATGCGCTCAGCCTACGGGGCCACGCTGCGCCACCACACCTGTCCGGTTCGTCCTTTAAGAGCCCTTTACCGGGTGACAACGGTTCGAGTACCCGGGGTCCCGGGTGTCACGATGGCCCGGAACGGGCGGCCGCATCTGACGGCCGCGAGAGCGCAGGAGGACCAGCATGACGGCCATGACCACCGGCAACACCGAGCGACTGCTCACCCCCGGAGAGGTCGCCGCGCTGTTCCGCGTCGACCCCAAGACCGTCACCCGCTGGGCGTCCGCGGGCCGGATCGGCTCGATCCGCACGCCGGGCGGGCACCGCCGCTTCCGCGAGTCCGAGGTGCGCGAGATGCTGGCCGACCTCACCAGCGAGGCGACGGTCTCCCGGGCGCACTGAACCAGACCCCGATTCGGCGGACTGCATCCCGGCGCGGGGCTTGCTGGGCTACCCTCCACATCAGGAGGTGGTCGTGGATGCTGCTGTTCCTCATCGCGTTCGTCGGCGCCGCAGTCATCGCAATGGTGCTGTGGAAGGCGATGAACACCGCCCAAGGTGAGTCCCCCGCCGAACCCATCCGCCGCCCCGACCCGGTCCGCCCCCGCGTGAGCGGCCCCGATGACGACCCTGAGTTCCTGCGTCAGCTCGACGAGCGCGTCCGCCGCCGGGAGGACCCGCCCGCCTGAGCGTCCCCCATAACCGCACCACAGGCCCGCAGGCGGGCCCTCACAGGGCGTGGACGCGGTCGAAGGCGTCGGCGACGTTGGCCGCGAGCTCCAGCAGCGCCATGCGGGTGTGCGGCTCCAGGCGGTCGAGGTCGATCTCCGCGCCCTCTTCGAGATGCCCGTCGAACGGGATGCGCACCACCGCGCGGCAGCGGGCCGCGAAGTGCTCCGACACCCGGTCCAGGTCCACGCCGCCGCGGGACCGGTGCACGAAGTTGATCACGACGACCGAGTTCGCCACCAGCTCGCCGTGCCCGTGCGCGTCGAGCCAGTCCATGGTGGCCGAGGCGCTGCGGGCGCCGTCGATCGAACCGGACGAGACGATCACCAACTGGTCGGCGACGCCCAGCACGCCGTACATCGCCGAGTGCATCAGCCCGGTGCCGCAGTCGGTGAGGACGATGTTGTAGAAGTGCTCGAGCAGGTTCACCGTGCGGCGGTAGTCCTCCTCGCTGTACGCCTCCGACACCGCGGGGTCCTGCTCGCTGGCGAGCACCTCCAGCCGCGACGGGCCCTGCGAGGTGTAGGCCCGCACGTCGGTGTAGCGGCGCACGCGCTGGGCGTCGCGCAGGAGGTTGCGCACCGTGGCGCTGGTCTCCAGGGGGATCTTCTGGCTGAGCGTGCCGCGGTCGGGGTTGGCGTCGACGGCCACGACCCGGTCGCCGCGGAGGGAGGCGAACGTGGCCCCGAGCGTGGCGGTCATGGTCGTCTTGCCGACGCCGCCCTTCAGGCTCAGCATCGCGATCTTGTAGCAGCCCAGCAGCGGCTGGTTGACGCGGAGGGTGAGCTCGCGGCGGCGGATGTCGGTGGGGCTCTCCCCCGGGTTGATCATGCGGCCGGACACTACGTAGATCATCCGCCGCCAGCCGCTCTGCGGCGGACGCTTGGTATTGCGTAGCAGCCGGGCGGAGGACAGGTCGGTGCGCTCGGAGTGCTCGGGGCGCTCGGGGCGCTCGGGGCTTCGCGCGCGCTGCGCCTCCTGGGCGGCGATCGCGATCGGATCGGTCCAGTGGGCGGTGTCGCGCGCCGCGGCAGGCCGCGACGGCGACCGGGGAGAGCCGTCGTGGGGTGCACGGGAGCCCATCACGGGCGCGTCAGCGGGCGCGAGGAACGGCCCGGTGGTAGCCGAGCGGCGGCCGCCTTGCCGGGGGTTGGCGGCCTGGGTGTTGGTGGGCTGGGGGTTGGCGGGCTGGGGGCTACCGGGCTGCGGGTTGGCGGGCTGGGGGTTGGCGGGCTGGGGGTTGGCGACGGCGCGCAGCCCGCCGTCTTCTGACGCGTCCGGCAGGTCCGGCGCGCTCGGGTGGCGAAGGCGTGGGCCGGTCGTCGTACCGGCACCGGCCGATCGGCCCACCGTGCCCGGCGACCTGCCCGATGCCCCGGCGATGCCCGCGCCACTGGCCGCTTCCGCGCCTGCCACGCCCGCGAGAGGCCCGCTGCCCGGCCGGTCGGCGGGGCCGGTGGCGTCGGGCCACCGCGCGCCAGGGCCGCCGCGCGGACGACCCGGCCGCGGCGGTACGCCAGCGGCACCAACCCTCGGCGTCTCACCGTTAGGCATGAAGCCCGCCCCTGCGGCGGACGCCTGCTCCGCGCTCACCGTCGTGGCGTCGGCGCCCTCGTGGTCCGGGTCGGCCGACGCCCACGTCACCGCCCCGTACTCCACGCCCGCGAACGGGTCGTGCCGCTGCGCGGCGGCCGTCTCGGCCTGCGTGGGGTGGATCTGCGTGGGGTGGATCTGGGTGGGGTGGATCTGGGTGGGATGGATCTGGGTGGGGTGGATCTGGGTGGGGTCGGTCTCGGTGCCCCCGTTGCGGCCCGGCGCACGGCCCGGAAGGGCGTCCTCGCCCTCGTCCCCGTCTGCGGGCGGGGTGTGGACGGCGGCGGGCGCGGACCGCGGCGCGGAGCGGGGCAGCCAGGCGTTGTCGGGCTGGTAGGCCCAGGCGTCGCCGCCGCCGGTGCTGTCCTCGTTCGGGCTGTCGTTTTCGGGAGCGGGGCGGGGTGCGGGCGGCTCGACCTGCTGCACGTAGGGCCGCGCGGCGCGCGCCGGGCGCGTCGGCGCCGCGCCCCACCGCTCCCGTACGTAGCGGCCCACGGACCCGTCCGGATAGTCGCGGTCCTCGCCGTGCTCACGCTCCGTCATCGATCCACTCCGCAGCACCACACACGCAAACCGCTCATCCCTTCCTCCGACGCCGACGGTAGCCGCGTGACCACCCTACGGTCGAGTCGCGGACGGGTGCGCCCTTTTCAGTTCACCCCGGCGTACGAGTGGAGGCCTGCGACGACGAGGTTGATGAAGAACAGGTTGAACACCACGGCCGCGAGCCCCAGGACGTTGATCCACGCGGCGGGGCCGGTGCGCCAGCCCGCAGTCGCCCGTGCGTGCAGGTAGGCAGCGTAGATCACCCAGGCGACGAACGCGACCGTCTCCTTCGGGTCCCAGCCCCAGAAGCGACCCCAGGCGGCCTCGGCCCAGATCGCCCCCGCGATGACCGCGAACGTGTAGAGCGGGAAGGCGACGATCGTCACGCGGTAGGCCAGCCGGTCGAGCGACTCGGCCGAGGGCACCTTCGCGGCGAGCGCCGCGGGCAGCCTCCCGCTGGTGCGCAGCAGGAAGAGCGCACTGGCGATGCCGGGGACGAAGAACAGGCCCGACGCGATGCTCACCGCGGTGACGTGCACGACGAGCCAGTACGACTGCAGCGCGGGCATCACGGGTGCGGCCTGGGTGTAGAGCACCGTGCCGCCGAGGAACTGCAGGATCACGATCGGGAACAGCACGAACGCGCCGATCGGGCGTAGGCCCGGGCTGCGCTTCAGCACGACGAGCCAGGTGAGGACCGCGGCGAGCGTGATGGCGGAGATGAACTCGTACATGTTGCCCAGCGGCCACCGCTGCGCCGCGAGGCCGCGCAAGACGATCGACACGAACTGCAGGCCCGCGGCGAGGATGACCAGCGAGACGCCCATCCGGCCCATGCGCTCGGACCGCGGCCGGGCGCTCCCGCGGGCCTGTCGTGGCGGGACGTCCGCTGCGGTGTCGTCGGCTCCGACCAGCGCGGGGCTCGCGGTGCGCTCGCGCGCGAACTCCCAGCCGTGCAGCACCATCGCGAAGACGTAGACCCCGACCGCGGCCATGAAGCAGCGGTCGCTGTAGAGGGCGAGTTGCGCCAGCATCAGCCGTCCTTACTCGTGAGCAGCTCCGCCCGGAGGCGGTCGAACTCCTCGCCGTACCCCGCCCGATCGGTGCGGGCGAGCCCCCCGATCTCGACGACCGTACGACGCACGCCGTCGGCCCCGACCTCAGGGGTGAGCCGGGCCCAGAACCGCCGCCGCCGCACGGTGAGCGAGAACCCGAGCCCGACGAGCAGCGCGACCGCGAATACCAGCACCGACAGCTCGCCGGGATCGTGGCTCACCTGCAGGTTCACCCACTGGCCCACGCCGTCGAAGCGCACGACGGTGCCGTCGTCGAGGCGGACGCTCTGGCCCGGCGTGAGGTTCGCGCGCGCCACCCGCGAGAGCGCGCCGGAATCCACCTTGGTCTGATCCACCGTGAAGATCGACTGGCCGCGCCCGTCATCGAGGCCGAGATCGCCGCGCAGGACGTCGACCGCCACCTCGGGGTCGTTCGCCGCCGGGAACACCGAGGTGACGACGTCGCCACCGGACGTGGTGGGCGCGAGCAGCCCGGTGATCGCCAGCCCGGTGGCCTTGCGTTGCGTCTCGTCGGTGACCCCGGGCCGCTGGAACTTGGTGGCGCCCTGAGATAGCAGGGTGGTCAGGTCGACAGGGCTCCACTGGACAGCCCCGGTGCGCCGCTGCCCGTCGGGGAACGTGACGGTGAAGCGCGGGGTGTAGCCGTGCCCCTGCAGGTAGACCCGGTCGCCCTCGAGCCGGAGCGGGTTGTTGACCGCCAACGGGAACGGCCGCCATGCGCCTGCGCCCGCGGCGAGGTCGGCGGCCGTCTGGTAGCCGATGCTCGCCTGGTAGGCGGAGGCCTGGCCGTCGGGGAGGTAGGTGGCGGTGAAGTCGTCCACCTGCACACAGAACGGCTCGAGGTTCGTGCCGTCGACGCGCAGGCCCGCCCGAAATGAGTCGTAGCCCAGGATCCCGGTGTTGCAGAACTGCCCGCCATCGGACTGGACGATGACCTGGCCCTCGTAGCCGAAGAGCTTGCCTGCCGCGAAGCCGAGCAGCAGCCCGATGAGCGAGAGGTGGAAGACGAGGTTGCCCGCCTCCCGCAGGTAGCCCTTCTCGGCGGAGAACGCGCGGACCTCCCCGTCGGCCGACTCGGCGCGGCGCCAGCCCTGCAGCTGGGCGCGAATGGCCTCGGCAGCGGCCTCGGGGGCGAGATCCACCGTGGCGACGGCGTGGTGCGGCAGCCGGGCGAGGTTGCGCGGCACGGCCACCGGCGCCGCGCGCAGCGCCTTCGCGTGCTCGAACGCGCGCGGCACCACGCAGCCGACCAGCGAGATCATCAGCAGCAGGTAGACGGCCGCGAACCACGGGGCGGCGAACACGTCGAAGAAACCGAGCCGGTCGAGCAGCGGGGCGAGCGTGGGATGGTCGGTGAAGTAGCGGTCGACGAGGCCCTGGTTGAGCGAGCGCTGCGGCAGCAGCGCGCCCGGCAGCGCGCCGAGGGCCAGCAGGAACAGCAGGACCAGCGCGATGCGCATCGACGTGAGCGCGCGCCACCCGTTGCGCACGAGCGTCCATGCGGCGTTGCGGGGCGCCTCCGGTGGGTCGCGGTGGGGCCGCCGTGGTGACCACGTCAGATCACCGGCACGAAGGAGCCGACGGACGTCTGCAGCGAGGCCAGCCAGCCGTCCCACAGGCCGGTGAGCAGCAGCAGGCCGACGCCGACCATGAGGGCGCCGCCGCTGATCTGGATCGCCCGCGTGTGCCTGCGCAGCCAGCCCAACGCCCGGACGGCCCGCGACGCCGCGAGCGCGATGAGCACGAACGGCACGCCCAGCCCCGCGCAGTAGGCCAGCGTGAGCACGATGCCGCGCAGCGACCCCCCGCCCGTGCCCGCCGCGACGGCGACCACGCCCGCGAGCGTCGGCCCGATGCACGGCACCCAGCCCAGCCCGAACACCGCGCCGAGCAGCGGCGCGCCCCACACTCCCGCGCGCGGCACCCAGTGCACCCGCCGCTCCTGCTGGAGCACGGGGATGAGCCCCACGAAGGCCAGGCCCATGGCGATCATGACCACCCCGCCCGCGCGCTGCAGGAGCCCCTCGTTGTCCACCAGCGCATCGGCGAGCCACACGACGCCGACGAGGATCGCGCCGAACACGACCGTGAACCCCGCGACGAACAGCGCCGCCGCCCCCGCGACCCGCCACCGGTGGCTCGGCGCCTCCCCGAGCGGCGCCTCCGCGCCCACGAGGCCCGCGAGATAGGCCAGGTAGCCCGGCACCAACGGCACCACGCACGGCGAGGCGAAGCTCACCGCGCCCGCCGCCACCGCGACCACCGCCGCGAGCAGCAGCGGGCCGGAGACGGCGAGTGACGTGGTGGGATCCATCACCGAGCAGGGTAAGCCGGGCCGCCGACGATCCGCGCGCCGGGTTCTACACGCTGTAGTGCCACCTGGGTCTACTCGGCCGAAAGGCGCTCCACCAACGGGATGAGCTTCGCGACCTGGACGGCGACCAGTGACACGTAGGCGACGCGGTGCTGCTTGTCCAGCACGACGGTCAGCGGGACGACGTTGCGCGGCACCCCACCCAGCCCGGCGAGGCTGCGGCCGGGGTAGTCGGAGATCGACTCGTAGGTGACCCCGGCGGAGTGGGCGAAGTCGAGCGCGGCCTGCCGGTCGTCGCGCACGTCGACGCCCAGCACCGCCACGCCGCGCGCGGCCTCCTGCCGGGCCACGAACTCGAGGTTCGGCGCCTCGGCGCGGCAAGGCCCGCACCACGAGCCCCAGACGTTCAGGACGACGACCTTGCCCGCGTAGTCGGTGAGCGCAAGTGTGCGGGCCGGGTCGGAAAGGTTCGGCCCGGACACCGCCCCGACCGTGCCCCGCGCCGAGGGGGGGTCGTAGGTCAGCTCGGTCTTCCCGCCCGGCGCGACGAACTCGAACGTGCCCCCCGTCTCCACAGCGTCCTTGCTGGTCGAGCAGCTCGTCGTGAGGAGCAGGGCGGCGAGGAGCAGCGCCGAGGTGCCGGTGGACGGCACCGCGGTGTCGCGCGGCCCTTAGCGTCATGCGCCGGTGGTCGTCGGCGCGCTCGACCCGGCGGGCTCGCTGTAGGCCAGGCTCGTCAGCTCGGCGCCGTCGAACACCAGCGACGTGACCGAGGCCAGCGAGCACTGCCGGTGCCGCGGGTCGTGCCACAGCCGCTTGCCCTCGACGAACCGGCGCAGCGTCCAGATCGGCAGCTGGTGCGACACGCACAGCGCCTCGTGTCCCTCCGCCAGCTCGCGGGCGCGGTGCGCGGCGCCGAGCATGCGGTGCGCGATGCGCAGGTACGGCTCACCCCAGGACGGGGTGAAGGGGTCGCGCAGGAGCGGCCAGTTGCGCGGGTCGCGCAGTGCGCCGTCGCCCACCCCCACCCGCCGTCCCTCGAGCTGGTTGTCCGCCTCGATCAGCCCGTCCTCGACGAGCACCGGGAGGCCGTGCGCCGACGCGGTGGGCGCGGCGGTCTCCTGCGCGCGCTCCATCGGCGAGGCGAGCACGGCGACGAGATCGGCGTCGGTGAACGCCTTCGCCACGACGTCGGCCTGGTGGCGCCCCAGCTCGGAGAGGCGGAAGCCGGGCAGCCGTCCGTAGAGGATCTTGTCGGGGTTGTGCACCTCGCCGTGCCGCAGCAGGTGGACGACCGTGCGCGTCATGCCTGACCCTCGGCGGGGTCGACGGCAGGGTCGACGGCGGCCGCGGCGGCGGCCGCGGCGAACGGCAGCGCCGACTCGAGCACCCCGAAGCAGTCGTCGTCGAGCGCGGCGGAGACGAACCACGCCTCGAACGCGCTCGGCGGCGCGTACACGCCCCGCTCGAGCAGCGCATGGAAGAACGCGGGGAAGCGCCAGGTGGCGGCGGCCTGTGCGCCCGCGTAGTCGCGCACCTCGTCCTCGATGAAGAACACCGAGAGCAGGTTGCCCGCGTACTGCACGCGGTGCGGCACGCCTTCGGCGGCCAGCGCCTTGTCGATCATGTCGCCGAGCCGGGCGGCGTTGGCGTCGAGGGCGGCGTACACAGACGCGTCGGCGGCACGCAGCGTGGCGAGCCCCGCGGCCACCGCGACGGGGTTCCCCGACAACGTGCCCGCCTGGTAGACCGGCCCCGCGGGTGCGAGGTGGGCCATGTGCTCGGCCGATCCGCCGAACGCCGCCGCGGGCAGGCCGCCGGACATGACCTTGCCGAACGTGTAGAGGTCGCCCGCCACGCCGTCCAGGCCGAACCAACCCGAGGACGACACCCGGAACCCGGTCATCACCTCGTCGACGACGAACAGTGCACCGTGCTCGTGGCAGATCTCGCGCAGCCCGGCGTTGAAGCCCTCGACCGGCGGGATCGCGCCCATGTTGCCCGCCGCCGCCTCGGTGATCACGCAGGCGATCGAGGCCCCCCGCTCGGCGAACGCCGCGCGGACGGCGTCGAGGTCGTTGTAGGGCAGGACGATCGTGTCGGCGGCCTGCGCGCCGGTGACGCCGGGACTCGTGGGGAGGCCGAGCGTCGCGACGCCGGACCCCGCCTGCGCGAGCAGCGCGTCGACGTGGCCGTGGTAGCAGCCCGCGAACTTCACGATCGTGGCGCGGCCGGTGATGCCCCGCGCGAGCCGGATCGCGCTCATCGTGGCCTCGGTGCCGGAGTTGACCAGCCGCACCTGCTCGACGGGCGGCACCCGGCCGATGATCTCCTCGGCCAGCTCGACCTCGGCGGCCGTCGGCGCCCCGAACGACAGCCCCAGCCCGGCCGCCGCCCGCACCGCCTCGACGACCTCGGGGTGCGCGTGCCCGAGGATCATCGGGCCCCAGGAGCTGACGAGGTCGACGTAGCGGTTGCCGTCGACGTCGACGAGCCACGGCCCGGCGGCCGACACCATGAACCGCGGTGTGCCGCCGACGGCCTTGAACGCGCGGACCGGCGAGTTCACCCCACCCGGGATCGCGGCGCAGGCACGGGCGAACAGCTCAGCCGAGACGGTATCCACAGGCCCCAGTCTGGCAAAGCCCGCGCCGGACCTAACGGCGGTAGGCGTACCAGGCGTTCGCACCCGGGCTGAACAGGATCGCGACCGCCCCCAAGATCAGGACGAGCAGGATGCCGGAGACCGAGATGGTGTCGACGGCCCCGCCGCTCGCCACCAGCCCCGCCACGAGCAGCAGGGCGAAGCCGACGGTCAGGACGGCGATGAGGATCCGGGCCCAGTTGCGCCCGACGAAGGCCAGGATGCCGAAGAGCAGATAGATCACCGCGGAGGCGAGCATGACGCCGCCGAAGATCCGCATCGCGGTGATGATCAGGTCCGCGGTGGCGCCCGCCTGTTGCAGGCGCGGGCTGCTCAGGATCTCGGGCGGGATGTTGCCCGCGTTGAGCGGGGCGAGCAGGAACACCGCACCGAGGAGGAGGAACGGCAGCGCCGCGAGGATCATCAGCACGAGCGCGACGACCATCAGGCCGGGCCTGCGCACCGGCTCCGGGCCGGGCGCGGCGGGGTAGGGCGAGCCGTAGGGGTTGTACGGGTTGTACGCGTTCGGGTTCTGCGACCCCGGGTAGGGCGGCGGCCCGGGGTACTGCGGGGTGCTCACGCAGGCCAACCTAGGTCGGGCGGTGGGGGCTGTCCATCACATGGCTCGGGCGGGCCGGATCCGCTGACCCGACCCACCCCGAGGTGGAGCTCAGCGCGGCGCCTTGACGACGATCGTGCCCCCCGACCACTTGTCGTGGAGGGCCTGCCGCCGGACCGAATCGGTGATGATGAACAGCCCGTCGACCAGGGTGAAGATCACGATGAGCAGCGACACGAAGAGGCTTCCGAAGATCGTGAGGAACCCCACGAGTCCCGCGATGGCGATAATGCCGGGATAGATCGCTGAGCGCTTCATAGCCGTGGCCTGTTCGGGCTTGCTGCCGTTCGCGGCGACCATACGGGTCTTCATGATCTTCTTGCCGAGCGTCTGGCCGTCACGGTTGTGCATGAAGAAGTCGTAGCCCGCATAGAGGAGGCCGCCGATCAGCGGGGGCAGCACCGTGGCGAGCACGAAAAGGCTCCCGCCGGTGAACTGGCCGGTCTCCGGGTTGAACGCGATCTGCGAGACGAAGATCGCCGTGAAGATCGCGCCAAGGATGAAGTAGACGACCCAGAACAGGATGGCGTCGATGAAGCGGCCGACCCAGCGCTCCCACCACTCGGCCAGCACGAGGCCCGGCGCCTCGGGGGCAGGCGTGCCCTGCGCGCCGCCGTACTGCGGCTGGGGGGCGCCATACTGCTGCGGCGGCGCGCCGTAGGGCTGGCCGTAGCCCTGCTGGGGCGGGCCGTAGCCGGGCGGAGGCTGCTGCGCATACCCGGGCGGGGGTTGTCCGTATCCGGGTGGTGGTTGCTGGCCGTAGCCGGGCGGCGGCTGCTGGGGATACCCGCCCTGCTGCGGCGGCTGCCCGTAGACCGGCGGCTGCCCATAGCCCGGCGGCTGCCCGTAGCCCGGCGGCTGGCCGTACGGGTCGGAAGGCGACGTCATGGGCCGAAACGTAGGGCCCGACCTTCTACCGTGTCCAGCCGCCATGCGCAACCGTGACGTTGAGCGGCGGCATCGCGCGCCCACCGCACGGGTCGTGCGCGTCAATCCAGCCGATGGGCGACTTCGGTAGCCCAGTAGGTGAGCACGATGTCCGCACCGGCGCGACGGATGGCCGTCAGCGTCTCGAAGATCGTGCGGTCGCGGTCGAGCCAGCCGTTGGCCGCCGCCGCCTCGACCATCGCGTACTCCCCCGACACCTGGTAGGCCGCCACCGGCACGTCCGCGGTCTCGGCCACGGCGCGCAGCACGTCGAGATAGCTCATTGCGGGCTTGACCATGACGATGTCGGCGCCCTCCTCGAGGTCGAGCTGCAGCTCGCGCAGCGCCTCGCGGACGTTGGCCGGGTCCTGCTGGTAGGTCTTGCGGTCGCCGCGCAGCTGGGAGTCGACGGCCTCGCGGAACGGGCCGTAGAACGCCGAGGCGTACTTGGCGGTGTAGGCGAGCAGGCCGATGTCGCGGTGCCCCGCGGCGTCGAGCGCCTGGCGGATGACGCCGACCTGGCCGTCCATCATCCCGCTGGGCCCGAGCAGGTGCGCCCCCGCGTCGGCCTGTGCGACGGCCATCTCCGCGTAGACGGCGAGGGTGGCGTCGTTGTCCACGCCGCCGTGCTCGTCGAGGACGCCGCAGTGGCCGTGGTCGGTGAACTCGTCGAGGCAGGTGTCGGCCATGACGACCGCCGCGTCGCCGACCTCGGCCCGCACGTCGCGCAGCGCGACGTTCAGCACGCCATCGGGGTCAACGCCCGCGGAGCCCCGCGCGTCGCGGCGGGCGGGCACGCCGAAGAGCATCAGCCCGCCGACGCCCGCGGCGACCGCCTCGGTGGCGGCTTTGCGCAGCGTGTCGCGGGTGTGCTGGACGACGCCGGGCATGGACGTCACGGGCACCGGCTCGTCGATGCCCTCGCGGACGAACATCGGCAGCACGAGCTGCCGGGGCCGCAGGTCGGTCTCGGCCACCAGGCGGCGCAGGGCCGGAGTGGAGCGCAGGCGACGGGGCCGATGGGTGGGGAACGCCACGGGCCCAGGGTATCCCCGGGGACGGGTGATCGCGCCCGCCCGGGGACCGCACGGGAGCCACGGTGGCCACACCAGCGCCACAACACCGTGCGGCCACGGCGACCCGTGTGCGGCCGTCGGGACACCGGTGCCCGCGTCAGCGGCGGCGGGCCTTGGCCTTCCGCGGCGGGGGCAGGGCGCCCTCGGCGCGCAGGCGGGCGGCGTGCGCGGCCAGCGCGTCCACCAGCGCGGGCACGCGGGCCTCGTCGGGCTGCACGTCGACGCGCAGGCCGAACTCGCGGGCCGTCTCGGCGGTCTGCGGGCCGATGCAGGCGACGATCGTGCGGGCGTGCGGCTTGCCCGCGATCCCGACGAGGTTGCGCACGGTCGACGACGACGTGAAGCACACCGCGTCGAACCCACCGGTCTTGATCGCCTCGCGGATCGGGGCGGGCGGCGGCGCGGCGCGCACCGTGCGGTACGCCGTGACGTCGTCGATCTCCCAACCCCGGTCGCGCAGCCCGGCCGCGAGCGTCTCGGTGGCGATGTCGGCCCGCGGGAGCAGCACGCGGTCCACCGGGTCGAGCACGTCGTCGTGCGGCGGGAAGATCGACAGCAGGCCATCGGACGACGTCTCGGCGGGCTCGGTCTCGTTGGGCACGAGGTCGGGGTTGATGCCGAACTCGCGCACGCGCTCCGCGGTCGCCGCGCCCACACACGCGATCTTGACGCCGGAGAACGCCCGCGCGTCCAGCCCGAACTCGGCGAACTTCTCCCACACCGCGCGCACCGCGTTGGTGGAGGTGAACACCACCCACTGGTAGCGCCCGTCGACCAGCCCCTTGACCGCGCGCTCCATCTGCGCGGGCGAGCGCGGCGGCTCGACGGCGATCGTCGGCACCTCCTCGGCGGTGGCCCCGTGCACGGCCAGCCGCTCGCTCATCGCGCCCGCCTGGTCCTTGGTGCGCGGGACGAGCACGCGCCAGCCGTACAGCGCGCGCGACTCCCACCACGACAGCTCGGCGCGCAGCCCCACCTCGTCGCCGATCGTGAGCACGAGCGGGCCGGTCAGCTCGCCGCCCTCGGAGGCGAGCGTGGCGAGCGTGGCCTGCACTGTGCGCTGCGTGGTGAGCGTGCCGGACGCGGTGACGGCGACGGCCGTCTGCGTGGGCACCCCGTGCATCGTGAGCGCGGCGGCCACCTCCGACAGGTGCGACGCCGTGGCGTGCAGCACGATGACGCCGGGCGACGCGGCCAGCCGGGCCCAGTCGACACCGGCGCGGACGTCGGCCTCGACGTGCGCCGAGCCCAGCGGCACCCCGGCGTAGGCGGGCACCGCGGTGCCGGACGGCACGCCCGGCACGACGTCGAACGACACCCCGGCCGCGGCGACGGCGAGCGCCTCGGCGACGACGGAGTCGACGGTCAGCGGGTCGCCGCTCACCAGCCGGGTGACCGAGCGGCCGCCCGCGACCTCGGCGAGGAGCTCGCGGGCGATGTCGGCGGGCGCTCCGACGGCGGGGCGGACCTCGGCGCCGTCGGCGACCAGCGCCAGCACGGTCTCGGGCACGTCGGCGTCGGTGACGACGATCGGCGCTGCCGCGAGCGCGTCCCTCGCCCTCACGGTGAGCAGGCCGGGGTCGCCGGGGCCGGTGCCCACGAAGGCGATCCGGCCCGGCGGGCAATGCGAAGGTGCGCGGTTCATCTCTTCTCAGAACTCCTGATCCAGCCGGTTCTCTTCTGCGGCGCGCGGCCACAGGTCGAGGAGCTCGGCGGCCAGCGCCGCGCCGAGCTTCTCGGCAACGTCCATGTCCCCCGTGGCCGAGGCGCGCACCAGCGCTCCATCGGCCGTGCCGACCACCGCGCGCAGGGACACGCGGTCGACGACGGCGCCGTCGTCGGTGAGGTCGGACACCACGTCGGCCAGCGCCCCGACGGGCGCAGTGCAGCCCGCCTCCAGCCCGGCCAGCACCGCGCGTTCCGCGGTGACCGCCGCGCGCGTGTGCTCGTCGTCGAGCACCGCGGCGAGGATCGCCGCGAGCCCGTGGTCGTCGGTGCGGCACTCGATCGCCAGAGCGCCCTGTGCGGGCGCGGGAAGCATCTGGACGGGATCGAGCAGTTCGGTGGCCTCGGCGATCCTGCCGAGCCGCCGCAGCCCGGCCGCGGCGACGACCACCGCGTCGAGCTCCCCGGTCGCGACCTTGCGGACGCGCGTGTCGACGTTGCCCCGGATCGGGACGACCTCGAGGCCGAGGCCCAGCGCGTCGAGCTGCGCCTTGCGCCGGGCCGAGCCGGTGCCGACGCGCGACCCGCTCGGCAGCTCGCCCAGCACCATGCCGTCCCGGGCCACCAGCGCGTCACGGGGGTCTTCCCGCTGCGGGACGGCGGCCAGGGTGAGACGCGGGTCGGGTGCGGTGGGGAGATCCTTGTAGGAGTGCACCGCGAGATCGACTTCGCCCGCGGCGAGCGCGTCGCGCAGGGCGGAGACGAACACGCCGACCCCGAGCTCCGCGACCGGCGCGGACGACCGGTCGCCCGGCGTGCTCACCCGTACCAGCTCGCAGGGGTGGCCTGCGGCGCGCAGCCGCCGCGCCACCAGCTCGGTCTGGGCGAGGGCCAGCGCGCTGGGCCGGGTGCCGATCCGCAGGGGTGGTGTCGACGGGTTCACCGGCCCTCCTCCCTTGCCTCGAGCGCACCCAGGACGTCGCCGCTGCGCTGCAGCGCCACGGCGGCCGGGGTCTGCGGGTCCAGCTCGAACAGCGTGCGCAGGGCCGCGGCGTAGCTGTCGCCGTCCGGGCCCGTGGCCAGCTTCTTGACCTGCACCGTGGGGGTGTGCAGCAGCTTGTCCACGACCCGGCGCACCGTGCGGGCGAACTCCGCGCGCATCGGGTCGTCGAGGTCGGGGAGGCGCGCGTCCAGCCGCAGCAGCTCGGCGTCGATCACGTCGGACGCCCTGCGGCGCAGCGCCGTGACCGTCGGGGTGACCTCGGCGGAGCGCTGCGCCGCGATGTAGGCCTGCGCCTCGTGGGCGACCAGCTCCTGGGCCTGCGCGACGGCCGCGCCGCGGGGCCCGGCGGCGAGCCTGCGCTGCAGCGCGGCGAGGTCGATGACCCGCACGTCGGGCAGCGCCGCGACGGCCGGGTCGACGTCATGGGGCAGGCCGAGGTCGCAGACGGCGAGCGGGCGGCCGCCGCGGGGGCCCACCGCGTGCCGCTCGACGACGGTGCCCACGGCGCCGGTGCAGGCGACCAGCAGGTCGGCGGCGGCCAGCTCCTGCGCCAGATCGTCGAGCGTGCCCGCGCGCGACGGGGTGCCCTGCTCCGTGGTGATCGCGGCGAGCCGCCGGGCGCGCTCCGGGGTGCGGTTGAGCACCACGACCTCCGCCGCGCCCGCCCGCCGCAGGTGCGCCGCGGCCAGCGCGCCCATCGCGCCCGCCCCGACGAGCACGGCGCGGCGCCCCGCGAGCTCGCCGCCGAGCACGGCGGTCGCGTCGGCGAGGGCCTCGGAGACGACGGAGGCGCCCGCGGTGTCGATGCCGGTGTCGGCGTGCACCCGCTTGCCGACGCGCAGCGCCTGCTGGGCGAGCTCGTGCAGCACGCGCCCGACCGTGCCCGCCCCGGCGGCTGTCGAGTACGCGCCGCGCAGCTGGCCGAGGATCTGCGCCTCGCCGACCACCATCGAGTCCAGCCCGGACGCCACCGCGAACAGGTGCTGCACGGCCGAGCCCGCGTAGTGGACGTAGACGTGCTCGGTGAGCTCGGACAGGGCCATGCCCGCGTGGCGGCCCAGCACGGTGGAGACGTCGGCGAGCCCGCCGTGGAAGGCGTCGACGACCGCGTAGACCTCGATGCGGTTGCACGTCGAGACCAGCATGGCCTCCGAGACGTGCTCGGCGCCCAGCATCTCGTTGACGAGCTTGGGCACGTCGTCGCCGCCGACGGCGGCGCGCTCCAGCACGTCCACCGGCGCGCTGCGGTGCGAGAGTCCGACGACCAGGACGGTCATGTGAGAATCCCTCCCCTGCCGTTCAGGGAGTGGCCGTTCACGGCGAGCGCCCCCGGCCGCTGGGCTTCGGTGCTCCGCGTGACGTGGAACGCGAGGATCTGCAGCTCCACCGCGAGATCGACCTTGCGGACCTCGACCCCGCGCGGCACCTGCAGCACGACCGGCGCGAAGTTGAGGATGCTGCGTACGCCTGCGCTCACGAGCTGGTCGCACACCGCCTGCGCGGCCTGCCCCGGCGTCGCGATCATCCCGATCGTGATGCCGCGCGCGGCGCACACCCTCGGGATCTCCCGGACGTGCTCCACCAGGATGGCGTTGATGGGCACGCCGACGAGATCGGGATCGACGTCGAAGAGTGCGGTGACCGGGAAGCCCCGCCCGCCGAACCCGCCGTAGCCCGCGAGCGCGTGCCCGAGGTTGCCGACGCCGACGAGCGCGACGGCCTGCCGGTGGTCGAGGCCCAGCACCCGCTCCAGCTGGTAGCGCAGCGCGCGCACGTCGTAGCCGACGCCGCGGATGCCGTGCGAGCCGATGTAGGAGAGGTCCTTGCGCAGCTTGGCGGAGTTGACCCCCGTCGCGGCGGCGAGCTCCTCGCTGGACACCGTCTCCGCGCCCTGCTCGGCCATCTCGCCGAGCATCCGCAGGTAGACGGCCAGGCGTGCGACGCTGGCCTCGGGGATGGACCGCGGCCGTTCGGCGCTCTCGGTCGCCGTGTCGCCCGCCGTCACGCCGCCGCCTCCGGCCGAAGGGGTGCGTCGGCGGTCACGGGCTCTCCTGGCTGACAGAATTCGGGGCTGGTCTGGTCGGCCGAAATTCCCCGGGGATCGGGCCTTGACGGCGACCTGGTTCCACGGTAGCCGCTCGTGAGGGCAGGCACAAAGTTGCGATCTTGACCCCGATCGTGCTCACGGGACGGCCCCGAAGGGGGTGACCGGTGGTCGCGTGCGGTCCTCCGTTCGGCGCGCCCGAGAGACGGCCCAAGAGACGGCCCAAGAGACGGCGGGGAGGCAACGGCGAAGGGGCGGCCCCGCACTGCGGACCGCCCCTTCGCCGACTGCGTTCGGCTCTTCCGGGCTCAGCTCGCAGGCATGAGCACGCGGTCGATCACGAACACCGTGGCGTTCGAGGTGGGGATGTTGCCGCAGAGCACCTTGGCGGTGTTGCCCTGCCCGTCGGTGATGGTCGGCGCGTCAGCGGTGCCGCCGATCGTCACGGTGCCACCGGCCAGCTCGGTCGTCGTGCCCGCCGCCACGAGGCTGTTCGCGTCGTAGCGCTTGCCGACCACGTGGTAGGACAGCAGGCCGCCGAGCTTGTTCGGGTCCTTGAGCAGGCCCTGGAAGGCCGGGGCGCCGATCTGCTTCTGCACGGCGTCGAAGGCGCCGTTGTAGGGCGCGAAGACGGTGATGCCCTGCGTGCTGTTGAGCGTGTCCGGCAGGCCCGGCACGGCCTTGACCGCGGTGACCAGGGTGGACAGCAGCGGGTTGGTGCTCGCCGCCGTCGCCACCGGCATCGGGCCCATGGCGTTGAGCGAGCCGGGAGCGTCGCCCTGCGGAAGCTGGCTGCAGGCCGGGCCGAAGACGTCGGCGTTCGTGGTGACGCCGGTGTCCGCTGCGGCCGCGGCGGACATGGCGGGCGCGGCCGCGGCGGGCGCGCTGGTTGCGGGGGCGCTCATGGACGGGCTCGCGGAGTTGCCGCAAGCCGCCAGCGCCACCGTCACCGCGGCCATCGCTCCCACGGCGGCCAGTCGCTGGATCTTTCGCACGGGTGTTCCTCCTCGGTGGTGATCCGGTTGCTCCGGACCTCGCACACGGCGTTCGATATCGCGCCAAACCTGGTTCACATGAATCAGGTAACAATCAGCTCACGGTGAAGCGCACGCTCGGCCAGCCGCTCGCGCCGTCGGGGATCGGGTCCGCACGCTGGTCGGTCTGGGTGTAGCCGCTCTTGTCGGTCGCCCTGACCTCGACGTAGTGGCCGCCCTTCGGCAGGACGAGGTCGAGGTGCCACATCCGCCAGGTGTCCACCGACACCTCGGCGGAGAGCACCGCGGGCTGCCAGGCCCCGCCGTCCACCCGCACCTCGACCTTGGCGATCCCGGTGTGCTGCGCCCACGCGACGCCCGCGACGGTCACCGTGTCCGCGGTGACGTTCGCGAAGCCCTGCGGCGCGTCGATCCGCGACATGGTCTTGATTGGGCCGCGCTGCGACCACCCGCGCTGGAGCCAGTACCCCTGCTTCTCCGGGTCGGCGAACGTGGTGGCCTCGATGTCGACCACCCACTTCGTGCCCGACACGTACCCGTACAGGCCCGGCACGACCATGCGCACCGGGAAACCGTGCTCGGGCGGGAGCGCCTCGCCGTTCATGCCGATCGCGAGCAGCGCGCCGCGGCCGGGCTCCATCACCACCGACGTCGGCGTGCCCGTGTACCAACCGTCGGCGCTCGTGCTGAACAGCTGGTCGGCCGCCGGGTCGACGCCCGCCTCCCTGAGGACGTCGCGGAGGGGGACGCCGATGAAGTCGGCCGTCGAGATGAGGTTGCCGCCGATCGGGTTGGACACGCAGGTCAGCGTGATCGGGCGCTCGACAAGCGGGCGTCCGATGAGGTCCGCGAAGGTCACCGTGAGCTCCTGGCGGACCATCCCGTGGATGGAGAGCTTCCAGTCCGCCGCCGACAGCGTCGGGATCCGCAGCGCCGTGTCGATCCGGTAGAAGTCGGCGTTGGAGGTCAGGAACGTCGGCGTGCCGAGCTGCGGGAACGCCGCGGCCGCGGGCACCGGGGTGGCCCGTTCCACGTACGTCGCGCGCGCGAGCTGCGCCGTGACGTCGTCGCGCGAGCTCTGGACGCCACGGGCGAGCAGGGTGCCGCCCGCCGCCGACGCCAGCGCGCCGAGCCCGACGGCCGCGGAGCCGCCGACCAGCACGGTCCGCCGTGACACGCCGCTGCCCTCCGGGGCGGCGGTGCGCGCGCGCAGGCCCAGTTGGTGCAGCCAGCGGAACGCGACGATCCCGGCGACGGTCGCCACGGCAGGCGCGACGAGGTCGAGCGGGGCGAAGACCGGAGCGGAGATCACCGCGGCCGCCCCGATCACGCCCATCGCCATCACGACCCGCACGCCCCAGGTCGGCCGCGTCCGCGAGGCGAGCCCGGCCGCCGCGGCGATCAGCGTGATCACGACGAAGATGCCGACCAGCAGCACGGGCTTGTCGTTCGTGCCCAGGTTGGTCTTGGCGAACTCGGTGAGCGGCTCGGGCGAGAGGCGGATCACCGTGTCGCCGACGGCCAGATAGGGCGAGGACACGGGCGAGATCAGGCCCGCCACGAGGTGGCCGACGCCGAGCGCCGCCCACACCGCCAGCACCCCGATCGTCGCGGCGACCCGCCGGGAGAGGCTGGTCGTCGACACGGTTGCGGTCATGGGCCTGCGTTCGTCGCCGCGACGGCCGTGGTTCGCGTCCACGTCGGATCGCTCACGCCAATGCGGCGCGCAGCCGTTTCTCCTCGACCCGCCAGAAGCCGTGCTCCCGCCCGTCGACCACGATCACCGGGATCCGGTCGCCGTACTCGGCGCGCAGTTCGGGATCGGTGTCGATGTCGACGCTCGCGAACCCCAGCCCCATCTCGCCGCAGATGCGGGCGACATCGGCCTTGGCCGCGTCGCAGAGGTGGCATCCCTCGCGGGTGTAGACCAGCACGCGATGGCTCAGCGTGAACGGTTCGCTCGCAGGCTCGCTCAGCGTTGCCGGTTCGCGCGCAGGCTCGCTCAGCGTTGCCGGTTCGCGCGCAGGCTCGCTCACGACGCCGCCAGCTGGCGGCGCGCCACCTTGCCGGTGGGCGTCCGCGGCAGGGCGTCCACGAAGGTGATCACCGCGGGCACCTTGAACCGGGCGAGCCGCTGGGCGCAGAACGCGCGCACGCGCTCCTCGTCGACACCCGCGGCCGGATCGGTGACCAGCACCGCTTTCACGACCTCGCCCGCCCGCTCGTCGCGCTGCCCGACCACGGCGGCCTCCGTGACACCCTCGATCGAAAGGAGCACCTGCTCCACCTCTCGAGGGTAGACGTTGAACCCGCTGACGATGACGACATCGGAGGAGCGGTCGACGAGATGCAGGTCGCCGTCCGCGTCGAGGAAGCCGACGTCGGCCGTGCGGAACCAGCCGTCCGCGTCCGGGCCGCCCGTCCCGTCGGGCCAGTAGCCGGAGAACAGGTTCGGCCCGCGGAGGGCGACGAGGCCGGTGTCCTCGCCGTCGTCGATGTCGTAGTCCTCGTCGTCCGGATCGGGCTCCGTGGGCTCGATGGGACGACCCTCGGCGTCCACCAGCCGCAGCTCGACCCCGGGCAGCGGGCGGCCGACCGAGCCGGGCTTGGGCGGGGCGCCCGGCGGGTTGGTGGTGGCCACCGGACCGGCCTCGGTGAGCCCGTAGCCCTCGACGATCGCGAGGCCCGTCACCTGCTGGAACCGTGCCAGCCACTCCGGAGGCAGCGGCGCGCCGCCCGACGTGCAGAGCCGCACGCCCTCGGTGGCGGCGCGCAGGTCTTCGGCGGGGAGGTCGAGCAGCGCGCGGAACATCGTCGGCACGCCCGCGAGCGCGCTCACCCGCTGGGCGACCAGCACGTCGGCGACGTCGGCGGGGGCGAAGCGCTCGGTGAGGACGACCGTCGCGCCCGCCCAGCACACCTGCAGGAACCCGGCGGCGAGGCCGAAGATGTGGAAGAGCGGGAGCGAGAGCAGCACCCGGTCGACCGGTGTGACCGGGGCCGGGCGCAGCGCGGCGGTCTGCTCGCGGTTCGCCAGCAGCGCGCGGTGCGACAGGCGGATCCCGCGCGGCGCGCCGGTGGTGCCCGACGTGTAGACGAGCAGCGCGATCTCCTCGCCGCCGCCGACACCGCGTCGGGTCGCCGCCCGCGCGGCGAGGTCGGGCGGCGCGATCACCGTGGCGCCGACGGTCGCGGCCGATCCCCGTGCGGTCGCGTCGCCGTCGGTCGCGACGACCAGGGCGGGTCGGCAGTCGGCGAACACGACGTCCAGCTCGCGCGCGACCGCGATCGGGCCGTGCGGCACGACGAGGGCCCCCGCGCGGAGGGCGCCGAGCACCGCGACACAGAAGGCCGCGCCGTTGACCAGCCGCACCACCACCCGTTCGCCGGGGCCGCCACCCGCGGCGGCGATGCGGTCGGCCTCGGCCGAGACCGCCCCGTCCAGCTCTGCCCACGTAAGCGTGTCCGCGCTGGTCACGTCCACGATCGCGGGCTGGTCCGGCACCCGTGCGGCGTTCCCCGCGACGAGGTCGGCGACGTGTGTCGCGGTGCGTCTCGGGTCGTTCGGGCTGGGGCCGTCCACGGTTCTCCTGGTCTGCTCGACGGACGCGGGCAGTCTCGCACGGAGCGGGCGGCTCCTCCGTGCGGACGTTGGGCGCGCCGGATGCGGCGTCGCGCCGCGACACGCGGTGACCCGTGACGCTCACCGCGCGTATCCGTCCGCTCACCTAGCGGATCAGCACGGTCGCGGCGGTGTGCGCTGTGATCGACCGGAGCGCCCCTATGCTCCGCCGCTACAGACCGGTCGCCGAAATCTCAACGCCCCGCAGCACCGGTTCGTCGCGATACTCACCCGAGGGAGTGGCATGCAGCCAGGCGTTCTCGGCACACCGCGCTCGAGGCAAAGGACCGCCCGGAGCTCGTGACGCGGCCGATGCGACATCCCCAGACGCACATGGCGGCGGCGGGCGCCCCGGCGAGGCCATCGCCCTCCCCGGCAGCGCTGCCCCAGCCCCGCCCTCCGGCCACGGCCGGGCTCCCTTCCGCCATCGACGATCGCCGTGCCCCTGAAGGCCTGGAGGCGGCCGTGAGCGCACTACCAGCCGACATGTCCGAGCCACCGTCCGAGCACCACGGCTCGTGGGCCCTGGTCAAGGCCGCGCAGTCCGGCGACATGGCGGCCTACGGCGAGCTGTTCGAGCAGTACTTCGACATGGTCTTCCGTTTCGTGCTGTTCCGCACGGGCGACCGCGGACTGGCCGAGGACCTCACCTCCGAGACCTTCGTCCGCGCGCTGCGCCGCATCTCCTCGGTGAGCTACCAGGGCCGCGACATCGGAGCCTGGTTCGTGACGATCGCCCGCAACCTGATCTTCGATCACGTCAAGTCCAGCCGGTACCGGCTGGAGCAGACCACCAGCGAGATCGTCGAGCTTTCCCCGAGCACCGGCGGCCCCGAGCAGCAGGTGCTGGACGGGGCGATCACCGAGGAGCTCCTACGCTGCGTGGCGAAGCTCAACCCCGACCAACAGGAGTGCATCAGCCTGAGGTTCCTGCAGGGCCTGTCCGTCGCCGAGACCGCACGGATCATGGATCGCAACGAGGGGGCCGTCAAAGCCCTCCAGCACCGCGCGGTCCGACGGCTCGGCCAACTCCTGCCGGAGGGGGTGCGCTGATGCGGCGCTTTATCGCCGGTTCCGTTGCCCGCGTTACACGTTCGGCGAATGAACGACTCGATGCGGTGAACGGTCCAGCAGCCGTATCTCCGGGCGTCGGCGTTCGTTGTGCTGGTGAACGTCGGAGGTGTCGGATGCGAGAGCATCTGGCCTCGTACGGAGCTGATGCGCAGTGAGGACGGCCAACATGCTCGACCAGGGCGACCCCATCCGGGGTGCCGAAGAGCGGTTCGCCGCGGCGGTGGAGCTGGGGCGACCCACCAGCCCACCCGCCGACGCAGCAGCCGACCCGGCTCTCGCCCGCGACCTGGAGGTCGCGGAGATGCTCCGCGCGCTCGCGCCCGCTCTTTCCGCCAACGCCGATGTGAAGGCCCGTGCCCGGGCGCGCGTGATGGCGGCACTGGCGGCCGACGGCCCGTCCGACAGCAGCACTCTGGCGGGCGACCGTTTCGCGGACGGTCGCAGGCTCCCCTCGCCGGACAGCGCACCGACCGAGCAGCTGCCGGTCGTCACGCCCGCGCCGGAAGCACCGGCCGAGGCCGCCCCGGTCACCGCGGCGCACGCCGCAGGCCCGTCCACCGCCGTACTGACCGAGCCGGACCTGGCGAAGGCGCTACGCCCGCGGCGCCGTCGGCGGCACGCCCTGCCCAGCCGTCCCGGCGCGCGGCCCGGCACGCCGGGCATCCGCAGCCGGATCATGGTGGTGGGTGCCGCGGCACTGCTGGCCGTCGTGGCCATCGCGGGCGGCGGGATCTTCGCGAGCCGCGACGCCGTCCCGGGCGACCCGCTCTACGCCATCAAGCGCGCGGCCGAGGCCGCTGGCGGGATCTTCGCGTCGGGCGACGCGTCCCGCGGGCAGCGCGACCTCGACCTCGCCGTCACCCGCCTCGACGAGATCGAGCGGATGGCCCGCAGCGGATCGCCCGATGCGGCGCTGCTGCAGTCGTCGTTCCAGGACTTCGACGCCGCCACCTCGGCGGGTTCGCGGCTGGTGCTGTCCGGTGCCGACGCCGACCACTCCACCGCCGACCTCGTGACCTGGTCGACGCAAGCGACCGCCCGCCTGTCGGCGCTGCACGGCGCGCTCCCGGCCTCGGCACAGCCCGACGCGGACGACTCGCTGCGCCTGCTCGACCGCGTGCACCGCCGGGCCGCCGCGCTGCAGGCCCGTGCCTCGTGCCCCGAGAGCACCTCGGGGGCGGTCGACGACCTGGGTCCGCTGCCCGCCACCGGCCCCTGCGCCCGCGCGGCGACCGCGGGTACGTCCGCGGGGACAAACCCGGCCGCGCGGACGGCGCCCGGCTCGTCGAACCCGCAGGAGCCCGGCGCCGCGACCGCCCCGCAGCAGCAACAGCAGGACGGCGGTTCGGACCCGGCGCTCCTGCCCGGTGTCAATGTGAGGACGTCGAGCGACGACGACACCGCGCCCACGACGACGAGCGCCCCCAACTCCGCGGGTGGGAAGAAGAACGTCGACGTCCCACTTCCCCTGCCGGTCCCGATCACCGTGCCGCCGCTCGTGCCGGGCAAGCCGGGTCTTTCACTCGGCTAGGAGGGTCCTGGACGACTCCGGCCGTAGCGAGCGGCGGCCAGGTGGCCGCATCGCAAGGCGGAGGAGGGGCCGATACCGCTGTTGTATCGGGCACGACGACAACGCGGCGAGGTGGCCGCCTGGGCGTCGCGCAGTAGGCCCGAGTCGTTCACGGCGCTCCTAGGGCCGAGCGATCTACGGCGGCGGATGGCGACAGTAGGGTAGGTGTCCGCAGTCCGCAGCACCGGAGGCTCGTACGTGGTTGGAGATGCACCGTCCGGCGACGCCGCTGTCGTCGCCGGTGAGGCAGCGGCCGCTGCCGCCTCCGGCCAGATCAAGGCCGCGCAGCTCAAGGCCGCGCAGATAACGGCGGAAAGCGGAGCGGGGCCTGCGGAGGCCCCGCTCGTCGACCTGACGGCCGCGGCGTTCTTCGACGTCGACAACACGATGATGGTCGGCGCGTCGATCTTCCACTTCGCGCGGGGCCTGGCCGCCCGGAAGTTCTTCACCACCTCTGATCTGCTCGGCTTCGCCTGGCAGCAGATCAAGTTCCGGGTGGGAGGGCGGGAGACCGACGTGTCGGGCCACCGCGACACCGCGCTGTCGTTCGTCGCGGGGCGGCCGGTCGACGAGTTCGTCGCGCTCGGCGAGGACATCTACGACGAGCTGATGGCCGACCGGATCTGGGCGGGCACCCGGGCGCTGGCGCAGATGCATCTGGACGCGGGCCAGCGGGTGTGGCTGGTCACCGCCACCCCGGTCGAGCTGGCGCAGATCATCGCGCGGCGGCTCGGGCTGACCGGGGCGCTCGGCACGATCGCGGAGATGGAGAACGGCGTCTACACCGGGCAGGCTGGTCGGCGAGATCCTGCACGGGCCCGCGAAGGCGCACGCCGTGCGCGCGCTCGCCGTGTCGCGAGGGGCTCGACCTGCGCCGCTGCACCGCGTACTCGGACTCGGTCAACGACGTGCCGATGCTCTCGGCCGTCGGCACGGCCGTTGCCGTCAACCCCGATTCCGAGCTGCGCGACATCGCCAAGTCCCGGGGCTGGCAGATCCGCGACTTCCGCACCGGCCGCAAGGCCGCCAAGATCGGCGTGCCGTCCGTGCTGGGCGCGGGCGCGCTGGCGGGCGCCGTAGCCGCCGGGGTGGCCTACCGCCGCCGCTGACCGCCGCGCACTTCGCACGGGATGTGGCGTCGAGTTGTGCGGAGTCAGCCCAGGAACGCGTTGCGACGCTGCGAGAGCAGGCGGTACAGCGTGTGCTGGATGGTCTCGCGCACCTGGTCGGTCAGGTTGAACACGATCATCGGGTCGTCGGCCTCCGCCGCCCCGATGCTGTCGGTGCGGATCGGCTCGCCGAACTCGATCAGCCACTTCGACGGCAGCGGCACCAGCCCGAGCGGGCCGAGCAGCGGGAACGTCGGGGTCACCGGGAAGTAGGGCGCGCCGAGCAGGCGGGCGAGCGGCTTGATGTCGCCGATCTTCGGGTAGATCTCCTCCGCGCCGACGATCGAGCACGGGACGATCGGCACCCCGGTGCGCAGCGCGGCCGCCACGAAGCCGCCGCGGCCGAAGCGCTGCAGCTTGTAGCGGTCGCGGAAGGGCTTGCCGATGCCCTTGAAGCCCTCGGGCCACACGCCGACGAGCTCGCCCGCGGACATGAGCCGCTCCGCGTCGGCGTTGCATGCCAGCGTGGCGCCCTGCTTGCGCGCCAGTGGCCCGACCCCGGGGAAGCGGAACATGAAGTCCGCGCCCAGCATCCGCAGGTGCCGCCGGGCGGGGTGGTCGTCGTGCAGCGCCACCGCCGTCATCAGGGCATCGAGCGGCAGGGTGCCGGAGTGGTTGGCGACGACGAGCGCGCCGCCGACGTCGGGCACGTGGTGCATGCCGATCGTCTCGACCCGGAACCACTTCTCGTAAAGCGGGCGCAGGAACGGGAGGATGACGTTGTCGTTGAGCTCGGCGTCGAAGCCGAAGTGGTCGATGGCGTAGTCGCCCTCCAGCCGTCGGCGCAGGAAGCGCAGCGCCGCCTCGATGTGCTCCTCCCAGGACGGCGCCTGCTCGGCGACCGGCTCGGGCTCGGGCTCCGGTGGGGGCGGCGGCACGCGGACGGGTGTGCTGCGCTGCGCCCCCAGACGCCAGCGGGTGCGCCCGCCTGCGTCGTCGGCGTGCAGCGGGATGATGCGGGCCTCCGACACGGCTGCTCCCCTCGTGGTGGCTCGCGGGCGGATACGGACAGGGGTGCGGGTGGCGGTCATCGCAGCGCCCTCACGGCGGTGAGCACGCCGCGTTCCAGCGACTCGATCCGCGCCGGAGGGATCACGGGAGTCAGGGCACGACCGTGCACGTAGTCGTCGAACGCCTGGACGGTGGTCCAACGCGGGGTGAAGCCGAACTCCGTGCGCAGCCGCCGGTTGTCCACGACGCGCCCGAAGTTGAGCAGGCGCATCTGCTCGGGCGAGAAGTCGACGAGGCGCGCACCGCGGAAGAAGCGGCTGAGCGGGCCCACCGCGGGTCCCGGCACCGGGATGGCGATGCGGCCCGCCCGGCGGATTGCCTGCGAGAGCAGCAGCACGCCGTCGGCGGCCACGTTGAAGGTGCCGGGCAGCTCGACGCTCGCGGCGCGCTCCAGCACGGCCAGGGCGTCCTCCTCGTGCAGGAGCTGCACGCGGGCGTCGTAGCCGAGCACGGTGGGCACGACCGGCAGCGCGAAGTAGCGGGTGAACACGGTGTCGATGCGCGGGCCGATGAAGTTGGTGAACCGCAGCACGGTGACCGAGACGTCGGGGCGGCGGCGGGCGAACCCGCGCAGGTAGCCCTCGATCTCGACGGCGTCCTTGGCGTACCCGCCCGACGGCATGTCCTTGGGCGTCATGGCCTCGTCGAACAGCGCCGGGTCGCGCGGGCTCGAGCCGTAGACGGCGGTGGTGGACTTCAGCACGACCCGCCGCACGCTCGGCGCCTTCTGGCAGGCGGCGAGCAGCTGCATCGTGCCGATGACGTTCATCTCCTTCATCGTCGTGCGACCGCCGGACGAGCCGGGGTTCGCCGCGAGCGATGCGTGGACGACGGTGTCGACCGACGCCTGGGAGATGACCTTGGCGATCAGCGGGTTGCGGATGTCGGCGCGCACGAACTCGGCCCGGCCCATGCGGCGCAGCAGGTCCCGCGGCGGCGGCACGGTGTCGACGCCGAGGACGCGGTCGATGGCGGGATCGGCGGCCAACCGCGCGGCGAGGTGGCCACCGAGGAACTTGCTGACCCCGGTGACGAGTACGACGGACGGCGGCACGGTGAAGCCCCTGAGAATCGGAATAAGCGCGGTGAGTGACCGATGCTAGACCGGTCAAGCCGGGGATGGGGCGGCGACCGCGTCACATCCCGCTCATGCACGAACGGCCGGTGAGCGAGCCACCGGCCGTTCGCGGGAACATCACTTGCCGAGCTTGCGCCGCTGCACGCGGGTCTTGCGCAGCAGCTTGCGGTGCTTCTTCTTCGACATCCGCTTGCGGCGCTTCTTGATGACGGAACCCATACGGGAGCCTTCCTGTTGCTGCGACCTGTTCTGCGAGAGAACTGCGACGGCCCGGCCGGACGGAGCCAGGCGAGAGACCGATGGTCGAGTCTACCGGCGCAGGCCAGGAACGTTCAGCCGACGTCGAAGTAGGCCGAACGCAGGTACTCCTCCACGGCGTGGCGCGGCACCCGGAACGAGCGGCCGACCCGTGCCGCAGGCAGTTCGCCGCCGTGGACGAGGCGGTAGACGGTCATCTTGGACACGCGCATCATCGCCGCGACCTCGGCCACCGTCAGGAACTGGACCTGGGCGAGGTGGATCTCGGGCTCAGTAGCCATCCGCTCACCGCTTTCTCGCCGAATGTTCCCGCTGAGTCTAGCGGTGCCGTTGTGACGAGGACGACCGGCGGCCGGACCTGACCGGGGCATAAAGGCGCGCGTCGGAGTGAGCGGCGTCGTCCGATCGGGTTTAGGCCTGCTGCGCGGCGCGACCCAGCTCGGCGGAGCGGTCGCGCGCGGCCTCGATCGCATCCAGCAGCGCGGCCCGCACGCCGTGGCGTTCCAGCTCGCGGATCGCGGCGATCGTCGTGCCCGCCGGGGACGTGACGGCCTCGCGCAGGAGCACCGGATGGTCGGCGGACTCGCGCAGCATCCGGGCCGCGCCGTAGGCGGACTGGACGATCAGCTCGGAGACGACGGTGCGCGGGAGGCCGAGCAGGATCCCGGCGTCGATCATGGCCTCGACCAGGAAGAAGAAGTACGCCGGACCGGAGCCGGACAGGGCGGTCACCGCGTCCTGCTGCGACTCCGGCACCTGCACGACGCGTCCGACGGAGGCGAGCATCTTCTCGACGACGGCGAGCTGCTCGGGGGTGGCGTGGCTGCCCGGCGACATGGCGCTCATCGCCTCGCCGACCAGCATCGGTGTGTTCGGCATGACCCGCACGACGGGGGTGCCGGGCGGCAGCGCTCCCTCGAACAGGGCGATGGGCAGCCCTGCACACAAGGTGACGACCAGCGTGCCCTCCCGCAGGACGGTGGCGAGCTCGGTGAGGACGGGTGCGATGTCCTGCGGCTTCACGGCGACGACGATGACCTCGGCCCGCGCGCCCGCGGTGGCGACATCGACGGCCGCCACCCCGTGCCGCGCGGTCAGCTCGGCCGCGCGCTCGGGATGCCGCTCGGTGAACACCAGTTCGTCGGCGGTGCGGCCCGCGGCGAGCAGCCCCGCCAACAGCGCCTCACCGATCTTGCCCGCACCCAGGACCGCGACAACGCCCATGCCGCGAGGCTAGACCCGCGGGGCGAGCGCGAGCTGGCGTGCCTGGCAGATCAGCCGACCGGCGGCGTCGACCACGGCCACGTCCTCGTCGAACCAGGGACCGGCGACGACGTCGGCGCGCGAGCTGATCCGCAGCCACCCGGGGGCGGGGCGGCCCCGCAGCAGCGCGGTGAGCTGCACGGTGGGCGCCCAGCCCATCTGGCCGCCGAGGTTGAAGACGGTCGGCGGCAGGATGTCGCCCGCCAGCAGGGCGAACAGGACGTCGACCGGCTCGTCGCGGGTGCGCGCCCAGCCGCGCAGCACGGGCGGCGCCTGCTCCCGGCGGGCGAACGCGAGCGTCGCGGCGTCGAAACGCAGGTCGCAGGATCCGGCGAGCCCGAACACGGTGCTGCCCGCCGCCGGGTCGATCGCGTCGGCGGGCGGCTCGGCGGGCTGGTCGGGCAGGTTCCACCAGCGCGGCTCGTCGGCGGGGAGCTGCCCGGCCGTCACCGACGCCGCCAGCATGAGCCGGTTGTCCTGGTGCATCCGGACGCCGACGACGGACGCCGTGCGGCCGGTCTTGAGCACCTCGGTGGTCAGGGTGACCGGCCCGGGATCGGGGGCGCGCAGGAAGTCGGCCGCCACCGCGAGCGGCTCGGGGGCGACGCCGGGCGCGTCCGCGTCGAGGCGGGCCAGCGCGGCGCGGGCGAGCAGCACGAGCAGCAGGCCGCCGTGGGCCTTGGGCCCGACGGTCCAGCGGTCGCCCAGATCGGCGGCGTAGCGGCCGTCCCCGAGCGGGTCGATGGCGACCGCGGCGCGGAACGGGGGTGTGTCGACGCCCTGCGTGGTCGGTCCTGCCTGCATGATCTCTGCCTAGCATCCCGCCGCCCGGTTCACACCGTGGGACGCGCCACCTCGCGGGGCGGTCGGGCCGTCGGCTCGAGGTTCAGCCGGGCGAACAGCAACGACTCGGCCAGGAGTTCCGCGCGCTCGTAGCGGGTGCGGCTGCGCCGGGTGCTGATCTCGGCGACGACGATGCCGTCGAAGCGCGCATCGGCCAGACGCTGCAGGATCTCGGCGCAGGGCTGGGTGCCGCGGCCGGGCACGAGATGCTCGTCGTGGGGGCTGCCGCTGCCGTCGGCGAGGTGCAGGTGGCGCAGGCCCGTGCCCATCCGGTCGAGCATGGCCAGCGCGTCGTCGCCCGCCGCGGCGGTGTGGGAGAGATCCAGCGTGTAGTGCTTGTGTCCGACCTCGGTGGGGTCATAACCGGGTTCGTAGGGCACGGCGCGCATCCGGCCGCGCACCACCGGGAACATGTTCTCGACCGCGAGCACGATCCCGGCGGCCTCCCCCGCGCGCGCCACCTCGTCGGCGAACTGCGCGGCGTAGCGGCGCTGCCAGCGGAACGGCGGGTGCAGCACCACCGTGGTGGCTCCCAGCCGCTCGGCGGCCGCGACCGACCGGCGGATCCGGCCGATCGGATCAGCGCCCCAGACGCGCTGGGTGACGGCCAGGCAGGGCGCGTGCACGGCCATCACCGGCACACCGTGCCGCTCGGCGAGGCGGCCCACCGCGGCGACGTCCTGGCTCAACGGATCGGTCCAGACCATCAGCTCGACGCCGTCGTAGCCCAGCTCCGCCGCCAGCGCGAACCCGGCGGCCGTGGGCTCGGGGTACACCGAGGCCGTCGACAGCGCGACGGGCGGGCCGGGGCTTGGCCGCACCGGACGTCACCGCCCGAGCAGGACGAGGATCGCCGGTGACACGGTCAGCAGCAGGCCGACGAGCACGGCGAACAGGGTGGTGCGGCGGTCGTCGTTGCGCATGAGGGCGCGCACGACGAGCACGAGGCCGACGGTGACGAGCACGGCGGCCGCCAGCGCCACGACCGGCAGATCCCGCCACAGGAAGCGGAACCCGACCCAGAGCGCCGCGCCGCCGATCGCCCCCGCGATCCACTGGGCCACGACGGCCGCCCACGCCTGGCCCGTGGAGGCCTGGGCGGGCGGGCGTCCGCGCCGCCCCGCCTGGGCGGGCAGGCCCGCGGGGTGGTCGACGGCGTCGTCGTCAAGGCCGTCGGGGTCGACGGCCGCCATCACGGGGGGCCCACCGTCACGGGCGGCGCGCCGGGACGTGCGCTCGCGGTGCCAGCCCTCGGCGCCCGCCGGTGCGAGGCCGACGGCCGTCGCCGGGCCGCCGTCGTCGTCCTGCGGGGGCCGGATCTCGATGGGGCCGGTCTTCCCGGGGTCGAGCATCGTCGTGCGATCCGACCGCAGGCGGGGCATCTGCTCGGTGGGGCGCGCACGGCTCTCGTCGGCGGAGGGCGGCGACCACGGCTCCCCGATGCGGGAGGCCGGGCGACCGTCGACCTGCTCGTCGGACCCGCCCCACGACCCGGGGCTGGACGCCGTCTCGGTGTCGGCGTAGATCGCGCCGCCGTTGACGAACGGGGCGTCGCTGTCGGGGTGCTGGGTGTAGGCGGCGACGTCGGCGGCTACGCCGGTGCTGCGCCGCGGCCTGGGCGACGCCGGGCGCGGGTCGACGCCCGCAGGCGCGCTTCCGTAGGGGGCGCCGTTCCCGGGCGGGCCGCCGGGGCCGCCTCCGTTCGCGTGCGGGGACCCGTTGGCGTCCGCCGTCGCGGATGCGCTTCCCGATCCGGCGCCGTTCGCGTAGCCCGCGCTTCCCGGTCGTGCGGGTCCAGTCCCGCTCGCGTAACCCGCGCCCGCCTGTCCGGCGGAAGGTCCAGCCCCGTTCGCGTGGCCCGCGCTTCCCGGTCCGGTCCCGGTGGCGTACTCCGCGCCGTTGCCCGCTGCTGCGGGGGCGCCTCCGTTGCGGACCTCCACGGCGCCGTTCACGGCTCCGTTCACGTAGCCGGTGCGACGCGACGCGCCGTTCCCGGATGCGGTGCCCGGTCCGCCCCCGCCCGGGTACCCGGCGGGGCGGCCCTCGGCGGCGCCGCTGAGGTAACCGGCCGGGCGGTCGGCGCCGTTCCCCTGCGGGGCCGATGCGCCGCTCCCGTTCGCGTAGCCTGCGGTGGCTCCCTCCGCCGGGGAGCCATTTCCCCAGGTGGCGCCGCGGACGTCGGGGCTGTCTGCGTGAGCGCCGCTGAACGGAGCGCCGTTTCCACCGACTGCCGCGACACCGGGCGGCCCTGCTGCCCCGTCCGTGACCTGACCGGCACCTGCCGGATCCTCGGCCGCACGCCGACGGGCGCGTCGTCCGGTGGTGGCCCCGTCGCCGTGCGCGGCGAGCAGCTCCGCGACCGTGCGCTGGCGAGGGTTGCCGGTGTCCGAGCTCATCGCGTACACCGTGCCCCGGATGCCGTCAAGCGTCCAGGCCCGTCCGGCGTTGCGTGCGCCGAACGGTCGGTACGGGACGTCTCATCGAGCCTGTCGTGCCGGTACACGATCACCTCCCCGGCCTTGACCACCGCCGAGCCTACGCCGGGGTCGATCACGCACGGCGACGCCGTCGTGATGGGGGTCGGGTTGTCCACATGCCCACAAGGTTGTCCACAGGTTCGGCCCGGACGGCGGGTGGCCGGTGGCCGTCGCGTATCGTGGTCGACAGTTCCGCGGCGAGGGCGGGTGCTGTATCGGCCCGCCGTGATCGACGTGGCCCGGCCCAAACCCGGTGCCCTCGCCGCGCGTCCACCCCACGCACAACGAGGAGTGTCCACCGTGGCCGAGGCCCACATCGTCGCCGAGACCCGCACGGAGTTCGGCAAGGGCGCCGCCCGTCGCGCGCGGCGCGCAGGCAAGATCCCCGCCGTCCTGTACGGGCACGGCACCGACCCGCAGCACCTGGCGCTGCCGGAGCTGGAGTTCAAGCGCATCGTCCGCGACCAGGGCCGCAACGCCGTGCTGACGATCGACATCGCGGGCAGCCCGCAGCTCGCACTCACCAAGACCGTCGTCGCGCACCCGATCCGGCCCTACATCGAGCACGTCGACCTGCTCGTGATCCGCCGCGGGGAGAAGGTGGTGGTCGAGGTCGCCGTGGTCATCACCGGCGATGCCGTGCCCGGCACCCTGGTCACCCAGGAGCTGAACACCCTCGAGGTGGAGGCGGACGTCTCGAGCATCCCCGAGCAGATCGAGGTCTCCGTCGAGGGCACCGAGGTCGGCACGCAGATCCTCGCGCGCCATATCACGCTGCCCGCCAACACGGAGCTGCGCGGCGACCCCGAGCAGCTCATCGTCAACGTCGTGGCGGCGACCGAAGCCGACGCGGGCGAGCCCGCCGAGGCCGAGACTCCCACCGAAGAGCCCGCGGCCGACGAGGAGGAGTGACCGCAATGCCGGGCCCCGCCCTGGTGGTCGGGCTCGGCAACCCGGGCCCCGAGTACGCCGAGACTCGTCACAACGTCGGCTTCCGCGTGGTCGAGCTGCTCGCCGCGCGGGCGCGGGGCGGGCGCTTCTCCCGGCACCGGTCCAACGCCGACGTCCTGGAAGCCCGCCTCGCCGGGCGGCGGGTGGTGCTGGCCAAGCCGCGCACGTACATGAACCTGTCCGGTGGGCCGGTGGCGGGCCTGGTGAAGTACTTCGGCGGCGAGCTGGTCGTGGTGCACGACGATCTCGATCTCGCCTTCGGCGTCGTCCGGCTGAAGCTGGGCGGCGGCGAGGGCGGGCACAACGGGCTGCGCTCGATCAGCGCGTCGCTGGGCACGAAGGACTATCTGCGGGTCCGCTTCGGCATCGGGCGTCCGCCGGGCCGCCAGGACCCGGCCGATTACGTGCTCAAACGCTTCTCCGCCGCGGAGCGCAAGGAGCTGGAGTTCACGGTCGACCTCGCCGCCGACGCCACCGAGGCCCTCCTGACCGACGGCCTGGAGCCCACGCAGAACCGCTTCCACGCGCTCTCCGGCTGACCCGCCCGCCGCCGCACGGACGTCGTGGTGGCTGCACCCCCGTCCGGACGCCGGTGCGCCCAACCACGTCGTTTGCGCGGACCCGACCGCACCGCGCCGCCGACGCACATGGCGATCACCGCCCGGGCGCTGTACTCCGCAGAATCTCACCGGTCGCCGCGCGGCGCAGCTTGCCCGACGGGGTCTTGGGCAGGCTTCCCGGTGGCAGCACCACCACCTCGGCCGGACGCACCCCGACCGCCGACAGCACGCGCCGCGTCACGTCCTTGTCGATCGCGCGCTCGGCGTCGGCGTCGCCCGCCTTGCGCGACTCGAGCACCACGGCGAACGACTCCCGGTGCCGGTCCTCCCCCGCGGCGAGTCGCACGGCCACGACGTTGCCCGCGCGCACGCCGTCGGCCTCGGCGGCGG